>VRZD01000082.1 GCA_016743235.1 Pantanalinema sp. GBBB05 | reverse complement strand
TATCACCACTGCTGGAAGCTAGGGTCTTGCTATCGGGGCTGAACTCTACACTATTGACATAACTACTATGACCGGTGAGGGTGCGAATCAGCCTGCCGCTACCGACGTCCCACAGTTTCACCGTGTTGTCATCACTGCTGGAGACCAGGGTCTTGCTATCAGGGCTGAACCCCACGCTATAGATGGCACTACTATGGCCAGTGAGGGTGCGAATCAGCTTGCCGGTTCCCACTTCCCATAGTTTCACTGTATTGTCAGTACTGCCGGAAGCCAGGGTCTTGCCATCAGGACTGAACCCTATGCTATTGACGTAACTACTGTGACCGGTGAGGGTACGAATCAGCTTGCCGGTTCCGACCTGCCACAGCTTCACGGTCTTATCATCACTGCTGGAGGCCAGGATTCTGCCATCGGGACTAAACCTCACGCCCCAGACAGCACTACTATGACCAGTGAGGGTGCGAATCAGCTTACCAGTTCCCACCTGCCACAGTTTCACCGTCTTGTCACCACTACCGGAGGCCAGGGTTTTACCATCAGGGCTGAACCCCATGCTATAGATGGCACTACGATGGTCGGTGAGGGTGCGAATCAGCTGACCGGTTCCCACCTGCCACAGTTTCACCGTCTTGTCCTCACTGCTAGAGACCAGGATTCTGCCATCAGGACTAAACCCCACGCTCCAGATAGCACTACGATGACCGGTGAGGGTGCGAATCAGTTTACTGCTGCCGACCTGCCATAGTTTTACCGTCTTGTCACCACTACCGGAGGCGAGGGTTTGGCCATCGGGACTAAATCCCACGCTATAAACGTAACTACGATGATCAGTGAGAGTCCGAATCAGCTGACCGCTACCCACTTCCCACAGTTTCACCGTATTGTCAGCACTGCCGGAAGCCAGGGTTTGGCCATCGGGACTGAACCTTACGCTATTGACGGCACTACTATGGCTAGTGAAGGTGCGAATCAGCTGACCGGTTCCCACCTGCCACAGTTTCACCGTCTTGTCACCACTACCGGAGACCAAGGTCTTGCCATCAGGGCTGAAGTCCACGCTGTTGACGACACTACTATGACCGGTGAGGGTGCGAATCAGCTGACCGGTTCCCACCTGCCACAATTTCACTGTTTTATCAGCATTGCCCGAGGCTAGAGCCTTGCCATCGGGGCTGAATTCCACGCTATTGACGTAACTACGATGGCCGGTGAGAGTACGAATCAGCTTGCCGGTTTCCACATCCCATAGTTTCACGGTCTTGTCATCACTGCCAGAAGCGAGAGTCTTACCACTGGGGCTGAACCCTAGGCTAATGACGTAACTACGATGGCCGGTGAGAGTACGAATCAGCTTACCGCTGCTGACCTCCCACATTTTTACGGTATTGTCAGCACTACCGGAGGTCAAGGTCTTGCTATCAGGACTGAACTCCACGCTCGAGACGGCACTATTATGACCGATGAGGGTGCGGATCAACTTGCCGCTGCCGACCTCCCACAGTTTTACTGTCTTATCACCACTACCGGAGGCCAAGGTCTTGCCATCGGGACTGAACCTCAGCCACAGAACTTGCCCACTGTGCCCTTCTAGGCGATGCCGCTCCTTCACGCTATAAATGGCTTGTTGTAACAGTTCTGCATTATCAGTGTGGGTGTTACTGTCGGCCCAGACAGTTTGCTTTAAGCGTTGAGAGGCTCGCAAACTGGCCAGCAAAGCATCAAACGGGCGATCAGAATCCAGCAATAATTGAGCCGACTGCATCAGGGTATCAATCTGTGCCATTTGTGACTGGCGCCATTGCCATCCTGCGATCCCAGCTAATCCCAATGCCACAGCCGAGAAGCTACTTAGCCCTAGCAGTGTCAGCTGGCGGCGGCGTTTCTGCTGCTGGTGCTCCCTTTGTCGCAGCGTCAAACTCGCCTGAATAAACGCTTGCTCGGGCAAGCTCAAATTCTCTCGGCGTTGTTGCAGTTGCTCTCCAGCTTCCAGTAGGGCGGCTCCCCGCAACAAGGCGCCCTCATCCTGATGCATCACTACCCATTGCTGCATCGCGGCCCGCAACCGCTCCTGCCAGGCTCGAAAGGCTCGGTCTGCCCCCATCCACCCACGCAGTTCCCCCCAGCTGCGGATGAGCGCCTCATGCACCACCTCTACCGTTTCCTGCTGGGTCGTATCCTGGTTTGTCACAACTAAGCGAGCATCGGCCAGGTACTTCACTAGTGCCCAACGTGCTTCCCCCAGCTCGGCTTTTGTTGCCAAGCGGCGGGTATCTTCGTTGCCTTCCCCCGGTTGCACCAGTTGAATAAAAATGTGCCGGACCTGCTCTTGCTCCGCTGGTGTCAGTTGGCAATACCGTTCATCGGCATGCCGCGTCAACGCTCCCTGCACCTCACCAATAGCTGTGTACGCCGCATAGGTTAACTGCATTCCTGTTCGGCGTTTCCAGAGCTCAGTCAGCGCAAACTCCAACAGAGGTAAGTTGCCGGGTTCTGCGGCTACATGGTGCAAAATCCGACTAACCAATCCCCGCTCAAAACTCACCCCGCGTTTAATCGCTGGTTGTTCAATCACGGCACACAGTTCATCGTGGTTCATGGCCCCCAGTTTGACATCGGCATTCTGCAGGACATCGGCAAAGGGCCGATACGACAATGCACTCCCCAAGAAATCCACGCGCATGGTGGTGAGCAGTACCAGTGGAGACCGATTGTTCATCTGCTCACCAGGCAGACTAGATAACAAACAATCGAGAAACTGACCCCGCAGTTGCTCTTCCCGACATAAGGTATACAGTTCCTCAAATTGGTCAGCAATTAGTAAGACGCGATCGCTGGGATAGTTGTGGTGAATGCGGGTGAGGACATCTGTTAGTATGACCTCGCCTGTGCGCAGATAGTGAGCTAACTTGCGCGCCTGAGCCATCTGGTCGGTGGCATCCTGCTCGGGACAATATAATGGGACGAGCGCTAGGGACAGCGCCTGGAAGGGGTCATCTCCCGGTCGAAAGTGGGTGAATTGCCAGTGACCAGCTTGTTGCAATTTGGGGACTAGTCCAGCCAAAACGACCGACGATTTACCACTGCCGGACGCGCCTAACACAGAGACAAAAGACCGGGATTGCACGGCCTGCACCAATTCCGTGACAAAGACCTCACGGCCAAAGAAGATGTCGGCATCTTCCGGTCCAAAGTGAAATAAGCCCCGATAGGGACAGGGCAGCTCTACGGCTGCTGTTGCTGCCACCGCCGCTGTACTGTCGGTAGCCGTTTCTCGGTAGTAGTAATTGATGATGTAACTGCGGGACTGATTAATGCTGGCATTCCCTGCCGCATTGACGAAGGCTGTGGCGTTCTCACTACCGCCAATGTCAATATCCCCAGCGGTTTGCTGTTGAGACGGAAGCGGCTGGTCGGGGAATTCTGGGGGCATGATTTCATTCCTAGGCGGCGCAACAGTCAGACAGACTCTGTGAACCCGAACGCAGCCTACTATCCTCATCTCATACCAACCAGCAGGCAGCAAGATCAATGCCCTGAGTTAACCAGAGCCATTAAGCTCCACCCTATCATCACCGCCTGTAATTTTTGCTGATCAAGAGAAACTGGAAATCGCAGAAGTAACAGTTACTAACAAAATTAGTACTCCCAGGTGAAGGTCGTCCCATAATTCATCAGATGAAAATCATGGTTTTTCTGGAGGGCAGCAGCGATCGCAAATGAGCAAACAATTCTCCTGGGTGCAATGACTATGGCGATCGCGGTATCGTCATTCGTAACGTTGCGGTATCGGTAACTTTGTGATCGCCTTTATCCCCCAGCAACAGAAACCTATGCATCACAACTAATTACTCAACCAATCTACCAACTGAAACTGATGCGCTCGACAGCAGCAAACTCCTTCAAACGATCGTGTTATTCAATGCTTTCGGAATGCAGCAGTATAAACTCACTCACTGATTGCTGTTAGAACATTGAGCGCTGTCCGCGACAATAACATCGTCCATTGCTTTCATCGCCTTATTGAGTATTTCTACAAGTTCCCCCCGTGTAGCCAAGCGATTAGGCTGAAACGTCCCGTCTGGCATTCCCAATACAACAGTGTACTGTTCTAACAAACTCTGTAAATCTGGAAAAAACCAATCTGTAGGCTTAACATCCCTAAATTGAGCTGCTGAGGTTATTTGGGCGAGCAAAGGATTAGGATAAGCAACGGGAACATAAGATGAGCGATAAGACGAAAGTTCACCCTGATTAAAGTTTTGGTTGGCAGCCAGATAGTTTTGAAAAGCATCAAGCAAACGTCTAACAGCGGCAGTCATTTCAGCCCTGGTCAGGCTGAGATCCGAATGAAACTTTCCATCTGCAAGGGGAAAAAACTGCGACTCTAGATTTTGATTTCCCAAGCCACTTTGTTCAGCCAAACTTTTATATGCCTCATAATACCAAGCTGTTTGAGGAGTGACATCCTTAGGCGGATTAAAGGGATGCTTTTTAGCCGTATCTAGTAAACGGCATTGTTGCGATCGAAGCGCAGAGTTTCTAATCTCAATCAGTTCGTTCCAAAGGTTAGCAAAATAAACGATGAGTTGGGCTCGACTAATATGATCATCACTATGAAAACTTCTATCGCTATACAGCGGTGGTGATATTCCATACTTCTCGATTAGAGACTTTAACGGTTGAAAATAAGGATCACTAGGCTTCACATCCTTGATCTCATTCACACTCTTTAATGGTTCGATGACGAAAGGACTTTCGGGTCTAAATATGAGATTCCGAAACTCCCAGGTCGTCAAAACTGCCAATGGAATTAATGCAAGTCCAGCGATTCTCCAGGTTTGACGAAATTTTTCCTCTCGAAGCAGACAATTTCGGAGTTCCACGCTTTTTTGAATAAAGGCTTGCTCTGCTGAACTCAGATCGTCTTGATGCGCCTTCAGCTTTTCCTCTGCCTCCACGAGGGCGGCGCCGCGCAGTAACGAGCCTTCATCCCCTTGTGTTGCCTGCCATTGCTGCATCGCGGCCCGCAACCGATCTTGCCAGACCCGAAAGGTTCGATCCGATGCCATCCAGCCCCGCAGCTCGCCCCAGTTGCGGATCAACGCCTCATGCACCACCTCTACCGTCTCCTGCTTCACCCCATCCTGGCTCGTCACGACCAGTCGCGAATTGGCCAGTCGCGTCACCAGTGCCCAGCGTTCTTCCCCCAGTTCCGCCTTGGTCGCCAGCCGGCGGGTATCCTCTGTGCCTTCTCCCGGTCGCACCAACTGCACAAAAATCCGGCGTACCTGTGCCTGCTCGCTCTCACTCAAACGGGCATACTGCTGATCGGCATAGCCCGCCAATGCTCCTTCCACTTCGCCAATGGCTTCATAAGCATGATGGGTGAGTTGCTTACCGTTGCGCCGTCCCCACAGTTCCGTCAGGGCAAACTCTAGCAGTGGCAAATTCCCCGGTTGACTCTCCACTCCATCTAGAATTCGCTGCACCAATCCGGCTTCAAACGCCAACCCCAGTTTGGCAACAGGTTTTTCAATCACCTGCCGCAGTTCCTCCTGATTCATTACCCCCAGCTTCACATCCCCGTTCTGCAACACATCTGCAAACGGACGATAGGACAGAGCATTGGCTAAAAAGTCTGCCCGCATTGTTGCCACCAACACTAGCGGCGAGGTCTGCCCGGTTGCCGTAGCGAGGCTGCCCAATAAGCAATCTAAAAACCGGCGCCGGGTGACTTCCTCCGAACACAAGGTGTACAACTCCTCAAACTGGTCTGCAATCAACAACACGCGCTGATTGGGGTAGTTTTGTTGAATCCGGGCAATCACATCCGTCAGCAATACCTCGCCATCGCGCAAATAGCTAGCGAGTTTGCGGGCTTGGGCAATCTGATCGGTAGCATCCTGGGCGGGTTGATAGAGCGGCACCAGCGCCAGCGCCAGGGCGTGAAACGGATCGCTTCCTGGTCGAAAGTGGGTAAATTGCCAGTGTCCTGTCTGTTGCAACCGGGGCACCAGTCCCGCCAGCACCACGGAGGACTTGCCACTGCCCGATGCCCCTAACACGGGCACCAAGGCACGGATTTGCACTGCGTTGACCAGTTCCGCCACAAACACATCCCGTCCAAAGAAAAACTCGGCATCTTCAGGACCAAAATGAAACAACCCGCGATAGGGACAGGGGAGATCATCCGGTAATGGCGTATCACTCACCGAGCCAGAACGAGACTCTTCTCGGGAGTAATAGTAGTTGTAGATGACGTGGCGAGACTGGTCGATCGCGGCATTCCCGGCAGCCGCCACAAAGGCCATCGCGTTCTCATTGCCGCCAATGTCAATATCCCCAGCGGCTTGCTGTTGAGACGGGAAAGACGGATCAAGAGATTCTGGGGGCATGGTGCCATTCCTGGATGATGCAAGGGTCAGACAAAGTTTGCGGACACGAACTCACCGGCTGTCATCACCCCATACCAACCAGTGGATAGTCGGGGCAATGCCCTAAGTCAAGCAGAGCCATGAGCTCCACCCTATCACCGCCTGTAGTTTTTTCCCGTTAAGAGAAACTAGAAATCGCCGGCGTAACAGTTGCTAACAAAATCGCTGTTCCCAGGTAAATGGCATTCCATAATCTTCTAGAAAGATGAAATTTGTAGTTTCTCTAGAGGGACCAGCGGCGATCACAGATGGGCAAACAAGTCTCCTGGGTGCAACAACTATGGCGATCTCAACGACGATCGCGGCTCTACACAGATTGGCAACCGCTACTAGTAATTGGGGTTTTGCTGACGGGGTCCCTGTTAGCCTTGCGACAGGCTGGAGTGTTACAACCTTTGGAACTAGCCGCCTACGATCAACTGCTCCGCTTACGACCCGATCGCCCATCGGACTCACGCATCCTCGTGGTTGAGATTACTCAGCAAGACAATGAAGCGATGCCGAATAGGGTTGTCAACGATGCAGAATTCGCCAACCTCCTGAGTACGTTGCAACAGCATCAACCCGTGGTGATCGGTGTAGACGTGCTCCTGGAACCCACCTTTCCCCCAGGAACGGCTGAACTGCACACTCAGATGCGTCGTCCCAATGTCATTGCGATCACGAGCTTGGGTAACAATGCGATCGAGCGCACATCTCCACCGAAATATTTACCTACCCACCAGATTGCATTTTCCGATATCCCCATTGATGGGGACGGTCTGGTTCGTCGCAGTACTCTAGTGCCGATTGATCCACAATTGACCTATCCGTCGCTATCACACCAATTAGTCGCCGCATATCTGGCGGCGAACTGTCCGGGCTATCGTCCTCGTAAAGTGGATGTCGTGTGCCGGGATATCACCTTTCATCAATCCCCTCAAGGTGAGTTTTATCTGGGGGCTGTGCGTTTGCCCAAACTTCAACCAGATGCAGGCGGCTATCAAGGACTGGACAATCGCGGATATCAATTTCTCATTGATTATCGAGCTGCCCAATCACCGACCTTACAGGTCACGTTGAGTCAACTCCGACGCGGCGAGGTGAACCCGGAGTGGATTCACAACAAGATTGTGTTGATCGGCAATAGTTCGCCCATCAATAATGATTTGTTCTACACACCTTACAGCGCGATCGCGACTGGACATCGCCAAATGCCAGGCGTTGTGCTCCACGCTCAAATGGTGAGTCAGCTGTTGAGTGTGGGGTTGGATGGGCAACCCCTATTCTGGTTTTGGCCCGAGTGGGCAGAATTCCTGTGGATTACCGCTTGGGCAATCGCAGGAGTGGGAGTCGCTTGGACCTTCCACAAACCTCGCCGAGTGCTGCTGGGAGGCATCGGGCTACTGGTGTTGCTGGTTGGCAGCAGTTTCTTGCTCTTCCTCAGTCATGGGTGGGTGCCAGTGGTGACTCCAGCGATCGCCTGTATGCTGACCGGGATTGCCACGGTGACTTACAAGCAGTATCGAGCCCAGCAACAGCACCAAGTGGTGATGCGGCTGCTGGGGCAACAAACGTCTCCTGAAATTGCTAACACCCTCTGGGAAGGCCGCCATTACCTGATCACCTCTGGGCGACTCCCCTGGCAAAACGTCACTGCCACACTTCTGTTTTCCGACCTCAAAGGCTTCAGCACCCTGTCGGAGCAACAACCGCCAGAAGTGGTGATGGGCTGGTTGAATCAATACCTGGCGGTCATGTCTGACGAAGTCCAGGCGCATCACGGCATTGTGAATAAGTTTTTGGGCGATGGTATCATGGCGGTCTTTGGCGTCCCGATCGCCCGGACAGACGCCACGGCGATCGCCGCCGATGCCCACAATGCGGTTGCCTGTGCCTTAGCGATGCGGCAGCGGTTAATGGAACTGAATCAGCTCTGGCAACACCAGGGAGCTACCGCCCTGCAAATGCGGATTGGCATCTTCACGGGCTCTGTGATGGTCGGGAGCTTGGGGGGCAAAACTCGGTTGGAATATGGCGTGATTGGCGACAGCGTCAATACAGCCTCTCGCCTGGAGAGTTGCGAAAAGGAACGCCAAATGGAGGATTGCCGCATTTTGATTGCTCAAGAAACGCTGGATTATGTGCAATCTGCCTTTATCGTGGAACCGTGGGGTCAACTGACCCTAAAAGGGAAGCACCAACCCGTCATCGTGTATCGGGTCATTGATATTGCAGGATCTTAAGTTGGTCAGTCCGCTGTTTGACGAGCTGACTGACACCAATTGCGTTTAAAGCCTTAAATCCGGTCCTATCTGCATTCACTGCTTTTACTATCTGGCTATAAAGAAATCATTTTTACGCTGAGGCTATGACAAAGTCAGGGGGTTCAAGGCGAAAGCCAGCTGGAAGTCGAGATTTGAGCAGCATGTCTTCTCTAATGGCACTCCTTCCGGGAAAACTGGTGAAAACAGTGGCACGACCACCCGTTATTCTGATTTATCTGCCGCCCCATACGGCGCCACGAACCGAAATCGTTTTAGCCAGGGATGCTGGTTTTACTCATGTGATCTACCGTCAGCAGTTCGATTTGCCAGAGTCAGCTGGATTGTTACGGGTACCATTCCTCGACGATGCTGGCTTGGGAGACTTCATCCCGGACGAGCTTTACTACTGGCGGTTTACTCTGATCTATGCCATTCGAGGCCGAGGTGAACCCGAAGCGATCGCAGGTAGCATTCAACCAGTGACGATCGCGCCTGAGATGCAAGCTCAATTGCATCAAGCCTCTCTCCAGGGACGAGTGGAGCTGTATCAATCCTTGAAGCTACCCTACGATGCTGGTGTGGAACTAGATAGTTTACGCCGAGCCAATCCTGACGATGCAGCAGTGCAGGAACTCTGGTCAACTTGGGTCACAACCCAAGGTTGGGCAGACCTGGTCACTGTCCCGACGATCGGTTGAAGCATAGCCATGAGCCTGAAATAGGCTCACTGCCAAACTTCGCAAAATTGCCATCAGACTTGCAGGGGCTGATAGTTGAATCGACGTGCCATCTTCCGGCAAAACCACATCTTTCACCCAGTGCAATCGGTTCTCAATCCCCCAGTGTGCCCGAATCCGAACCATCAAGCTGCTAGCATCCCAGTTCAAACTGGTCAGATAATACAGGTTCTCCTCATAGGCTTTCCCTGAACGCTTCCCAACACAATGGATGTGCACGGCTTGTTGGGCACCTGACCATTGCTGTTTGAACGGGGCGGCTAAATCAAACGTCGAAACAGCACGTTGTATTGTCCGACCCTGTCCCGTTTCATGTTGCGTCACCTGACTGCGAGGCAAGGTGGTTCGGGCTTGTTTGACAATCTGTTGAAAGAGCCTGCCCTGAGTCCCTTTGACTGCAATCACATAATCGTTGCCTTGATGCTCAATCAACTGCACAGTTTTTTTGCAGGTGCAGGGCATCAAGACTAAACACAATCCCGGTGACCTGGAGTTGTTCACTAGAATTTCCAGATGATCGCCAACCGGATTATTGGGACTTTCTCTACTTTTCCTTTGTAATTGGAATGACCAGTCAAGTCTCAGATATGGCAATTTCTTCACGCTTATTGAGACGGCTAGCTCTACTACAGGAAATTCTCTCGTTCTTCTTCAATACGACGATTCTAGCAATGAGCATCAGCATCATCGCTAGCTTGATTGGAATTAGGTTCCTGGTTTGAGGTAATCCAACAGGCGATCGCCGGAGTCTGCCCGCACTAAACCAACGGCAATATCGGGTAAGTCTGCTAACCTGGGATACACCAAATAACGGGGTTCCCAACGGGGTTGAAACTTTTCTTTGAACTGATGCAAGCCCTTAAAATTGTAAAACTGATTGAGGTGCTCAAAGAAGTAATTCAACCCCTTTTCAATGCGTTGAGCATCGGGTGTTGTCCCAACTCCTGCCAGGGGCGATAGGCTAAAATTAAAGCCTTCATAACCCAGTTGTTGAAAGCGCTGCGCCAAGGAGACAAACAGAAAATCCATCGTACCATTCTCTGCCTCTTGTCGATGTCGCATTAAATCTACGGTCACTTCCAGTTGGTTGTATCCAGATAGCAGCGTTGTAAAGGCAACAAGGCGACCACCCGAGTCATACACAACACCAATGAAACAGTTTCGCAAATAGTCGCGATCGAACCAGCCAATAGAAAACCGCTTTTCAGATCCCTGCTTAGCGCGGAGCCACTCCTCACTTACGGGTTTAAGGCTATGAATCAGATCATCACTAATGGGCGGTTGATAAACTTGCACCGTATGTCCAGTTTTGGTTAATCGATTACAAGCTGTTCGAAGATTTTGATTGGCTTTTCCTTTCAAATTAAAAGTTTTAAGGTCAATAATCGCTTCTTCACCAATCTGCACTCGCTGAAACCCCAATTCATCATACAAAGGCAGGCTTTCAGGCAGCACTTCGTAAAATACAGGGAACCAATCGTTGCGATCGCAAAATTCACCAAATGCCACAACGGTTTCTTGGCGATCGGTTATGGGACCAATCGGCTCTCCCAGGGCGATCGCAGCACGACCTTTAGCTACATATGCCACAACGCTTTGCCTTGATGGACTGAAGTAATAGGTTTTGTCATTCAATAACGAAAGTCGTGCAAGCGAGGTTTGACCGTGCTGGTCGATAATTTGTCTGGCTCGTTGATAGTCTGCCTGATTTGCTGCGCTATGCCGCAATAAAACTGGACGTAACAGCATGAACAGTGCAAAAGTGAGCGTCACACCGCCCACGGTGTAGATTGAATCGGCAAAGAATTCAGCAAAACGTCCTTGGGGTTCCAGCCCAGCATTGTCTTCTGTAAAAAACATTGCCAACGTTTGCAGAATGGATGAGATAAAACCAAAGTTCATCGGTTGTCCATCCACCTTAAAATGCCCGTCGAGGATATAAAAGCCTGCAGTGCCATAAGCCAGAGTAAACAGGACTGAGCCAATTAGCATCCGGATGCCTTGGGCAATTGAGGGACGATCGGATTGCGCCGTGAAAACCTGACGCATCAAAATTAGTTGAACAATTAAAATACTCGCTAAAATACATTCCTCATAATCCAACCCTTTAATCAAATGACTGACAATCGAAATGATGAGTAACCCAATTGTGAGCCACCAGGCAACTCGTTTACGCCTTGATAAGTTGATGGCTAAAAGCAAAAGCGCAAAACCGGCGATTGCCGCAAAAACGCGTCCACTCGCCCGAATTGAAAAGGGAAAAAATAGTTCTAGCCAATCACGCCGCTCTGGTAAACTGGGAGTTACCGCAGACAGCAAATTCACGATTCCCATCATGGCTGTGAGTAATGTTGCGAGCCATAGGCTAATTTGTGTTCGTTGTCTAGGCTTTTTAATGCTTTTTCGAGAACGATTGGGTGACATTTGTTGCGCCATTTTGCGTCTCCTGCTGCTTCTTGATTGAGTCTAGTTGAGATTGTTTGAGTGCCAGTTTGAACTGTTTACCAACAAATGCCAATGAGTCTGCCAAATGCTGATGCCAATAATTCCAGCCGACATTTGGTCCCACGATGCCATGCCCACCAGGAAAAACGTGGAATTCATTGAAGATTCCAAGCTGGTTTAAAGTTTGGTGGAAGGCTTGAGTTGCATCTAGATATTGATGGTCGTCTTCTCCAGCGTCTAAATAAATTCGTAACCCTTTTCCAGCGCTCACTGGAATTTGTTGTATGAATGTTTTTGGGCTATTTGCCATACCACTGATATCCGTAAAGTAACCCGTGTGGCTAAAGAACGTACGAAACTGGTTGATATACCGTAACCCAATATTGAGTGCGCCCCATCCACCCGAAGAGATGCCACCCATTGCCCAAAACTGGGGTTGGTTTAAGGTCCGGTAACGGGACTTGACGACTTGAACCAACTCACTCCCAATCAATGTTGCGACCTTTCCATTTGGACCATCGTAATAATCTGAATCCCAAAATGGGCTACTCCCCCGGTTATCGTTGCCATCGGGTGTGATCACAATAGAGGGCGGTAATTGCTTTCTCTGGTACAGATCATGCAAAACAGACGTTAATTTTGCTTTATCTTCAAAATCGCGTTCGTTTCCATGCCCTCCATGTAACAGAAATAATACTGGGTATCGTTGATGAGGCTGTTTCGCATAATCATGGGGTAACACAACTCCATAACGCCGCTCTCCAACCATTGCCACACTGTTAAACGTTTTGACCTGAAAGGTTAGTCCAGTATTTCTCTCAGCTTGAGGCGAGTCAAACTGGGGTGCACCCGCAACAAAAACATACCAAGATCCTGCACCCGTTACGATGATTAGAGCGATCGCGAATATCAGAAATAATCGTTTGAGCTTCATGATCTTTCACCCTAAAGCAACTGATATTTGTCCTGGGCTAGCTTATCTCAGATCTTGCACCTCTCCCAATAAACCAAGCTGGGCAATGATTTGAGAACAATTTCAAACCCGTGTTGTGCGGCAACATCTTTGCTTATTCGGATCTGTTTGAGGAGTTGAAACCAGACAATC
>VRZD01000009.1 GCA_016743235.1 Pantanalinema sp. GBBB05 | reverse complement strand
CCGTTGTACAGCCACTCATCGAGAGAAGCCGCTTCCCAGATGGGGTAGAAGTGCAGACCGATCGCGTTGCTGGAGGGCACAACCGCACCAGAGATGATGTTGTTGCCATACATCAGCGAACCAGCGACAGGCTCACGGATACCATCGATGTCCACGGGGGGAGCAGCGATGAAGGCGATGATGAAGCAGATAGTTGCGGTCAGTAGGGTGGGGATCATCAGGACACCAAACCAGCCGACATAGAGGCGGTTGTTGGTGCTGGTTACCCACTCGCAGAACTGACTCCAGATGTTAGCGCTTTCGCGCCGCTGAAGAGTCGTTGTCATGATAGTAATGAGTGCTTGATGTAACTTGGATGATGTACGGCTTTCACCGTATGCACTTTAGTTTAGACTTCTTCGTTGAGTTTTGTAAAGTACCTGATTAATATTTCTCTCGAATGGACGATCGATCTCTACAAACCAGGCTGAGTAACCGTCTGATGTTGCCAGAAATGTAAAGACATATTTGCTCTGAAAAGAATAAAACTGCTCGAAAGGTTAATAAGGCTTAACAATGCGCAGGACGGTTTACCGCCAGTCTGATCCCTAATCCGATGCCCCTGCCTCTGAACCTAACTTCAAACTGGCAAGTGCTTGGGAAATATTGAGTTCGAGGAAGCGATCGAGGGCTAAGTAAATCCAGTGGTACGATCGCTGATGATCCGGGCAGGTTTTTTGAAAGCCCAGCTTTAGGCGGAGTTCTTCGTACAAGGGATGCACAATCAGTGAATAAATATCACACAGATTGGGAAAATCTGCCTGCATTTGTACCAGGGTTTGCTTGGTATCCTCCAGCAGCAAGCACAGATTGTTAACTGAGAGAAACTGATTTTCGATCACCCAAGCGCGAATATAGACTGAGGTGCAATCGGGATCTCCTGGGGTTGCCATCTGAAACGGGTCGGCTTCGTTATCTGTAGTCAGGTAGAAGCTTTTACTAGGAGCCTGAAAGAAGTTGAATTCAGAGGTGCTGGTGACTGGGTAAAGGATGCAAATTCCGACAGGATTCAAGTTATCTGATCGCCGTAATACCCGCATCCCCTTAGGATAACGTTGTGCCCAACTGCGAAAAGAGCGGGCAATTTTAGGCGATACCAGGGCATTGTCCTTAATCAGTTCGGCGTAGGTGCGAGTCACTAGGTTAGCTAGTGGAATGGTATCTGTGCGGGGGTTAAAATCGTCTACGGTTAAGGTGACGGTTGCGATCGAGACAGGTTGAACGACCAGTTCAGGTAATGGTCGCACTTGTAGCGATAGTGCTTGACCATCAAATCGCTTGTCGAGTAAACCGAGGGCAACCAGGCGATCAATCATCATGCCCGCCGCACGATCGCTGCCCCGATCCTGATCGCCATAAAATAATTCTGCGGCTTCCCGATGGGTACAGGCAACTAAGCCCTCTAGTGGTTGTAGCTGCGTTAGAGGTTGTAAGTTCCCCATGACATCTTGCTGCTGTTTCAGCAATAAGTACGCCCATAACCGCACGAAATATTCGGCTCTACGTCTAGTTAAGCCCCCACGTTCGAGCAACATGGTGACATAGCGACGTTGCTGCTCGGGTGAAAAAAAGCGATCGAGGAACTCTGGCTCAATCTGCTGCGAGGACTCAGACGATAGTTTCAAGGAACTGACCAAGAGAGATCACCAAGTAAGAGGGGCTAACGCGATCGTAAACGAATTCACCCATTCAGGGGTTTCCAAACTTGGAAAGGAATGCATTCTGAATCAGCCAAGCTGAAGAGTACCCAAATGGGTGACTGCTTTTCCGCCAATTGCAGCGACAATTCGGAATATCATCCTGTTAAGTGAAGTTCAACGGTTGGGCTGAGGCAATGCCTCTACCCCGATCTTCACTATCAGTTCGCTGCTTCAGTCATGTGGAGATGTGGACTAGCTCAAACCGATAGACCCAATTTCAGTCCGCTTCCATCAGCAAGATCACTTCCTCTCAGGGGAATTTCTGAAGCTCAAGAAGATTTTTTGAAATTGGTTTGATTATTATCAACCGATTGCTCCTAGTTACACAATCAGTGATCTAATAAACTTCACTCTACTTCACCTCAGTTCAGCCTACTTCAGATCGGATCAGCGAGTTTCACTACGGTAGAGTAAATTGCAGCTTGCTCATTGTCGGTTCGTCAGCACAGGGAGCAGAATAGCCTCAAGTACTTGAGGAATCTGACCTATGACAGCTCGTGTCCTTCATGTTTCTCCGGAAACCGCGTCTGTCGGCTCGTTGTTTGTCTGCCCAGCCCCCCGCAGCTCACATAGCTTTACGGCATCTCACCCTGATACTGGCAAACACCTTGTCCGCAAACACACTGAAACCCCGGAGCCCCCTAGCAGTAGTAATATTCCAGATTTAACTCTGCTCTGGAATCATTTGTTTGAACTTTTGCCTCAGGGAGTGATTGTTGCCTCTCGGCATCAGAAACCCGTTTACTGGAACCTGAAAGCTCAACACCTTTGTCAGGAGGTGCTGAACACGAACTTCCCGATCGCTGGGCTACCAGGACTGGTGACAGAAGTCTGTCAGCAACTGATGCAGGACAATGCAGCAGCAAGCTCAGGCATCACGCGTGAATATCAAACTGCTACTGGGCGTACTATTCGCATTACGGTGCGTTGGTTGGAGATGAATCTTGGCAGCGATCGACCCTCAGGCAATGGTCGCTTGAGGCTGGCTGAGCCGATTGGTGAAGCACCATATTTGCTGATCTTTTTAGAAGACCGTGATCAAGCGCTGCGGGAAGAATTACGGATTCAGAAGCAGAAATATGACTTGACTGATCGCGAAGCGGAAATTTGGATGTTATTGCAGCAGGAGTATACCTATCAGGAAATTGCCAAACTCCTGCAAATTAGCCTGAATACCGTGAAAACGCATGTCAAAAACGTCTATGCCAAAAAACGGAGTTGTCAGGAGGTTGAGCCGGACTGATTGCTTCAGCTCCATCACTCAGTAAGCCATGATGGTAGGCAGACTGCCACTTACTGATGATGGACTGATTGATGACTGCTCGAACTGTGACGTACAGTCCAGCCCATACGCTGGTCCCAACCTATGAGTGCTTTAATCGGTGTACCTACTGCAATTTTCGGGTTGATCCCGGTACACACACTGGACTGAGTTTGTCGATCGCAGCTGAGCAATTACAGAGGCTACGCGATCACGGGGTGATCGAAATCCTGATCTTAAGTGGGGAAGTGCATCCTCAGAGTCCCGATCGCCCGACCTGGTTCCAGCGGATTTATGAGTTGTGTGAACTTTCCCTATCTCTGGGATTTCTGCCGCATACCAACGCGGGGATTTTAAGTCGGGTAGAGATGGAGTGCCTGAAAACTGTGAATGTGTCGATGGGGCTGATGCTGGAGCAAATCACTCCGGCTCTGCTTCAGACCGTTCACCGCCATGCTCCCAGTAAAGTGCCAGCTGTCCGCTTGCAACAACTAATCTGGGCTGGAGAGTTGCGGATTCCCTTCACGACCGGGCTCCTGTTAGGGATTGGTGAAACAGCAGACGATCGCCTTGCTACCTTAGAAGCGATCGCGGCGATTGCTGAGCAATGGGGGCATATTCAGGAAGTGATCTTGCAACCCTATAGTCCTGGTCAGCAGGAAGCCCTCAGCGGTGAAGCATGTGAAATTGGGGATTTAATTGATCTAATTGCGATCGCGCGATCAATCCTGCCATCAGAAGTCGCCTTACAAGTGCCACCCAATTTGATCCAGGAGCCGGAACAGTTAATTGCCTGTATCGCAGCAGGAGCGCGAGATTTAGGGGGGATTGGCGTCCGGGATGAAGTGAACCCAGACTATACCCATCCAATCGATCGCACTTTGGCGCAAACATTGGCACAGGCTGGCTGGCAATTAATCCCCCGATTGCCCGTCTATCCCCAATACTTTGACTGGTTATCAGAACCGTTACGGCAAGCGGTCGATCGCTGGCAGCAGCAACTTGACCAAACAGGAATCCCGAAAATCTGATCGTGGGTTGACCACCAGATCTCCGGGATTCAATGGGTATCGCGACGAAACCAAGAACGGCGATCGTGACGATACTACGTTTTTAGAGTTGCTTATTGTTCAGCGGTAGCCAGTTCAGTGCTGCCCCGACCCCGACGTTGAGTCAGAGAATTGAACAGCAGAATCCCGATCGCTTTGATTAAGCTACCTTCGAGTTCTTTGAACATCTTCATGTTCAGACCAAAGGCATCATTGGCTTCGTCTACAATCCGTTCAGCCGTTGCGTCATCCACCTCTAGATCGTTCATGGCTTGACGATAAACGGTCTTAAAGGCTTTCTCGTCTGAGATGGTCTTGAATTCATAGAAGTTGGTGCCAGACCCATCGGTCAGGTTCATCCCCCGTTGAGCAATGCCCTTGAGGATTTGACCACCGGACAAGTCCCCTAAGTAACGAGTGTAGGAATGAGCCACCAGCAATTCCGGAGCGGTGTTAGACACTTCCCGGATCCGGGCAACATAAGCTTGAGCAGCTGAGGAAGGGGCGATCTGCTCCCGCCAGTTGGCACCGTAGTAGTAATACAGGTCGGCTTCGAGAGCTTCTTTGCGGTTAAGTTCTGGAAAGTAAATTTTGGAAACGATCGGATGATTTTTCTGCTTCTCCATTTCCTCTTCCATCGCGGTGTAAACGTAGTAGAGGTTCGACACCAGCTTGCGGTAAGAGTTCTTTTCTACAGTGCCTTTTAAGAAACAGGCGATAAAGCCTGTATTTTCAGCCATCGTATGGGATTTTTTGGTGCCCTCACGTAGCTTGGTTGCTAAATTACTGCTCATACTAAATCTTCCAACCTGGGGTTGACGTGTGAGTGTACTGTGTTCTGAAACGCTAAAAAACCACCTAAATTGTTAAGGTAGACCGATTTGATGAGCGTTTTTATTAAAAATTTTGAAGGACATTGAGCTAAATTGGAAAACTTACGCAACAAGAAATCATAGCCACTTTCGTCAAAGCTCTGACAAATCAGGATCACGCAGCTTTGGACAAAAATGGCTAGCTTAAATTTCTTGACATGGGGTCTTTACAATTTGTAAAAATTACCCTTCGGCAGGAACGACTTGCGGCTGACCCATGCTGTAGTTCAGCACCCGGCTATTCAAGTTGTAGGAAATTCTGCCTTGTTGGAGCAGCGATCGCACAAAGTGTTCTAGATCAGAGCCAATTCGCCGCAGATTGTATTCGGTTAACTCAGCGCCGTTGTATGCCTCGACTAGCTCATCGAACATCCGGTAGACCTGTTGCAAGGCTTCTTCTGTCCAAACAAATTCGTTGTCTGGATCAACATCCAGAGTCAACACGTTGTCGCTGGGAATCAATTCATTCTTTTCAACAGTGGCAGCAAAAATGTGAATATGGCGCGTGGTTGACTTCAGCAACATGAGGGTAGTCAGCTAAACGTTACAGCTTTATTGTAAAGAGCGATCGTCCCTAGCAGGTATTGCATTCGTTAACAGAAACGATAGAGGCAAGGGGGAACCAGCCCTCGCAGGGGATTGCCAACAATCCTGTACACTGAGGGGCAATTAATCCGAATGGTGCTTCTATTGCGACCCTGAAAATGCATAGACTAGCGATTGAACCACCCTTTAACGTGACATATTAAGCTCTAGCCAGCGAATTATGACGACGAGTAATCCCGCCCGCCATCCTCAGCGTGTTATTGGTTTGACTGGAGGGATTGGTATGGGCAAAACTACGGTTTCAGACTATTTGGCAACCGTCCATCACATTCCTGTGCTAGATGCAGATATTTTTGCCAGGGAAGCGGTCCAACCAGGCGCTGTGGCCTTAGCCGAACTAGTCGATCGCTATGGGTCGGGGGTGCTGTTACCTGACGGTAGTTTGAACCGCCACCGCTTAGGAGACATCATCTTCAGTAGCCCAGCGGAACGGTTGTGGGTGGAGCAGCGCATTCATCCCTATGTCCGTGATCGACTGACGGAAGCCATGCAGACTCCGTTACTTCGCACCAGCCCGATCGTGGTGATGGTGATTCCGTTGTTGTTTGAAGCCCGAATGACCGATTTAGTCACAGAAACCTGGGTGATCCGCTGTACCGAAGATCAGCAACTCCAGCGCTTAATCCAACGGGATCACCTGAGCTTTGAACAAGCCCAGGCTCGGATGAACAGTCAGATGGCAATTCAGAAGAAGCTAGCTCGGGCGGATGTAGTCCTAGACAATACCTCCACTCCTGACCATCTCTACCAGCAAATCGATCGCTACATCGCTGAATACTCCCAACAGGTGACCATCCCTCGGGGAAGTTAGCTGCTAATCCATTGCTTCGCCACCAACTACGACATTGCGAATCCGCAAGCTGGGACCACCGCAACCAACGGGCAAACCACTTTGCCCCCCTTTGCCGCAACCGCCCGACTCATCCCAGAAAAAGTCGTCACCGATCGCTTCGATGTCTGCCAGGGTCTTGAAGGCATTGCCAGAGAGGGTCACATCTCGGACGGGTTCAGCAATCTCGCCCTTACGAATCATCCAGGCTTCTCCGGCGGCAAAGGTGAACATCTCACCATTGGTCATGCCACCAAGCCAATTGCGGGCATACACCCCTTCCTCAATGTCATTCAGCAAATCTTTGACGGGAGTGTTGCCGCGTTCGATCCAGGTGTTGGTCATCCGGACGATCGGCGGATAGTGGTAGTTCAAACACCGGGCATTGCCAGTTACCGCTTCGCCTAGCTTGCCTGCCGTTTCCCGCGAATGCAGCCGTCCTACCAAGATCCCATCTTTAATGAGCTGGGTCGTTGTCGCAGGTGTACCTTCATCGTCATAGACATAACTCCCACGATGTCCAGCCGGGGCTGCCCCATCAAAAATTTGTAGTTCTGGGGAACCAAACCGCCGCCCAATGCTCATGGTTTCGAGCAGATCAGGATTTTCATAAGCCATGTCAGCCTCGGATAAATGCCCAAAAGCTTCATGCACAAATAACCCCGACAGAATTGGATCAATGACAACGGTGTAAGTACTGCCTTTGACGGGAGGTAGCGCTAATGAATCGACGGCTCGTTGGGCAGCACTGCGCACCTGTTCATCTAAGCCAATTAAATCTTCGTAGGCTTTCCGCGAGCCAGTCGTCTCTCGTCCGGTTTGCACCGTTTCGCCATTCCGAGCCGTGGCAGCAAACCGCATTTCCATATCAACCCAGGATTGCTCCAGTAACGTGCCTTCGGAGGTAGCCAGGATCACCCGTTGCGCACTGTCACCATAGCGTACCGAGATCGTGGCAATTTGGGGACTGATACTCCGCAGAATTTCGCCATAGTGCTGACATAAGGCTTTTTTGTCTGCTAAAGGGACTTGCCGTGGATCCGTGCCCGATAATGGCAGAATGCAAGTGTCTTGAATTGGTGGAACTTCGGCCAGGAGTGTTTCCTCATCGCCCACTAACTGGGCTGCCGCGATCGCTTCTTCAATCCGTTCCTTGAGGGTGGCGAGTTGGTTAAAGCTGGCAAAGCCCCAACCGCCCTTATGACAGGCTCGCACATGTCCCCCGATCGCAATGCCTTCACTCAACGTTTCAATTTTATTGCCGCGAAAGAGAATATCAGCCCCTTCTGCAGCCTCTAGCCGAATGGCTAGATAGTCAACCTGCGATCGATAGCGGGCAATCAGGTCAGCTAGCAGATCCTTAACATTTGGCGGAAGAGTAGCCATGAACCAACCTCAGGGCAATGAACTGCCTTTATTCTGCAATTAATCGTCACCGCTTGCCAATCAGGGGAATTGCTTGCTTGGGGCAGGCGCGATCGAGCAATTTACTACCCGAAAAGGCAAAATTAACGCTAAAGTCTCTGAGAAGTTGCCCTTCTGAAGATGTCGCTTCTGGAAAACAGACGGTATCTTAAACGAAAGATGGGGTTCGTTGATTCCGGGAGGCACTTTCGGTTGCGAACAAATAATTCTCGTCAAATTGTGCTGGTTATTGCTCTCGAGGATTCATGAACGCCTTTGTTGGTAAAGCATTGCAAGGTGGTAAATACACACTGGATCAGGTCTTGGGGCAAGGAGGGTTTGGTATTACCTTTCGCGCCACCCATCATTACCTGCAAAAAACGGTTGTGATTAAAACTCTGAATCCTAACTCTCAAACCAACGGACAATTTGATTTGATCCAACGGCAATTCCAGGATGAAGGGCGGCGACTAGCGTTGTGTCTGCATCCCAATATTGTGCAAGTCAATGATTTTTTCATTGAGGATGGATTGCCATATTTAGTGATGGAATATATTGCCGGGAAAACATTAGATGAGGTGGTGTTTTCCGATCGCTCTCTCCCTGAGGCAACTGCAATTCACTACATCCGCCAAGTGGCAGCGGCTCTACAGGTTGTGCATCAAAACGGCCTGTTGCACCGGGATGTCAAGCCCCAAAATATTATGTTGCGAGATGGTACTCAAAATGTTGTGCTAATTGATTTTGGGATTGCCAGAGAATTTACATTGGGTACCACCCAAACCCATACCAGCATTATTTCGGCTGGCTATGCGCCGATCGAGCAATATATGGCGCAGGCAAAACGGACTCCCGCTACCGATGTCTATGGGCTAGCAGCAACATTGTATGCGTTGCTGACGGCCGCTGTGCCCGTAGCCTCTGTCTTGCGCGATCGTCAACCCATGCCTGCCCCCCGCGATTTACGTCCAGAATTGAGTGCAGCCGTGAATCAAGCGGTGATGCGAGGGATGGCGGTGGATGTGCAACATCGTCCAGCCACGATCGCGGAATGGTTGATATTGTTGCCAGATGCTGTGTCTAGTCCGGTTATGCTGGCAACTGAAGAGCCTGCGACGAGCCGCTCCAAACTGTCCAGAATGGCTACAGTGCCAATTAGTCCAGGACAGTCCCCGCCAGATCCAGCCGGAATCGCCGCTCAGGTTTTACCACCTCCTACCTTCCAACCCAGTCGGGTATCGCCTTGGATTTGGGTCGGTTTAGCTGCGATCGGCAGTGCCTTAGCGACTGGCTTTGGCGCTGTATGGTTTTACTCTCGCCAAACGGCAGCTCGGATTGCCTCGCCGCCGATTTCAACTCAGTCTACTCCGGCGCCAACGCGGTCGATCGAGCCCAACTATTCTCCAGCCCTAGAGCCAACACCAGAACCCAGCCCCACGCAGCCTGTGCTCGTCCCGACTCCGCCATCCACTGCTCCTGGCAAACCCGTGTCTACCCAGAATCCGACTGATTCTGTGTCGCTCAATACTCCTAATATTCCTGGCTTTCCTACTGGAACGGCGGAAGCAACGATTCGCCAAAAGCTGGGTGATCCAACTAAGTCGGGCTATGGCTATTGGGGCAACACCCGATCGGTGTTGTATGACTTAGTGCCAAATCAAGTCACATTAGGATTTCTGTACGACAATGACACAGGCGAAGTGCGGCAAAGTGAAGCCTCGTTTTCCCAATCCATCGATCGCTCGGTGATGCAAACCACGCTAGAAGAAATGCTGGGTGGCAGAATGGATCGCATGATCGAACAGGGATTAATGGATGTGTGGAAGTGGCGATCGAATAATTATTCGTTCACCACGGGGGACTTGAAAGGGGTAATTGAACGTAACGAACGCGATCGCATTTATATCGGAGTTTGGGATGCTGATTTGCATTAACGGCATGTCAAACTCAGGATGTTGATCAACCAGACTGGGCAATGCCGCAACCAATTCTCTACATTGCGATTACGAATCATGGCTTTGGTCATGCCACCCGATCTGCTGCCATAGCGGCGGAAATTCAACGGTTATGTCCAGAGATCCTATTAATCCTGGTGACAACTGCTCCCCGATGGCTATTGGAGGCTTATATTCCGGGCGATTTTATTCTCCGTCCGCGGGCGTTTGATGTTGGCGTGGTGCAGAGTGATAGCTTGCAGATGGATAAACCTGCCACGCTCGAAAAATTGCAACAGGTCAAAGCTGAACAACACCGCATCATTGCCTCTGAAGTGAATTTTATCCGGCAGAATCGGGTGGGGTTAATATTAGCGGATATTCCACCTCTGGCTGCCCCGATCGCTCATGCGGCTGGAATTCCTGTCTGGATGATGAGTAACTTTGGCTGGGATTTTATCTATCGGCAATGGGGTGGTGCATTTGCGGAGATTGCTGATTGGATTGCAAGTTGTTTCCAGCGCTGCGATCAGTTATTTCGCTTACCCTTACATGAACCAATGACGGCATTTCCGCAGGTGCAAGATGTGGGATTTACGGGTGGTACACCTCGTTATTCAGTTGAGGAATTGCGTCAGACGTTTAGGGTTAATGCTTCCCTAGAACAAACTGTCTTAATGACTTTTGGTGGATTGGGTTTGGACCAAATTCCCTACCACAATGTGCAGCGATTCCCTGATTGGCAATTTATTACTTTCGATCGTAATGCCCCTCATTTTTCTAACTTAATTCAAATTACCGATCATCATTACCGTCCAGTTGATTTGATGCCAATTTGTGGACGGATTATATCTAAACCAGGTTACAGCACTTTCTCTGAAGCTTGCCGCTTAAAATTGCCTATTGTGTCCATTACTCGCGATGATTTTGCTGAGGCTCCGGTGCTACTTGAGGGTATCCAGATGCATGTGCCGCATCAAATCCTCTCACCAGCCGAATTTTTTACGGGAGATTGGCAGTTTTTACACCAACCCCTTCAGCCCGCCCGCCTGTCCAATTCCGTTTCTCCTCATGGGAATGAAACGATCGCGCAAGCTGTAATTGACTTTTTTCGAACGCTGTAGGGTATCCTCCCACTCAGTCTGCTCTAGCCTGAATCGGCTACTATGAGAATCATCGTGGAGTGGGGAACGCGAGAAAATTCGCGATTATTGAGCAAATTTTCTCTGAAATTAATTTAATTCAGTGAAGTGGGGCATCTTAAAGCTAATAGGTGCATCTCGTAAAGTAATGATATGAAGCACATTCCCAGATCTGTTGGGGTGGGAGTAGGTGCAGCGGCTTTCAGTGCGATCGCTGGCATCGGGTTACTGATTTGGCATCACCACACCTCCCAAACAACGGCAGCCATGATGGTTTGTCAAACGATCGCCACCGATCCCAATCCTCCTCTCAATGTTCGCTCTAGTCCGATTGTGGCTAGCGACAATGTGATTGGCAAACTGAAAAATGGCACTCTCCTGACAGTCATTGATGAAAACCAGGGTTGGCTCCGCATTAGTACTCCGGCTACAGGTTGGGTGTATAAACAGTACACAGTAACGAGCTGCATTCTACCCACTGAAGCTCAAGCCTCCGGTGCTACTCCTACTCTGACTGCCAATGATGAGGGTAGCCGGACGCTAACCGCTGCCACGGAGCATTATCAGAATGGCAATCTGACTGCTGCGATCGGGATGGCAAAAATGGTTACTCCTAGCAGCTCAGCCTATCAAGCGGCACAAACCGCGATTGGGCAATGGCAACGGGATTGGCAACGGGCGGAATCACAGTTTTACAGTGCGCAAAGAGCCTTACGAGATGGTAGATGGCAGGATACGGTCAGCCTAGTGAAAGACTTTCCTGATAATCGGTTTTGGAAAACCAAATTAACCCCGATCGTGCGACAAGCTATTCAAGCTCAAGCCCAAAAAAGTTCTAGTAGTGTAGAGACCCGATCGAAACATTAAATTCTTGAATTCGTCCGTTTTTTTAGGTCAGATCGATGTAACAGAGTAATTAGAGCGTATTACTACGGACTGCTTCTAAACCTGTTTCTAATGTTCTATCGGTTATTTCTATGAAATTCCAGTCGTCTGTTCCCTTTCTCACCGGTGCTGCATCTCTGGCCGCGATCGCAGGGATTACCTATACAGTGGTGCAATCTTCACCTCGCACTCTTCCCACTCCAACCCCATCCTCAGAAGTTAGTTCTGCACCAGCTCCGGCTTCCCCACTGGCAACTTCGCCTACGACGACTTCACCCACTACGACGCCATCTTCTTCCCAGTCTGCTCCGCCTGAACCTACTCCAGCGAGTGGTTCTGAGAGTGTGCCAACAGCGTCCCGGCAAATCAAGTCCTGTGAAATGACGATGGCAAAGGTGAATGATCCAGAATCGCCATTGAATGTGCGTTCTCAGCCCACAACAGAGGGAAGCCAGATTGTAGGAACCCTGCGCAATGGTGAGTTTGTCACTGTAGAACGCGAGCAGGATGGTTGGTTACAGATTACTGTGCCGATGTCTGGCTGGATTGCTAAGAACCGCACGGAAAGCGGCTGTAATCAAAAGCTAGAACAGGTCAGTTTTGCGGCGGGACAGGATCAAATCACTATTCGCGATCGCTTTATTGGCACAGGTTCTCATCGCTATGTCTTGCAAGCCAAACAGGGACAAACAATTACTGTCACCCGTGAAGCAGGAGCGTTTCCAGCCGTAATTGCACCCAACGGCAAATATTTAACTGAAGACCCAGACGATCGCCGCTCCAATTGGTCAGGGTCGGCTACCCAAACTGGCGACTATATTTTTCAACTCGACTCCAACTTCCGGGGTTATCCTTATGCCTTTTCTGTCCGCATCCAGTAAGGGGCAGTCTACTCCTGCGGTGGTTGTCCATCTCGCCGTCCCAGTTCATAAATTCCACACCCTACACAGGCAAGCATCCCCATACTGATAGCCCAACTTTGCCCTAGGGTCAGTTCCACCCCATAGTTGCAGAGACTGCCGATGACCAAAAAAGGCACGATGCTAAAAAGCGAAGCGTAAAAGGCATTTTGGGCTTCCCGACCTTTCCGAGTGCGCTCAAACTCTGCTTCTGATGTGTAGAGCGATCGCTCAGCAAAGTTGAACCACCGATTTAGTTGTGTCATTACCCAATGGCTGACCGGAGAAAATCCCAAATACAACGCCAGTGACCACAGGGTTGCCCCAGCGATTACCGTAGGGTTAAACACAATTGGGAAGGGGAACAACTCATCGAGCATGGAGACCAGCCACAGTAACGTAGAGTCAAGCCAGTTGGATGTATTACCCATTCTGCCTTGAATTGGTAGTTAATAGTTAATTGTACTCATGAAATCTGTTAGAGCTTGATTTGCCAAGGGTTTGGAGCGATCGCAGCAAGTTTTTTCAAAAAAATTAGTCATGGGGCTTGCAATTTACCTACTCTCTCCGCTACTATCAATATCCGTGGGTGAGCGGGTCGGTGCCCGAGTGGTTAATGGGGGCGGACTGTAAATCCGCTGGCTACGCCTACGCTGGTTCAAATCCAGCCCGGCCCATCCACGTAACCAGCAAGAGGTAAGAGTGATTTGCAAAATTGCTTTTACCTATTTGTTTGGTCTTTTGCCCTTGTAGCTCAGTGGTAGAGCACACCCTTGGTAAGGGTGAGGTCACGAGTTCAATCCTCGTCAAGGGCTCTTATTTTAGAGCATTAAATCTACTCAATTGGTTAGTAAGGCTACTATTGGTACCTGCTCTTGCTCAGAAAAGGCAGATGGTGTCTGTCCTTCCTGATCTATCCCTGGATGTGTACGCTACGCTAAATAACGCCAGGGAAATGGCATTGTACACGAGGAGCTAATCGGTTATGGCAAAGCATACGCAGGCGCATTTATCGCGCACTGTTGATAAACGCAAGCCTCCGGCGTTGAAGGATATGACTAAACGCCAGATGGAGTATTACATGGGGGCAAAGTTGTTAGAGATTGGTGTTGACCCCAATGCGGCGATTTATCGCTGGGCAACGGAGGAGAAGGGCAACCAGGAAGTCTATACCTACAGCGCCTACTGGGCTGACTCGAAGGACAAATTGCTGCAAGAAGAGGCTAGCTCATAAAGCTAAGCAGGAGTGCCAACGATCGTGGCGGCTCCTGCTTAACTAGAGAGGTAATTTGACTGCGATCGGCACTTTACCAGAAAGATGGTTGATGGCGAATCAAATTGAGGAACTCCTCACGGGTCTTTTGCTCATCCTGGAATACCCCAAGCATGGCACTGGTGACTGTCCAAGAACCCGGCTTTTGCACTCCTCGCATCACCATGCACATGTGACTAGCTTCCATGACTACAGCCACACCCTGGGGTTCCAGAATACTTTGGACTGCTTCAGCGATTTGTCGGGTTAACCGTTCTTGCACCTGTAAGCGTCGGGAATACATTTCCACAATCCGGGCGAGTTTACTTAACCCGACCACCTTTTGGTTCGGGATATAGGCAACATGTACCCGTCCCATAAACGGCAGCATGTGATGCTCGCACAAACTGAAGGCATTAATGTCCCGCACCAAGACCATTTCATTGTGACCTTCATCAAAAATGGCTCCATTCACCAGTTCTTCCAGCGATTGCTGATAGCCACTAGTTAAGAAGCGCATGGCTTCGGCTACCCGCTTAGGAGTTTTCAACAGCCCTTCACGCTCGGGATCTTCGCCGACTCCTAACAGGATGGTTCTGACCGCATCCATCATCGCTTCTTGATTGTCTTCAGAGGGTTGGTGGAGGTTAGGTGCTTGATGTCCATCTAGGGTATTGCGATCGGGTCGGGTTTGCAGGGTTGTGACGGTTTCTCCTGAGGACGCTTTAGAACCGTTGGCACCGTTAGAAGCAGCAATAGTCATAAGTTAAGTTGAAGGTAAGTGAGATACGAACGTGGACAAACTGGGCTAAGTAGCAGACTGATGGGTCTAGGCTAGAATGTGCCAGCATTAGGCATCAGGGTTAGGTCTTCAATCACAGCCGTCTCGGGTAGAAGGGCGGCATAGAGAATTGTCTGAGCCACAATTTCTGGAGTCAGCATTTGAGTGCGATCGAAATCGGCGTTGACAGTATTGGTATCCCAAATTGGGGTATTGACTGAACCGGGAGAAATCGTTACTACTCGAATGCCATGCGGACGCTCTTCCGCCGCTAGAGTTTTGGAGAGCGCTACCAAACCGAATTTGCTGACACAGTATGCCCCCCATTCAGGAAAAACTTGATGTCCGGCGATCGACGCCACATTAATAATGGTGCCGTGTTGCCGTTGTCGCATAGCTGGTAGAATTCCCTGGATACACTGAAAAACACTGGTCAAATTAAGGTTGAGTACCTGTTGCCAGTCTTGTAATGGCATTTCTGCCAATGTCCCGGTATATGCCATGCCAGCATTGTTGACCAGAATGTCGATTGCAGGCAGTGCTTCCGCGATCGCCGCGATTGTCTGCCGTACCTGAGCGAGGTCAGCTAAATCGGCGGGATAAACATGGGCTTTGACTCCATAGGTAGCCGCTTGATCTGCCACTTGTTGTAGCTGAGCTTGATTGCGGCTAACTAAAGCCAAATGAATCCCGGCTTGAGCAAATGCCAGGGAGGTCGCTTTGCCAATACCACTGCTTGCCCCTGTAATCAGGGCATACCGTTCTGTTTGAGGAGTCATGGAAGCGCCCAGTATCGAGAGTCTGTGTGAATACTTAACTGTAGAAGCGTGGAAAACTGACCTGAGCATGACTCAGGTTAGCGGAGAAAGCTGAGCCAGCAATTAACCGCTGGTTAAAAATGGGATTAGGTCACCCCATGGGTGTTAACACGATTCAGCTACAGGTCGATATGCAAGATCAAATCCAGATGCAAATGTCAAACTTAGATCATCCCTGCTCAGCTAGGCTCGCCAGCAACAGTTACTCCGATGGAAGGTACAACTGTCCTTGGAAAAGTCCCACAGTCAAGTCGGGAATTGTGAACATTTGTTACTGGTTTGATTATATCACTCAGAATTGCCTTGTTTCAGGAAAACCATGGGCTTAGGCGGGAATATCAGCAAAAACTCCGATCGCCCGGAATTTTTGGTATCGCAGATCACGGCGTTGTGGTCCAGTCAGCCGCTTCAGCTCGTCTAAATGGTTGAGAATCGATTGCTTTAAGGTTTCTGCCGCTTGCAAAGGATCGGCATGGGCACCCCCGATCGGTTCCGGTAGAATTTCGTCGATGATGCCAAGTTGCTTTAAGTCCGGAGCTGTAATTTTCAATGATTCTGCGGCTTGGGGTGCTCTTGAGGAATCTTTCCAGAGAATCGCGGCGCAGGCTTCTGGGGTGGCTACCGTGTAAACCGAATGTTCAAACATCATTAAACGATCGCCGACGCCAATTCCTAATGCACCGCCAGAGCCGCCTTCACCGATTACGGTACAGAGAATGGGCACATCAAGCCGAAACATTTCTCGCAGGTTATAGGCGATCGCTTCTCCCTGACCGAGTTTCTCCGCTTCCATCCCAGCCCAGGCTCCAGGAGTATCGATAAAGGTGAGAATCGGCATACTGAAGCGATTAGCATGATCCATCAGCCGCATGGCTTTACGATAGCCACCGGGAGCGGCCATACCAAAATTGCGCGCCACGTTATCTTTGGTGTCCCGTCCTTTCTGGTGTCCCAGCATCACTACGGGCTGTCCGGCAATCCGACCGACGCCACCCACTAAGGCAGGATCATCATTGCCACCGCGATCGCCGTGTAGCTCCATCCATTCATCGCTAATCGCTTGAATATAATCCAAGGTGCTAGGGCGACGGGGATGACGAGCGACTTGTAAGCGCTGCGACGGCGACAGGCTACTAAAAATTTCCTGACGTAGTTGAACTGCTCTGGCTTCTAGCTGGCGAATTTGATCGGAGACATCGACATCATTTTCTTCCGCTAGTTCACGGATTTGAATAATGCGAGACTCTAATTCGGCTAATGGCTTTTCAAAGTCGAGCAGGATCGGTTTACGTTCAGTGGGTGCCATAGGTGTGGGACAAAAATGGGGACAAAAATGCGCTCGTTCAAACGGAGAGATTAGGTGATGGTCCCTAACCTCTCTTGAGTTTCCGATGAATCCGGGATTAAACTAACAGGGGTCTAAAACCATGCTTCACCGAAACTTGACCAATTTGATCCATCTTCTCCACAGTAATCCGATTGCGTCCCCAAGAGAAGTTGGTATGCCATTTTTCAAATTCCAGCAGCATGGATTCGGCAAAACAAGCAAATAGTTGCCGGGCTGGCACATCCATGTTGACGATCGACATAATCTTCCAATCGATGTCTAAGGAATGTTCAACGATGCCCCCATTCAGCACAACTACCCCGTCTCGCTGAATTTTATTGCCAAGATTCTTGGGATAGCCCCCGTCGATCAACAAGCAGGTAGGTTTAAGCCCAGCCGGATCGATCTCGACGCCTTTGGGCATACTCGCGACCCAAACCACAATATCAGCTTGAGGCAGAGCTTCCGGCAAATCCATAATCTTGCCCCGACCTAGTTCAGCTTGCAGCTCTTGCAGGCGCTCGCGGTTACGGGCAATCAGCAGTAGATCTTCAACATCGGTGCGAACATTCAGCCAACGGCATACTGCGCTGCCAATGTCACCCGTAGCGCCACAAACGGCGACGGTGGCTTTAGATAAATCAATTCCTAGCTGGGCAGAGGCTTGCTCGACCTGACGGCAGATAATGTAGGCCGTGTGAGTATTGCCAGTGGTAAACCGTTGGAAATCGAGCAAGACATTCCGGACTTGCTTAATTTGTTCCAGATTAAAGTTCTCGAAAATAATGGAGGAAAATCCGCCGAGTGCCGTGATATTGATGCCATGCTTTTGGGCGTGAGCCATGGCATTAATCACTTTGCGGGTAGCGGCTTTGATCCGCCGGGCGGCTAGCATTTCGGGCAAAAAGCAGGATTCGACATACTTGCCTTCGATCGTCTGTCCGGTAATACTAGTTACCCGGATCGTATCGACAATTTGAGGTGGCGCACTGCACCAAAAATCTAACCCTTGATCGGCATATTCTGGGTAGCCGAGTTCTTTGGCAACGGATTGAGCGTGTTCCAGACTGGTAAGGTGACCGATAAGACCAAACATGAATGACGTTGATAAATTGTATTGAGCTTGTTTAAAGGCAAATTAAACGTCAGCAAATTACATCAGGTCGTCTAGCACTGTGCCTGATGCGACTAGGTTCAAATTTGCTGAGGTGATCAAGATGGCAGTTAGAGATACGAATAAAAATGCATGGAGACACTATGAGAGGCATTCTTATGAAGAATACCTCTCATAGTGGAGATTAGGCGGCAGCGAGACCCATGGCCGAGAGGCGCATGACATCCCGGTTGCTGAAGCCAATATTGCCGAGAGCTTCACCGTACTGGATCATGAAGTCTTCTACCAAGGCTTCTTTTTCCATCCCCAGGACTTTGGCATCTACTTCGACTTGATTCAGCATTTGCCAGACGATCGGGAGGTTTTGCCGATTGGCAGCTTCCAATTCTGCCTTAACGTCGTCGAAATTGGCTTGCAGCCACTCTTCCCCAAAGTTGAGGTGAGTATATTCGTCCTTCACCACTCCTTCGGTAATTTTGCGAGCGAAGTCGTCAGCAACGGGAATGTAAATGTTGTAGGCCGCGATCGCAAAACATTCAATAATTAACGCCTGGATCAACAGACAAGTGGCAATATTGCCCTGAGCTGCTGCGTCCTGAAAGTTTTGATGCAGTTTAGAGAAAAACTCGCGGGCAAACTCCATATTCGGAGTCACCTCAAGATTCCGTCCGCAGGCTTCAAAGCCTTTTTTGTGCCGACTTTCCATTTTCGCTAAACCGATCAACCGCTCTTTGTGGTCTGGCAGCAGTTCAGCCAGTTTGATGTAATTTTCGTTGGCTTCTTGCTCACCTTCAATCACAATGGCGTTGATGCGGCTGTAAGCATCGCGGTAGGTTTCGCTCTGGAAGTCGATTGCTACAGTAGCCTCAAGCTGCGGCATAGATTACTTTCTCCTCGAAGAATGCTGCCGATCAGCGATCGGCATAGGAACGATGGAATGGGAATGGGGGTAAACGTAACGAACAACTTAACATTTCTGCTTGTATTAATGTAGCGCTTTCCTACAATGAATTAAAATCCACTGTAGAATTTCGCGCTTTCGCAAGCCGGAGGCTGAAGCCTATTACAGCCTCAGTGTTCTTAAATTAAGTTGAGCCAGTAGGTTGATCCTGGTGTTACGCGATCGCCAGAAGTCATTCCTGATTCTACATATTCTTTATCCATCTCGTACATTTAACTTAATAATGACTGTCAAGCAACTCCATAGAGTCTGGCAATTAACCAAGAAATGTGCTCGGCATCAATTGGCTTCTAACGAGATGTCTTCGAGTTGGGACAAAATCTTTAGCCGTACCGTGCGTTCTCCTAGGCTGTCTAAGGGGGTTTCTAGCACTTCACCCGATAAGGGATTCAAGCAACTGAGTAAGGTGCGTAAGTGGGGAGTGCTAGCGCCACTATCCAGATAGACCCGTTCTGAGAGGGAGTTGAGCCGCTTCCAGGTGAGAAATAGCTTGACAATCAGTTGTTCTAACTGAGCTGCTTGATTCACCATGTCCGCCGTTGAGCTAAGACAACCAATCCGTAGGGCTTCTTCTAGCGCTAGTTCCAGATCTAGCGATTGATTGTTCAGGGCTTCTACTTTGGTGGCGGCTTCCAGATATTTCGCCAGATAGCGAGCTTCGGCAGTGACTTGCTTCAGCGTATCGACATCGGGATTTTCGATAATCTCGGTTCGCAGTGACGTTTGGTGGGCTTCGGGGAGCTTTTCCATTTCGCGCACCAAAGGGGCGAGATACCGGGTGGGGATGGTATGGTCAGCCGCCTTTTCTTTAATCTCTGTCGGCAGCAGATCTGAGGTCATCGCTGTCCACTCATCCGAGAGTTGCCGGACTTCCCGGCGGGTAATGCGATCGCCCCGTCGGGCGGCATCGCTCACCATTTGTTGCACTTCGGGAGCGGCATGAGCCGTTTCTACAAAGGCGCGTTTACTAAACTGATTAACATCCTCAGATTCTAGAAAACCACCTTCTAGTAAGGTATCGGCGCTATTAGCCAACTCAATCAAGGAATAGGCTTGACTTTTGCTAATTTCCCGGTCTTTGAGCCAATTGAGAAATCCGGTGCCGCGACCATCCCCATTGCGTTTTTCGCGATCGCGCACTGCCCGTAAAATCCTCCCCCGCCAAATGTCTGTATGCAAATCAAAGCGATCGCAAACTTGCCAGGCTTGCTCAATCCGGTGCTGAAATTCTTGATCAGGAATCTGCTCATCATCGGGATCAGGCAGTTGAAAATTCAGGTCAACCCCGTCTAGCAGTGCAGGATCAAGTGCAGGAGTGAGATTTGCCGGAGACTGAGGAGCTTGTACCATCGAAACCCTTTGCGGACAATAGGCTGATTATTATGGCACGGGATCGACGATCGTTACTCCGAATCATTCTGGGGGATGGGCAAGATGGGGAGATAGGGAAATCTTCTGCTTCCTTATTCTCCTTACCTCCTCATCCCCTCACCTCTCCTGCTGTTCTAACCAACGTTGGTACAAATCCGGTCGGCGATCGCGGGTCCGTTGGATTTGTTGTTCGTGTCGCCACTTGGCGATCGCGGCGTGGTTGCCGGAGAGTAACACCGCTGGAACGGTCCAATCTCGAAATACTGGAGGACGGGTGTATTGTGGATAATCGAGTAACCCTTGCTCAAAACTTTCGGCTTTGAGGGACTCTTCTTTGCCGACTGTTCCTGGTAACAAGCGAGTGACGCCGTTAATTAACGTGAGAGCTGGAATCTCGCCGCAAGTGAGGACAAAGTCTCCTAAGGAAACCTCTCGAGTTACTAGATTGAGCACTCGTTCATCTACCCCTTCGTAATGTCCACAAATAATCACTAATTGCTGATAGTGAGCGGCAAAGTTTTGGAACATTGCCTGATGCATGGGTTCCCCTTGAGGTGTCATGAGTACTACTTCGCGGGGAGGAAGTTGAGGTAAAGATTCGACTGCCGCAAAAATGGGTTCTGGTTTCATCAACATCCCCACGCCGCCACCATAGGGTTCGTCATCCACTTTGTGGTGTTTGTCGGTGGTAAAGTCACGCGGATTGGTGAGATGAACGGTAGCAATTTGCTTGGCTAAGGCTTTGCCCAACAGCCCAGAACTGAGGGGCGAGGTGAAGAAATCGGGAAACAGGGTAACGATGTCAAAGCGCATGGTGGAGGAGAGATGGGGATGGTGCGGCGACAAACTAACCCCCTAAATTCCATCATTCTGGAGGAATTTGAACAGTTCAGTTCCCTGATGTTGGGGGACTGGGGGGCAAATGCAGGAGCTTCAGGTGGCAGGAAAATTTGTATGCATACTTAGGAAATTGGGAGGATTTAGATCTTACTGGTTCTGGTGAACTGTAGATTATTTAGGTCTGCTGACCTTTTGTAATTTAGACTACGCTTTAATAGTGAGAGATTGTGGCTAATTAAAAAGGTGTGCTCCAGGATGCAATGCATTGGAGTATTTGGAGTTTGCCAAAAATTAGGGTAGAGCCTGTTTCACCAAAATAGTAATCTGGTCTAGATAGGCATAGCGTTGCCTTGGTTGCCTTGACCCGAAACGGACGAGCGGCAGTTCAGCGATAGGATGAGTAACAACGACGTGTCTTCCCGACTTACCAAACTTTTGGAGCGTTGGTTTCATCGAACGCTGGGAAGTAGCGCTATGCCGCAACTAGAGTTTCATCGCCTTGGAGAGGAAATGCCCCAGTCTACGAAAACTGCCATTATGGTTATTGGGGGAGCCGAAGATAAAGTCCACGGACGCGAGATCTTGCACAGCTTTTTTACTCGCTCGGGGTCAGCGGATGCCCGAATAGCCATTATTCCTTCTGCGTCCCGTGAGCCAGTTGCGACTGGAGAGCGGTATCACAGCATTTTTACTGAGATGGGAGCCAAGGGCATCGAGATTTTGGATATTCGCGATCGCGAGCAATGCGAAGATCCGTTGATGCAAAGCTATGCCGAAAACTGCACTGGCGTATTTCTGACTGGAGGAGATCAGTTGCGTCTGTGCGGCTTATTGGCAGATACGCCGTTGATGGATATGGTGCGGCAACGCGCCCAACGGGGTGAAATTACCTTGGCGGGAACCAGCGCGGGTGCCGCTGTGATGGGTCATTACATGATTGCGGGGGGTGGGAGTGGTGAGTCCCCTAATCGATCGCTAGTGGATATGACGACAGGATTAGCCATCTTGCCAGATTTGTTAGTCGATCAACACTTTCATAATCGCAATCGCATGGCACGGTTAATGAGTGCAATTGCCGCGCATCCCGATCGTTTAGGAGTGGGGATTGATGAAGATACCTGTGCCGTGTTTGAAGGGGATGGCGTGTTGCAGGTAATTGGTAAAGGCACCGTCACTGTGATTGATCCTAGAGATTTGTCCTATACCAACCAGCCGGATGTGGGAGCCACGGATCCCCTCAGTATTTATAATCTGCGGGTGCATGTGCTGAGCTACGGCGATCGCTTCGATCTGCGCAAACGTACGGCATTGCCACCGCAACACCAAAAGTTTTGAGGACTTGAAATCAGAAAATCACTTCTAGTGGCTGCAATTCTGAAGAATTCTCGTTAAGCTGAGTTCAATCTGACTTATTCGCTCTGGCGGCGAAGAGAAAACCGTTCATGATGAACAGTCTTGAACTCCCCAGAGCTTGAAACTGAATAATTGCATCAAAAATATCTGTTCTGAAGCGGCAGTGCTCACCCTCGCAATGACATGCAGGGTTCCGCATTTGAAGTGACTCCTAAATGGCTAACTGCTTATGAAGATTCTCAAAATCCAGACATTACGAGGTCCTAACTATTGGAGTATTCGTCGTCACAAGTTGATTGTAATGCGTCTGGATTTGGAGGAACTTGCGGATAAGCCCTCCAATCAAATTCCAGGGTTCTACGAGGGATTAATCCAGGTTCTCCCCAGTCTAATCGAACACTTTTGTTCGCCGGGTTGTCGAGGTGGCTTTTTGAGCCGAGTCCGCGAAGGCACAATGATGGGGCACATTATTGAGCATGTTGCCCTGGAGTTACAAGAACTTGCTGGCATGGAGGCAGGCTTTGGGCGGACACGGGAATCCTCCACGCCTGGCATTTATCGCGTCGTGTTCGAGTATGTCTATGAGCAAGCCGGACGTTATGCTGCGCGGGCAGCTGTGCGTCTCTGCCAAAGCATTGTGAATACTGGAACCTATCCGGCTGAAGAACTGGAACAAGACCTATCAGATTTACGCCAACTGGCGGCGGATGGTTCTCTGGGACCCAGCACGGAATCCTTAGTGAAAGAGGCGGAAGCCCGGGGGATTCCCTGGTCTGAGCTCAGTGCCCGCTCTATGATCCAATTGGGTTATGGGGTGCATCAAAAGCGGATTCAAGCCACGTTGAGCAATTACACCAGTATTTTGGGGGTGGAACTTGCCAGTGATAAGGAAGGCACTAAGCGAGTGTTGCGAGAAGCTGGAGTGCCTGTACCCCGTGGCACGGTAGTAGATTACTTAGATGACTTAGAAGAGGCGATCGAGTCGGTCGGTGGCTATCCGATCGTGATTAAGCCTCTGGATGGTAATCATGGGCGCGGGATTACGATCAATATCGAAAGCTGGCAGCAGGCTGAGGAAGCCTATGATGCTGCTCGGGAAGTATCGAGATCGGTGATTGTCGAACGTTATTACCAAGGTCGCGATCACCGGGTTTTGGTAATTAATGGCAAAGTGGTGGCGGTGGCGGAACGGGTGCCCGCTCATGTGGTTGGGGATGGTCGCTCGACGATCGCGGAGTTGATTGAAATTACCAATCAAGATCCCCGACGAGGTGAAGGGCATGACAATGTGCTGACTAAAATTCAACTCGATCGCACCAGTTGGCAACTACTGGAACGGCAAGGGTTGACCGTAGACACAGTGCTCGATCGCGGCGAAGTCTGCTATCTGCGAGCAACAGCTAATCTGAGTACAGGGGGAATTGCGGTCGATCGGACCGACGACATTCATCCTGAAAATGTTTGGTTAGCCCAACGGGTTGCCAAAATCATTGGTTTAGATATTGCGGGTATTGATGTTGTAACGCCGGATATCTCCCGTTCGCTGCGGGAAGTGGATGGAGTGATTGTTGAAGTCAATGCCGCTCCAGGCTTCCGGATGCATGTTTGCCCTAGTGAAGGCATTCCGCGCAACGTGGCAGAACCCGTGATGGATATGCTCTTTCCGTCAGGAACCCCGAGCCGTGTGCCCATCCTGGCAGTCACCGGCACCAATGGTAAAACCACCACGACTCGCTTGATTGCCCATATCTTTAAGCAAACCGGGCAAGTCGTGGGTTACACGACCACAGATGGCACCTATATTGGGGATTATCTGGTGGAGCCGGGAGACAATACGGGACCTCAAAGCGCTCAACTGATCTTGCAAGATCCACTCGTGGAAGTGGCGGTGCTGGAAAGTGCTAGAGGTGGCATTCTGCGATCGGGGTTAGCCTTCCATGAATGTAATATTGGGGTTGTCCTCAACGTCGCTGCTGATCACTTGGGGATTGGTGACATTGACACGATCGAAGAGATGGCACGGGTAAAAAGTGTCGTGGCTGAAACAGCTATGCCCAATGGCTACGCGATCTTAAATGCTGATGATCCGCTAGTCGCGGCGATGGCAGGTCGGGTGACAGCTCAAGTCGCGTATTTCTCTATGAATCCCCAGTGTGACCTGATCAAAGCCCATACTCAGAAAGGTGGTTTAGCTGCCGTTTACGAAAATGGCTACCTCTCGATTCTCAAAGGGGATTGGACTCTGCGGATTGAACAAGCTGCCAATGTGCCCTTGACTTTGGGCGGACGGGCACCGTTTATGATTGCGAATGCCCTCGCCGCTAGTCTCGCTGCCTTTGCTCAAGGAGTCCGCATTGAGGATATCCGAGCCGCACTGTTGACCTTCCGAGCTTCGACTGAACAGACACCGGGACGGATGAATCTCGTTAATCTGGGTAAGTATCATGCCTTGGTCGATTATGCCCATAATCCCCATAGTTATGAAGCGTTGTCGGGCTTTGTCAAGAACTGGCCGGGTGAACGGATTGGGGTAGTGGGTGGTCCTGGCGATCGCCGAGATGATGATTTTGTCATGCTAGGAACGTTAGCGGCAGGCATGTTCGATCGCATCTTCATCAAAGAGGATGACGATACCCGAGGACGAGCACGCGGTGATGCTGCTCGATTAATTACTGAAGGGATCCGGAAAGCCAATTTAGACAGCCGCCACGAGACAATTCTGGATGAAACAACCGCCATCCAAACCGCACTAGATGCGGCTCCGTTAAATAGTCTGGTCGTGATTCTACCGGAGAGTGTGACTCGCGCTTTACGGTTAATTGATGCCCGTCGTCCCCTGGCAGAAGCGGAAGTGGTACAAGACCCTGTGACCGTAGAGCCACCGAATAATGGCAATATGGCTGAACCGCAACCGATCTCTCCTGATGAAGATTCTGTAGAGTATGTGAACTTCGGACGGTAGTCTTGGCAGGTGAATTGGGGTGTTGACTATGATGGCGGAGGGCACTCGCTCCCGGTGGGTGCTGTCCACTCGTTGTCTTAACTTGCTATGAATCTACCTCCCTCACAGCATGACCTGCGATCGTCAGCTGATGAATTAGCGAAATGCTGGGCTAACAGAATTATTGTGCTCAGTGTCGTGCTGATTCTAGTGGCGACGCTCTACCCATTTCGACTACGGGTGCCAGATGCTCTGTCGATTCGGCAAACTATTCGTGGGTTCATGCTCACGGATACTAACTGGAGTGACCTAATTGCCAATGTGGTGCTGTTTATCCCATTGGGATTTGGTAGCAGTGCTGGGTTATCAAAACACAAACTGTCAGATCAGCAGAAGCTGTTGATTGTTTTAGGATGCAGTGCTGGATTATCGCTAACAGTTGAGATTCTCCAAGTTTTTCTCAATAATCGAACCCCGGCTCTGACCGATCTGGTGACGAATACGCTGGGAGGCTATCTCGGTTATCTCACGTTTCAATATGGTCGATCGCCGCTATTGGGATTCATCCAGCTGATCCTGATATACTTCCAGCGTTTTGTATCCCGGTTGTCGTGGATACAGGTCAGCGTCACATTTCTAATTTATGTGGTGCTAGCGATTAGCCTTGTAGGTTGGCTCAATGGCTCCACATTACGCAGTTGGGATCTGAATGCCCGGTTGTTAATTGGTAGTGATATCGCGCATAGAATGCACTGGGAGGGCACGATTGCCAACGTGCAAATCTGCGATCGAGCTTTATCTGCCAATGATTTAACCGCATTTCTCACGCAGGCTGAATCTACCCTGCCTTGTCATGAGCACTTAGTGACGGCTTATCCGCTTACCCGTGGATCTGGGCTTGCCGATCGCACGGGGCAGTCTCCCGATTTAGTTTGGCACGGGTCGGATCCCACCCCAACGGCACTATCTGACCAAGGAGCGGTCATTACAGCCCAGCGTTGGTTAGAAACCAACGGTCCCACAACACAGATAAATCAACGAATTCAAGCCAGTTCAGAATTAACGTTGGCAGCCGTAGTGACTGCTGCTCAACCGGAGTTACCACCACGCTGGCATCAGATGATTGCTTTGGCTAGTCACCCAGCGTTGAAGAACTTCACCCTAACTCAAGTGCGATCGGACTTGTTATTTTGGATTAACACTAGGCTGCATGGGTCGGGTCAATCTCCACCCCAAGGCGGGCAGGAGCAAGCATTAGCAGGTCCTAACCCGCATCGGTTGGTCATCACTTACTCTGGTTTGGCGCTACGGGCATATGTGGACAATCCTGAAACCCCAACCCTGTTCTTACTGACCCCAGTAGATTATCAAGTGATCTCCTACTTGTTCGTGTTTGTGCCGATCGGCATTCTATTGCGCTTAATTGTGAATTATGGCAAAGGGCAATTTTGGCTACGATTGGTGCTGACGGGTGTAGGCTGTGTGCTGCCACCCTTGGTGTTAGAAAGCGTACTGGCTCACCAGAGCGATCGTCCCATTCGGCTAGCCAACTTGCTGCTCAGTATCGTGATTGTTAGTGCCACTTTTTGGCTAGCCCGTGGGCGATCAACTCGTATCACCCCCATGGCTTCAGAGATGAGGGCTGGAGAATAGGTATTGCTTGACTTATTGTTCGTCTAAATCGCTCGGGTCTTCATCGGATTTACTGATTTCTTCCTTGAATCCACGTAACGTTTTGCCTAACGTCCCTCCCAGTTCGGGGATTTTTTTAGGACCAAAGATTAGAATTGCCACGATCGCAATAATGGCTACTTCCGGCCACCCTAAACCAAACATACCCATCTCCTGTAACGGTGTTCCCATTATCCCCCCTTTGTTAGGCGGTAGACGACCCCGATGGTGGGACAATACAAGCGGCAGCAAAACTCCTGAGGATGGTTGCCCACTTGTCGCCTGTAACATCGTTGTTGTGATGGAGGGAGAATGTCAGCCTTTGAAACAGCCAGTTCAGCCATATCTGCCATAAATTCATTGCCCCCTGCAATTGCTGCCGATCGCTTGCACATTGAAGTTCTGGGCAACTCTTCCCAGGAATCAGCTCAAGAGATTTCTGGGCAGGATGTGATGCACGGACTCACTCAACAACCGAAGACGTTACCACCCAAGTATTTTTATGACGATCGTGGCTCGCAATTGTTTGAGCAAATTTGTGAGCTGCCAGAATATTATTTGACTCGCACAGAAACAACAATTCTGCAAAATTGTGCGGCTGCGATCGCGACAATCACAGGTGAATGTGAACTGGTGGAATTAGGTAGTGGCAGTTCCACTAAAACCCGCTTATTACTTGATGCCTATCAAGCTTTAGCCTATCCGTTACACTATATTCCGATCGATATTAGTGCTGGCATTCTTAAGGAGAGTACTCACCAGTTATTGATTGAGTACCCCAACCTCAAGATTCATGGCTTAGTTGGGACTTATGAGCAAGCCCTCCAACACCTTGCTACGCCTCATTTACCTAAACGGTTACTCTTCTTTCTGGGTAGTAGTTTAGGTAATCTAAGTCCGGCAGAATGTGATCAGTTTTTCCACCAAATTAGGTCGGCTTTACAGCCAGGGGAATACTTTCTGTTAGGCGTAGATTTGCATAAATCAACCGACCTATTGGAAGCTGCTTATAACGATCGCCAGGGCGTGACGGCTGAGTTTAATCTCAATATGCTGCGCCATCTGAATCAACGTTTTCAAGGCAATTTTGATTTAACTCAATTTGAGCATTGGTCATTCTACAATGAGTCATTGCATCAAATCGAAATGCATCTGCGCAGTCTGCGATCGCAAACCGTAGAATTAACGGCTTTAAACTTCAATGTCTCATTGGCATCGGGTGAAACAATCCGGACAGAAATTTCTCGCAAGTTCGATTTGACTGAAACTCAACAACAACTTCAGGAAATTGGTTTAAACCCGTTACAGGTTTGGACAGATCAACATACCTGGTTTGGCTTACTACTTTGTCAAGTTAGCGATCGTGATGGATAAATCACTCCCCAAATCTTGGGCGTTACTGTTGCCTCGTTTGACCCCTTACTTGTTTTTGTTACCCGCCCTCCTCATCTTGGGGCTGACGGTGTTTTACCCAGCTTTTCAGGCGTTTTATCTCAGTTTTACTCGTTACGACATTTTGACGGCTCCAGAATGGGTCGGGATCGCGAACTTCCGGCGTCTCTGGGCAGATACGGTATTCTGGCAAACGTTCCGCAACACCCTGTTGTATATGGTGTGCGTGGTCCCGTTACTGGTAATGCTGCCATTGGGATTAGCGATTTTGGTCAATCAAAAATTGCGGGGAGTCCGCTGGTTTCGGGCTGCTTACTATACGCCAGTGGTGATCTCAATGGTTGTGGCTGGGCTAGCCTGGAAATGGCTCTATGCCGAAACTGGATTGCTGAATCAACTGCTGCGGCTCCTGGGTATTTCTGCTGATGGTATTCCGTGGTTAACCAGCCCCAGTTGGGCGATTTTTAGCGTCATGGCAGTCACTGTCTGGAAAGGGCTAGGGTACTACATGGTGATTTATCTAGCCGGGTTACAAGCCATTCCCCAAGAATTATATGAAGCTGCCGCGATCGACGGTTCCGATGGAGTCAAGCAACATTGGGATATTACAGTGCCGCTGATGAAGCCGTACATTTTCCTGGTGGCGGTCATTTCAGCAATTTCGGCAACCAAGGTGTTTGAAGAAGTGTATGTGATGACCCAAGGGGGTCCCCGCAACAGTTCGGCAACGATCGTCTATTACCTCTACGATCGAGCCTTTAAGGATCTGGATATTAGTTACGCTTGCACAATCGGGCTAGTCATGTTCGTGCTGATTCTGGTGTTATCGCTACTACGACTCAGTTTAGAGCGACTCACAGCGGGAGCCGAGCGTGTGTGAGCCTGACTTAATCAATGCGGAAGTTATAGGGTAAACGCACATAAATGCCGCGCGGATCATTTAATGCTCGTAGGGCGGACAACTCGGTATAAAACTTGAGTGCTTCGGTGGTCAGTGGATCGAGTTTGGTAGAAATTTCGGCTACTTTCTCGTCTTTACTGCTACCAAATAAGCGCTCCGTCAACGATCGAGGTTTGGGATATTCAGTCAAACTCCACTTGTCGCCCAGATTAGCTTTCTTTGCCGCATACTGAATCGCGTCGTTCAGTCCCCCCAGTTGATCCACTAACCCTAAATCTTTGGCACGACTGCCCGACCAGACCCGACCTTGGGCAATATCGGCAACTTTAGCTTGATCCAGTTTGCGCGACTCGGCAACTTTGGTAATGAATTGGTTATAAATGCGATCGACGGTTTTCTGAATCAAGGCTAATTCTTGCGGAGTTTTAGGACGTGAGACTGACATAATGTCAGCATAACGGCTAGTTTTGACCGTATCCCAAGTAATTCCGATGTTATTGCCTAGCTTTTGAATGTTAGGTAATACGCCAAATACCCCGATCGAGCCGGTAATCGTATTCGGTTCGGCAAAAATTCGATCGCTATAGGTAGAAATCCAATACCCCCCCGAAGCGGCAACCGTTCCCATCGATACAATCACAGGTTTGACTTTGCGAGTCAGGATGACTTCCCGTTGAATCACTTCTGACGCTGCCGCACTGCCACCAGGACTATTGACTCGCAAGACGATCGCTTTCACATCCTTGTCTGACCGCAATTCCCGCAGTTGTTTGGCAAACCGATCACCCCCAATCTGACCAGGTTGTCCTTGACCATCCACAATATTGCCTTCGGCATACACGATCGCAATTTGGTTGCTGGAGAAGCTGTTCTTACCCAGGCTGTCTTCCGCTACTTTGGCATAGTCTTTTAAGGTAATCTGCCGGAAAGTCTTGTCCTCAGCACTATTACCTGTAATCTGCTTGAGTTCGGTCAGCACCTCATCTTGATAGGCTAGCTTATCGACTAGCCGCAGTTTTAAGGCTTCTGCGGGTTCAAGTTCGGCTGCACGATCGGAAATCGCCTGCAATTGTTGGGGCGTCAGTTTGCGATCGGTGCTGGCTGCTGTCAGAAATTCCCGCCACAAATCTCCTAACAACGTTTCCGTCTGTTGTTTATTCGCCGGGCTGCGCTCGGTTAACAAGAATGGTTCAACGGCTGATTTATATTTACCGACCCGTGTGACTTGAACTCCCACACCAAATTTTTGTAGGGCGTTCGCAAAGAAGGTCGCTTCGGAACTTAAGCCATTCACCTCTAACGAGCCAAAGGGATTCAGGGCGATCGTATTCGCGACCGAACCAAGGTAATAATCCCGTTCCTGCCAATCCATTGGGTAAGCAATAATTTTCTTGCCAGATGCTTTAAATCGTTGGAGTGCCCCTCGCACCTCCTTCAAAGTGGCAAAGCCGGAACCACTGCCCGCCGCGTTAATGTTGCCATAAAGGTATAGCGCCAAAATTCGCTGATCTTTTGCCGCTTGATCGATGGCGTCGATCGCAGCCCGTAACGAAATGGTTTCCAGGGCTGTTCCAGATAAGGCTTCCTCAAGTGCTTGCCCCCCGCCAGCTCCAGGTGGCGCATCAATAATATCTAGTCCTAAGTCAAAGACTAGAACTGATTTATTCGCTACTTTGGGTTCGGTATCTTGAGAGGCTGCGCCAATAAATAGCGCAATCAGCCCACCAATGCTTAATCCCATAAAGATGAATAAGCCGAGCAGGGTCGCAAACGTATACTTGAAAAAATCCCGCATTCGAGTAGGTTCCTAAAACAAGCAGCGATTCGCTTCTATCCTAATCACTGCAGTTGCAATTGAGCATCTAAAGCGGTGAGAATTCGATCGTTAACCTAAGCCAAGGTTAATTCCACGCTCGCTCCCAGCGACGATTGATCTTGTTGCCTGCCATTTCTGGCAATGCTGCTCGGTAGGCAGGCTGGATGCCAAGCGTTGGCATCATTAAAGTAACTGCATACATAAATTATTAGATCTGGAGTACAGGAATAGAAATGGGCTATGAGTGTGCCATGTGCCACAATTTGCCCTCACGTCCCCAACCCTCCTCTCCTAGGTTTGGGAGAGGAGGAAGTTTGACGCATTTCTGGCTCCCTTCATCCGACGTCGGGAGAAGGGCTGGGGATATAGCCTGCTTCCCAAAGGGTGGGCGAATGCAGAATTGATCACCTTTTCAAGAAAGTCGCACATGGCGTTATGAGCTGAAACAGTCAGTCACAACCAAACAATTGACTCAGTACTTTTACGAAGCTGGATTGAGATTTCACACCATTAAGGTTGCTTTATCCGTAAATTTGCTATTGCTAGATCCTTACTGAATTAAAGTAGCTAGTATTTTTGGTTAAATCCCGCAATTTGTTTCAGTATCAACTTAGATTCATCTATTTTTTCTCGAAAATAGGTTTTTTATGTTTTCTAGATTAAGAACTGCCGAAACTCAAGAAATTAGGGGTCTTACCCCCTTTTACAACAATATTGATTTTGTTTAAGTTGATAGTAGAGAGCCAGAACTTCTAGAGCAATTAACTCAGCTCGTCTCCGTAAATTTATCTAGAAAATCTAGTGCTATCTCTTGATGGATTGATGTGTTCCCAAACCAGCTTTTGACTCTATTGACCAGTTTTTAGGGAGTTTTACTACCGCCTCGGGATGCGGTTATAGGAGAAACACACAATGTCACGGGATGCTCTAGTTGTCGGAATTAGTTCCTATCAACATTTACCTAGTTTAGGCGCACCCGCTCAAGATGCCGAAGCGATCGCGAAACAACTTGAGTCCTATGGCGATTTTCGCGTTACCCGATTGCCAGAAATGGTGAAAGAAGGGCAGCTCCAGGTTGGTGTTAAAACTCCAGTGACTTTGGCGCAACTAGAAACAGCACTGGTACAACTATTTAAACCTAAGGGCAACAATATTCCCCATACTGCCCTATTCTATTTTTCGGGACATGGCTTACAAAAAGAAGCTGGCATTCGGGAAGGCTATCTAGCAACCAGCGAAGTCAATCCCCAGACCCATTTTTATGGCTTATCTCTCTTTTGGTTGCGGCGGTTATTGCAAGAAAGCCCGGTTCGACAGCGGATTATCTTGTTAGATTGCTGTCATAGTGGCGAAATTCTCAATTTCTTAGAGGCAGATCCCGGAGCGAGATCGGGAACCGATCGCCTGTTTATGGCAGCCTCACGGGAATATGAATCCGCCTATGAGTCGATCGCAGGCAACTATAGTGTCTTTACGCAAGCCCTCATCAATGGTCTTGATCCACGGCGGTTAGCCAATGGCAGTGTGAGTAACTATGCCTTAACCGATTGGGTGAGTAGTGCCCTCAAGGGGGAAGTTCAACAACCTTTGTTTGAAAACTCTGGTAGTGAAATCATCCTCACCCGCTGTCAAGGTGTCCAAACCGTTGTCCAAACCAGCCTCTCCCAGGAGATTTGTCCCTATCGCGGCTTGGAGTTTTTTGATGAACAACATGCTGATTACTTCTTTGGGCGAGAAGAACTGACCGATCAATTAATCGATAAGTTAAAGACAGGCAATTTTCTTGCTGTAGTTGGAGCATCCGGCAGCGGCAAATCATCGCTGGTCCGCGCGGGTTTGGTCCATAAGTTACGCCGAGGACAGCGCTTATCTGGCAGTAGCGATTGGCAGATTAAACTGATTACGCCAACCGAGCAACCGCTCAAAAGTTTAGCTAATGCCTTTATTAACCCCTCTGCTTCGGCTGTCGATCGAGCGGAGCAACTCCGACGGGCAGAGATTTTTCTGCAAGACGGCGGCACAGGCTTATCCCATTTGGTGCGTGCCAGTCTGATGTCTAATGCTGGCAATCACTCCCGCTTGATATTGATTATTGACCAGTTCGAAGAAGTGTTTACGCTGTGCCAAGGACCCCATGCCGAGCGCGATCGCCATCGCTTCTTTAACTGTTTGACAACAGCCTTACGGGAAGTTGGCGATCGTCTGAGCATTGTCATTGTGCTGCGGGCAGACTTTTTTAGCAAATGTTCGCTCTACAACGGCTTGGCTGAGCAGATTGAGCAATTTCTGGTGATGGTGACTCCTCTCACTTATGACCAAATTAAAGCTTCAATTACTAAACCTGCGGAAAAGGTGGGCTTAATCTGTGAACCGAATTTGGTTTATAACATCCTGCTAGACGTCGCTGGTGCTCCAGGAGAGCTGCCATTACTGCAATATACGCTGCTGGAACTGTGGTTTCACCGCCACATCGATCAGGCTGGGGGAGCCAGTCGCCTGACTTTAAATGCCTATACCGACCTAGGAGGAGTTCGGGGGACTCTGCAAAAACGAGCCGATGAGGTGTTTTACAGCCTCACGCCGGAAGAACAGCAGGTGGCAAAACGGATTTTTATTGCCCTGACTCAACTAGGCGAGGGCACAGAGGATACACGGCGGCGAATTCTTAAATCGGAGTTGGTGGGGTCCCGCTTGTCGATCGATCTCGTCGATCGTGTTCTGGAAAAACTAGTGGCAGCTAAACTGGTTGTGACGAATCAGGTTCCGACTACGAGTCGGCATCAAGAGTGTTTAGATCAACGGTTTGCGAATGTCTCGACTGCCCTGCGGTTAGCCCAAATTGTTAAGAGCAAGTCGCCTCAGGATCTGGAGCGATCGCTGCCAAACCATCAAACCACCCTGAGTCAGCGGTCTACCCACAGCATTACGCGGATCTCCTACCTGCCCGATTTAGAAGTGTTCCATGCATCACCCAGTGCGGGTGGTCAGGAAACGGTCGATATTGCCCACGAAGCTCTCATCCGCAACTGGACATTATTGCGCTCCTGGCTAGATGAGAACCGGGAAATGCTCCGACGGCAGCGGGGGATTGAACGGGCAGCGCGGGAATGGGATGGTGCAGCTCAACCTCGTGCCGCTGAATATTTACTACGGGGCAATCGGTTAATTGATGCTGCCGACTTTTTAGATACCTATCCTGATGATTTATCTGCTTTAGCCCAGCGCTATATTGCTGTGAGCCAGGAGGAGCATCATCAAGCCCGGCGAGAATTACGGCTGTTGCAAGTCGCTGTTCCCTGTACACTTTTGGTTGCCTTAGCTGTCACCTGTATTCAGTATTGGACAGCGATGCGGAGTCAGGCAGAAAAGGATTATCAGCTTCAGGTCGCCACTTCACGCCAGTGGGCCGCGATCGCCCAATCCACCCTTCAGGAAACTAATGGTGATCCCTCAGCCGCCTTGTTAATTAGTCGGTTAGCGGCTCAACAGGGACAGACCTATGAAGCCGAAGCTAGCTTACGATCGGCATTACAGAAGCTACGGCTCCAAGTAGACTTGCGGGGGCATCAGGGGTCTGTGTCGCAGGTCATATTTAGTGACAGCCATCATCAGTTAATTACTGCTGGGGAAGATGGCACAATTCGGTTTTGGTCACTCGATACACAAATGGCTGAACGAGTGCTGCCCTGGGATGAGGAACTGAATCGGCAAGGTCAACCACAGCCGCCGATTACCGCGATCGCGTTTACCAGGGATGAACAGCAACTCGTTGTATCAGCACAAAAAGCGAATGAGATCCAGGTGCGGTCAGTGGAGTCTGGAGCAGTTCTATTCAAATTAGGTGGATTTCGGCAGCCAGTTACCTATTTAGCTGTCAAAGGCAACTGGATTGCGGCTGCCAGCGCCGATCGCACCGTGCGAATTTGGCAGGCAGAAACTGGAAAACTACACACTCAGTTGACTCAAACAACGCCGTTGAGTGGACTCAGCTTCAGTCGTAATGGACAACGATTACTGACAACCAGTGGGAATACAGTTCAAGTTTGGCAAACCAAAACGGGTCAAGCTAAACAGATTTTCCGGCATGCCGGTACTGTCACTAGCGCCATATTTGACTCCAGCGCGCAAACAGTCGTTACGGGTACCAAAGACGGCACCATTCGGGTTTGGGATATTGCGACTGGACAAGTCCGACAAACCTTGAACCCTGGACTGACAGCGATCGTGCAAATGCAGTTGAGTCCGAATGGGCAATATCTAGCGATCTCTGATGTCAATCAACGTGTTTGGCTGTGGAATTTTCCAAATGGACCATTACTCAATGTTCAGGGATTGGGAGGAAGTGGGCAGAAGGGACAAGAGTCAGTAGCCATTGCCTTTAGCCCCGATAGCCAACGGCTCAGCACTACTCAAGTACGACGAGTAGATAATCGGCTTAGCTATGTCACGTATCTCTGGGATGTACGAACTCAACGTAATGTCGGTAGTTTGTGGGAGCATACTGGGGCAATTCGGTCTGTCCAATTCAGTGCGGATGGCGCTTTAGTGGCAACGGCTAGTGCAGATGGTTCGGTTCGGTTATGGGCTGCCGTCCTGGGTGGAGAATTACCTTCTTTTACCTTGCCCCATGAAGCAATTCGGTGGGTGACATTTCTGAAACCCCCTGAAACAGCCTCTGGCTCTGTTTTAAGTGTGGCTGCTGCTGCCCTTCAAGGTGCTGCTAGTGAGTCTTCAGCTGCCCACTTTGTCCCCAACACGTTAGTCACGATTGGCATTCGTGGAACACTCAACCATTGGCATTGGAGTCAGGGGAGTGTATCTAGCTCCACTTCACAATCATCAGCCCTATCTGCCCCATCCTCATCCCTGCCATTGGGTATGAACTTTTTGCAGCCCTTGAATGTCACGGAAAACTTACCCCACACGGATAACAATCAACTGGCGCAAACCATTGACTCAGACACCACCTGGAGGCAACAAGGAGCGCAAAAGTTAGCTCCGAACGGTAGTACTATCCCCGATCGAGAGACAAGCAGACCGGTCGATCTTGGTAAGTCATCGTTACTCGATGTTGCGGCTTTTTCGCCGTTGCCAGGAACTACGTTAATGAGTGTGGCATTCAGCGCCGATGGGCAGTTTGTGGCAATGGCAGATAGTACTGGTAGGGTGATGGTGCAGCAGTTTCGACTAAACCAATCGGTCCAACCAGACCGTCAGTCACCTGTAACCCTTGAGGCAGCTGATGTTGTAGCAAATCATATCCAGCAACTTGCCTTCAGCCCAGATAATCGGGTGGTTTTGGGGATTGAGAACGATCGCACGATTCAACTTTGGGAGGTGGGATCGGGTAAACGATTACAAAGTTTGCAAGGTCATCAGGGCACGATCGGTGAAGCTCAATTTAGCGCCGATGGTCGCTATGTAGTGAGTGCTAGTCAGGATGGGACAGCCCGAATTTGGGATTTGGCATCAGGGCAGACAATCATGACCCTCCAACATCCCACAGCGGTGATTAGTGCCCATTTCAGTCCCGATGGTCATCGAGTTGTGACGGCAGGGTTAGATGGCACGGCAAAGGTATTCGATCCCCAAACGGGGGCTTTACGGGTGATTCTCGCTGGACACCGTGGAGCGGTTCTAGATGCTGAATTTAGTCCCGATGGCAAAATGTTAGTCACGGCTAGTACAGATGGCACAGCTCGGTTATGGGATGCTGAGACGGGGACAGAGCGAGCCTTGCTCCGTCCGGTTGAAGCGGGAAATCAACTTGATCCGTTACAACGAGCCTTCTTTAGTCCCGATGGTGAGACGGTGGTAACACTGGATAGCACAGGCAAAGTGCGGTTATGGGCTGCAACTTGGCACAGTTTGCTTAAGCTGGCTCGTGATCGGACGTTGCGCCCACTGCGACCTGAGGAATGCTTGCGCTACTTGCGATTACCACCGAATGCTTGCCCTTCAGAACTTTGAGTGAGGTTTTGGCACTTGAACATCCCTGCAACAACCGCTTAGAAAGGCGACGTGGGGAATCTGCCTACAGTAGTGGTAGACCAAAACGCTAAAATAGAGCCTATTGTTGCATTATTAAAGGCGGTTCATGACGACTTCTGCTCCAGCGAAAACCCAGTACGAAGCAGTCATCGGGTTAGAAACCCATTGCCAACTCAATACTGAAACCAAGATTTTTTCGACCAGTTCGACCAAGTTTGGTGAACCTCCGAACACGCTGATTGATCCAGTGTGTATGGGTATGCCGGGGGTATTGCCCGTATTGAATCAGCAGGTGTTGGAGTCGGCAGTGAAGACCGGGTTAGCTCTGAACTGCCAGATTGCTGCCTACAGTAAGTTCGATCGCAAACAGTACTTCTACCCTGATCTACCCAAGAACTACCAAATTTCTCAATACGATTTGCCGATTGCTGAACATGGGTTTTTGGAAATCGAACTTTACGACAAAGAAACGGGCACCGCAATGCGGAAGCGGATCGGCATTACTCGTCTGCACATGGAAGAAGATGCGGGCAAACTGGTGCATGGTGGTAGCGATCGGCTGGCTGGCTCCACCTACTCATTAGTGGACTACAACCGGGCTGGTGTGCCCCTCCTGGAAATTGTGTCGGAGCCGGATATTCGCACGGGGCAAGAAGCCGCAGAGTATGCCCAAGAATTACGGCGAATTCTCCGCTACCTGGGTGTGAGTGATGGCAATATGCAGGAAGGTTCCCTGCGGTGTGATGTCAATATCTCTGTGCGTCCCGTTGGGCAGAAGGAGTTCGGCACTAAAGTCGAAATCAAAAACATGAACTCCTTTAATGCCATTCAACGGGCGATCGAGTACGAAATTGAACGGCAAATTGAGGCGATCGAAACGGGGGAAAAGATTAAGCAGGAGACTCGTCTGTGGGAAGAAGGATCGCAACGCACCATTAGTATGCGATCGAAGGAAGGCTCCAGTGATTACCGCTACTTCCCGGAACCTGACTTAGGACCGATCGAAGTTAGCCCGACTCAGCTAGAAGCTTGGCGATCGGAGTTACCCGAACTGCCTGCCCAGAAACGCCATCGTTACGAGGAAGACTTGGGTCTGTCTGCCTATGATGCGCGGGTATTAACGGATAATCGCGCTGTAGCGGAATACTTTGAAGCGGCCTTAGCGGCTGGTGCTTCAGCCAAAACCACAGTCAATTTGATTATGGGCGATATCAGCGCCTACTTGAATAGCAACACCCACCTGACAATTACCGATCTGCCGTTGTCGCCTACAGCCTTAGCAGAACTGGTGCAGTTGCTGGAGGACAACACGATCAGCAACAAAATTGCCAAAGACATGCTGCCGGAACTGTTGACCAAAGGTGGCTCACCGAAAGCGATCGTGGAGCGAGATGGCTTAGGTCAAATTTCCGATACCAGTGCTTTGGAAGCTGCGATCGCCGAGGTGCTGGCAGAGAATCCCAAAGAGCTGGAATTGTATCGTGGTGGTAAAACCAAGCTGTTAGGCTTCTTTGTGGGTCAGGTGATGAAGAAAACGGGTGGTCGGGCAGACCCTAAATTGACAAATCAACTGTTAGCCAAAACCTTAAATGGTTGATGCCGTCATCATTTGGCATTGATGGGGATCAGTCTGGAACCATTGGTGTTATTTCGGAGTCAGGAACCGGAAGTGCAGTGACTTTCTCGGTTTCTGGCTCTCGTAGTTTTAAAGGTTTTAGCGTTCATTCTGAACATCTTTGCGAAAAAAACACAAATAGGGGGTGACACCCCCCACCCTTCCAATGGCATAATATGATAAGTAGATGCACCCTGATGATAGGGGGAGGCGCAGTTGGCGACTCTCCCTTTTTTATTAATTAATGAAGATACCGGAACTGCTCATAGCCCTAACCAACGGCTCATCCCGAACCCTGATATAATCGCCTCTCGAATAAGGCAATGCACGGAGGCAGTATGGTCGCAGATTGGCAGGAGATTTCCGGAGGAGTCACCGCTCCCAAAGGCTATCGAGCCGCAGGGATTACAGCCGGACTCAAGCCTTCTGGTTTACCTGATCTGGCGCTGATTGTCTCAGATGTAGACGCGATCGCGGCGGGAGTTTTTACCACGAGTCAAGTCCGAGCCGCTTGTGTGGATTACTGCCGGGAACGATTGCAAGCGAAGGCAACGGCGCGTGCCATCCTGTGCAATGCTGGACAAGCCAATGCGGCTACAGGGGCAGCCGGAATGACCGACGCGATCGATTCTGCCCAATCCTTGAGTCAGATCCTTAGTGTGCCCCCCGAAGCGATCCTGTTAGCCTCCACTGGGGTAATTGGGCAGCGGATTAAGATGGACATCCTGAAAGCGGCTCTGCCACAACTGGTGAATGTTCTATCCTCAACTAGCTCAGATAGTGCTGCCCAAGCGATTGTGACAACTGATTTAGTGCCCAAAACGATCGCACTGGAAACGATGCTGCACGATCGCCCCGTCCGGATCGGCGGGATTGCCAAAGGATCGGGGATGATCCACCCGAATATGGCGACCATGTTATCGTTTATTACCTGTGATGCAGCCGTGTCACCCCATTTATGGCAACAGATGTTAAGTCGGGCGGTCGATCGCAGTTTTAATCAGATCACCGTGGATGGCGACACCAGTACCAACGATACGGTGCTAGCTTTGGCAAATGGTGAATCTCGGACTCCGGCGATCACAGAGATGGGAGCCGACGCCGAAAAATTGGAAGCGATGCTCACAGAAGTCTGCATTTACCTGGCAAAGGCGATCGCGCGGGATGGTGAAGGGGCGACTTGTTTGGTGGAAGTGCAGGTGAGTGGTACGGATGATGATGCCTCTGCTCGCCAAATTGCCCGGACGATCGCGGGGTCATCTTTGACTAAATCGGCGATCTTTGGGCGAGATCCCAACTGGGGCAGAATTGCTGGCGCGGCTGGACGGGCGGGAATCACGTTTAACCAGGATGATTTACAGATCAAACTGGGTGATTTCCTGATGATGGATCATGGGCAACCGCAACCCTTCGATCGATCGGCAGCTAACGCTTACTTAAAAGCCAAGGCTGCCGGAGCTTACCTGAAAGATGACACAGTATTAATCTCCGTCAGTGTCGGGTCGGGGTCGGGGTCTGGAGTCGCTTGGGGCTGTGACTTGAGTTACGACTACGTCAAGATCAACGCTGAATACACCACTTAAGTCGGTAGATTGGCAAATACTCGTTCAACAATCCGTTGGGTTTTTTCATCCAGGCGGTGCCAATCGACTTCCCCCGTTTCATCAAATAGGGTCTGGTCAATCTCCACACTTGGATGGGTGGATTGACCAAATCCGCCTATCCAAGAGGTTCCGGTGGCTGAGTTGTAGTTGCGGAAGCAGATCTGGTAGCACAAATCCCATAGTTCTACGGCGACTTGCTGATTAGCCTGCTCCAAGCGCAGTAAGTAACCCGGATAGGGATTAGGTAAATCGGTTAATTGTTGGCGAATCTCATCGGCTTGTTCGGGAGTCGCCGTTTCCAGGCGCGATCGTAGCTCAATCACCTCAGCCTTCATGGCATCAGAGATTCCTTCTGGCCAAACCAGCACATCTTCATAGCTGCCTTTCCAGGTTGAGAATTCTAACTGCTTCCGGAGATTGTCAATTAAGCGAATAAAGGCGGGTTGCATCAGGACTTCTGCTTGCTGCCAGACGGTGATATCCCCAAATTTTGGCATGGCGATCGCAGACTCCCCAGGATGAAATTTAGCCTTTCACAGTATCGAATCCGGAGTAAGCACTCAAGGATTGGTAACAAAACGATAGAGATAACTCGATAAGGAGACATTTCTTCATGCTGCACTCTATCGATGGGATTGCTTCACTGCAAGGGTTATACAACTTAAGAGGATTTTCTCTATGGAATAGCTGTTGAAAGTTCTATTACAGAACGTCATATTTTCACGCTTATAAGTTCAATTAACTTTACAAACAGGGGTAACATAGTCAGTAGGTAAATATTCTCATGAAGTTTACCCCTCACCTTTGGCTTAGTCTGTCAAAGATATGTTCTGTGGGACTTGGTGGATAATTACTTTTCCCTGTTGTTTCCTGAAACATGTGATTTGCCACTCCCCCGATCGCTCAGTTATCGCCTTCAAGCGCGTCTGGCTCGTTACATTCCTTTACCTGCCAGTCCTCCACTTGGGATAAGTGGGCTTCTTTGCGGATTAGGCAGGGGTTGCGACTCAAGATCATCACTCAGCAACCCCGAAGCTACTGAATTCCCACACCCCTTGAGTAATCAAGATGAGCACCCAATTCCCTTGGCTAACAATTATTACCCTGTTCCCGCTGGTCGCCTCTCTGCTGATTCCGGTGCTACCAGACAAACAGGGTAAAACAGTTCGCTGGTATGCGCTTTCCGTTGGTTTAATCGATTTTGCTCTCACCATCTATGCCTTTTGGCAAAACTACGACCTGCAATCACCCGACTTTCAGATGGCAGAAACCTATGCCTGGGTGCCACAGCTAGGGTTGAATTGGTCGCTGGCGGTAGATGGCATCTCGATGCCTTTGGTAGTGCTGGCAGGTTTAGTCACAACGTTGTCCATGTTGGCGGCATGGCAGGTGAAGCAAAAGCCACGCCTGTTTTATTTCCTGATGCTAGCGATGTATAGCGCCCAGATTGGCGTGTTCTGCGCTCAGGATATGCTGCTGTTCTTCTTAATGTGGGAGTTGGAACTCGTTCCGGTCTACATTCTGATTTCGATTTGGGGTGGTCCCAAACGGCTCTATGCCGCCACCAAGTTTATTCTCTATACGGCGATCGGCTCTGTCTTCATCCTGGTGGCCGGATTAGCGATGGCATTCTACGGTGGCAACGTCACCTTCGACATGCGCGAGTTAGGACTGAAGGATTACTCGCTGACGTTTGAATTGCTGGCGTATGCTGGTCTGCTAGTCGCTTACGGGGTCAAACTACCGATCTTCCCACTCCACACCTGGTTGCCTGATGCTCACGGTGAAGCCTCGGCTCCAGTATCGATGATTCTGGCGGGTGTACTGCTGAAAATGGGCGGCTATGCGTTGATTCGGATGAACGTAGAAATGTTGCCGAATGCCCATGTCTACTTCGCTCCCCTGCTGGCGATTTTAGGGGTAGTGAATATCATTTACGGAGCCTTGGTGTCCTTCGGACAACGCAACCTGAAGCGCCGGATGGCTTACTCCTCGATTTCGCACATGGGCTTTGTATTGCTCGGTATCGCTTCCTATACTGAAATCGGTATGAGCGGTGCGGTTCTACAAATGGTGTCCCACGGCTTGATTGCGGCGGCTCTGTTCTATCTGTCTGGTGTCACCTACGAACGGACTCACACCCTGATGATGGATAAGATGGGTGGCTTGGGCAAGGCAATGCCGAAGGTTTTCGCTCTGTTCACGATCGGCTCAATGGCTTCCTTAGCATTACCCGGTATGAGCGGATTTGTGAGTGAACTGGCGGTGTTTGTCGGCTTCTCGACCAGCGATGCTTACAGCTCTAGCTTCAAAGTCGTGGTGGTTCTGCTCTCCGCTGTCGGTCTGATTCTCACCCCGATTTATCTGCTCTCGATGCTGCGAGAAATCTTCTACGGCAAAGAGAATGCGGCTCTGGCGGCTAGTGGCGAGTTGTTTGATGCCAAACCCCGCGAAATCTTTATCACGGCTTGCTTGTTGATTCCGATCGTCGGCATCGGGTTGTATCCCAAGCTGTTGACTCAGACCTACGATGTCAAAACAGTGCAGGTGGCGAGTCGGGCGAGAACGGTGGTTTCGACGATCGCGCACCAACCTGGAGATAACTTGTCTCGGATTTCGGTGGCGCCCAGTCTGCCGACCACCACAACCACTGAGCTATTGGGACTTGTGAAGTAAACTGCCAGGTATCTCAGCACAAGTACCTCATCAACCGGATGCTGTCAAAGTGTCCGGTTTTTTGTTGGGAGCGAAAATCTGTCCAGCCAATTCAACTCGTATACTGTGAATCGGTTGCTACTTAATTTGACTGAAATTGCGATGAAACATACTCTACTAGCTGTTCTAACGGCTCCAATTGCGGCTCTGTTACTCAGCACTCATGCTTTAGCAGTGGTGCGTACCCAAGTTGTAGAGTACAAGCACGGGGACGCAGTGCTAGAAGGCTATCTTGCCTATGACGATGCGATTCAGGGCAAACGTCCAGGAGTATTAGTAGCCCATGCCTGGATGGGATTAGATAATTATGCCAAGCAGCGTACGGAACAGTTAGCCAAATTGGGGTACGTCGCGTTTGCGATCGATATGTATGGCAAAGGCATCCGTCCGAATAACCCTAAGGATGCGGGAGCACAGACAACCATTTATCGCTCGAATCGTTCCTTGATGCGCGATCGCGCTAAGGCAGGACTTACCACATTACAACAACATCCTTTAGTTCAGCCTAATCAAGTTGCGGCGATCGGCTATTGCTTTGGCGGTGGCGTGGTGCTGGAGTTGGCTCGCAGTGGTGCGCCTGTGGCTGGAGTTGTCAGTTTTCATGGCAATCTGGATACACCGAATCTAGCCGATGCTCAAAACATTCGAGGTAAGGTTTTGGTACTACATGGAGCCGATGATCCTTATGTGCCACCGGAGCAAGTTGCTGCCTTTGAAGGTGAAATGCGGAAGGCTGATGTGGATTGGCAACTCGTGAGCTATGGTAACGCAGTGCATAGCTTTACTATCCCGGAGGCTGGCAATGATCCCTCAAAGGGAGCGGCATATAATCCAGTCGCCGATCGCCGATCGTTCGCTGCCATGCAACAGTTTTTTGCTGAACTATTCTCTCGTTCTCCCAAGGCTAGTTCTCAGCCCACTCCTTCGTCAGACTCCCGCCTACTACCACCCAAAACCCGCCTGATTCCTCGGATGATCAATCGTCCGGCTCAGTAGGACCGCCAATTACTGATGGCTGAATGACTCAAGAACCCAAGATCGATCGCCAACGCGAACATCAGGCCAACGAACGGACGTTTCTCGCCTGGTTACGAACGTCGATCGCCTTGATTAGTTTTGGCTTTGCGATCGCTCGGTTTGCTTTGTTTCTTCGGCAGTTACAAGCGACGACAACTGGACAGGAAGTCATTGGACATCCAGTGTTCAGTTATGAAAACTTTGGCATCGTCATGGTGATTTTAGGCATCGTGACGATCGCCTTAGCCGCATGGCAATATAACCGCGTGTTTTGGCAAATTGAACGCGGGAATTATCGCCCCAGCCGATTGCTGGTCTGGAGTATGACGGTAGTGGTGGTGACGTTGGGATTGATCAGCATTCCGTTAATGGTGTGGCGGACGTATGAATCGCGATCGTCCCCGACGTCTACAAAGCTGCGTCCGGCACGATCGAGTTACGATCCTGCCATGCCATTTTCAGCAATGAATCGCCGTCGCTAAATCACCATGTTTCTATTCCTCTCTAAACTTTTACCGTTATTTCTTTATCCCCTAGGTTTGGCATGTGTGTTGATGGTGGTGACGCTGGGCATGTTGTTATGGAAGTTGCCCCGCCGACTCGCGATGATCCCGATTTTTCTAGCGCTAGCTGTTCTCCTGATGAGTAGTAATGGTTGGGTGAGTAATAGCATTGTGCGATCGCTGGAGTATCAGCATGTGCCGCGTGGAGAACTACCGAAAGCCGATGCGATTGTGGTACTGGGGGGCGCTACTAAACCAGCTTCCTCACCCCGTCCCTGGGTCGATTTAAGTGAAGAGGGCGATCGGGTGATTTATGGAGCCAAGCTATATCGGGAAGGCAAAGCCCCTCGCATTATCTTGGCTGGTGGGCGGATTGACTGGGGCGGAGAAGAACCTCCAGAATCGGCGGATATGGCGGCAATTGTGGAATTGCTGGGAGTTCCGAAGTCAGCGATTTTGCAAGAACCCGATTCGTTAACAACTTACGAAAATGCCGTCAATGTGAAAAAAATTATGGATGCCCAAGGCATTCGGCGGATTTTGTTAGTCACATCAGCGATGCATATGCCACGATCGCTGTTGATCTTCCAAAAGCAGGGAATTGACGCCATTCCCGCCCCAGTCGATTTTTTGACCACCGATCGCGACCTGCAATCTATGCAAAACTCACCCCAGTCAATTATTTTGACCTTAGCGCCAGAAGCAGAGCGGTTGAAGGAAACGACTCGCGCTCTCAAAGAATATCTGGGAATTGTGATCTATCGGTTACGAGGATGGTTGTGAGGTAAGCTAACAGCTAACGTAATGCGTGGTTAGCGACTCCCATCTAAGTGATTTATGAGTGAGAGTTTACCGGATATTCAGGGCAAAACTGGAGCGATATTTGATGCTGCCGTTAGTGTACCTGTGAGTTTTTGCAATGATGCCATGGCAATTCAGGCGGCAAGGCAAGGGGTAGCCCTGTGCGATCGCTCCCATTGGGGTCGGATTCAACTTTCGGACAGCGATCGCCTCAACTTCCTGCACAACCAAAGTACCAACGACTTTAAACTCCTGAAATCAGGACAAGGCACTGATACGATATTCGTCACCTCAACAGCACGCACGATCGATCTGGCAACGGCTTACGTGTTGGATGACACCGTGTTAGTGGTGGTGTCGCCCAATCGCCGTGAGTATTTGCTGCAATGGCTCGATCGCTACATTTTCTTCGGTGATAAAGTCACGTTAACGGATGTGACAACATCAACCGCCATGTTTAGTCTGATTGGAACTGAAACTGATGCTGTGTTGCAGCAACTAGGAGCAGATGCACTGGTGGGACAGCCCTATGGTAATCATGTTGAACTGATGCTAGTAGGACATCCGGTTCGGATTGCAGTTGGCAGTGGTTTAGCACTTCCCGGCTATACCTTGATCATGGATAGCCAGTCTGCTGCCGATGTTTGGCAAGCGTTCACCCAAGTAGGTGCAGTGCCAATGGGCGATCGCGCCTGGGAACAATTGCGGATTGAGCAAGGACGACCGATGCCCGATCAGGAACTTACCGAAGACTTCAATGCGGTGGAAGCCTGTCTGTGGCAGGCAATTTCGCTGAATAAAGGCTGTTACATTGGGCAAGAAACGATCGCCCGATTAGACACTTACAAAGGCGTGAAACAACAGATTTGGGGGATTCGCTTACAGCAAGCGGCAGACCTCGGAACCCCGATCACGGTAGACAACGAGAAGGCTGGTATTTTAACTAGCCTGACCGAAACTAACGAAGGCTGGTTTGGGCTAGGGTACGTGCGGACAAAAGTGGGTGGTAGTGCCGGATTGACGGTGCAAGTAGGTGAGAGCCAAGGCGAATTAGTCGATGTGCCATTTCTGCAACGGGAACGCCAATCGCCATAAAACGCAAAAGGGGTAGATCCTGGATCTACCCCTTATCAAGGAATTTAGACGTTCACTAAACCAGTCGCAGATCCGGGTACTCCACTAAGAGATCGTTCTTGCTCAGCACTTCGTTGTCGGCTTGAGGTGTCCAGAGAACTTCTAGCGCTAGTAGGCGATCGCTCGATACACCCCCCAACTGTTGCAATGCCTGACGCAGATCGTCGGAGCTATTCACCTTGGGTAGATCCAGCTTGCCTTGCGTTCCGACTAACAGGGTTACGACAATGTGTTCTCCTGGTTCCTCTGCGGACTCGACTAAGGCGCCACTCGTTTCTCCAGCCGGTAAACTGCCTACGGTTGGGGCTTGGCGCAGTTGGTTATTCACATTCGAGAGGGTTTCCCGACTGAATTTGCTGCGTTCTGCCAAAGCCAGTCGATTAAACTGGGCTTCAGCCGCTGCCAATTTGGTTTGCTGAACAGCCGTATTCCCATGTGTCCAGTATTCAGGATGGCGTAAGAGTGCCAATGAGGTTTCCTGTAAGACTTCTGCTAACCCTTCCGTAGAACCTGTATCCGCAGATGCAGCAATCTGATTCAACTCAGTTTGCAACTCGCGGGCGGCTGACAGTAGCCCCACCTGTACCTTGGCTACGGAAATCGTTGGGTTACTGACGGTGTCGTAGCCTAAGCTATCGTTATCGGTCGATCGGGCCCGCCGGAAGCTTTGAACCAGGAAGTTGGCGACGGCTAGGAAGATTAAGATACCAAACAGTCCCCCAAATCCACCGCCAATGCCAAATACCGGGAATAGGAATGGGAAGCCAATCCCACCACCGGGATAGTATCCACCGCCATAGCCGCCATAGCCACCCGGAGGGGCATAACTACGAGGCGCGGGAGCCACCCGAGTTGGGGCGCGGAAGGAACCACCGCCAATCCGACCCCCACCAGCAGCTAGAGCATCGTTACCGTGACCGAAGGCAAGTGCAATTACCAGCACTCCCAACACGACTGCTCTGAGTAGGGGTTTTATCCAAGCTGTCAGTTTTCTATTCATAAGCCGTCTTTATCCAGACCCTTTCAAACAATGATGTGGCAGTCATTAGGCTACACTTACCACTGTACCGTCTTCCTTCTCGCCAGCACATCGGCTCAAAGGCAAGTCCGAGGTGGGATCACCGTCCGATCTAGGTGAGTTTTCTCTCTATCCCTTGACGATCGCCTGACTCTGTCTACAATAAAAAGAGGAAACGTAAAGATTTGTAAATAAGCGAGGCGACCCATGACTCAACCTCAACCTTCTGTGACCCCCAAGTTGAGCGAACCGAAGTTTGGTTTCAATGAGTATGCTGAACGCCTGAATGGTCGGGCGGCGATGATTGGCTTTGCTCTAGCCCTGGCGATCGAGTATGTGACAGGTCAAGGTCTGTTGCAGTGGCTCGGCTTAAACTAATCTAACTGACAAATTTGGATGAACTAAATCGGAGGGGTAACGATCGCAGGCTAATCTGCTGGGTTTACACTTCCGATTTTGATTAGGGAGTATCGTTCTGGGCTTAAGAAATTAGTGGCAGGACGATCGCGCAAATCACAAACAGAATCAGTAAGCTATACCAAATCCAAGTCCAAATAATTTCGGATTGGGTGGGTGGGATCAGCACTTTTTTCATGGTCATCACGGGCACAGGTCGTAAGGACAACCAGACACTATCCCGACAAACCGTTTCATATTTCTGGGCTTGGTAAAACGGCACTCCGGTGAGGGAAGCAGATACCCAGAGGCAGCGAATGTTTCGCTCTAAAGCGGCTTTTTCTAACGTGGCTAATAACTGTTGCCCAATGCCTTGGCGGGCAAAATTGGGATCGACAAAGAGGGCATTAATCGAGGGTTGGCATAAAGCGAGAGCGCCAAAACCGACAATCTGCCCCGCGATTTCTGCCACAAAAATTTGTTCTTGCCATACCCGAATATTGGCTTTGCTATCAATCAATGCCTCCAGTTGCTCTGGGGTATAGTCTTTGGCACACAGGGTTTGAATTGAATCAAGTTGCAGCCGGACTAGATGGGGCATGTCATCTGATCGCGCCAGACGAATGGCGATCGCGGGTGGTAGAGATGAGGACACAGGCAGATCCTTAGAGCAGTCTAGGTAATTGCTAAACAGCTACACATTTCCTGGAAGAAATTTCGTGAGCTGACGATCGAGCTAGTACCAGAGTGCCCAAAATTAGATCGGCAATAAAAAAGCTGAGAACCAAGAGTCAACTCAGTTCTCAGCCCTCAGGTTAAGTAAACGGTGATTAACCGATCAGTTGCTTGACTTTGCTGATAATGCCATCTGGATCAATGCCCTGGTGGGGATACTGTTCCCACAAACCACCGCAACCTTCTTCATGGGTGCCGAGGTAAGCATACTTGGGGGTTAAACCCCGCTCCAGCAACCAGGAACCGAAGCGGCTACCTAAGCCAGTCTTCCGGTTAAAGGCTTCCACTACTAACACGAAGGGCGATTTACCGATTTTGGCGATCGTTTCCTCATCCACCACATTCAGCGTCGGTTTGTTGATCAAGCCAACTTCAATCCCTTCTTGCTTCAGCCGTTCGATCGCATCCAAGGCGCGATACAGCGAATCACCAAAGGCAACGATGTAGCCAGCTTTCCCTTCCCGCACCACTTCATCTTTACCCGGCACAAAGGTATAGCCCTCGCCATACAAATCTTTGCCATCGGTTCCCAGAATCATTGGGGTTTTGGAGCGGGTGGAGAAGATAAACCGCAGACCGGGATCGGAGAACACCGCTTCTACACAGGCTTTCATTTGATGGGCATCAGCCGGGAAGTATAGCTTGGTGTCGTAGCCGTCATCTAAGCCGTTATCGGCGAAGAAGTTGTTGATGCCAAAGTGGCAAGTGTTGTCTGCCATATCGTCAATCCCCGAGTGGGAGAAGTGACACAGCAGGTTGGAGTAGTTCAACCGCGCCATGGTGATTTCGGAAATACACATTTCCAGGAAGGCGGCAAAGGTGGCAAAAATCCCTTGCTTACCTTTCTCCATGCCGAATCCAGCTGCCGCCGAAATATTACCCCGCTCCATAATCCCGGAGGGAATGAAGACTTCGGGATGGGCATCATGGATCTTCTTCAGACCACAGGAGCCTTCCAGGTCGCTATCAATCACGACGACGTTGGCTTTACGCTCTGCTTCGCTCATCCGACCCAGAACACCCACTACCGCATCACCAAACACGTTGCGGTTAGAATCCCATTTGTCGCTAACACCCAGGAATGTATAGGTTTGCTTAGGCGTTTCAATCGCTTTCAGGTAATTGACCGCATCGGTTAAACCTCGTTGTTCCAGGTAGGCGATCGCCAGTTTGACTGAAATTACATCATGCCCGTGGTTGGAACCTTCCAGCCCTTCAATGCCGGGACACATGGGACGTTTGTTAATCACCGCCACGGGACCGGGAGTGTTAATTGCTTCGTAGATCCGGCTGTACAGCCCATCCAGATCTTCACCATCGCCTTCCAATACCTTCACGCCATGTCCGGTTAAGGTCTTAGCAACGCTAAATCCGGGCAGGTACTTGGACGGATGACCCGCGATCGTGACATCATTATCATCAATGATTAGTTTGACATTGAGGTGTTGGGCGACGGCTAACCGAGCGGCTTCCGCATCATCCCCTTCCTGCTGGGAACCATCGGAACCGAGACAGAACACAGCCTTGCCAGGATTTGCCAGGGCGACTCCGTTGACATAGGGCCACATATGCCCTAACCGACCGGAACTAAATTTCACCCCTGGAGTTAAGCCTAATTCGGGGTGTCCAGGTAACTTAGATCCCGCTTCCCGGTAGCGCATCAATTGTTCGGCTGGCAGTTCCCCGTGTAAGGTTGCCATCAAATACTGAGTGCCCACTCGGTGTCCGGCTTCATCAAAGAAGATCGGCACAAATTTTTCGGCGGCTCCCCGGAATAGGGCATCCAGAATCATCACTTCGGGCACTGTGTCGTAGGGACCACCCGTATGACCACCCACGCCTCTCGCTGCCCCCGTTGCCGTGAAGAAGATGATCGCATCCCGACAAAGCTGAATATTGGCTTTGAGGGCTTCGCGCTCTTCGTTGGTGAGTGTGGGTTTGGTGGGATCTAAGGCAATGGGTTTGTAGGCAGATAAATCGATCGGGAAGCGAGTGGTCGTAGTCGTCATGGGTGATTAGTCCTGATTAGGGCGAGGTTGGGAAAGCTGACACCGAAGGGCAAACGTGAAACTCTCAGAGTAGGAGCCAGAAATTCCCCGTAGAGAAATCTTTCTGGCATTGCCTACCAATCGTCACGCCATGAAAAATTTCTCACGTTAATAGCAACATGAGCATAAACACCTATTAGCTTATCATTATTCAGATTCGGCAAGAGGGTCTACTACCGATATTTCTTAAATGCCAGCGTCACATTATGACCGCCAAAGCCGAAGGAATTCGACAGGGCAACGTCCACTGCCTGTTCACGGCTTTGATGGGGGATATAATCCAAATCGCAAGCTGGATCTGGGTTGTGCAGGTTGATGGTGGGGGGGACACGATCGTGGGCGATCGCCATCACTGTAGCTACGGCTTCAATGCCACCGGAGCCGCCCAGCAAGTGACCTGTCATGGATTTGGTGGAGCTAATCGCGACCTTGTAGGCGTGTTCACCTAGCGCCGTCTTAATTGCCGCTGTTTCATTGGAGTCGTTCGCGGGGGTACTCGTCCCGTGAGCATTAATGTAACTGACTTGATCGGGAGTCAGATTGGCATCCTTCAATGCCAGGGAAATCGCTCTGGAGGCACCTTCGCCACCGGGCACTGGAGAGGTCATGTGATAAGCATCACAGGTCATGCCGTAGCCAACAATCTCCCCATAAATTCGCGCACCCCGGCTGAGGGCATGTTCCAGTTCTTCCAGGATCAGAATCCCTACCCCTTCACCCATGACAAAGCCATCCCGACCTTGATCAAACGGACGGCAGGCAGTTGCCGGATCATCGTTACGAGTAGACAGAGCCCGAGCGGCAGCAAACCCAGCAACGGATAGAGGCGTCACGGCAGCTTCTGTCCCCCCACAAATCATGGCTTGGGCATAACCCCGTTGCACAAACCGGAAGGCATCTCCGATCGCATTGGAGCCAGCCGCACAGGCGGTAACGGAACAGGAATTCGGTCCTTTAGCTCCCGTATGAATCGCGGTGAGTCCGGCAGCCATGTTGGCAATCATCATCGGAATCATGAACGGACTACAGCGATCAGGACCTTTGGTCAAATAAATTTCTTGTTGGTCTTCTAACACTTTCAGACCACCGATGCCAGTGCCAATCAGGACACCCACCTGTTCGGCATTCAGGTCGTTAATCACCAGTTGGGCATCTGCTAACGCCTGTTTGCTTGCTGCCACCGCAAACTGAGCAAAGCGATCCATCCGCTTGGCATCTTTGCGATCCAGGTAGGCTAGTGGATCAAAGCCTTTCACCTCACCGGCAATCCGGCAGTCATGCCGAGAAGCATCAAACAAGGTGATCGGGGCAATGCCGTTGCGCCCACTCATTAACCCGTCCCAATACTCGGTCAGGGTGTTACCAATTGGAGTAATCGCGCTCAGCCCTGTAACGACAACGCGCTTAAGATCAGCCTGTGTCATGGTTTCCGTCAACGTTGAGGGGTCAGTGCCCACAATAGAATTAAGGTTAGGGATGGAGTTATGAGTTAGCCGCGATCGAATGCCGCTTCCCGAACTCATAACTCACATAAACTGCTGAAAGCCGAGATTAGGCAGAGGCTTTCAGTTGATTGTTGATGTAGTCAACTGCGGCTTGAACGGTGGCGATTTCTTCCGCCGCTTCGTCCGGAATTTCGATATCAAATTCTTCTTCCAGCGCCATTACGAGTTCCACGGTATCCAGGGAGTCTGCACCCAGGTCGTTGGCAAAACTGGCTTGCGGAGTTACTTCGCTCGCATCCACGCCCAACTGTTCCGCTACAATTTTTTGCACTTTATCGAAAATATCTGTGTCGCTCATATCGTCGTCCCTTGTTGAATGCGATGACTATGGGTTCAAGCCAGAACGATCGCGCTATCGCCTGGTTTGCCCTGCTCATGAGTTGAAAATGATCTCGTTACCAGACTGATCTGATTTCGAGCATTTTCTCATCTTATCTGAAAGCGCGATCGCCCGAGTCAGTGAGAGGCGCTTTCTCAACTGGAACGCCCTGAACCATCAAGAAACATGAGGCGAAAGCGAAATTGACCCTGGATCAAGGATATCGATCGCGCATGTGAAAAGGGTAGGCTCAGTGGATATAGACCCAACGGTAAAGTTGGCTGATCCGCAAAACCTACCCTAACTAAGGCGCTAAATATTTAGATAGCTGGCTGGAAATAAAACGCTAACCCAATCACCACATAGGCTGCCAGTAATAAGATGCCTTCTAACCAGTTGGATCGCCCATCCGAACTAATGGAATTAGTGATCAGCACGGCTACCATGACTGCCACTAATTCGAATAGGTTGAAGTTGAGATCCATTGGTTTGCCTAGCAACCAACCGGCAATCACTAACACTGGAGCGACAAATAAAGCAATTTGTAGGCTGGAACCGACCGCCACGGATACAGAGAGATCCATTTTGTCTTTCATGGCGACAGTAACTGCCGTCGCATGTTCTGCGGCGTTGCCAATGATTGGTAAGAGAATTACCCCAGTAAATAATGCCGTTAATCCTAGATGTTCTGTCGCTTCTTCTAGCGAGTCCACTAGTAATTCTGACTCTACAGCGACAAATAAGGTGGCGGCTAGCAGGATGCCAATCCATAGCCACAAGTTCACTTTATGTCCTGACGACTCCCCATCTGCCAGATTTTCCTGTGCCATTTCCTCTAACTCTTGTTGGGCAACGCCAGCATCATATAAGTAGGTATGGGTTTTCATGGAAAACAACAACGTTAAGCCGTAGACCGCAATTAAGACGAGCGCCACGGCAACTGAGAAATTTTGAATTGTGGCTTCGGGGATCGGTGACCGCGCTGCATAGTTGGCAGCAGTAGGTAACAGGATCGCGATGACGGCTAAGTTCATTGAGGAGGCATTCACCCGCGCCACGATCGGCTGAAACTCTTGTTCCTTGTAGCGAAGCCCGCCTAATAGCATGGATAAGCCCATGACCAATAGCAGGTTACCGATGATCGACCCGGTTAAGCTGGCTTTGACCACATCAATCAGTCCAGCATTGAGGGCAACCAGGGCAATGATTAATTCAGTGGCATTGCCAAAGGTGGCATTGAGTAAACCACCGAGAGAAGGACCCGCAACTACAGCAATTTCTTCAGTAGCCGTACCCATCCAAGCTGCCAGCGGCACGATCGCCAAACCTGCCGTAATAAAGACCACTAAGGATCCCCACCCCAAATAGTGAGCGGCGACGGAAATGGGAATAAAGATTAACAGACTGGAGAGAAGGTATTTTCCGAACGACATGATGATTAACTTACATAAATGTGGAACTGGAAGATGCAATGGGTGTACTTCCCAGTGAACCGCTACTTATTCGAGGTTCCCAACCGTTGGTAGCAGTGTGGCAAAGTTCTTAATCTTTGGTCTAAGACAACCTGCGTACAACAGTTGAACCACAAATCTAAGATTACCCAGTTAAACTGTTGCAATTGACGGCAAAACCGAAATTCTTGCCAAAACATTTATTTCACAGCATCTCTCCTTTGTTACGGAAAATTACCCATACTTTATCAATCGCAAAGTCTTGTTGTGATCCCTTAATGAATGGTTAAGTACAACCGGGGATCGCGATTGAATCAGGTATGGTAAATCACTGTTAAAACCGAGAATTTAAGCGTACTGTTTGCTCGCCAGCACAATCTTACCTAAGACATTTCCTCATAGAATCGTAGGCTGATTTGATTTAAATAGACGGACGTTTAATTTGCCAATACCCACAGCTAATAGTGCATTCATCACCTGCTGTTAGCCTGTACCAGGATACTGCCCTTGTTTCAGAATTTTTCGATCTAAATTGTTCGCTGGATGACTCAACTCAGAGAGTTGGGTGTATTCGATCGCGTTGCCCTATTTTTGGATATTTCTCACTTATGACTTCTACTCCCGACATGCAATCCTTTGAGCCATTTGCGAATCTGCAAACCGTTGATCCGAATCTGTTTGTCCGTCCTGATCAGGAGCCTAACACTGATCAAACTGTCAGTTCGGCACTCGAGGCAACGTCCGATCCCTTACAGACAGCTCAGGGAGTTTACATCACGGTACATGGGCATTTCTACCAGCCTCCTCGGGAAAATCCTTATTTAGATGCGATCGAACGACAACCGAGTGCGGCGCCGTTTCATGACTGGAATGAACGGATTCATCATGAATGTTATCGCCCCAATGCCTTTGCTCGCGTGGTCAACGATCGCGAAGAAGTGATGGGGATCATTAACAACTATGAGTATCTCAGCTTCAATATGGGCGCGACGTTACTCAATTGGCTAGAACGGCATGATGTCGAAACCTACCAGCGGATTCTGGAAGCCGATCGTAAAAGTTGTCAGCGCCTACATGGTCACGGCAATGCGATCGCCCAGGTCTACAACCACATCATTCTGCCCTTAGCCAACGATCGCGACAAACTCACCCAAATTCGTTGGGGCAAAGCCGACTTCCATTCCCGCTTCGGACGGGATCCCGAAGGCATGTGGCTGGCTGAAACCGCCGTCGATTACCCCACGCTCGCCGCCTTGGTGCAGGAAGGGATCAAGTTCATTATTCTGGCACCCTCGCAAGCCCAACGTTGCCGTCCTCTCCCGACCTCTGATCATCCCCATCATGACTGGCAGGAAGTTGGCGGCAATCAAATTGATCCGACCCGTCCCTATCGCTGTTTCTTGGATGGAGAGATGCGATCGCAATATATCGACATCTTCTTTTATGATGGCCCGATCTCCCGCGACATGGGCTTTGATGACTCCGCCTTAAGTAATTCCCAGCATTTTGCCAGTCGGTTGGGGCAAGCCGTCCGGGGCGATCATCGTCCGTCCCAGATTATTGCCGTAGCGACCGATGGCGAAACCTTTGGACATCACAAAGGCGGCACCGAAAAGTGTTTAGCCTATGCCTTTGCCCATGAATTCACGAATCGCGGTTGGACAGTGACCAACTTTGCCCATTATTTGTCCCTCAGTCAGCCAACCTGGGAAGTCGAACTCAAACCCGTGACGGCTTGGAGTTGTAGTCATGGGGTGGGACGCTGGCAGGAGGATTGTGGGTGTGGGGGCGAAGGCAGCCTCTGGCATCAACAATGGCGACGACCCTTACGGGATGCCCTAGATTGGTTACGAGATCAACTGATCAAGGTCTATGAAGACGCTGGCAGTAAGCTATTTCGTGATCCCTGGTTAGCCCGAGATGAATATATTCAGGTCGTTCGCGATCGCAGTGCGGCCAATGTCGATCGCTTCTTCGCCCGCCACCAAACCCGTAAATTGGCAAATGGCGATCGGGTGGATGCCTTGCGGTTACTGGAAATGCAGCGCCATACCTTGCTGATGTATACCAGTTGTGGCTGGTTCTTTGAGGAACTATCCCGTCCCGAAGGGGTGCAAATTCTCCGGTATGCGGCGAGAGCGTTGGAATTAGCCAGTGAAGTGACCGGGAATAGCCTGGAAAAAGGATTTGTCCGCCGCTTGGGACATGCTCCCAGTAATATTGACTGCTTCAAGCATGGGGCTGAAGTCTATCGCCAACTAGTCACGCCTGCCCAAATTAGCATGGAACAGGTAGCGGCTCACTACGCGATCAGTTCCCTGTTTGCCACTCACTCTCGCGAACAACGGATTTACTGCTACATTGCCCATCAACTGGATTACCAGCTTCAACGCATGGGGTCACTCACTCTGGCGATCGGGCAATTGCAACTCGTCTCCGAAATCACGCAGGAGAGTGTCAATCTTGTCTTTGCTGTGCTGCATTTAGGCGGTTGGGATTTCCACTGTTGCATTCATCCCTTCTCCGGTCGCCGGAACTATACCCAGACCAAAGACAAACTGTTTGAAGCATTGAAGCAAGCCAGTGCCGCCCAAGTCATCCTGGGCATGAACCAGATTTTTGGCAACCAATCCTACAACCTGCAAAGCCTGTTTGATGAAGAACGCCACCGGATTATGCACCTGCTGACTCAGGGCACTTTAACCCGCCTGGATCAGCTCTATACCCAGGTCTACCGTGATAACTACGGCGTATTGATGGCGTTCCATCGCGATGAATTACCTGTACCGCAAGAACTCCAGGTGGCGGCAGAAGTGGCCCTCAGTCATCGGGTGCTGGTTTCCGTCCGGGCACTAGAACAAGAGAGTAGTGATCCCACAGCTGAAGATGCCAGTCAACTGGGATTAAGTCATCTGGCGGAACTGGAAGCGATCGCTACTGAAGCCAAACACCTGCATGCCCATTTGAATGTGCCGGAAGCCCGACAAATTCTGGAACGGGTAATTGTGCGATCGCTGTGGAACTTACTGCACCAATTTAATCCCGATACCTTGCAAGCCGAAATTCACCGATTAGACCGCCTGATCAAGCTAGGACAACAGATTCACCTGAATGTGTCTCTAGCCGCCGCCCAAGAACTCTATCTGCAACAATTCCAGCGCTGGATTGTGCCGCAATGCCAGCAAAAACTGAACGCCATGCAGCAAGAACTCACCGTTCCCGGCAAACCCACCACAACGTTGAAACTGGTTCACCTGCGGATGCTGTTAGAACTGGGGCAAAAACTGGCGATCGATTTAGCCGGTTGGTTAGAGCAATTATCTTAACTGCTCAAGGGGTAGCCACAAAACTACAGACTCCTCCTTATAATGAAAGTTTGTAGTTTTGTTGCATGGGCACTGCGATCGCGCAGTCATCCCCACCGTTGATCCACAGGAACCCTCATGGCTGAAGAAGATCTCCGCGCCGTCCGCTTGCAGAAAGTCCAACAATTGAAGCAAGCTGGCATTACTCCCTACGCCTACCGTTGGGAAAGCACCCATCATGCGGCTGACCTGCAAGCCAAATTTGCTGATCTCCCCAGTGGTGAAGAAGTCCAGATTGATGTTGCCGTCGCCGGTCGGATTATGGCACGGCGGGTATTTGGCAAACTTGCCTTCTTCACCCTGCAAGATGAAACGGGCACGATTCAGCTTTATCTGGAAAAAAGCCGGATTCAAGCCAGCATGACCGATCAGCCGGAAGCCTTCGATCAACTGAAGCAACTGACAGATGCGGGTGACATTATTGGCGCTAAAGGTACGATTAAGCGGACTGAGAAGGGCGAACTCTCGGTCTATGTCACCGAATACGCCATGTTGACCAAATCCTTGTTGCCGTTACCAGACAAGTGGCATGGCTTAACGGATATTGCCAAGCGGTATCGTCAGCGCTATGTGGATTTAATCGTCAATCCAGAAGTGCGGGAAACCTTCCGACGCCGGGCACTGATCACCGCCGCAATTCGTCGCTACCTGGATCAACAAGGCTTTATTGAAATTGAAACTCCGGTCTTGATGACCGAAGCCGGTGGAGCCGAAGCGCGACCCTTCATCACCTACCACAACACCCTAGAAATGGAGTTGTACCTGCGGATCGCCACCGAGTTACACCTGAAACGGCTAATTGTCGGCGGCTTTGAGAAGGTGTTTGAACTGGGGCGGATCTTTCGCAACGAAGGGATTTCTACGCGCCATAATCCTGAATTCACAACGATCGAAGTTTACCAGGCATACGCTGACTACCAGGACATGATGGCGCTCACTGAAGCGATCGTCACTTATGCGGCACAGGAAGTTCTGAGAACGTTGCAAATTAGCTATCAGGGAACGGCGATCGACCTGACTCCCCCCTGGCGACGAGTCACCATGCATGATCTCGTCAAAGAAGTGACTGGATTAGACTTTGCTGCCTTCACAACGCTGGAGGAAGCCAAAGCTGCCGCCAAGCAAGCCGGATTACACGAGATTGACGACTGTGAATCGATCGGCAAGTTGTTGAACGAAGCGTTTGAACAAAAGGTAGAAGAAACCCTGATTCAACCGACCTTTGTGACTGATTATCCGGTGGAGATCTCACCGCTGGCAAAACCCCATCGCTCTAAGCCCGGACTGGTGGAACGATTCGAGCTATTTGTGGTCGGGCGTGAAACCGCCAATAGTTTCTCTGAGTTGACCGATCCATTAGATCAACGGGAACGGCTCGAAGCCCAATCTGCCCGCAAAGCCGCTGGCGATTTAGAGGCTCACGGAGTCGATGAAGACTTCCTCACCGCCCTGGAACATGGGATGCCGCCAACAGGTGGGTTAGGCATTGGCATCGATCGCCTGGTGATGTTGCTGACTGATGCCGCCAGTATCCGCGATGTGATCGCCTTCCCTCTGCTCAAACCCGAAAAATCGGAAGACGCTAGCGAATAGTCAAACCTTGCAGTAGCACCAATCCAAGCTAAGGTGAGCTAAGACCCACGATCGCATCGCATCGCATCTGCAATATGGGCATGACTCGCCTGACCCTTGGTTTGCTACTACTTGTCACCTTAAGTAGCTGTACGTCTCAATCTAAGAGTGTCATTCTTGCCAGTGGTACACCGGGAGGATACTACAATCGCTTGGGGCAGCAGCTCGATGAATCAGCTCAAGCTAGCATTGGTATGGCTGTGCAGAACCTCTCCTCGCAGGGAACACAGCAAAATCTTCAGTATCTCCTGAATGGTCAAGCTGACTTCGCCTTGGTACAGTTGGATGTCGCCAGTCCGGCGATGCATCAAGGGAAAGTGCAGGCGATCGCCCTACTGGCAAACGAACATGTGCATGTAATTACTCGCAATAGCTCTACTCTAAAGTCCACGGCTGATCTTCAGGGGAAACGGGTCGCGATCGGCAGTCCAGGCAGTGGCATTCGTTATACAGCGGAACATTTACTGCAAGCGGCGCGGCTGAAAGTCAAGGTAGATAATGCCAGTTTTGATCAAGCCCTAAAGCAACTAATCGATCGCAAACTGGATGCCATGATTTATGTCGGTAGTATGGGTGCGAGTAAAAAATTGCGGCAAGAATTCCTCAGCTACTCCAACTTGCAATTACTCCCGATTCAGCCAAGTTTGGTCAACTACCTGACCATTATGGAACCCGGTTCCTACCAAGTGGCGGAGATTCCTACGGGCACGTATAGTGTACGTCCGGCGATTCCCCCGCAACCAATCCCGACTTTTTCTACAGCAACAGTTCTCGTCACCCGTCCGGGAGTCAGTCGGCAAAAAGTGGAATTGCTCACCTGGGCAGTGCTGTCTACGTCCCGCCGTTATGCGCAGTTCTACCCAGAGTTATTGACTGGAGATGCCCGATCGCTGCTACAAAAGGGCTTGTTCTATATCCATCCGGCGGCACAGGCTGTCTACGAACAGGGCGATCCCCGAGATGCCTGGCTCCGCTATTGGGAAAACAATAATGATTTGCAATCGGGGGTGTTTATTCTGCTAGCCAGTAGTGGCATTGGGCTAGGGGTGCAGAAGTGGCGCCGTGAGCGATCGAAAAAATTAGTTGGCACGACATCCAAGCGGATTAACGAGTTAATGGAATTACTGCCAGATAATGCCCAACAAGCACTCAAAGGAATTGAAGAACTGAAGCAGGAGCATCGCTTACAGTTCATTAGCGGTGCCGTGTCGTCTGAGGTCTATGAGCAGATCCAGCAAAAAACTCAATTGTTTACGGATCAATGTCGTACCTTACTCGACGAACACCATAAAAAACTAGTCATGGATACCTTACTGTTGCTAGATGACTGGCAAGCCAAGTTACAGACTGATCCCGATGAAGCGCTTCAGACACTGGCGCAAATCAAGCATCAGTACCGGATGATGTTATTGAATAACCAGGTCGATATTGAAGCGTATATCGAATTGGTCGAACTGACATTGATGTCATTGATGACTTTAGCCCCACAAGCCGCTACCTGTGCATTCGGGGAATCCCCTGCTGCGATCGACCCATTGCCAGATAATCACAGCACTTGACTTAATGGCGTTAGATCGGGAAAAAACTGCTAAAAAATTAGCCTCTGGGAGTCTTTCCGTGTTTCGACCCCAAAGGCTAATCTGCTCTAATTGCTCCTCACACTAGGTATATCCTACGACCTCGCTGCTGATTTGTAAATTCAAACCTGTGCCAGTTTGCCGACTGTCCTTTTGAACAGATCATCCCCAATTGGTAATAAACTGCAAACGTGCGTCTCGTTTTCAGTGTTAAATGCAACTCCGGATTGCTACCTTTACCGTTCATAAACGATTTGCTCTCACAATTAGTCGCGGTACGACTGCTCAAACCACCAATGTCTGGGTTGAGGTGGAGCATGATGGGATTCGGGGTTGGGGTGAAGCGTCACCCTTCTCGATCGGCGAACAACCCCAGACTACTGAGGCGATCGCTCGATCATTGCAAACCATTGCTCCCCTGTTAAAAGCCCTGAGTCCACTGGAACGACAACGCATCGATCGCTTGCTCACAGACAACCGGATTTTATCGGGCGCTAGAGCCGCGTTAGACATCGCTTTACATGATTGGGCAGGCAAACACGCTAATCTGCCGTTATGGCAACTGTGGGGTTTAGATCGCGATCGCATTGTACCGACCTCCGTGACGATCGGGATTAATCCGCCGGAAGTTGCCCAACAACGGGTGTGGGATTGGTTGGGGCGAGGCACTGTTGCATTACCGTTTCAAGGCATTCAGGCATTAAAGGTGAAACTCGGCAGTCCTGAAGGGATGGCGGCGGATCAAGCCATGTTTCAAGCGGTACGGTCAGCCGCACCCCAGATTACCCAGATTAGTGTCGATGCCAATGGCGGCTGGAGTTTAACCGAAGCGCTCAGAATGGCGGATTGGCTAGCTGAACAAGGTGTCACCTATATTGAGCAACCCTTAGCCAAAGGGCAAGAAGGTGATTTACCGGAACTGTACCGCCACTCACCACTGCCCATTTTTGTCGATGAAAGCTGTTTCACTAGCTATGACATTCTGCCCCTGGCCGATCGCGTTCATGGCATTAACATTAAACTGATGAAGTCAGGCGGCTTAACCGAGGCCACCCGCATGATCCACACGGCTCGTGCCTGCGGGTTAAAAGTGATGTTTGGCTGCTATTCTGATAGCTCATTGCTGAACACAGCTCTGGCACACTTGTCGCCCTTAGCCGACTACCTCGATTTAGATAGCCATCTGAATCTAGTGGATGATCCGTTTATTGGTGCCAGCTTCCAGCATGGTCGCGTTATTCCTAACAATTTTCCTGGCTTAGGCATTAGTAAAGTCTGAGCCTTATGCCGACCATGCCTACCGTTGGGCTAATAGCGCGGATAGCGATCGCGAACCGATAGGGCATTTGACTTCCTCACGCAGGCTAGCCGGAGCTACGGGGATTGGTACAGGCTGGGTAGAAGCCGTATTCGTCGCACAAATTTGTGAAATCGTAATCTTACCTTGCTCGGCTGGCATGGCAAAAACAGCACCCGTGAAACTGCGGAGCGCTGGCTCCTTCGCCGTAGCCGTTACAGAAACTCGTTGCGGATTGCCAGAATGCACTTGGATTTTGAAGCGATAGCTCTGGTTTTCCAAGGGGGTATTTGCCTCTAGCTGTTTGAGGGAACCAGCAAAAGAATTCGCAGTCAGAAAATGAGTTTGTTGCTCAAACAATATGGACTGGAGCTGTTCTCTCGCCGCTAATTCGCGGGCAGCTTGCGAGGTTTCCAGCGCAGAGGGTGGCGATGAACACCCGATCGCTAGGAGAGCAATTGCTCCAGTGAGTGAAATCAGCTTCCCTTGACGCATAGCACCTCCAAGAGCGCAATGATGATGATTCAAATCAATCTGGTTAACCTCGTAGACACGCCCTCTCTTTAATCTGATCCCAGCCTAATCCGGGATTTTACGGAAAAGGCTAAAGATTCAATAAAGTTACGGTTTTAACCTATAAAACTTCATAGATTTTCCTCTTGTTATACGTAATTTTTACGAATTTTTCACTAGTAGCATCATAGACCCATCCTCTTTCCGCATGACTTTGATGCAGAAAGAGCAAATCAGTTGCTAGTTAGGGGCAGACTGCGATCGTCGTCAGAGCCCCCATCCTCCGTAGATAAAGAGTCACTAGGAACCCAAAACTTGTTCCGGAGCGCCACAGCCATGCGTGAAAAAGTTAGCACGGTGCTGACAGCGATCCTGAATCAAGTGTGAACACGCACCTGTTGAAACTACGGTTCACACCGATTTGCAACTGCGAACGAGCCAGGACAGCTGTATCTGGAACATTGCCGGGAGTATGAGGAATGTCAACGGTAGGATTGCAGACTGAAGTGAGTGATCTTGACCTGGAAAAACCCTTAGATGGGCGGTATCAGGTGATTCAAATCTTGGCGACTCGCGCTTGGGGACGAACGTATCTGGCTCAAGATTTACATCGTCCTAGCCAGCCTGAGTGTGTTATCCAATATCTGAAGCCTATTCCGGAAATCCCCGACTATCCAGCGATCGTGCGGCAGCATTTGACCCATGCCGCGAGTCTTTTAGAGCAACTGGGTCGTCATCCTCAGATTCCCCAACTGCTAGCGTATTTTGAAACTGAGTATGGCTTCTACAGTGTGCAGGAGTTTATTTATGGACATCCATTAACGTTTGAGTTAATGCCTCGGCAGTCCTGGACCGTTGAACAGGTAAGCCAACTTCTGCTAGATACCTTAGAACCACTCGCTACCGTCCATCAGCAAGGATCCTGGCATGGCAACCTCAAACCCGATAACTTAATTCGGCAGCCCGATCGCCAATTAGTCTTGATTGGCTTTGAGCAACTTCGGCAATCGCAACAAGCTTTATTAGAACTATTAGGTCAACCGATTACTGGAGCCATCTCCCTAAACGATGGCTACCAGCCACCCGAACAGCGTTGGGGCTTACCAAGTCCAGCCAATGATGTCTATGCCATCGGCATGATCGCGATTCAGGCATGGACTGGAATTGCTCCAACCCAATTCGCAAGTGATCCAGTTACACAGAATTTACTTTGGCAGGAGCGATTGGCGCCTACTATCTTACAGACTGATTCAGAATTGATTGCCCTGCTCAACCGGATGGTCTGCCATGATGCCAGTCAGCGCTATCCCACCGCGATCGTCGCCTTAAATGAGCTTCAGCAGGTGCTACAACAGCGACCGTTGCGATCAGCCGCCGTCGTTGATGGGCAAGGAATGACCACGATGGTAATACCGAGGTTGGAGTTGCTGCCATACCGCAAAGATCTTGCCTGCGATCGCCAGCCGCCAAAGACCGATGATAATTTACCAGAGCGGCGGACTGCGACAGAGGTCTCTGAGTTTGGCTTGACGTTGATAGAGTGGGATGCTGCTGGTGCTGACATGGCATCAGTACTCGATGAATTTGATCCCGAAGATGATAGTTTGGCATTACCCCTATTTAACCCAGAGGTTAGCCAGCCATTTGACTGGATGCCAGCCGAGCCGGATCAACGGCTGTCAGAAACTCGATCGGACACTGAACTGGCCGCATCTCTACCGGTGGGCACTGGGTTAGCCATTGTGCTTGCCTTAAGTGCTGGTGGTTTGAGTGTATTGAACATCAATGCGATCGGCAAAGATCCTCAACTACTAGAGGCAGCGATTCAGACCTATCAGGCAGGACGATTAACGGAGGCGATGCAGTTAGTGCAAACGATCGCGCCGGATAGTGCCACCTATGAATCAGCTCAGCAAACGATCGCCCAATGGCAACAAGAACAACAAGCCGCCAAACGATCGTTACAACATGCTTATGACCAGGCACAGCAGCGCCACTTTACCGCTGCCCTAGAGTTTCTTCAGCAAATTCCGGCCACCACGCCAATTCATCCGTTGGCTCAACAAAAGATTGCTGAATACACCCATAAACAGCAGATCCGAGCAGAGGTCATGCTGCAAAAAGCCTTTAATCGGGCGGAACTGGGAGATTTTCTGGGAGCCGTCAGTTTTCTGCGGCAAATCCCATCTACGACTCGTACCTATGCGGTCGCTCAGGAAAAAATTCGTGAATATACCGAAAAACATCAGTTTCAAATCAAAACTCAGTTCGCGATCGTGACAGATGCCACAGCTCAACCATCGTTTGCCCCCGACTCGCCCCCACTCCGGTTGCCAATTGACCTTAACCCCGGTACTTACCTCCGGGAGGCTACACCGTTGATGCAGGTGATTCAGGGATAAAGCGGGTTATGCCACCAAAAGCCAAATTAGAACCGTATCTGACGGTGAAACAACTCAAAACCTACTATCGACAGGCCAACGATACGACTGAAGCTCGTCGCTGGCAGTTGCTCCATCTGGTTGCCCAAAACTGGACAATCAAACAGGCTGCCCAAGCGGTTGATCTCAACTACGACTATGCTAAAGAAATTGTCCAACGCTATAACCGAGAAGGTCCTGTCGCCATTAAAAATCGCAATCAACAGCGGCAACCTTCGGCGCGATCGCTATTAACCCCAGAACAGCAACGGGAACTCCAAACGATCTTGCAACAGCCCGCCCCGGATGGTGGAGCCTGGTCTGGTCCTAAGGTTGCCCAATGGATTGCCGAAAAAACCGGACGCACCCATGTCTGGCCGCAACGGGGTTGGGACTATCTCAAACGGTTAAGCAGTTCTTGAGGCAATTGCCGTAAGCGAGCCTGTAGACTGGAGAAGCTGCGATCGCCTCAAGCCTGATGCCGTACTTAGCCCAGATTTTTCTGTATCCCATTAAGTCGCTGGATGGGGTAGCCGTCACTCAAGCCACAATCTTGCCGAGCGGTGCCTTACAGCACGATCGTGAGTTTGCGATCGTGGATCAGCAGGGCAAGGTAGTAAATGGTAAGCGGACAGCCGCAGTCCATCAAATTCGTGCCAGTTTTGACCTGGTGGCTCGTACCGTCGATCTCAACTGTGAGGGCACTGAGCAACCCACGAAGTTTCATTTGGATCATGAGCGATCGCAACTGGCGGCTTGGCTCAGTGATTACTTTGGCTTTACTGTTTACCTGATCCAAAATACAGAGATGGGTTTTCCAGATGACACAGCTTCGCCGGGCCCCACGTTGATTAGCACAGCGACCCTACAAACCGTGACCAACTGGTTTCCTGGATTGATGCTCTCCAATGTCCGCCAGCGGTTTCGGACTAACCTGGAAATTGCTGACACCGCTGCTTTTTGGGAGGATCAGTTGTTTGGTCGGGCAGACATTCCTGTGCGGTTCCAAATTGGCGAGGTGCAATTGGACGGGATTAATCCCTGTCAGCGCTGTATTGTCCCAGTCCGTGATCCTATGACTGGGCAGCCTATGGCTGACTTTCAAAAGACGTTTACTCAGCAACGCCAAGCTACTTTACCGGATTGGACTGAACCAACTCGGTTCAATCATTTTTACCGATTAGCGGTTAACACCCGTTTACCTGCGGCAGAAGCCGGGAAAGACTTACATGTGGATGACCAGATCCATCAGTCAGTCGGGACACTCAATTTCAACCCAGAGTCGGGAGCTGGAGGCTGAAAGTAATCGATCGGATTTACGGTCGTTGGTTTAGGGGCTTGCTGGGGCACTAACTCATCCGGAATGATTGACGGTAAAGGATTTTTTGGCTTTGCTGGTTTCACCTGCACCGAGCCTGCTACCGCATTCAGGGCATTCGGATCGTAGGGAGACGTTTGGGGTTGTGCCAGTGTGCCTGCACGTCTCACAGAAGCTGGTTCCGTTAGCAATAAGGTATTAGGAGTAACTACCGGCTGATATTGCATTGTGGATGAGGGACTAACCTCTTGAGCGATCGCGGGTACAGCCGTCGCCAGCACACCAGTCAGCAGGATTAAAGCCGTGGGTAGATACTTCATCACAGTTGCCTCCTTGAGGGAATCGCGCTGGATACACGAATTTACTAAACGATATTTCATAAACAATGAAGTGACTCAACTGGGTTTAGAACAGTTTGTAATGCGGCATAGGACGACACAATCCGTACTTAGTCAGATTTTAGTCGGTTCACTCTTCCGTGCTCTCTTTTACATAGGGAATGCCCAGGGCGGCTGGAGCGGTCGATTTTCCAGCTAATCCCACCATCGCCAGCAGCGCGATCGCATAGGGCAACATCAGCAAAAATTGATACGGAATCCTGAGATTAAACGCTTGAATTCGCAATTGCAATGCTTCGGTAGCGCCAAACAGTAAACAGGCTAGGGCTGTATAAACCGGATGCCAGCGCCCAAAAATCAAGGCTGCTAAGGCAATAAAGCCTTTACCTGCACTCATCCCTTCTGTAAAAAACTTAATATGCACCAAGGCTAGGTAGGCTCCGCCTAATGCCGCTAAACTGCCACTGAGGCTAACACTGAGATACCGTACCCACCCTACCCGAATTCCTGCTGTATCTGCGGCTCGGGGATATTCCCCTACCGCTCGCAGCGTTAGCCCTAGACTAGTGTGAAATAGCAAATAGGTACTAAGCAGAATCAGCCCTAGCAGTAAATACACCAGGGCATCTTGCTGGAATAACAACTGACCTAGAACTGGAATCTGGCTTAGACCAGGTAGAACGATCGGAGCAATTCCAGGTAACCGCTGCGTGACGTCACTAGTAAACACAAGGCGAGACATAAACGCAGTTAGCCCAGCCACTGAGAGATTAATGGCTAATCCAGATACGAGTTGATCCACTCGCAACGTCACACTGAGATACGCATGTAGTAAGCCCACCAGACCGCCACCCACCACGGCTGCTATGACCCCTAACCAGGGATTCCCTGTAAGGAAGGTGATTGTCGCACTCACAAAGGCTCCGGTCAGGATCATGCCTTCCAGAGCAATATTCAGCACACCCGATCGCTCAGAATACAGACCACCTAGTGCTGCAAACATCAAGGGCACGGACAACCGCAGACTAGCCGCAAGATAATCGGACAGAAAGTTGAGGTGATCCATGAATAGGGAGTAGGGGAAATAAGGGAGATCAGATACGGACGCAGGTTCAGTATTCTCGGAATATTTGCCTAGAACTCTACACTATTGATCCTAGTGATTCTCAGCTTGTTAATTAATAGAAAAATCAGAAATCATAGAATAACGATCGACAATTTTCCCACTAAAGCTTCATTCGGATGGGATCTCTGTCACCGGATTAATCGTTCCTCAGCCTTGCCATGCTCAGAAGAGTGCAGCCATGAAGATTGTAGTGATTGAAGACGATGAACTCATTCGTGAAACCCTTCAGGAGCTTTTGGAACTCGAAGGATTTCAGGTGGTAACTGCCGAAAACGGGCTGGTTGGTGTCCAAATTGCTCAAGCTGAACAACCTGATCTAATTATTTGTGATGTCATGATGCCTGAATTGGATGGTTATGGTGTACTAGCCCAATTACAACAACATCCTGAAACGGCAATGATTCCGTTTCTGTTTCTGACGGCTAGAGCTAGCCTGACGGACATGCGGCAAGGCATGAATTTAGGAGCGGATGATTATTTAACAAAGCCGTTTACGCTAGCGGAACTACGGCAGGCGATCGCGATCCGATTCAGTAAACAGGCAAGTCTGATGCAGCAATATTGCCAAGAACGTGATCGGGCGAAATCCTTACAACAGCAGTCTCAAGACCACCAAAACATAGCTGAAGTTCAGGAAGATATCCTGAAAAAAATGTTGCTAGAACTCCGCAATCCTCTATCCAACATCAGTATGGCAATTTATCTGTTGGAGCGGGCAACAACTGACCAAGAACGCGATCGCTATCTCACAATCTTGAAAGAAGAATGTGCGCATGAAATGGCTGTACTAAATAAAGTTGAGCAATTACAAGGATTACTCACATCTGGCAATCTCAAACTGATTCAGCGCCTTCAGGGATTAAACGTTTTGAAGGAGTTTTAACCTGACACTAAGTCTGCTATGTTGAGATTTGATCTAAATCATTGGTTAAATCTGGCTCTACGGTTCTCTGCGGCGATCGTGATGGAACTGGCTGTTCTCAAGCCCTGCAATTTAGGGATTCTATAATGCTGGGCTCCTACGGAATTTTTTCGTACTCTAAAGTTAGAACCGCTAAGGTGTGGGTCATAGGGTTTGCCCACTCTACCTCAAGCTATTTGTTGCCAGAATTCTTATTTCATTGCCGGAAGAGAAAGTACAGATTACCTTTAGTTATCAAACCAGTGTAAAAATGTGAACAAACCAGGCGAAAGCTGACTCATGGCGAGTCTTGAGCAAATTGATAAATTGGTGACAGAAAAGTCGGTATAAAGCCTCAAGATGAACGAAGGTTAAATTTGTTAAAGTCTGTATATTCGATTTATCCAGACGTGATCAGTCACTCACCCCTTGAGGCTTTTATGGCTGTCAATCTAGCTCAGGCTCCTGTTTCCCAACCCGCTGCTCAGGATGCTTCAGCACTGTGGCGGGTATTTGAAACAATCGATGCCGACAGCTGCCCATCGTTGTTCAACTTTCACATGCATACCGTCTGTTCTGATGGCCAATTGCATCCAGAGGTATTGATGGAACAGGCGATCGGTATCGGACTACAAGGACTAGCAATTACCGACCACCACACTGTAGAGGGGTATCAATTTGCCCAAGAGTGGCTGACCAACTGGCAGCAACAACACCCCGATCGTCCAACTCCTCGGCTATGGACCGGCGTAGAAATTAATGCATCGCTGCTGAATACCGAGGTTCACATTTTAGGCTATGCCTTTAACCCCAACCATTGGGCAATCAGTCCTTACCTCCAAAAAGAAGCGGAGATCGGTGATGCTCATCGAGCCGTCCGAGTGATTGCGAGCATTCATGCGGCAGGTGGCTTAGCAGTGTTAGCCCATCCGGTTCGCTATCGCAAACCCCCTGAGGATTTAATCGCTGAAGCGGTACGGCTTGGCATTGATGGGGTAGAAACTTACTATGCCTACGACAACCCCCGCCCTTGGCGACCGAGCCCCGAACAAACTAAGCGGGTATTGCGGTTAAGTAAAATCTACAAACTTCTGAATACTTGTGGTACAGATACCCACGGACGGACGCTGCTGCAACGAATTTAGGGGATTCCATTCAAAACGGGCTCTACAGGATTCGAACCTGTGACCGATCGCTTAGAAGGCGATTGCTCTATCCACTGAGCTAAGAGCCCACCAAACTTCTACCAGGAAAATCTTAAGCTAGCGATTAGCCAGATACAAGTCCTCGGACTTTTTTAGGATAACCTGAATCTATAGAACTCAGATGAACTGGGAGTTTTGGCGCTACTGAGAATTTGAACCAAGTCAACCTATTTCTCGATCGTTTTGGAACCTGCTAAATTAATCATCGCCAATTCGCTTCCTTCAGGCTATAAGCTTACTGTATCCCTATTCAATAAATGTTCAGGCATATTTGCCCAAACACCCCTCGCCCTGACAGGAGTTAACTGGTAGAGTCATGTTACTGAAACGGCAGGATGTTGAGATTTCGGCGATTCAGCACCCAAAGCGGGATCAGAAAGTTCCAATTCTGACCTATCAGGGGCAAACGTTTCGCTTGATTAGTGTGTTTAACGCCAGTCAAGAGGAAGATGCGAAAGCCCTATGGCGAGACTTGACAGATAACCAGGGCAAAGCCTGTGTCTTGTTGGAGGAGCCAGAACGCTATAGCGTCTGGGGTAAAATTCGGCTAGAGCAATTGGCAGAAGAGGGAGGAGCAGGTGATACTGCCGCTGCTCCAGCCGTGAAGGCTTGTCTCCTCATGCTTCAGGCTGTATTTATTGATATTGAGGATCTATTGGGAAATCGCCAAGCCGGATTGTTCCAAAAAGATATTTCTGAGGTGTTCAAACAATGGCACTTTCCTCAGGCAGAGTCGCCTGATGCTGTTAAACAGCTGCTCACACTCGATCCGTTGAATGCTGCTCAGCTCCCTCCCTGGCAGGAACACCATCTGAATACTCTCCTACAAGAACTGCACCGCATTGGTAAATCATATTTTGGTAATACTAGTTTTGCTGAACGGGCGCTAGATGCCCTGCAAGACTTACCCTCTGGTGATCGCAGTCAGTTTACCAATTGGCTCAATCAATTACCGTTGGGCAAGTTGTGGCGCTAAGCCTAGACGATCGCTGGAATGATTTGGTCAATCTATTTCAGGCTGGATGTTTTGGATCCATCGCAGCAGACTGCCCATCTTAAGAATGTTTGACGAATGTGTTCCGAAGTTCCACAGATATGTCACCCTTGCTTGAGAGATTCCATCTCTATCCCCATCCCTATTGCTATTGCTATTGCAGCTACCTGGTGAGTAAAACTTATGAGTAGCCTGGATAAGTCGGGTTCCAAGTCGTTTCTTTCGGTGCAAACCATTGTCCTGGCACAAGTTGCCTGGGCGGTGCTGGCACTCCTGTTTTTTCTGCTGTTTAGTGTAACGCCTAAAGGTGAAGAGCCACCTGACTGGTACTCGCTAGGAACCACAATTTTTGAAGCAACCGCTTATCTAGTTGCCCTCCTCTTATGTTTTCGGAACTGGCGTAGTCCGCAAATTGTTAGCGGTCGTAATGTTTGGCTGTGTATCGGCTTAGGCATGCTGTTCTACTTTTTAGGGAATTTGCTATTCACCTATTGGGAATTAGTGTTAGGTCTAGATGCCGCCGTGTCACCGGGAGACTTTTTCTTCATCCTGACGTATATCTTTCTAGTGCTGGGACTCTGGCAAGCGGTCTCCTCTCGTCGCCTCAATCTAGAGATTTGGCAGAAAGGATTGGTGGTAGGAATTGGCGCGATCGGGATAGCCCTTGCCATCTGGCTCTGGTCAAGTACTCCTCAAGAGCCTGATAAAACGGCATTTTTCCTCGATTCCCCAGCCTACGCTCAAACGGCTCCGGCAGCCAAACCATCCCTCAAACCTACTCCCACGGCTAAATCAACAGTGTCGGCTCCAGCGACTCCAGCGATCGCACCCACCGTGACGTCACAAACTGGGGCAAAGCCTGGAGCAACCGAGGAGAAAGTAATCCCATCTTGGGCTATAGATCTAAAAAACGCCCTAGAACCCTTTAAAGGTCCAGTGAATCTGTTTTACCTGGTTTGTGATGTCATCTTGCTAGTGCTGGCAACAGCGTTGCTATTAGCATTCTGGGGTGGGCGATTTTCTCAATCGTGGCGGATGATTGCCTTTGCTGCCTTCTGTCTTTATGTGGCTGACATTTGGTTCAAATATGCGAATGACCATATTGTTGATTACAAAAGCGGCAGTTTACCGGAAGTTGGTTGGGTATTTTGCGGCGTACTATTTGGTATTGGAGCTGCCTTGGAGTATGACTTATCAAGTCGGTCTCGTCGGGGCAGTTCCCGCCGTCGGGCTTAAGTTAGAATTTTCCCAGCCCTAAGCGGAATCACCAGCCAGGTTGGATCTGCTTCAGAATAGAATGAACAAGGCAGAGACTCTCTCAAGGCTGATGGCATGATTTCTCGCAAACTTTCCGATCCCGAAAAGCAACAAATTCTTGAGCTTTATCACTTGCCCGGTGAAACTACTTCGACATTGGCAAGTCGTTATGGAGTGAGTAACTCTACGATTAGCCGGATTCTGAAGCAGGGGTTGCCCGCCAATGAGTATGAGTTGCTGATTCAACAAAAGCGAGCCGGACGCTTTGCGACTGATGATGAGCCTGCGGCCAGTGTGCTGCTATCAGCGGAAACAGTGGATAAAGCGGCTCTTAGCCTAGAGCAATTAGATTTAGGCTTAAGTCCTTCAGTCATCGCGCGTGAACCCGAAGCCGCCCCAGAGGAGCAAGCAACTCAGTTTGAGCCGCCGCGACGGCGGGTGCGGCGGCGATCGTCAGCTGCCGACTCCCCTAGCGAAGAGCTTGCCGAGGAGCCGGTTGTCACCGAGGTGGCTGAGACTAGCTATCAGACAGAAGCAGAAGAAGTTTTTGAAGAAATTCTGAGTGAGAAACGCCTGGAAGAACATCCAGGTGGGCTACTAGATGATGAAGAGGATGATCTAGATGAAGATGATCTAGATGAAGAGGACGATCTGGATGAGGATGACTTAGAGGATGAGGATGGTTTACCGGGAGAAGTGCTGCTTGTCGGCAGAAAGGTTGCCGGAAAGAATCTCGTTCAGGTACTGCCATTAACGCAAGCACCCATTCCCCGCACCTGTTATCTGGTGGTCGATCGTTCCTCGGAATTAATTGCTCGACCGCTCCGAGAATTTGGTGACTTAGGGGAAATTCCCGAAGCTGAAACTTTAGCGAAGACCTTGCCAATCTTTGATAACCACCGAGTTGCCAAGCGCTACTCGAATCCTCGGACTCAACGAGTAATTAAGTTACCGGATGGTCGAGTGTTGCAGAAGACCTCATCTCATCTGCAAGCCAAGGGAATTACTCGCTTATTAATCGATGGGCAAGTGTATTCACTGTAAAACTTGGATTTGATCGTTAGGAGATTAGTTGTATAACCTCCTGACGATCGCTGAACGATCAATGGGCTAAATCTGTTAATCTTCTTCTAAATCACGATTAGAGCTGGTACTAGACAGTAATTGAATCAATGCCGTACCAATGGCTCCCAACCCTACACTAAATGCCAGGACTAATCCGAACGGCATTTGAATCGATTGGAACTGCAAGAATTTGAACGAAACGGCTGTAAAGTTCTGGACAGCGACAATGGCGATAGTGCTAATCCAGAGCGCAATCAGTCCAGTAACAAGGAAATTAGGTAAGCTTTTCATAGGCGTTTCCGGCTGAGGTAAGCAATCAAGCTAACAAATAACACTAACCCTGCCAGGTATTTCACCACATTAGGCACGTAGGGATTAGGGGAAAAGAACCCTTCAATAATTCCGGCGATAACTAACATGGGGACAAGGCCAAATACCAGTTGCGCGGCTCTGGTGCCATACAGTTTGAGGGCATCGCTACGGCGATATTGTCCGGGAAAGACAATGGCTCTAGCCAACAAGAAGCCAGCTCCACCGGCTAAAAAAATTGCGGGTAACTCTAATGCTCCGTGGGGAAAAACAAATGCCCAGAATGGGAAGGCTAGATTGTTTTGCGTGACGAGTGCCCCGATCGTGCCGATCATCAAGCCATTCAGCAGCATTGAGTATAGGGTGAGCAATCCGGCTGTCATGCCACCTGCAACTGCCGCTAAAGAAACCTGGATGTTATTGATCATGATGCTGCTGGAAGCAAAGGGTTCCATGCCCACGATTGATCCCATCCACAGTTCACCGCGATCGCGCACCTGCTCGATTAAATGTCCTGGAACAATCAAGCGGAGGAAGTTTGGATCACGCCAAGATAACCACCAACCAATCAAGCCCGCTAGCACAAACAAGGCAGTAGCAAAGGCAATATAGCCCCCTGCCTGCTGCACAGCTGCCGGAAATCCCCACAGGTAGAACTCCCGAATGGCTCGCCATTCTTGCCGCCGTGAGCCTTGATAAATTTGGGAATAGCCCCGTGTGGTCAGGCTATGCAAATCCCGCACGACTAACTCACCCACTTGATTGGTTTTGGCTCGGGCTAGATCGCCAGACACCGATCGATACAGGCTGGATAACTGACGAATTTCATCCGCTTTCAGGGTCTTTAATCCCTGCTTCTCAGCTTTTTTGAGTAATGTATCCAGTTCTTGCCAACTCGGTTGCCGTCGAGCAATCCATCGCTGAATGTTCATAATCTGTGATGTTTTTAGCGTCTTGCCGGGAGTGAATTAGGATAGCTTCATCACCTGTCACGGAATAGCAAGAGTTTAACTTATGGCTCAAGGCTCTGGCTCCATGCAACCGTTAAGCGCTGGCAATATTGTTAGTGCGGCGTACAGACTGTATAAGTCTCATCTTCAGCAATATTTAGGCATTGCACTGACTGCTACTTTATGGGGGTTTTTACCGTTTGGGGCATTGATTCTAGTCATCATCTTGATGTCAGTTGGTAAATCAGGCGGCTTGAATGTGTTGTTATTAGTCGCTTGGGCAGTGTTGTTATGTTACTGTGCCGCCCAAGCCTTGATGAATACAGCCTTAATCTCACGCTTGGCATTTCAGGAATTGACAGAACAGCCTGAAACCGTTATCTCAGCTCGGAATCAACTGCGATCGAAAGTTTGGAAATTCTTTGTTACTCAATTCCTAGTGACACTCCTCCTATCAGCTGTTAATTTTGGGCTGAGTCTTTTACAAGGCTTTGTCCTCCAAGTGCTTTCGGGGGCTCTAGGCAGCAGTAACGCCCTAGTGGCATTGTTAGCCATCATCCTTAACTTGGTGACTTTGGGGCTATACCTGTGGTTTTATGCCCGCGTGTTTATTCCTGAGGTGCCCCTTGCCCTAGAATCAGGGATTGGCAGTAGCCAGGCGATTAGCCGCAGTTGGGAATTATCGAAGGGCTATAGCGGTCGGATTTGGCTAGTGATCCTGCTTGCTACCCTCATTACTATCCCTGTCTACATCATTGCACTGCTGCCATCGCTAGGGATGGCTGGGACGATATTTACCACCGCAATCAATCCTACTGGGGCTCAAGCAGACCTACTGTTTGCTTTTCTGCGAGCTTTTGCCCTGACAATGGTACTGCTCTTAGTGATTAATATCTTTGTGATGCCGTTCTGGCAAAGTATTAAGGCGTTACTTTACTATGATCTACGCAGTCGCCGAGAAGGGCTAGGGTTGCAATTTCGCGATCGCAAATCCTAAACCGTATGTAGTTGGCTCCACTCAGCTCCTAAACACTTTCCATCCTGAGCCGCGTTCATGCGTTTCTTTAATCACATTTCTTTCTCTACACCAGAAAGCGTTGAACTAGAGTTCGTGCTGGCTGGTATTGGCAATCGTACTCTGGCACTGGTGATTGACTACCATATCCTGGGAGCGATTTTAGTGGGCTTCTGGATCCTATGGTATTTCTTCGCTATGGGGCTATTCAGCGTTCTTAGCCAGAGCGGAGGCGACTACAGTGATGCGCCGTTGTGGTTATTGGCGATCTCCTTATTAATCAACTTCGCCATCTATAACGGTTACTTCGTCTTTTTTGAAACTGTTTGGCGCGGGCAAACTCCAGGCAAGCGGATTACCAAAATTCGGGTTGTGCAGGATGATGGCAGACCAATCGGTCTGCCCCAAGCTGCCCTACGGTCGATTCTGCGCTTAGTGGATGATTTTCTGTTTATTGGTTTATTCTGCATTCTGCTGGGTAAACGCGAGAAACGAATTGGTGATTGGGCAGCTGGAACGATCGTGGTGCAGGATAGTCGCTCTGATCCGAATGCGGCTATTGTCATCTCTGATGTGGCTACAGAGTTAGCAGCCACCCTGCCCGAAACAACCGATTTTGCCCAGTTATTACCTGATGATTACGCCATCATTCGGGAATATTTGCAGCGCCGTCAGCGGATGGAGGTCAAAGCACGATCGGAATTAAGCTTAAAACTGGCACGCCAACTGCGAAGCTTGATCCTGATGGAAACAATTCCGCCTAATTTAACCTCTGACCAATTTTTAGAAGCGGTCTATCTCGCCTATCAGCAGCAATCCACTAGTGCGGATATCCGCTCCCCTCTAAATAGAGAAAACTAACGCTAGCGCCAGTCGGAGACGAAAAATCTACGCTAGTGTGAGAGGGTATGTTTTGACCTGGTGTTGTGGTGTCCCGTCAACATTCTGCGGTTTTGCTCATTCTGGCAGCTTACTTGCTGGTGCCCTTAGCGAGCTGTGCTGGTACATCCTGGAGCGGCACATTTGAGAAAGCCTTAGAGGCTGATCCGCAACTGACTGCTTCAGAAGCTGCGCCATTGGCTAGCCCAGTGCCTACGACCGCCCCGTCATCTCCACCGAAACCGACCGAAACAGTAGAGTTGCCTGTCGATTTCCCGGCTGAAATCCCCCGCTATCCGGGCGCAGAGTTGCAGGAAATTCTGCCTGCCCCGACTACAGCGGCGACTGCTCCAGCGACAACGACGCGCTGGAGCAGTGGGGATACCCGCGATCGTATTCTTGCGTTTTACCGTCAACAGCTGCAAACGAACGGTTGGCGAATCATAGAGCCAGTGCCGGCTAATGCGGATCCAGGGACGATCGTCGCCGAAACCCCAAATTTGAAAGTGACTGTGGCATTTCTCTCTGCTGCTAATGCTCTGGTTCCTCCGGCAACGCCGACTCCGACCAGTACACCCAGCCCAACGGTCACCCCGACTGAGTTTACAATTCGCTACCAGCGATCGGGGTCCGCCACAGCCATCCCTCCATCTAATGCCAACTGGGCTAACTTAAAACTGTCAGAGACTACCAATATTGGGGCATATGGGGGGACAGCGACAACGGATGGGATGGTCGCTAATTCGGGGGCAACGGATTCATCGCTGACCACTCCCAACTCCTTCACCGATATCAACAAGGCTCCGAAAGAACTTCAACCTTACATCAACGATCTGGCTCAGTTGGGAGTATTAACCCCACCAACGGTTGGCACGAAGGCAAACGTTAGCAGTACTGAACTGGCTCCAAATCAATCAATGACGCGGCGTGACTTTGCCCGCTGGCTATTTAACGCCAACAATCGCCTTAACTCCGATCGCCCAGCTCAACAAATTCGGGCAGGGCTGGAAACGGCGTCACCTGCTTTTAAGGATGTCTCTCCTAGTGATCCTGATTTTGCCGTCATTCAGGGCTTGGCAGAAGCGGGGATTTTACCCAGCCCGTTATCGGGTAGTAGTACCACGGTTACCTTCCGACCGGATCAACCCTTAACTCGGGAAACCCTATTGCTCTGGAAAGTGCCGATGGATGTCCGTCAAGCTCTTCCTAAAGCCAGCCTAGAGGCAATTCAGCAAACTTGGGGATTTCAAGATGCGGCTCGGATCGATCCCCTGGCGCAACGGGCAGTCTTAGCAGACTATCAAAATGGTGACCAGTCCAATATTCGGCGGGCTTTTGGTTACACCACCCTCTTTCAGCCCAAGAAGGCGGTCAGTCGGGCAGAAGCGGCAGCCGCCCTCTGGTACTTTGGCTACCAAGGAGAAGGGCAGTCGGCGCAGGAGGCGCTGAAGGCAGGAGCGACTACAGGGGGATGAAGCAGATCGGGAAGATGAGGGAGCTAAGCATGATGCCACCCCAGCGAGGAATGGATTGTCCACGATGCACTGTTACATCGCATGAATCCGGTCTGGGTTAGCTGCCGCTTTTCCTTACAATGAACTCAGAGATACTTAAGGGATATCGATCGAGCATGGCCAAAACTGTTGCTGATGTCATGAGCCGCGACCTGATTACGACACGTCCGGAAACTCAGTTGAATGAAGTGATCAAAATTTTGGCTGAACGGCATATCAGTGGTCTGCCAGTGATTGATGCGGCTGGCAAGCTAGTGGGCGTCGTTTCGGAAACAGACTTAATGTGGAAGGAATCTGGAGTGACCCCGCCAGCTTATATCATGCTGCTCGATAGTGTGATTTATTTGGAAAATCCAGGTCGCTACGAACGGGAACTCCACAAAGTGTTAGGGCAAACCGTCGGTGATGTCATGACCCCGAATGCGGTGACGATTACTCCAGATCAGCCCTTGGCAGATGCGGCTCGGATTATGCACGAACGCAAGGTCCATCGGTTGCCTGTGGTGGATGAAGCAGAACGAGTCGTCGGGATTCTGACTCGGGGCGATATTATTCGTGAAATGGCCGCAGAACAAGGGTAGAGTCAGAACTGATCCACTCATTACTACTTACTGAATCGTCTTTAGCATGAGCATTACTCCTGAATCCGTTCAAGCCCTGCTGGAGTCGCCGGAGCTCGGCGATCGCTTGCGGGCAGTAAATCAAATTCGACAACTCGATCCCGCCATTGGCTTTGAGTTAATTCAAATGGTTCTCGACGATCGCAATCCCCGAGTTCGCTATTCGGGGGTGAGTCAACTGGCAAGTTTAGGGCAACAAGATCCAGCCCAAACGATCACGCTGTTACGGGCTGGTTTGCAGGACAGTGAACCTGATGTCCAGGCGGCGGCGGCAGATTCGATCGGAGCCTTGAAACTCACGGATGCCTTCGATGATTTGCAGCAGCTCTACCATCGAACCAATGAATGGATTGTTAAATTCAGCATCATTGCAGCATTAGGGGAACTGGGTGATGACCGGGCCTTTGGCTTGCTCGAAGAAGCATTACAGTCTGGCAACGAACTAGTCCAGATTGTCGCGATCGGGTCGCTAGGCGAACTCGGCGACGATCGAGCTATTAGGCTTTTAGTGCCCCTGGTCGATACCCCAGATTGGCAAATTCGCTATCGAGTGGCTCAGGCCCTCAGCCGATTTAACACGCCAGAAGCCCGCTCAGCCCTGGAAACCTTGGCGAACGATCGTAACGAACAAATTGCCAGAGAAGCCCAATCAGCCCTGAGTTAAGGTCTACGCAGCCTCTGCTGGGCGAACGGCTGTTCGCCCTGACTGCTTTACTGCTGGCTAAGCTTCGGCGAGTGCCACCTGTTGCAATGCCTCTGCTACTTCTTGAGCTGTAGCATAGCGATCGGTAGGATTGGGATTGGTCAATTTGCGCGTAATCGTCACCAGATCGGGGGTAAGCCCTGGTGCATATTCTGGATAGAAGCGGAATCCCTGCTCCCGTTGGGCATAAAATGTACTCGGTGACTTACCAGTCAGCAGATAAACCAGCGTTGTGCCTAAAGCATACAAATCAGACGTGGGGCTAGTGAGTCCTTGCTGCTGCTCTGGAGCGCTATAGCCAGGGGTGGAGGTGGGCTGAAGCGCTAACGCCTTACAAGCGGAAAATCCAGTCAAGACAAGTTCTGGCGTTGTGGTAAGAGTCCGTCGGATCAAAATTTCAGGACGAATGTCATGATGCAGCACCGGTGGAGTTTGGTGATGCAGGTAGCTCAACACATCACATAACTGCAGCATCCAAGGGATGGCTTGGGAGAGAGCGATCGTGCCCTTCATATCGACGAGCTGTTGTAAATTTTGACCAAATACAGCATCAATCACCAAATAGGATTGCTCTGTTCCCATCACTGTTTCAATGAATCGGGGGAGTCCGGGATGGTGTAATTGCAGCAGATGCTTGGCTTCTTGTTCAAATAAATCTTCTGCTTCCGCATAGCGACTCCATTCCGGCTTAAGGGTTCTTAACGTAAAATTATGACCCTCTCGCCACCCTAAGTAATTGCGGTAAAAAGCATCCTGCTGGAGCAGCTTAATCACCAAGTAGTTACCAACCATAAATTGGGCGCGCAATGGTTGACCACATTCCGGACAAAAAAGGAGATCCCGCTCTATATAGCGCTGACAACAGTCTTTTAATGGCAGATCCAGTCGTGAACCAGCGCTTGGCGTAGCCAGATGCTCCTCGCCATGTAACGAATTGCCAGGAGAAGGGGTCTGACTCGTTGGGGGAGAGTCACTATCAATATCGGTACGCGGTTGTTCACTCGGTAGAAATGGCGCACTCATGGGCGATCGTCGTTGCTCGCCGTTGCTCGCGCCTTCTGCGTTCACCGGATTAATAGTAGTCGGAACGACACGCTGGGCGAGGGTCTTTTCACCGGCAAAGTTACGGGAGGCTGTGACAGCATCTGCACCAATATGAATTTGGACATTTGGTCCCGATCGGGCTAGCCGAATGATCACACCATCTTCGACTGGCACTTGAGTAATGCGTTTGCCATCTAGATACGTTCCATTCGCACCTAGATTCACAATTTCCCAACCAGAATCTAGCTTTCGTAGCTCAACATGGTGACGTGAGACAACCGCACTATACAGAATCACATGGTTGTCTGTGGATCGACCAATCCGAATAACTGTTTCATGCTCAAAGCTCCAGCTTTGAACCGGAATTGACTGAATAGGATGCAACAGGGTCAGAGTAATCACACTGGCAGCGTAGAGGCTGAAGTCGTAGTCCGCAAGGCAAAGAGGGCTGATCGTCCAGAAACTTGATTCTATCCTACGTTGGTTTAGCTCATGTTGCGCTCAAAAACTTATTACTGGCATCGCTTAAAGTTTTAGAGAGCAGATGAACTAGGGGCAACTCGAACCAATCAATGGTTCTCGACTGAAAAAGTAAGTGATGAACCTTAAACCATAGACTTTAGACGATATCCGCCGCTTGGTTCAAGAGCAGATAGTGATGCAGTGGTAAGTCTAAGCTCTACCAGCTATCCTTTAGTGACATCAATAACCTGGCGCATATTGGCAAGTTACCCTTGCTTGTCCAGCTTCAGGAATCTTCCTCGCCTCTAACCTAGCGCAAATTCGCTCATCCTAAGCGATTTGGAACAGAAATGTCACTTTATCCCCTTTACCTAAGGCAATGCGATCGCCCGATCGCAAGCGATGTCGATTTCCCATTGATAACGGCAGGTTGTTGATATAGGTCCCATTCGAACTGCCCACATCCTCAATAAAGTAGGCATCTCCTTCTACCCGAATGTCGGCATGGATTCGAGAGACAATTTCAGAGTTGGGAAATCCCGAGACATCAATATCCGGCGGAATTCGATCGTTGGGCTTACCAATATGGATCACTGCCAGATTTGTCGGAACTTCTAGCACTGTATTCGTTTGCACATGCAACAATCGAGCAAGTTGATATTGGATCTGAGTATGGGATTCCAGCGGTAGCGGTGGGGTAGACTCCCCAGCGGCTTCTGGTTGGGCAGTGGGAGGAACTAAGGCGGCTAAAGGAGTCGCGGCTGGAATTGGATCAGGACTTGCCACCGGGGGAGCGGGAGTAGCATCAGGGGGTAACTCCAGATCTGAAAGTGCTAATTCTGGCATCGGGGACAGCGCCCGAGCGGAAAACTCCTGCCCTGGGGCAGCCGCAATTTCTGCGGCGACGGATTTTAAGTTGAACCCGCACTGTCCACAAAAACTGGCATCTGTCTGAACAGAAGCTCCACAGTTAGGACAGGCTGTCATCGCAGGTAAAGGGGTATAACATGCCTCACACTGCACTGCACCGTCAGGATTTTGATGATTGCAATTTGGGCAGACAATCATGGGAGTTTCGTTGACCTAAGCACATCATAGAAGAGTAGACCCCAAACGGTCAGGATTGGACATCCGCTATATGTCCTGCCTACTAAGAACATTTTGACCGCTTTCGCCTCGATCGCAGCAGTTTTCTGCTATTCCGGCTGGCTAACTGCCAAGTCTTGACCCGCGGCTTGATCCAACAACCACCACAACGTTCCCTGGGGCTGAATCAACCGGGAGGGATATAGCGCGTCATCACCCTCGGCGGCAAAAATAGCTTGTAAGGCGGGACGCTTACTGGCTCCAGCCACCATGAAAATGACTGCATGGGCGTGATTAATTAATGGCGCTGTAAAAGTAATTCGGGGCTGTCCGTCCTTTTGACCCACTGTAATCAGGCGATCGTTAACAGTCAATGCGGCTGTATGGGGAAACAAGGACGCGGTATGCCCATCGTCACCTATACCTAACAGAATCAAATCAAAGGTTGGGAATTCGCCGGGCTGCACCTGAAAGAATTCCTCTAACTCTGCTTCATGTTGGTTAGCGGCGATTTTGGGATCAGCCGGTTCTGTCGGCATGGGATGAATGTTAAAGCTAGGAATTTTCACCTGGTTCAGCCAGGCCTGCCGAGCCATTCCTTGATTGCTATCGGGATGATCTGGGGGCACATACCGTTCATCACCCCAAAATACATGGATATTGCGCCAAGGTAGGTCTTGTTGGGCAAGCTGTTCATATAACGGTTTTGGTGTGCTCCCGCCGGATAATGCGATCGTGCATTGTCCTCGTTGGGCAATCGCTTCCCGTATGGTTTCCAGCACTAGTTGCAGCGATCGGGCTACTAATGCTGCTTGATCGGGCAACACTTCAACAATTCTATTCATTCCAGCTTTTGGGTTGCGTAACAAACATCGCCACAATAAGGCGGAACGGAGCGACCACCCCGAATTCGGTGGCAAAAATTAATAAATTTCTTCAAGCGTAGGGGGGCTACCCGTCTAACAGCGCTTCCACAAACTCGTAGCTGGAGAACGGACGTAAATCCTCAATTCCCTCCCCGGCACCAATAAAGCGAATTGGTAAACCGAGTTGCTTGACGACAGCTAAGGCAATCCCACCTTTGGCAGTGCCATCCAGTTTAGTGAGCACGACGCCACTGAGTTTTGCCGCTTCCGAAAAGACCTCTGCTTGCCGTAACCCGTTCTGCCCCAGGGTCGCATCCAGAACCAGTAAGGACTCTACGATCGCATCCGGGGCTTTTTTATCAATAATTCGCCGGACCTTGCTTAACTCGTCCATTAAATTCTTTTTATTCTGTAACCGTCCTGCCGTATCGATCAGGAGGAGTTCTGTACCCCGTGCCTGCGCGGCTGTAATCGCATCAAACACGACGGCAGCTGGATCCGTATTCTTGCCAGGATTAGAAATCACTTCGACATTGCTACGCTGACCCCAGACCTTGACCTGCTCTACAGCGGCAGCCCGGAAGGTATCAGCTGCCCCAATCAGGCACTTGTAACCCGATTTCTGAGCAATATGTGCTAGTTTCCCGATCGTTGTGGTTTTACCCGCTCCATTCACACCCGTCATTAACCAAATATTCAACTGATCTTTTTCAGGGGCGAAAAACAGGCTAGCGGTATCACCAGCGGTAAGCGGGTGATCAAGCATATCCCGCAGGATCTGTTTCAAATAAGAGATCGCTGCATCCGGTGGCAGCACTTCATCCCGTAGCTTTTGCTGCAAGGCGTCAATAATGGCATCGGTGGCTTCCACACCCACATCTGCCTGCAACAAAGCGGCTTCAATTTCCAGAACCGCATCCTGGTTCAGAGGACCCTGACCGACGATCGCTTTGAGTTGATTAATTAACCCGCGCCGCGTTTTATCTAATCCCTGCCGTAAGCGTTTTAGCCAGGTGATTTCTTCTAAAGAGATTTGGTCAGGGCGTCGTCCCTGAGATGCCAGGATTTCAGCCGACCAGAGGAATCCTTCGTCTAAAACTAAGTCGGGTGGTATGACCTGCTCAAGTGCAGCCGTGGCAGTAGTTGGCTGTGGCTCGGGTTCAGGCTCGACGATCGCGGTCTCTCGCAATTGTTCTAACCGTGCCTGCCGATCGGCTTCTGCCTGCAACCAAAAGGGTACCGCCGCAGGTTCTGGTTCAATTTGACTCGAAGCTGCGCTGGTTGGCTCCGCGACCACAGCGGCCTCTGCGGCAACTGGCTCGTCATGGATTTCTTCCCCCTCGACTGCCGATTCTGCGGCAACTGGAGTTTCATCCACGCTGGGTGGAGCGGGTTCACTCGCAAGTGAATCTACACCAGTCTCAGGAATGGATACTGAAGGTGGTTCGGGTTCAGTCGGCTCTAGGGTAGATGGTGACTCACTGGGGGCAGCGGCAGCCGTTGGTGGTTCTGTCGTCGGTTCAGATGCCGGAACCGATGTTACTGCCTCGCTGGTTTGAGCGGCTTCGGCTTGGCGTTTACGGATATTTTCGTAAGCAACTTTTGCCCAATTCAGATAATCCTCAGCGACCTCATCGGGTAACGCTTCAGGGGTTTCTGGCTCTGATGGAGCAGATTCAGACTGAGTCGCTTCCGGTTCGTTGGGTTGTTCAGTCTCAGCTTCTTGATCAAATCGACGACGAAACCAGTCAAATGTCATGCTTTCCCCCTACTCACCCAGCGCTCTCGTCTCTGCCTTAATTTGATCTGTGACCCGACGAAGGACACCATTGATAAAGCGGTGACCATCTTCCCCGCTATAGCGTTTTGCCAGTTCTACCGCTTCGTTAACAGCAACCCGATCGGGCACTCCCAAATAGCGGATTTCTGTCACCGCAATGCGCAAAATATCGCGATCGATGAACGCTAGCCGCGATAATTGCCAATCGACCAATGACTGCGTGAGTAGTTGGTCAATTTCAGTTTGGTATTCCCGCACCTTACCAATAATTTCCAACGCGTAAGACCGCACGTCCTGCTGGTTGGAAAGTTGGATAATTTCTGGTACTTCGATCGCCATACCCAACCGATTGATTGCCGTTTGCGTCAGTTCGATCGCTTCATTTACCATCGCCCTAGCACTTTGGACATCGGTCGTGCGAGTTTCACTATTCAGTAAGCGAGTGCTACTTTGCTGTAATTCGGCAGCTGCCGTTTCTAGGGCGTCCTGAGCTTCACTGGTCAACGTCCGAATGGCGGCCACAAGAACAGTACTTAACGCTTGAGCTTCCAAGCGTTCTGAGGAGGCAGGTAGTTGACTAATACTTAACAGCGCCAGTTCACGGGCAATTCGACGGGCTTGCATAATGGCGACTTCTTACGACTCCTGAAAACCAGCGGGAAACAGTAAACAGTTCAAACACAACATTGCCATCGGGGCAATTCATTCGATGCCGCCATTGTGAAGGCGAAACTTCGAATTTGGCAGCTCAGCTTAGTCTTCTTCTACCGCGATCGCCTGCCGACTTTGTTCAGCGAAAGGATCTAACACCCGCTTACGGTTAGCTGGAGGCAGAGAAGCTGCCAACATCGCCGAGTCTGGGCTAACAATCCCACCCGAAATAATCACTTTGAAAGCGTCCTCGATCGGCATGGATAGTGTAATTACCTCATCCTCTGCCACCACAGCATACCAGCCCGTAGTGGGATTGGGTGTGGTTGGAATGAATACACTCAACATCGGACCCGGAAAGTGTGACTGAAACTCGCCACTGATCACGCCAGTCACAAAGCCCAAGGACCATACCCCCCGGCGAGGATATTCCACTAAAACGACCCGACGAAATTTACCACTGGAATCTTTTAGTAGCGTTTCTAAAAGTTGCTTGAGTGTTTTGTAAACGGCGCCCGCTAAAGGAATAGCCTGAAGAATGCGCTCGCCTACATCCAGTAACCAGCGTCCAGCAATGTTCCGTGCCATTAATCCAATGATCAGAATGCACGAAAGCGGTACCGCCAAACCGACTAGAAAATCCAGCAAGTTTACCAGGATGGGATGCAGCCCATCAAATGGATTGACTTGCTTGGGGATGCGCGTTAAGAAGTTAATCACCCAGGTTGCGATCGTCAAGGTTAGCCAGATTGTGGTCGCCAGAGGAATTACCACCAACAGACCAGCAATCAGGTCATTCTTCAGATCTTGCTTGAAGCGTTGGAGCACAGGCAGCCTAATCTCCTTAACAAATGGCAGCGAAACCAGATAAAAATCTATAGAGAGTAATTTAAGACTTGTAAATCTATTCTGTAACTAATTGTTGCAACATCTCAGGCTTTGTTCAAGCCCTTCCTTTTTATCTTAATGATCATCGCACTCGATCGCCCCTTCTTGCCAAAAAATATGTATTGGAGTTTACCAATTATTAAACTCAACCACTGACTATTGAGCAAGCAAAAGCCTGTGAAATGGGTTTAGCTCAGTTTCACAGGCTCAAGCGATCGTGGGTGCATGACCCAAACATTACCGAACTTGTCGCAATCCTGTCCAGCCAATCAGGGTATAGCCGATCGCAAGTAAGACACTATTAAGAGCAGTACGCGCCGCTGCCCGTCGAGCATTCCATTGAGACTGATTTTTAGCTTTTTCTAATTCATCACGCATGGGCTTTAGCTGTCTATCCAGTTCCGGAGCCACCTTACTATCTAGGGCTTTGGGATCTGTTTTCAGCTTTTGCAGCTCTGTTAGCTGTTGTTTGACCTGTGCCAACTCAGCATCACTCAGTTGACGACCCTGAAATTGCCCTGTTTTGACAGCTTCCTGTGCCAGACTCACCTGCGCATCCAGTTGAGATTTAATTTGCTGATTTAACTGGTCTTTGGTCTGAGTCAGCTTTTCCTCCGCCTGCTTTAGCTGTGCGTCTGCTGCCTGCCCTGTAGCGCTCCAGCCCCAAGGAGCAATCATGAGGAAGGATACCCCTAACACGGTAGCAATCAGGAGAGCGGCAATCCGTAAACCCTGAGAGGATTGAGAGAGAGGATCAGTGGGTTCACCCCGACTATCTAATAGTTGCCCCAGAAACAGTAAGGCTAATCCCACTAAGGGAATAAAGCCGCGATCGACCATTTGCGTGGTAAAGCTCACAGTCCACTGAGCATCACCAAAATTGGCTGTGGAAAGCAAAATGATGTAATCAATTAAAGAACACAGAATTAAGACTATTCCGGCAAGCTTTAACACGAGTGCTGTCCAGGAATCGAAATAAGGTGATTTGATCATGGTTTGGGGTCAAATAACTCAGGGATGGTGTAGTTCTACTGCTCTGTTTTTATGTTCAAAGGAATAAAATCAGGTCTGGCGCTACAAGATTTCTATAGTAGCCACGATGGGGGATCTACACCAGCGTCAAGAAAAATCGACAATTAGAAATTTGTTGGGTGCATGGATTCTTGCTAACTAAAGTTTCAACCTTGGAGTGAACACACTAAGATATCTCCTAATCGTTAAACTGCGGTTTTAACGGAGGTTGAGCATTCGTCACCATGAGATGAAGCTATGTATCTTTTAGATTGGTAGAACTTAATACTGTTGATGTGGCAGTATTCGCTAAGATCTTTTGCAAAATTTTCTAAGTGGTCGATCGTGATTCAGGGTATTCTTACCTGGTTTTTGTAGAGACAAGCGATACCATAAGCAAACTGTGTTACCGATTGGCGCCTAGCCTACTGAGGTTTAGCGCACAGCTAGTTGGATGACTTGGTGTAATGCTTTTTTCATGTAGCGATGATTTTTCCACTTTGATGCAATGACCGCTGTGCCCCTTCCTCGACAGCCATCTCAACCTCCTGACCGTGGTGGTGCTTCTTCAGAAGTCACCCCAGTCTTTGCTTTGAAAGAGTTGGTGGCACGGTTAAACCGGGAACAGCACAAAATTCAAGATTTGTTGAGTTCGTTGGGGTTTGCCTTACGCAGCTTTAACAATCTCAATCAATTTTTGGAATTAATCCCTTTAATGGCAAGCCGGGTTACCGATTGTGATGGGGGGGCGTTATTGCTGTTTAAACCTAATGGGCAGGTGCGCCTGGAACGATTGCACTGTCAGGATGGGTTACGCAGTCAAGATGTGCGGAAGGCGATCGATTTAGCTACACGCCAAATTACCGCTAAATTTGCTGGTGATTCTGGGAGTTCCGTGACGTTGCCTCCGCCTGCGATCGCGGCCTTGGATCATCAAGTCAGTCATTTCCTGGGAGCCGACATTCGCTTATTTGGTACAGCGATTTTGGTAAAAAATGCCGAGCGGGGCAGGTTATATGTATTTAGTCGTGACCCGCAATACACCTGGACTGAAACCCGCCAGAAATTGGTGCGGTTAGTCGCTGATCAAACCGCCGTCGCGATCGAAAATGATGAACTGACTGTTGAGCTGCGCAAGAAGGAACGGCTCGATCGCGAACTAGAGATTGGGGCTGAAATTCAATTGCGACTATTACCCCGCCAATGCCCAGCGATTCATGGGGTTGAACTGGCAGCTCGTTGCCAAACGGCAAGTCGTGTGGGGGGTGATTACTATGACTTCATTCCAGCCAGTTATGACCAGATTCGCCACAAGAAAGATGGCGGTAGCGAAATGGGGCGCTGGAGTGTGGCGATCGGGGATGTCATGGGCAAGGGCGTACCGGCTGGCTTAATTATGACCATGACTCGGGGTATGCTGCGGGCAGAAGTGTTGAATGCCCACTCCCCTGCCCGAATCCTGCAGCATCTCAATCGCGTCATGTACGCCGATCTGGAAAACTCCAATCGGTTTGTTACCCTGTTTTATTCAGAATATGATCCTAAAACCTGCATTCTTTCCTATAGTAATGCGGCTCACAATCCCCCTTTACTGTGGCAGGCGGCGACTAAAACCATTAAGCGCTTAGATACATTGGGGATGCTGATTGGATTGGATGCAGATACACATTATCAGGATGCCCAGATTCAACTGCATCCTGGGGATATCCTGATTTACTACACGGATGGCTTTACCGATGCCGCAAATCAAAATGGAGAGCGGTTTGATGAAGAAAATTTGACCCAAGCTTTCCGCTGGGCATCCCAACACTTTAATGATCCTCAGGCAATTCTCGACTATTTATTTGAGCGAGTTCAAACCTTTATTGGGGTCGGCAACCGCAATTCCGATGACATGACCTTGATTGTGATGCAAATTAAGCCTGTATAAGCTGTAGCCCTAAGAGGGCGTATAATCTGTGCTAACCTACAGGTGCTAAAAAGCCCGATCGCGGTCTAACCAGTGATTGGTCGGCGATTGATCCAATATTTTAGCCCTGATACAGCCTAGATTCACTATGGAGGAAACAGTGATGCTCGTCAGTGTGATCCAGCACGACATAACCACCTGGTTGATTGGGATGACTCACTGGACCGATACGCTACAACTGCTGCATTGGCACTTACCGTTCGATCTATTGAAATTAGGCGATAAGGTGTTGGAAACCGATCCGTTTGGGGATGTCCAAAGAGCATTTGGGAATTTTGTCAAAACGGGTCAAGCCTGGGCATTTTTAATCGGTTTAGTAGCGGGCTACTTGATTCGAACCTTTACGAGCTTTGGTTAATCAACAAGGGGCTGACCGTAGAATCCGTAGCACCACAGGCTCCAGTCTGTGGTTGATGAAAACTGACCTCTGCTTTGTTCAAGTGGTGTCAGTTTTAACTTCAAATCGTTACTCTGCATGGTAAATCTGGATAGTCCATTGCACCCGTTCAGAGGCAGGTTTTCCGTTGAATCAAGACCTTCAACCCGCTTCCCCCCAGTCAGCATCCACCTGGAGCCAACGGTTTGAGTCGGCATTGCATCCCGCGATCGCCCGATTTAATGCCAGTATTAGTTTCGATATTCGTTTGATTGAATATGATCTCACAGGCTCCCAAGCCCATGCTCAAATGCTGGCTCACACCGGCATCATTTCTACTACCGAAGGAGAACAACTAGTCCAGGGATTAGAGCAAGTTCGGCAGGAATATCGAGCTGGCACATTCAATCCTGGCACTGACGCCGAGGATGTCCATTTCGCGGTAGAACGGCGGTTGACCGAGCTCGTTGGCGATGTGGGTAAAAAGCTGCATACGGCTCGATCGCGCAATGACCAAGTTGGTACTGACACTCGCTTGTATCTGCGGGAGCAAATTCAGCAGATTCGTACCCAGTTGCGCGAGTTTCAAACGACTTTGTTAACGCTAGCTGAGCAGCATATTGAAACGCTCATCCCTGGCTATACCCATTTACAACGAGCACAGCCACTCAGTCTGGCACATCATTTGCTGGCGTATGTTGACATGACCCAGCGGGATTGGGACCGTCTGGGAGAGATTTATCGACGGGTAAATATTTCGCCATTAGGCTCTGGGGCTTTAGCGGGAACCACTTTCCCCATCGATCGCCACTACACAGCTAAACTGCTGAATTTTGGCGATGTCTATAGCAATAGCCTGGATGGTGTCAGCGATCGTGACTTTGCGATCGAATTTCTCTGTGCCGCTAGCCTGATCATGGTGCATCTCAGTCGCTTGTCCGAAGAAGTGATTCTGTGGGCATCGGAGGAATTTGGCTTTGTGACGCTGAAAGATAGCTGTTCAACTGGCTCCAGCATCATGCCGCAGAAAAAGAATCCTGATGTCCCAGAACTCGTCCGGGGCAAAACTGGGCGGGTATTCGGACACTTACAGGGGATGTTAGTGCTGATGAAAGGGTTGCCTCTGGCGTATAACAAAGACCTGCAAGAAGATAAAGAAGCGCTATTTGATGGCGTACTCACTGTACAGGCTTGCCTGGAAGCCATGACGATTTTGATGCGGGAAGGGCTGGAGTTTCGGACAACCCGCTTGCAATCAGCTGTCAATGAGGACTTCTCAAATGCGACGGATGTTGCCGATTATCTCGCGGCTAAGGGTGTGCCCTTTCGAGAAGCGTATAATCTGGTCGGCAAAGTTGTGAAGGCATCCCTCGCTCAAGGTAAGCTTTTGAAAGACTTAACTCTAGCAGAGTGGCAGACATTACATCCCGCCTTTGAAGAGGATATTTATGCTGCGATCGCTCCTCAGCGGGTGGTTGCCGCTCGGAATAGCTATGGTGGCACCGGGTTTGAGCAAGTCCGGCAAGCCTTGCAAGCCGCGAAAGCTAAAGTCCAGTTGTAGTCTGAAACTGGGGAAATTGGTCATTGAGAGTCACCCAGACTATCCAATGACCCCCTGTTCCATCCTGAGGTCGGAGCAGTTGAGCCAAAAGCCTGACCTAGGCACCGTTTCCTTGCACACTGTAACCCGCTGCTAGGCTTCAAACTCGTGACAGATTGTCATTGCCGTTGGCTTGCACCGCTTGATCACCATGCTAATGCCTCTGGCACCTTCGGTTTGCAAGTCCTGGATATAGCCTGAAGCTGCATCCTTCGCCTCGATCGCTTTATCAAATGGTCCAAAATAATACACACAATAGGGTTCGTTTGTTGTCACTTCTAACCACCAGTTGGTTCCGATCGACTGTACAAACCCAGTTACTACTTCCTTTGCTGCGGTCAGAAGTCCAATACTCATGCAAGCGCCCCCATAAGTCCTAGCCTGATATTGGCTTATGCTACGCAATTCTTAACAGAACTTGCGGTAATCGGGCATACAAATTGGAAAAAGCCAAAACTCATTCCTAGAGTAGATTTAGCGATCCCAGTTGGGAGCAAGCCCATTTTCAGCTTTTGGGTTGCATGCTAAATATTTCCTATCTCATCGGAGAAGACTAGTGGGGACTGGGAGCAGAGTAATAACTTAAGACTTCTTGCCCCCAACGGACGAGTTTTTCCGACCCTTCCATCATCAACAAATAGCGCCCCTGCCGCAGATGGTGACGATAAATACTCACTGTCGTACCTTCTCCCAGCAAGCCACTCACGACTCCTACCAAGGCTCCTGTCAGACTGCCTACGATCGCTCCCACTCCCACCATACTGGCTAGCCAGGTCAACTCCTGGGTTGACAGTTCATAGAACAATGCCAAAACCACGCTGACACAAACCCCAATCAGTAGTCCTGCGCCACCTAACGTGGTTGCCTTACGAGTCGCAATCTGCATCGGTTGCATCAGCCCAACCCGCTCCGGACTACTATAACCTTGCCCAACGATCGCTAAGTTTTCTGGAGAAATGCCGTGATAATGCAGCAGACGATAGGCTTGAAATACTGCCGCTTCGTCCGGAAAAACAACAATAGCGAGGCAAGTAGGACGACGGCCGATCGCGGTTTTTCGCAAAAGTCGTGCGATAGTCACTGGAGTACCAATTAGCGTGAGGAATGGGTAAAGCTTGTCTGCATTCTAACCTCAGTTGATAGCTGGCAGAATCCGCTAAACCCAGCAATTTAATGAATTCTTCGGGAGTTCGCTCGCCTCACCCGGAATGTTCCTGGGGAACAGGTGTAGGGTAGAAAGGGTAATACGTGTTGTAAATTATTAATTGGTCCTATGCCTCCTCGTTGGCCTCGTAAACCTGATCGTGCCACTGATCCTGACTTTCGTCGGTTGGACGATCGCATGACTTTTGCTACCCATGTTGCCTTATTTGCTGCCGTCAATTCTGGACTCTGGTTCTTCCGGGAACTCGGGGATGTGCAGCAAGGCATCCCCGGTGGGTTACCTTGGACTCCTTGGATCACGGGGATTTGGGCAACGGTGTTATTGGTCCATGGCATTGCTATCTTTGCGATCATTAAATATCAAAACCCAACTGCTGCTCCCTCCACTGCTGGAACTGGCTTTCAACCGAAAGACAATTTAGCCAAACCGCATAAACGCTAGTTCAGGTTACTTGCGACCAGAATTATGACTCGAAGTGCTGAAATTCTTTGTGTGGGCACGGAACTGCTGTTAGGCGACATTCTCAACAGTAATGCCCAATTTTTAGCCCAAGAACTGGCTCGGCTCGGGATTGCTCACTATTACCAGACGGTTGTTGGGGATAATCCAGACCGGATTAAACAAGCGGTGGCGATCGCCAGCGATCGGGCGGAATTACTAATTTTTACTGGCGGTTTAGGTCCAACCCCCGATGATCTAACGCACTCTACCCTGGCGGACTGCTTCGGTGTGCCTCTAGTAGAACATCCGGAGATTTTGGCAGACATTGCTGAAAAGTTTGCTCAACGCGGACGAGTCATGACAGACAATAACCGCAAACAAGCGCTACTCCCCGAAGGTGCGGCTGTTCTGACCAATACGGCGGGAAGTGCCCCTGGCGTCATCTGGCGACCGCGTCCATCCATCACTATCCTCACTTTTCCTGGAGTTCCTGTAGAAATGCGCCAGATGTGGCGCGAAGTGGCTGTCCCCTATCTGCAATCTGAGGGCTGGGTCCAGAAAACGCTTTACAGTCGCACCTTGAAGTTTTGGGGGATTTCTGAGTCTGGGTTAGCGGAGAAAGTGGGGGATTGGTTTGAATCGCAAAATCCCACGGTGGCTCCCTACGCCAATAATGGTGAGGTGAAACTACGAGTTGCCGCCTTGGCAGATTCAGAAGTGGCGGCTAGGCAGATGATTGACCCGATCGCCAAAGAACTTCAGCGGATTGGTGGTTTGGATTGTTACGGCAGTGATGACGATACCTTAGCGATCGTGGTTGGGCATCTGCTACAAACTGCTGGTTCAACACTGGCAGTAGCAGAATCCTGCACAGGCGGCGGGTTAGGAGCGATGCTCACAGCTGTTGCCGGTAGTTCTCAATATTTCTGGGGCGGCATTATTTCTTACGACAACTCTGTAAAAGAGCGGTTGCTAGGCGTGAATTCCACAGATCTGGCTCAAGCGGGAGCTGTTAGCCATGTTGTGGCTCAGCAAATGGCAACCGGAGTCCGCGATCGCCTCAATACCGACTGGGGATTAAGTATTACTGGCATTGCCGGACCCGAGGGCGGAACAGCGGCAAAACCAGTTGGTTTGGTTTACATCGGCCTAGCAGGAGCATATGGGGTACAAAGCTTTGAACATCGCTTTGGGGCGACCCGGGGACGCGATTGGATTCGGCATCTCAGTGCCTGCACGGCCTTGGACCATTTACGGCGGCAGTTGTTAACTAATGCTGACGAAGTCGCTCCAGCCAGGGCTGATTAAACCTGACTACTGAGTGCAATGGGAGACCAGTCAGTTCTATCTTTTCACAATCAATACGTTAGACTCAATTTATCCGATTAAATGAAAACTTTTGGTTTTCTTCCTACTGTCGGACTGTGACTCCAACTGATAAATTGGGTACAATTTCTGTAAGCCATCAAGCTCTAGTTTAGAAATCGCGTACTTATAACAGTCAGTACGTTTTTGGCGGCTAGGCTATTACTTAAGGAGCTTCTGTTCAATGGACTACCTGGAAAAGGTGCTGGAGAAACTCAAGGAATGGGCGCGCAAGTTAATTGAGGCGCTGTTGGGTCCAGAGCCGCAGCCAGAAGCGGAGCCGATTCCCATTCCAGTCAACGATCGTCAGCGCCGTTCATAGTCTCTCTGGTGAAGTTGTTTGAGCCATTTGCAAGATTCCTCACTGCACCCACCTTTGCCGATGCGTGTTTTGGTGCTGCACGGACCGAATCTAAATCTCCTAGGGAAACGTGAGCCGGGGATTTATGGTTCTGTGACGCTGGATGATATTAATCGCCTGCTTGAACAAGACGCCCAAACCCTTCAGGTCACTCTTTCAGCCTTCCAATCTAACCATGAAGGTGAACTGGTTGATGCCATTCATGCTGCTTCGGGTCAGTATCAAGGTTTGGTAATTAATGCTGGGGCTTATACTCACACCAGCGTGGCGATTCGGGATGCGATCGCGGGAGTAGGTCTGCCTACGGTAGAAGTTCACCTCAGTAATATTTATCGTCGAGAAGAATTTCGACATCATTCCTATATTGCGCCCATTGCGATCGGTCAGATTAGTGGCTTTGGCGCCGAAAGCTACCGATTGGGGCTAAATGCCTTAGTTAATCATCTCAAACAAGTGGCTACAGCCAATTAAGCCAAGCTGCTTCTGGATTTAGCTATAGTTCAGCTTAAAAGTAGTTGGGATAGCAGCAATTTATGGTTCAATCAGGTGAAATTACCTGAAGTTAACGAACGGCTATATCAAACCAATTTGGATGGAAAACGCTGTTTATTTAGCAGTCAATGGCACCTTAATGCGAGGATTAGCCTTAAACGGCAACATGCAGCAGGTGGGGGCTGTTTTTGTACGAGAATCATTGACTGAGCCGACCTATCGATTATGGTCGATCGGCGATCGGCATCCAGCCATGATCCGGGTCGCGTCTGAGGGGGCTGCGATCGCCGTAGAGATTTGGGCAGTTCAGATCGAGGGCATCGCAACGTTACTCCAACTGGAACCGCCAGGACTCTGTATTGGCAAAGTACGTCTTGCTGATGGGGAGGAGGTCTTAGGGGTATTAGGAGAACCCATCATTTGTGATGGGCAACGGGAGATTACCGCCTGGGGGGGGTGGCGAGCATATTGGGATAGCCGAAGTAGACGAGATGAGGAGAATAGGCAAAGCACGTTTATTGTCAAGGAAGGATTGATGCCAGAAGCCCAGTTTGATTCAGCCACCTATGTAGAGCAAGCGGCTCAAATGATTGGATTGCCATTACCACCAGAGCATCTCCCTAGTGTGATCGCCAACTTCGATCGCATTGCGGCTGTAGCCCAACAGGTGATGGAGGTTCCGCTGCCGGAAGAGATTGAAATTGCGCCTGTGTTTGAACCTTGAATTGCCTGGTTCGTGGTTAAGTTCCCTAAGTGATTGTTGAGTCTCCCAAACTATGAGCCAAGCCTATCCTGATGTGACCAGCATTGCTGAAAGTGTGCGCGGTCAAGAGGTGTCTGCCCAATCTATAGTTGCCGCTGCGCTTGCCCGCATTGCAGAGCAGAACCAGCAGCTCAATTGCTTTACCAGTGTGCTGGCAGACCAGGCAATGGCAGAGGCGGAAAGCGTTGATCGCGCGATCGCAGCAGGCAACGATCCAGGTGTTTTAGCCGGAGTGCCTTTTGGAGTCAAAGATTTATTTGATGTTGCTGGCATCACGACCTTAGCTGGCTCCAAAATCAATGCCGATCGTCCTCCCGCTCAGCAAGATGCCACTTTAGTCACCCGACTGAAACAGGCAGGCGCAATTCTAGTCGGGGCGCAAATGATGGATGAGTATGCCTATGGGTTTGTCACCGAGAATAGTCATTATGGCGCCAGTCGGAATCCTCATGATCTCAGCCGCATTACCGGTGGTTCCTCCGGTGGATCGGTAGCATCCGTAGCAGCAGGGCTAGTACCGTTCTCGTTAGGTTCGGATACCAATGGTTCCATTCGAGTGCCAGCCGCTTTATGTGGCATTTTTGGGCTGAAACCCACCTACGGACGGCTCTCTCGGGCGGGCACTTATCCCTTTGTGGGCAGTTTGGATCATTTAGGACCATTTACCCGATCGGTACGAGATCTCGCATTAGTGTTTGATGTCCTCCAGGGCTATGATCCGACTGATCCGGTATGTACCCAACGTCCCCCAGAGGCTTGCCTACCTCAATTAACTAAGGGTATTGAAGGATTGCGAATTGCGGTGGCAGATAGTTATTTTCGGCAAGGGGCAGAACCGGAAGTATTAGCGGCTGTAGATACGATCGCCATGGCTCTGAATGCGACACAAACCGTTACCATTCCGGCAGCAGGTCGGGCACGGGCAGCGGCATTTATCATCACGGCCTCGGAAGGGAGCAATTTGCACCTGAATGATTTACGGCAGCGTCCCCAGGATTTCGATGATGCTACTCGCGATCGCTTTCTGGCAGGAGCGCTGATGCCAGCTAACTGGTATTTACAGGCCCAACGGTTTCGTTCCTGGTATCGCGATCGAGTCCGAGAGTTATTTCAGCAGGTTGATATTATTCTGGCTCCAGCCACTCCCTGTACTGCCCCGTTGATCGGACAACAAACCCTGGTCTTAGATGGCAAAGAGGTCTTACTCCGACCCAATTTAGGGCTGTATACTCAACCGTTATCGTTCATTGGCTTGCCCATTGTTTCAGTACCAGTGCAGCGTCCGGCGGGACAGTTACCGATCGGCGTCCAAATCATTGCGGCTCCTTACAAGGAAGCCTTGGTGCTGCGAGTGGCTGCCTACTTAGAAGCCCAAGGAATTGTGGCGGCTCCCGTACCAACCTTTAAGCCAGCGAATTAATCCCATCCGCTATACCAGCGTGATGACTGTCACTTCCGGGGGACAGAAGAGTCGTCCGGGTAAATAGGTGCCCAAGCCTCGGTTAATGTAAAGCTGATTGTCCCCCAGTTGATGTAATCCCTGTGCCCATTCCCAGTGACGCATGGTGCGAGCGCAGGATTTCAGCATCGGTAGCCGCCGTTGCCAGCGTTTCGGTAACTGGTTGTAGAGCCGAGGCATGTAGGGAGCCACATTCCCTAATCCTGGCAGAATGACTTGCCCACCGTGGGTATGACCCGACAGTTGCAGGTCTACCCGCCACGATCGCAGTAATTCGGCACTATCGGGATTATGGGATAGCACCAGGCGTGGCTGCATTGGATCAATCTGGGTCATGATGGGTTCTGGTTTGAACTCATACGACCAAAAATCGGCAAAGCCAATCAAGGGCAGCTCCGCACCGACCGGATAGGCAATCTGATTCCAAAGCACTTCGATGCCGGAGTTGGTTAATGCCTGGGTGACTTCAGGGCGCGATCGCCGCCGCAGATTATCGTGATTTCCTAATACGGCGTAAGTGCCGTAACGACTTTGGAGTTTGCCTAACCAAGTGACTAACTCATGGATGGGGCTGGGGTCGTCGGTGATAAAATCTCCCGTTAACACGACTAGATCAGGATCAGCGGCATTACTAGCAGAGATCGCTTGAGATAACAGACGTTCAGATAACCGCAAACCATCAAAGTGAAAGTCAGACATTTGCACCAGACGCAATCCTTTTAGCCGAGACGACAATCCTGCGATCGTCACCGTTAGTTCTTCGATCGCCAGCCGTCCGGTCAATACTCTGTGCATTAGCCTGCTCCACCAAATCAGCGACTCTAGCCTAACAAAGCCCATCCCCTGTCTCCAGTGTTAGCCAACACGGATGTGCCAGTTCTGGACTAAGATCGCTTCTCCCTATGAAGTCAACCATTTGCCATCGGCGATCGTGGTTTAGGATGGAGTGCAGGAATTCATCAAGCGACGGATCGAGGACAGGGACATGCAGAAACTCAGTAATCGGGGACAACGAGCCAAAATTATTACCCTGGGATTCTGCTTTTTAGTTGTGCCTTTGCTCCTATTAATGTTGGCAATGGTACGTCCCGCCGCCGCCGCTACTCCTAAGCACTACACCGATCTCACGTTTCCGCCGCTGCCAGAGGTCAAAATTCCTGACTATACCCGCTTTCAACTGGCGAATGGCATGATCGTTTATCTGATGGAAGACCATGAGTTTCCATTAGTGGGTGGAACGGCTTTGATTCGGACGGGCGATCGCTTCGAGCCAGCGGAGAGTGTGGGATTAGCAGAACTGACAGGTACAGTGATGCGGAGTGGGGGTACGGAAACCCATCCAGCCGCTCAACTGAATCAACTTCTAGAGCAAAAAGCGGCTTCGGTGGAAACTGGAATTTCGGAAGCCTCTGGGTCAGCCGGGTTTAGTGCCCTGAGCGAAGATTTAGAACCTGTGTTTGGCTTGTTTGCGGAAGTGATTCAAAAACCTGCCTTTGCTGCCGATCAATTAGCGGTCGCCAAAACTCAAGTCCGGGGCGGGATTGCCCGACGAAATGATGATCCAAATGGCATTACTGCCCGCGAGTTCACAAAACTGATCTATGGCGCGAATAGTCCCTACGCCCGGACGACCGAATATGCCACGATCGACCCGATCGCCCGTGAGGATTTAATCAATTTCTACCGCCAATACTATTCTCCCGATCGCATGATTCTGGGCATTGTGGGTGACTTTAATCCCCAAACGATGCGGCGGTTAATTGAGCAGAAATTTGGCAATTGGCAACCCGAAAAACCATCGACGAACCTGACTATTCCAAGTGCAAATCAGGTGAACCAGGGCGGTATCTTTTTAGTGGATCAGCCGCAATTAACCCAAAGTAATATCCGCATGGGGCACTTAGGCGGACTGTTAAATAGTCCAGACTACCCCGCATTAACCGTGATGAATGAAGTGCTGAATGGCTTCGGTGGACGGTTATTTAACGAAGTGCGATCGCGGCAAGGATTAGCGTACTCGGTTTATGGGCTGTGGAGTCCCCGGTATGATTATCCAGGGCTATTTGTGGCGGGAGGACAAACGCGATCGGAAGCCACCGTTCCCTTCATTAAAAGTGTGATGGCAGAGCTAGCCAAAATTCGTACCGCACCCGTCACCGATACGGAATTAAAAGTGGCGAAAGATTCGGTACTCAACTCCTTTATCTTCAATTTCCAAGAGCCTTCGCAAACGCTATCGCGACTATTAACCTACGAATACTACAGCTATCCTAAAGATTTTATCTTCCAGTATCAGCAAGGGGTAGAAGCCACAACGATCTCCGATGTTCAACGAGTCGCCAACAAATACCTGAAACCGGAAAATATTGTGACACTAGTTGTGGGTAATGCCAAAGCCATTCAACCCCCACTCAGTAGTATTAGTCCGGATGGCAAAGTTACAACGATCGATGTGACAATTCCCGCACCGCAGCAAAGTTAAAAATCAACGTTTGTAGAGCGTCATCTTGATGGGAAAGGCGAATTTGCTCAAGCTCATTCTCACTTGTTGCAGCATAAATTTATGTACTTGTTGTACCAACTTTGAGATAGAAAATCGATCTAGTATCAAGCTTTCTCAACCCAGTTTATTAAGTCCAAAGTTAGTAGCTAGTTCTACTGAACCAGAACCAAAATTTCAAGGTGTACCTCTCTCTTGCCGAATTGCTCAAATTAATTCAATTAAAGATAGACTTGAGAAGCCTTATGAGGTGTTGAATATTTCCAAAACTTATGCTGAAGCCCACTACTATGAAAAAGCACTGTTAGTCATTGAAAAGATAGACGATGATTTTAATGATATTAAAAATTCAGCATTGGCTACAGTAGCGCTCGAATATATAAAAGTACGGCAGTATAAGGAAGCTTTCTCGATTAGCAATCAGCTAGATTCATATAACAAGTCTAGAGTCTTGGCTCAGTTAGCTACTAGCTACGGTGAGATAGGTGCTCATAAAAAAGCACTTCTACTGGCAAGGCTTATTGAAGAAGATCACATTAAAGTTCTTGCCTTAGTAAATATTGCCATGAATTATGGAAAAGCTGGAAAAAACCAGATAGCAAATACTTTGTTTTCTCAAGCTTTAGAAATTGCAAGCAATATTCCAGATACCTCTAATCCCAGTCTTGCCCAAAAGGATCAAGCTTTTACTGTTATCTCTAAGGCGTATGCTGTAACCGGACAATATGATCAAGCACTTAAGGCTGTTGAAGAGATTAAAAGTGATATCTATAAGGCAGATGTATTAGCTAAAATCGGTCTTGAATATTACAAAGTTGGCAGAAAAGATCAGGCAGAAAATTATTTATCTCAAGCCTTTAACACTGCTAAAAATATTGATACCAATTATAGATCGCGAGGTCCAGTTTTAGCACTTTTATCTGCGATCGCTAACGATTTTGCCTTGATTGGACTTTCCGATCATGCCTTTCACATAGTTGACATGTTAAAGGATGATTGGCGGAAAGTTGATACTTTAGTTAATTTCTCTAAGAGCTATCAAGAAATAGGTAAAAAGGCTGAGATGAATGCAGCCCTATTGATTGCTACACGAGCCGCGAAATCAATTCAGGATGAATCTTCGCAAGCATCTTCCTTAATTAAAGTCGCTACTGGCTATCAAGAAATTGGTCAAAAAAACAAAGTTGAGCTGTTATTAGACCAAGCCTCTGAAATTGCTAAAAGTATTAAAGAAGTCTCTGACCAGACTAGAATGCTCAGTATTATTTCTCTCAAATATTTAGAAGCAGGACACCCTACAAAAGCACTTCAGGTTGCCAGAACTATTGAAGATACAACAGACAGGGATAGGATGATTAACTTAATTGAGTGTGCTACGGAACATAACTGAGTTAGACAGTCATATCCCTAGAAGAAAAAAGTTAGGATGCACTTTTAACCGCCAATTTGTGACATAGTTCTGGAGTAGCTGCCAGTTGTGCCGGAGATTCGATCTTTGTAATTAATTTCTGGTTTTAGCATCAGTAACTCTCGAACTTGTAGCCGTAATTCCGGTAAAGATACTCCGGCACGTAACTGCGTTTTCAGATCAATTTGTCCGGTTTCATTCAGCAAACAGGGACGTAACCAGCCATCGGCAGACAAGCGCATCCGATTACACCGATCGCAGAAACATTCCGACATTTGGCTAATGAATCCTAATGTGCCTTTTGCGCCGGGAATTTGGAACACATCGGCAGGTCCATTACCCCGGACTTGGGACTCAGTTAAGCCCCATTTAGCGCGAATTTGTTGCCGCAGATCTTCCGAGTCAATCCAACCTTTGGTGTGGAACAAATCATCATTCCCGATCGGCATGAATTCAATAAATCGCACATGCCATTCGCGATCGAGACTTAATGCGGCTAGATCTAACACTTCCTGATCATTCACACCGGGAATCACCACTACATTTAGCTTCAACGGATTGAATCCCACCCGATAGGCGGCTTGAATCCCATCCCAAACTTGCTGCCAGCGCGATCGGCCTCGTTGCCCAATAATTTGATCAAATACCTCTGGATTGAGGGAATCCAGGCTGATATTGATCCGGCGCAACCCCGCATCATATAAATCCTGTGCCAGATCTGCCAGCAGAAAGGCATTCGTCGTCATCGCCAGATCTTGGGTTTCGGGGAAGTTGGCGATCGATCGCACAATCTCCACCACATCAGGACGAATCAACGGTTCGCCACCCGTCAGCCGAAAGCGAGTAAAGCCAACCGGAATCAAAACTTCCTGTAATAAGGTCAATAATTCCGCCTGCGTCAGCAAGTCTTGCTGCAACACATAGTCAATATCAGAGCCTTCCGGCATACAGTACTGACAGCGGAAATTGCAGCGATCGATAAGGCTAATCCGAAGATAATCTACCTGGTTCATGCCCTCATTGTGACTGATCTACTTCTGAGTCGCTTCGACCAAGTGGATCGTATTTAAATCCTGTATGTCACTTAAAGTAACCAATTATTCAAACTCAAAGCGGGCACACGCTCAAATTCTCGAATGTTTGCTGTGACCAGAGTTAAGCCAAGTGATAGGGCATGAGCAGCAATCAGTAAATCATTCGGACCGATCGGGGTTCCTGCTTGCTCCAAATGTGTACGAATTCTAGCGTACTGCTTATCCACAGGTGGTTCTATTGGCAGAACTGGCAGGGCTTCAAGAATGCGTTCTAATTGCTGTACCAAACGGGAAGAACCGCTTTTAACTCCACCAAATCGCAGTTCACACGCCACGATGATGCTTGTACAAACGTTTTCCTCCCCGACAGTCACAATACGCTGGAAAACCTGACCTTGAGGATGCTTAACCAAATCTGACAGAATGTTGGTATCAAGCAGATATTGATAGGTCATTGGGTAGCGCTAAAGTGTGATGTCATCGAGTGGGAGTAGACCTTCATCCGTATCAGGAAAATTATCTGTAATATCTTGCAACGTTGTCAGTAAAGAAAGTAGGGAACTGCGAGAAATCGGTTCAATAATTAAGCGTTGACCTTCTCTACGTAACAAAACTTCTGTACTCGATAAAGCAAATTCCTGAGGAATAGTTAGGACTTGCTCCTGTCCATTCGCTGATAGAGAAATGCGGCGTAAATTTTCCATCCTGTAAACTCCTTAGGCAAGCTATAGCGATCTTATTGGAATGGTGAAAAGGAAGTCTAACACCTGTTCCCAAGTCAATCAGCTCCTGTGTTCTAGCTGATCGCTTCGATCGTGCCTTCCGCTTCATGGACCAGTGCCCGTAACTGATCCAGCGTTTGCGTCGAGACTGACTGCCAGAGTCCACGTTGGTTGGCTTCGAGCAACCGTTCTGCCATATCTCGCAATGCCCAGGGATTTTTTTGCTGCACAAACTCTTGCACGGCTGGATCAAACAAGTAAGCCTCGGCGATGCCTTGATACATGTGATCCTCCACGCAATGGGTCGTAGCATCGTAGGCAAACAAGTAATCGATCGTCGCTGCCATTTCAAACGCCCCTTTATAACCATGCCGCATCACGCCAGCAATCCACTTAGGATTGACGACACGGGAACGATATACCCGCGCAATTTCTTCGCGCAATTGGCGAACTTTCGGTTGCTCCGGTCGGGAATGATCGCCAAAGTAAATTACCGGATTTTGTCCCTGCGTCGATCGCACGGCCGCCGTTAACCCACCCTGAAACTGATAGTAGTCATCCGAGTCGAGCAAATCATGTTCGCGGTTGTCCTGGTTATGTAACACCACTTGCATCTGTTGTAGCCGTTGGGCAAACGCTTCTGGAGCCGAGTGTCCCCGTCCCTGCCCCGTGTACGCGTAACTACTCCAGTTGATGTAAGCTCGTGCCAGATCGCGATCGTCTGTCCAGTTCTGAGCTTCGATCAAGCCTTGCAGTCCTGCCCCATACGCCCCTGGTTTCGAGCCAAAAATTCGATAGCGCGATCGGATTTCTGCCTGCTCCAACGATAATCCCTGATTCTGCCAATCCTGGGTTTCTTGCCGCACTCTTGCCGCTAACGGATTCTGCTCAGCAGGTTCATCTAATGCGGCTACGGCGGCTACGGCTTGATCAAATAAATCGATTAAGTTAGCGAAAGCATCGCGGAAGAAGCCGGAAATCCGTAAGGTGACATCCACACGAGGACGACCCAGGACGGATAACGGCAAAATCTCGAAATCGATCACTCGCCGTGCCATCCCTTCCCAGACAGGTTGGACACCGAGTAATGCCAGCGCTTCCGCTAAATCATCGCCCCCCGTCCGCATCGTAGACGTACCCCAAATCGATAATCCCAGCGTTTTGGGATATTCTCCCTGTTCCTGGGTATAGCGTTCGATCACCGCTTCGGCGGCTTTCCGACCAATCTCCCAAGCGGTTTCGGTGGGAATTGCCCGAATATCGACCGAGTAAAAATTGCGTCCAGTCGGCAACACATCCGGACGACCTCGCGTGGGTGCTCCGGCGGCTCCGGCAGGCACGTATTGTCCATCTAAGCCGCGTAGCAGGTAAGTGATTTCCTCTGAGGTTTGGTGGAGAGCGGGGAGGAGGTAGGTATGAATCCAGGTGAGTTCGCGGGAGGTGTGGGGCAGGTGGGGGAGATCAGGAGGGTGGGGGAGAGGGAGGAGATCGTCGATCAGGTGGGCGGCGTGGTGTTCGATCGCGGCAATCACATCGCCCAGGTTCCGGCAGGTGGGGAGTTGATCATGGGCAAAGGGTTGGGTGGGATCGGCAGTGAGGGGATCGAAATCTAAGTGCCAGTCTTGGGCGATCGCGCGAGTTAGTCCCAGTCGTCTAGCACCGGGGAAGCGGGCGATCGCGATGATCAAGTCGCGGAGTTGGCGATCTTGGGGACATTGACCAAAAATATGCAGACCGTCACGAATTTGGGCTTCTTTCAGTTCACAGAGGTAGCCATCGATCGTGTTTAAGACCGATAACTCGAAATTGGCGATCGCGGCTTGCTCATTTTTCAGCTTGCCAATCTCGGTGGGAATGCCCAAATCTTGATGCAAATGCTCTCGTAGAAGTAATTGGGTAATCTTGTCACGAATGGGTTTTAACCGCGTTGGATCAAGGCTTTGGGCTTCGTAGTATTCATCCACCAAGCCTTCGAGTTCCTGTAAGGCTCCATACAGTTCAGCGCGGGTCATGGGTGGCGTTAAGTGATCCAAAATCACCGCCTGTGCCCGCCGTTTTGCCTGTGCTCCCTCTCCCGGATCATTAACGATAAACGGATACAAGTGTGGCAATGCCCCTAACGCCACTTCGGGATAACACGCTTCCGACAGCGCAATCCCTTTACCCGGCAACCATTCTAAATTCCCATGTTTGCCCACATGCACGATCGCCTGAACGCCAAACTGCGATCGTAACCAGTGATAAAACGCCAAATAATCATGGGTCGGCTCCAAATCCGGGGCATGGTAATTCAACGCCGGATCTTGGTCATAGCCTCGCGCAGGCTGAATCCCCACAAACACATTGCCCAACACCATCCCCGGAATCCGCAACTCTCGATCTCCCTGACCTCCCCCATTTTCCTCACCTACCCCATCCCCCCATCTCCCCTCAACTCCCGCTCTCACCGCTTCCGGTAAGGTCGCAAAATACCGCTGATGCTCTTCCCAGGCAAGCGATTGCCGCACAGGGCGCAATTCCCAGCCCTCCGGATCATTCGTTACCCCTGTGGTCAATCGCTGAATTAATTCCTCACTGCTTTGAGGTGGCTGCTCGACTCGGTAGCCAGCAGCTTGCAACGCGTTGAGAATTTCTACACAACTGGCAGGAGTATCTAAACCCACCCCATTGGCTAACCGTCCGTCACGAGTGGGATAGTTCGCCAGAATCAGCGCAATTTTACGATCGCCGATCTCTGTTTGCCGTAATCGCACCCAATTCATGGCAAGATCCGCGACGAAAGCCACGCGATCAGGAACTGGTTCATAGGTCACAACATCGGTTTCGAGTAAAGGATGGCGAGTTTGGACGGCTTTAAAGGAGATTGCCCGCGTAATAATCCGCCCATCGACTTCCGGTAACGCGACATTCATTGCCATGTCACGTGGCGATAATCCGCGAAACTGCTCCTGCCACTGTTCCTGAGTGCCACTACTGAGGATGACTTGGAGGACGGGGACATTTAGGCGATCCCAGAAGGAAGATGAGGCAGATGGGGAGGATAGGGAAGATGGAGTAGCGATCGCGAAGCTGGTGGTATTCAGCAGAACTTGAATGCCGGGGTGGTCTTTGGGCTGGAAGTAGTGCAGCACTTCAGCTTGCACATCAGGATCACGGAGGGAAGAGACGAAGACGGGAACGGGATCGAGCTGGCGATCGCGTAGTGCCTGACATAGCGCATCAATGGGAGCCGTGTTGCCTGCCAGGTAATGGGCGCGGTAGAACAGAATGCCGACTTGGGGAAGTGAGGAGGTCGGAGAGGTGGGGAGGGGATAGAGTCCGGTGAGGGGGATAGGTTGAGGGGGTGTTAGGTCGTAGCTCTGGCTCAAGCAGGTATTGGCAACCAGAAGTAGAGCATTGTGGAGATTCGCCATGCCGCCTTCGATCAGGTAACGCCAGAGTTGGTTCGCGATCGCTAAAGGGACAGTGGAATGGCTAATTAAGTCGGGATCGGGGCGATCGTCACCGGGTAAGACAATTAAGGTAGCGCCCGATCGTTGAACAGCTTCCTGTACTACTTCTAACCCGTAAGACCAATAGGCACGTCCACCCAGTAATCGCAAAATGATCACCTGAGCCTGTTGTAATACCGTTTCAGCATAGGTATCGATCGTCAGTTGTTGCTGAAGATGGAGTAAATTCGCCACCCGGAAGGCTGGGAAGTCCGCCGGAAGTTGGGTAGCCACAGTTGCCAGGGTTTGAATTTCTGTATCCGCCGCCGTCAGAAACACGATCGGGGCGGGAGCTTGCTCGATAAAGACAACTCCTTCATCTCCAGGATTCCAGCCTCCCGGTGTGGCAGCGAGACGATGCATAGAGCCGTCCTAAACTATTCATCAGTATTTTGCCCTTATACCAAATTGCCATGAGGCTGGGCAAAATTAGGGGAAAGCATAGTAGCGGCATTACCCCGATCGCGGCTAGATATCCTGGAGATTGATTCAGCCATATAGTTGACTCAATCTCCAGGATGAAAGGTTTCGAGTCCAATCTGTGCCGATTCGCTGCAAGATAGAGTAGATCCTCTTCTCCCTACTGTGCAGCATGACGATTACGATTACCCTGACGGCTGACCATATTAATCAACTAGATCTGACTCCCGTCCTAACGGTAATTGAACCAATGATCGAGGATGCCGCGATCGCCAAATGTGAACAACAGGTGCAATTTCAGGTGGATTATCCCCGGTTGCCCGATGATCCGCGAGAACTGCCGGAAATTCCTGAAATTCGTTTGTGGTTTGTGCGGTTAGATGCCCACTATCCCTGGTTTCCCTTTCTGCTGGACTGGAAAGCTGGAGAACTGGCACGTTATACCGCCATGCTCGTACCGCACCAGTTCCATGCCAAAACTGGAATTCAGTACAATCCAGAGGCGCTAGAAATCTTCGTGATGCACAAGATTTTTGTGCTGGCGAATTGGTTACATTGGCAGGGGATTGAGGGTGATTCACGACTGAAGGCGATGACCCAAATGTTTGGGTATGACCTAGATGATGGTTTGTTTGAGCTAATTAAGCCGTAATTTGTTGCAAAATCCAATCAACTGCCGCTGGAGAATCCGCTGCAATGTAATCAGGCTGGGTGTGATGTTGATACGCTCCACTCAGCACCCGATCGCCGAAGCCAGTTTGGACTAAGATGCCGATACATCCGGCGTTGTGTGCCATATCAACATCTGTTGCTTTATCCCCCACCATAAAGCTGCGACTCAAATCCAGATCATGTTCCCAGGCAGCCGCCACTAACATACCTGTATTGGGTTTGCGCCAAGTACTCCAGTATGTGTATTCCGGATCTTTTCCTCCTTCGGGCGGACTCAGGTAAGGACAATAATAGAGGGCATCCAAATGGGCATCAGCTTCAGTGGCTAATAGGTGACAGAGACGATCGTGCAACGCCTCCACATGGCTGGCGGGATAGTAACCCCGAGCCGGACCGGATTGATTGGATACTAGGCAGCAGAAGATCCCGCGATCGTTGAGTCGCCGGACGGCTTGGGCAACTCCTGGAATTAAATGTAGGTCTGCAACATTATGGATATAGCCTACTTCCTGATTTAGCACACCATCGCGATCGAAAAATACTGCCAGTCGAGTCATGCGTTCAGCCTAGAGGACAGGTAATTCAGTCGGAGAATAGCAAATTCTGGTGATCCTGCACAGCCGCTATCCTGCGGTTAGTACGACCAATTCCTTTCTTCTTTCTTACAATTTTTCTAGCTCTAAAGCCCCGCAAGCTATTCTCTACAAAGGAAATATTAAGGCTTCCGTGACGGCAGGCAAGCTTCAAACAATGGTGGTGATTGATGAAAAACACTGAACGAAACAGTAGCAAGGACATAGACACAGCCACGGTTGAACCCAAAAAGAAGAAGAAAAGTGCGGCACGTAATGGCAAAAAGAATCCAGAAACAGGGGCAGGTGCCTCCAAAAAGCAGAAAAAGCTGTCAAAATCAACTGCTCTGCCAGAGATTAACAATGTTGCTAAGCAAGGCTACCAGCCGCCAGAGAAGGCGATCGTCAAGCTGAAGAAATTTGTCTACGAAAAAGAATTAGCCGGACTGCAGATGGAACTAGTCAAACTGCAATATTGGGTTAAGCATGCCGGATTACGGATTGTCATTATCTTTGAAGGACGCGATGCGGCCGGCAAAGGCAGCACGATTAAGCGGATCGTTGATTGCTTAAATCCTCGGGGGTGTCGGGTTGTGGCGCTGGGCACTCCATCGGATCATGAAAAAACTCAGTGGTACTTCCAACGTTACGTGGCTCACTTACCTGGAGCGGGAGAAATTGTCCTGTTCGATCGCAGTTGGTATAACCGGGCAGGGGTTGAACGGGTGATGGATTTTTGTACCGAAGAGCAATACCGGGAGTTTCTGCAATCCTGTCCTGAATTTGAACGGATGTTAGTGCGATCGGGAATTATTTTGCTGAAATACTGGTTCTCGGTTAGTGACGATGAGCAGGAGCGTCGGTTTCAAGCCCGGATGCTCGATCCTACCAAACGCTGGAAACTTAGCCCGATGGATCTAGAGTCCCGCAATCGCTGGGTGGAATATTCCAAAGCGAAAGATGAGATGTTTGCCCACACCAATATTCCGGAGGCACCCTGGTTCACCGTTGAAGCTGATGATAAGAAACGCTCTCGGCTCAACTGCATCCATCACATCCTGAGCAAGATTCCTTACGAAGACACCACACCCGAACCTTTTGAGTTACCACCCCGCAAACCCTCCGAAACTTACATCCGCCCCCCTCACAACGAACAATTCTTTGTCCCGCCAGTGTATTAACGCCGATCGTTGAGTGGGCACACTAAAGCAAACGATTCCTCTCCTTCCGGATCCCTCATGCCTCGTCTGAATCAACGTGCCTTTGACCTCTTGCAAGCTGAAGTGCAGCGGCTAGCGACTAATGATATCGCTGGACAGGTACAGCAAGAGATTGCCCTCAAGCGCTTAGAACGGTTGCGATCGCAAACTGGTGATCCGGCGGACCTAGAAGAACTGCAAGACCTGGTTAGCGATCTATTTCCTAACTTTAGCCGCAAAGTGTTGAAGCAGGCCGCCGCCGCAAACCAGCCACCTTCCCCCGTTTGGGGTTGGATTAAATTCAGCACGATCGCTCTAACTACAGTAGTGGGTGGCATTTGGTTCGTGAATCTACCCTTTCCGATGATTCGCTATCCGGTTGCTCGCTATGCCCCCATTCTGTTGTTACCCAGTTACCTCAGCATGGATCACAACTATCGGCAGGCGATCGCGGCGACTGAGCAAGCGGATCAACTAGTCAACCAAGCGACTAGCCCAGCAGATCTAGGCTTAGGAAGAACCAAAGTCAAACAGGCACAAACTAGTCTGGATGCTTTGCCAGTCTGGTTTTTAGGCTACTATCCCACGGCGTATTGTGGTTGGTTTCAGTGTCAGTGGCGGTTTACGTTGGATGAATTCCAGCAAGCTCGCAAAGAAGTGGCTCGGATGGATGCCCGCTTGTTTCAGGAAGAAAATGCTCAGACTGCATTGGAGCAGGCTGAAGGGGTATTAGGCAACGCTAAGCAGCAATATCAGGAAGCCCCGAATTCGGCTGAACAACAAGCTGCGATCGCTCAATGGCAACAGGCGATCGATACCTTACATACCATTCCCCAAGCAACGCTGGCAGGGCGAACGACAGCGACTAAACTGCAAGCTTACGAACGGGATTTTGAACAAGTGGTTGGCTTTACGGTGGGTAATGCCCGGACTGGTAACCTAATTCAAGCCGCGAAAGAGTTTGCGAAATATGCCCAAGCTTCAACTCAAGGAACGGCTCATTCTGTTGCGGAATGGGAAAAAATTCAACGGCAATGGCAGGATGCGGTCGACCGCCTGAATGAAATTAAGGTCGATGATCCAGATTACGGTGAAGCCCAACGACTGCTTGCCAGTTACAAAGACAATTTAGAAACAGCGCAAGTGCGGCAACAGGTGGAGCAAGCATCGGTGCAAGCCTATCAAGAAGCCGATCGCTTAAAGAACAACTTTCTAGCTGACATTCCGGCAGGAGCAACCTCAATCGATCGTACCTGGGCAACGCGTGAATTACATCAGATTAAAAGTGTTTTGCAGCAAGTGAAACCCGGCACTACTGTCTATGCAGATGCCCAAACTTTATTAGCGGCAGCCGAACAGAAACTAAAAAAATAAATGCGGCTAATTCACGGGGGATGGGTTGTCGGTTGAGGGATGCAGTCTAGGGACGAGTATCAATGAAATAATTGGAAAGTCGATTTGCTCAATGCTCGTCCTAACTTATGTCGATCGCTAGTCATCTATTCACAATCACTACCGAACCAGGAATTCAAATTTATAACATCACCCCAAAACTGGAAGAGTTACTCATCACAACTGGGATTCAATCGGGTCAGGTCATAGTTTTTTCCAGACACACCACGACAGCTTTAGCGATTAATGAATATGAACCCCGATTGCTCGAAGATTTAAAGGTTTATTTACGGAAGTTGGCCCCCGAAACCGATCGTTATTTGCATAATGATTTGCATCTCCGGGTCGGTATTCCGGCAGATGAACCGATGAATGCCCATGCCCATTTAATGGCAATGACCATGAGTACGAGCGAAGTGATTCCCGTGATGGCTGGCAAATTGGCGTTAGGAACCTATCAATCAGTCCTGTTATTTGAATTAGATGGACCGCGCCAACGTACAGTATTGTGTCAGATTTCAGGAGAATAGCATCGATCGCTTACAAGCGCGACTCTGGCATATTGACACCTCTTAAATTGGCGCCCAGCAAATTGGCAGACTCTAAATTCGCTTCATTTAAGTTAGTGCCCCGCAAATCTGTTCCGGTAAAAATGGCACCGTTTAGAATAGTGCCAGCTAGTTTTGCCATCGATAAATTGGCTTCACTGAGATTCACGCCACTTAAATCGGCACCACTTAGATCCGCCCCCCGCAAATTTGCGCCTCGCAGTTTGGCACCACACAGCCGAGCATTAGACAGGTTAGCACTATCTAATTCCGCATCTGTCAAAATTGCCTCGCCTAGATTGGCTCCCGTCAACACAGTCCAACTGAGATTGGCGCCACTCAGATTGGCTTCCCGTAAGTCACCATTGAGTACCGCTTGGCAAAGATAAGCCCCGCGTAGATTGGCATGACATAGATCAACGTCCGAGAGGTTAGCGGCACACAAATTTGCCCCCCAGAGGTGAGCGGTGTTGAGGTTAGCGTTGCACAGATCTGCCCCATTTAAATTCGCTTTATTCAAAATTACCTGGATCAAATTGGCGGCTTGCAAATTCGCCCCACTCAAATTGGCTTCGCTTAAATTCGCATCTGCTAAATTCGCCCCACTCAAATTGGCTCCCGCTAACATGGCTCCGGTCAGGTCAGCTTCTGCCAAATTTGCCCCCTCTAGGGCAGCCTCGCGCAGCACAATCCCTTTTAGATTTGCCCCTCGCAGATCGGCTCCAGTCAGGCAAACTCCTTTTAAGTTTGCCTTGGTTAGATTGACCCCCCAGAGGCTGACATTTTGAAAGTCCCGCTCTCCTGCGGCATAGCGCTTCAGGAGTTCACTCGCACGCATTTCGATCGCCTCTCAATCCTGTAGTAGACCACCCACTAGACCGAACTTTTTGCATGGACATTTGAGATTGTGGATTTCACTGCTGATTTGCCCTTGCTCAAAATACTATGCGAAAAGTTAATGAGAATGCCTGCATTTTGCCTAATGGTCTAGCTAGACTTAGGCGATACCACAGTTTCTAGGCAAAATCGGCTTCCACCTTTAGTGTGCCCTAAACTACCTAGACATTCCCGGTCATGTTCTAATAATTTAGAGATTTGCTGAGAATTTTCTGGTTTTGTCAAGGGGATGAGGGGGCTACCCCCCTAGCGACATGACTAGATGAATTTCAGCGCTATTAGGTTAGCGATCGGTCATCCAGATTACTTGGGGGCTAAAGCAGTGAGTAGTGGTTGAGCTAACCAATTGAGTCCTACTCTGAGTTGGTGGTCTAAGGTTGGCATCCGATACAGGTACGCTAAACGCCGAGCAATGTAAGCCAGGGAACCATCCAGGCTAATTCCTAACCCTGTCATGGTCGCTTGATCAATTCCCAATGTCATCATTTCTCCAACGGGGGAATACCGGAAGGGCAGTAACGGTCGATTGGTCAGAGATGCCCACAGATTCCAACCGGCAAACTCAGCTTGCTGGAAGGCGACTTGAGCCGTTGTGGGGACTTGTTGTCCCTCAGCATCCTTACAATCTGCCAGATCACCCAACGCAAAAACATCGGGTTGATCCACGACTTGCAGGGTTGGAGTGACCACCAATTGCCCGCGAGTATTCTGCTTCAGGGGCAGACCTGAGATCGCCTCAACCACCCGTGTTCCTACGGTCCATAATACGACCTCTACTGGAATGGTATCTGTGCTGCCCTTGTAGGTTAACGAAATGGTATCTGCTGTGATGGCATCTACAGTTGTTTCCAGATCTAACCACACTCCGCGCTCTTCTAAAGCTCTAGTAGCGGCAGTCCGGTTAAACTCTGGTGACGTTCTTAGAATTCGATCCGTTTGTTCAATAATCCGTAGTCGTCCTCTGCCTCCCAGGCGATCGGCGAGCTTACATGCGAGTTCTACGCCGGAGTAGCCACCACCAACGATCGCCACCCGCAGCTTATCCGTATCTGCTGCTTCTAACTGCCGCAATCGTTCTTCTAGCCGATAGGCATCTTGAATGGTGCGGAAGGGCAGGGCAAACTCGGCGGCTCCTGGGACGAGATCGAGGGGTGTTTCTCCTCCTAATGCCAATACCAGGCGATCGTAAGCCAGGGTGATGCCAGTGTGTAGATCAACTTGGCGGGCTCCCACATCAATCGTTTTGACGGTTCCCTGGCAAAAGCGAATGCCTGTACCGGCTAAAAGTTCTTCAAACGGCGGGGCAATTTCCCAGGTGTGCAACTCCCCAGTCATCAGTTCATACAGGAGTGGCGTGAACAGAAAGCGATCGTGGCGATCGACCAGGGTAATCTCTGGTTTTTCTGCCTGTGTCCAGGGTAATTGACTAAGCCGCAGGGCAGTATAGAGACCTGCAAAGCCTCCACCCAAAATACAAATACGAACGGGTTGTTGAGTCATGGGACGTTAAAAGCGGTCAATCCTGGCAACTTCTTTCAGGATAGCAAGTGGTTCGAGATGTAGATGGGGATATATGCATTCTCGGTGTAAACGGGAACTATAAGTCTGTAGAATCTTTCACCTTTTATCTCATCAAGGAACTCTGCTCATGATCGGGAGCTTAGTGTCGTCACCCGGAATTTTGGTTCTGCTTTCGAGTGCCTTCTGGATGCTGATGATCTTTGATTGTGTTCGGAATGAACCCGATCGCCAGACCTGGATCTGGATTTTGCTGTTTCTGAATGTTGCTGGTGCCCTGATCTATTTTTTTGCTTGCTGGTTGCCGCGATCGAATGTTCCTGTTCCCAATCACTTCAAACGTTGGACGATGCGGCAATCGTTATGGAATGCTGAGGCTGGAGTTCGCAATATTGGTAAAGCCCACCAGTATGTGGCTTTGGGAAATGTGCTCACCGAAATAGGTGATTTGGAAAAAGCCATCACTGCCTTTCAGCAAGCCTTAGACAAAGAGCCGAAAAATATTCATGCCCTCTGGGGGTTGGCGTACATTGAAATGCAGCACAAGCAGTTTGCCCTAGCCAGAGAGCATTTAGCTGCTCTTGTCAAACTGGAGCCAGACTACAAATGTGGCGAAGGTTCCCTGCTGTATGGCAAAGCCCTATTTGAATTGCAGGATTGGGAAAGTGCTAAAACCCACTTAGAACAGGATCTGAAGTACTGGGGACACCCGGAAGCGGCGATTATGCTGGCAAGCATTCAACGGCAGGAAGGCAATACGGAGAAGGCCCGCGATTGCCTAGAAGGAATGTTGACAAAATTGAGAGCCGCACCGATTTACCATTATCGCCGCCACCAGCAAACTTTGCGGAAAGCTGAGAAAATGCTGAGAACTTTATAGCAGGTGATTCCTGTAAGGACACCAGATCTTTTGGTTCTGCTTCTCTGCCAACCTGCTAATGCCTAGGCGGGTTGTACACCATTAGGGCTGTTGATCCCGTGGACCCAATGCCATTTGGACGCTAAACGGTTTACCACCAGCCTGGTGATATTTGTCTGCCCAGGCACGAATGACTTCATCTAACTCAGTCATTGCTTGCTCGATGCGATCGACAGGAATATCCAACTCTTCCAAAATTCGCATCACGTTGGCTTCACGGTTTGCCCAATCATTCATCAAGCGAAAGTACCGGGCTGTATCTTCCACCATGATGTAGGTGCGCTCTTCCTCATCACTGGGCGAGTAAGAAGCACGGGTAAGGGCATAAAATGGCATACCCCAAGGCGAATCGATCCGGGTGACTGTACCGGAATAAAGCAGTCGCCGTTTAATATGTTCTGCCAATGCTTCACTCAAGGGCATCCGGCGATCGCTGGGCAAATCGTCCTGAGACCGGGTATGGAGGAACTCAATGAGATCCAAGAATTGAAAGGAATTAATGATCTGCGCATCCGGCAGACCCAGATTGGGTAACTTTTGCTCAATCTGACGTTTTTCTTCAGACGTTAGGCTAGAGCCAACAATCCGCGATCGTCCGGGTTGCCAGGGAAACTGCTCTAGCCAGACATAGGGAAATTGAATCAGGTAACGAGGTTCCTGCGAACCCAGCATTTTGAGCAGTTTGCCTTCAGTCAGAGCTTGCTTGACTTCCTCGACAATTGCTTTGACCCGCTTGGGTTCAATATGGTGGAGGTGACCCGTCATCCGCAGGTTTTGCTCCTGCTCCAAATAGGTCATGTAAATGGCACATTTCGCCGCTGTTGCCGCCGCATCCAAAAAGGCTCCATGCCGATGCCCACTGGTTCTCATGGCACTAAATGCCAGATAAAGCATGATCTGATCCATTGCACTGGGGCTAAGTCGTTTGATCAGATCCAGGTCATTAGTCATATCAGGAACCCTACTCCAGCGAAACCATAACTCAAGCCAACTGCCTTGAGAAAGCACACACCCAGACCATGATGATAGTACCTAGTAAAACAGGCAATTCACGTAGCGCTGAATACTCTTAAATTAAACCATCCGATCGCCTACAGAACTAATTTCCTCTCAATGCATTTTATTAATTCTAACGGCTGCATCCCCTAAGTATTCCCAAACTTTAAGTAAGGCAAGCAGCGTTGGATCAAACGGGGTTTAGCCAGAGAAATGAGAGTTAGCACTGAAGGGTAGGAAGCTTTGTTCTACAATTGGTAATGCGCTGAAAGCGTAAGGTGCAATGGAACAATTCGCTAAGAATACTGAATTGGTAAGGCAAAATTGACCTTAACATCGTTCAGAAAAAAGCTGCATAATTCCAAAAATCAGGCAGCCCGATGTTTACCAACTGTCTCGATTTTTCTAAGCTGGTCTGATCAGCGTTTCAGCCTGGTAAAAGAATTCCCGCCGACCGCTGCCACGATGTAAATTTTGCTCATTACCAACTTGCATTGGTGCAGTCAGGGTTGACTGTAACGCCTTGACTGGGCTGGCTTCAGTCAGTGAATGATTATTACCAGATGGTGCTGGCAAAGCAATGAGTGAACCTGATAGTAGAGTTAAGGCTAAAAACTGCATAGAAAGATCCGCATCAGAACGTCTAATTCTTGATACGGAACTTCTTAGAACTGATCAGGATGAATTTAATAAAGACTGTCAACCATCTTGTTAAGCGATTGCTAACGAATGATGACTTGTTGAAGTTATTCTATGGGTTGTAACAACCCATCTGCTTCAATTCGTAATCGGCGTCCGCGCCAGTACACCCGATCGCCAAATGCTCCCATACCCCAAACTACTAGGCTAAGGAAATCTCGCAACGGCAGTACCCAGAGCCAAGGCAATAAACGAGGACTATTGAGGCTAACGATCGCCATCAATGCCTCGGCATAGCGAATCAGAACGATCGAAAGACTGATTGCGATCGCCCAGGGTTGCCACCCTGTGACTAACAGCAGGAGCAGAGCGAAGGGGAGCCCATGGCAAAAAATCTGAGCGTAGTAAATTCTGCCCCGGTTGAAGCGAATCGTGCGGTTCCACCGTAGTTCTCGCTTGAATAAATCGGCTAGGCTTTCTGATCCTGTATCTGATTCCAGTACATAGTTCGAGAGCTTGATTCGATAGCCTGCTAGAGTCGCACGTTTACCCAAGTTGTAATCGGAACCAATCCGATTTAGATGTAAGCCACCAAAGTCAGCCAGGGTTGATTTACGAGTCGCGATCGTGGCTCCGACGGCAAACCGCAAGCCGCGATCGAGGGTACGGGCAATTAAGGCACTAGGAATAAAGTCTACACATCGACCTAAGGATGCGAGGGCTGCACCTAAAAACTGGGGCTGATGTCCCAAGAAACAACAGGTGACTAATCCCACGTTGGGATCTGCTAATGGCGCTGTTACCGTTGCAAGGTAATCGGGGCTGACCCGAATGTCACTATCCGCAAACACAATAATTTCGTGCCGAGCGACTTCTAACAAATAACTGAGGTTGCTATCTTTATAGTTAATTCCTCGCGGCTCCAGGTGAGTGAATACCCTGACATGACCTGGGAATGCTGTGGCTAATTGTTGCAGAATGGGAATCGCTGGATCGTGAGGGTGAGTGACGCCAAACAGCACCTCATAATCTGGATAGTCTTGTTTACAGAGTGATAACCAGTTTTCCCAGGCTCCAGTGTCTACGCCACAGGCAGGAACTAACAGGGAGATGCCTGGCTCGTAATCTGGATCACGCAGTATGACCTGTCGCTCTTCGGCAAATTGATAGATACATAGTCCACAAGCGATATAAAAAGCAGCCGCACCGAAAATTAAAACGACTAGAAGGATTTGGAAGGCAATCATTACACGAAGCTCGTAGACGAATACAGATAGCTGTAGTTAGAGATACAAAGTTAGACCTAAATTTTGCGAGTTGGAGCTGACGAAGAGAGGCAAAAAATCTATTTTGAAAAAATTCTATGTCTGAGCCATGATTGGCTACCAATATTTCTATCTATCGTTAAGGCAATTGAAATTATGCAATCATTAATCGTTTTAATTCATGATTGGGCACAGTGGCACTTCGGTCTATGTTTACGCCAGTTGATATTGCCTACCATCATTGTATGGTTTGGCTGGTCAAGTATTCCAGCGATCGCCGCTCCCTTAGTTATCGACCTCTCTCGTCAACCCGCGATCGAAGTTCAAGTGAGTCTGGGCAATACAACCAATGAACTGCGGTTTGTACCTGACCATCTAGAATTTTTGGCTGGACAGCGCTACAAATTGGTACTAACCAATCCCAGTAACTCCAAACATTATTTCACAGCTAAAGACTTTGCTGATGGGATTTGGACACAGAAAGTCGAAGCTGGAAACGTTGAAGTCAAAGGGGCAATTCATGAAGTTGAGTTAAAACCGCAAGCCCAAGCGGAATGGATGTTTGTGCCGATTAAGCCCGGAAGTTATGAACTGCATTGTTCGGTACCAGGACATACCGAGGCGGGCATGACTGGAACCGTACAGGTTACTGCCGATCTGAAGGCAGCAATTTCCAATCAGACCTGAAAGTTTGTCGGAAAAATTAAGCTAATCTAGATAAGAACTCTGACGATCGTATCGAAGTGCGTACCCGTCTGAAATCCTACTTGAGTCTGGATTTCTGTCGTTTTAAGCAATTTGATCCTCTCTCCGACTGACTTTCTGATTCCTCACCCTTTTTTCTTTCGGAACCGCATGAATATTTTGAGCAACTTGCTGAATCAACCGGCTCTTTCGGCTCCTAAACGGCAACGGCGTGGCATTGAAATTAAATCTCTTCGTGAGATTGAAACTATGCGGCAGTCTGCCAAAATCGTGGCAACTGTACTGAAAGAAATTGCGGCAATGGTACAGCCCGGCATGACTACAGCTGACTTGGATGCTCATGCGGAAAAACGGATCCGGGAGATGGGGGCGACGCCAAGTTTCAAAGGTTATCACGGGTTTCCCGCTTCAATTTGTTCCAGTATTAACAATGAAGTTGTGCATGGCATTCCCAACCGGAAAAAAGTCATCCGCACTGGCGATGTTCTGAAAGTAGATACTGGAGCCTATTACGAAGGATTTCATGGCGATTCTTGCATCACGATCGCCGTGGGTGAGGTGCGTCCCGAAGCGGCTCGGTTAATTGAAGTGGCTGAAACAGCACTCTATAAGGGGATTGAACAGGTACGAGCTGGGGCTTGTCTGATGGATCTGGCAGGGGCGATCGAAGATCACGTCAAAGCCAATGGTTTCTCTGTTGTAGAAGATTTCACGGGTCACGGGGTGGGTCGCAATTTGCATGAAGAACCGTCTGTGTTCAATTTCCGGACTCATAGTATGCCGAATGTCAGACTTAAAGCCGGAATGACGCTCGCGATCGAACCGATTGTCAATGCGGGTTCCAAAGTGACTCGAATTCTCAGCGATCGCTGGACGGCGGTGACTGTAGATAATTCCCTTTCGGCTCAGTTTGAGCATACGGTACTAGTGACAGAAGACGGTTACGAAATTCTCACTGATCGCAGCAAAGTCTAAGTCTGTTTAGCCACGAGAGCGATCGTAGGCTCTGACCTGGATCCAGATGTATGCTCGGTACGGGTTTAAGCGAGAATGAGAGATGATTTCCTCTTTCAGCCAACTTGTGAAACCTATGACCTTCCGAGCAATTACGATTTCTCTTTTAACTGGGTTTCTCTGGGTGCTCACCACCTGGATAACGCCACCTGCGATCGCGCTGACTCAAATCAAGTTATTTGATCTCTCGTACCATGAGTGTCCGCCCGAACTCGCGACTGGCATGGTGACAAGTGGCACAACCATGGACGCCAACTGCTTCATTGTCACTGGCAAAGCGGAGAATAATTCCGGCAAACCCGTGGTCAATGCAGACATTTTCGGGCGGATTTATGATGCCAATAACGATTCCGTCATGCAGAACCGGACTCGTTTAGGCGCGATCGAGGAAGTCCCTCCTGGGATTAGCGATTTTGAACTGCGGATCAGCGTCCCCGCGAACCAACCCACTCCCTTACAACTCAAGCAATTTAAAGCAGCTGGGTTCACAGGCAAAGTTCGACGCTAATCTGCCTACAACCGCTCTTTTTGGGACTGGTAGCGGGCTTTGAACTGCCGCTGTTGTTCGTTGTGATCGACGATCGGAGTGGGATAGTCACAACGATGACAGTCTAACGGAGCAATTTTGCCAGTTACTAAGACCTCGGTGTCTAGACTGCGTAATTCCGGTAACCACTCCCGGATGTATTCGGCTTCTGGATCAAATTTCTGCGCCTGACTGGCGGGGTTAAAAATCCGGAGCGGTTTCGGATCCATACCGCTAGAAGCACTCCACTGCCAACCCCCATTATTCGCCGACAGATCTCCGTCCATTAAGGTCTGCATAAAATATTTCTCGCCCCGCTGCCAGTTGATCAGCAGATCTTTTGTGAGAAAACTTGCCACAATCATGCGGCAGCGATTATGCATCCAACCCGTTTCATTCATCTGCCGCATCGCTGCATCGACGATCGGATATCCTGTTTTCCCAGCACACCAAGCCTGAAAGTGGTCTTCGTTGTCCTCCCAAGGAAAATCCTGAAAGGGACGGCGATAAGAACCATCAGCTAGCTCGGGGAAAAAGTACATCACATATTGATAGAACTCGCGCCAGGCTAACTCCTGTTGCCAGGTCTGGATACTGGTCCGAACCTCATCACTGCGAGCCTCTGCCATCAATTCCTGGGTGGCTGCCCATACCGTCCGAATTCCGATCGCCCCAAACTTCAGGGCTGCGCTGAGTTGCGATGTGCCAGGTTGGGCTGGAAAGTTGCGTTGTTCGCCATAATCTGCGATCGCAGCCTGACAAAACTCTTCTAACTTTTCTTGAGCTGCCGTTTCTCCTGGTTCCAGCACTAAGCCATTGTCCCAAACGAATCCTAGTTCTTTGGCTGTCGGGAGGGCGATCGCTCCAGCTTGCTTGGCGGCTTTCTGTTCCGACTCCGTTAATCCAGTTAACCCCTCTAAGGCAGGGAGTGGTTCATCCTTCGCTTGCCGTTGCCAGTTCCGCCAAAACGGCGTGTAGACCGTATAGGGTTCACCTGCCCCCGTCCGAATTGCTTCCGGAGCATGGAGAATTTGATCCCAACAATTTTCAACCTGGATTCCGGCTTGCTGAAGGGCTTCTGTCACCGCCCGATCGCGCTCTTTGGCATAGGGTTCAACATCCCAGTTCCAAACGACCATTTGAGCCTGAAGAGATTGAGCTAATTTGACAATGCCTGCGATCGGATCAGCCTTGAGGATAATCAATTGACTCCCAGCTTCGGCATATCGCTGCTGGAGGGCTTGCAAACAGCCGATCATGTAAGTGACTCGGGCGGGAGCCACATCGTCCCGTTGCAGAATGTTGGGATCGAGACAGAATACTCCCACCAGTTTCCGACTCCGCCGTTGTGCTAGTGCCAAACCGATATTATCGGTCAGACGCAGATCCCGACGATGCCAGAACAAAATCAACTCAGACATATAACGCTAGTACCGATTTACCGCTTACTTAGCTTAACGAAATGACGATCAATTCTGATTCTCCCCCCGACGGATCAGCAGGTTAGGAATTGACGGGGCATTCGGTGGTCGTCCACAGTCCACGGGTTGCAACGCTGGATTAGGCGACCTCAGGCTGGGCACATTAGCCACTAACCAGAAGTGTCCCTTGGCATCCCGAATCCAGCCCTGAGCTTCGACGATCGTGGAATCAGTAACGATCGCTTGACCAGATTTCTGACTAACCGATCGCTGGCTCCCTGGTTCATTGAACTCTATCCAGGGCACGATCGTGGCTTCACTGCGTAAGGGGTGATCGGGACTGAGTGGAATTCCCCCTCGTCCCGTACTGACAAAGGAACTAGCGGCCTGCCGGGTGGGAGAACACTCCTGAGCAATCTGGGCGGCGGGATCTGCCAGATCTAGAGGGAGACTGACAAACCCACGACTCGGATCAATGCCTAGCAAATTGAGGGTGACACTGCCACTGATGCCAAATTGCGAACTGGCTGTAATGTCGCTGTTGGTGGTCAGTTGGGGCTGTAACCGAAGCCCAAAGATGCCATTGGTGGTAATGGTAATATTTCCGCCTTTCCCGGTAAAAGCATTGGCAATAATATCACTATTTTCTCTCAGAATGCCAATGATAAATGGAGCCGCGATCGTGATGTTGCCACCATCTCCCCCCGCTTGAACCGTGCCTGCTGTAGCTGAAATTAAACTACCTCGACGGAGCAGCAATAAATCGTGCAATTGTAGAACAATATTGCCACCTTGATTACTAGCCGTTTCCGCCGATATCTGGGCTTGTCGATCTAATGTTAGCCGACCAGCGGACAGTTGAATGGTGCCACCGGGAGCCGTGCCCTGACTATTCACGAACATACCTGCTCCATCCAGAATCTCTACCCGTGTGGGGTCAGTCACCGCAATACTGCCCCCTCGTCCAGTTGAGTGAGCCGTTGTGTTGGCAAATAACCCGCTGGCAGCTCCCTGATTCAAAATCACATCCGCCACTAAGCCAGTTGGCTCTTGGCGCTGGAGATAGGTTTGCGCCCGATCGAGGCGATCAGCCAAATTCGGATCGCTGCCCGTCAGGACGATCGTATCGGAGACATTTAAGCGGATGGTGCCAGCATTGCCACTACTACGGGTATGAGTCACAACTTGCCCACCTTGACTGGCTGTAAACGTAGCGGCATCAATGGTGATATTGCCTGCCGAACTAGCATTAGAGGTGGTCGCTGATACTATGCCACCCCGACTCACCTGAAAGTCGTTTGTGCGAAGGCGAATGTCTCCCGCTTGCCCGATCGCCCCCCGTTCGGTAGTCGTAAAAATGCCACTGGAATAGCCAGAGATCGGACTGCTCCCATCAATCAACACACGATCGTGGGCTTGAATGGCAATACTCCCACCATTGCCCTGCGCGGCAGGACGATTGTTCAGTGCCCGAAAGACGATCGCATTAATTTCACCCCCTTCGAGAACGTTGAGCACATTCGTTTGTAGGCGAATGGTGCCAGCATTCCCACTGCCTCCTGGTTCCACAGAACTACTAATAGTGCCATCTTGGACTGTGATGCGATCGTTACTTTGCAACTCGATATCCCCGGCTTGACCCGGCCCCAGGGTGGCAACCGATAGGCTGGATTGGCGGGTCGTGCCATCCGCAAAACTCCGTCTGCCAACCACTTCGATATCATCCGTTGCCCGAATCCGAATGGCTCCTCCCTGCCCCGTGCCATACGTTGCCGCTGAGATCCCACCGCCCTCTCGTACACTGAGACGTTCTGTATTGATTACAATATCGCCCGCATCCCCGCTTGCCGTGTTGCGGGTTTCTGTCGTCATTACAGAGTCACCAGAGACGCTAACCGTGTTCGCCTGAATGTCGATGTCTCCCGCCTTTCCCTTGCCAAACGTTGTCGCATTTAACAAGCCCCCGTTGGCTAACACCAGGTCTTCAGTCGTGATTTGAATCTTGCCACTGCGACCCGGACTACTGGAGGATGCCTTCGTAGAAATGGTGGTAAATACGCCGTTAGGACTGTCGCCCGTGATCGTCACCTGATCGCGAGCCTGAATCATGACGTTTCCGGCATTCCCCAGCCCCAAGGTATCTGTAGTCAGGGTGGCTTGATCGCTGAGATGCAACGTCCCTGTTGTTATCCGAATGTCTCCACTATTGCCCCGACCACTTGCCGCTACACGCGTAAAAATGCCACTGGAAAATTGACCATCCGTTGTTGTCCCGGATAGGGTGACACGATCGCGGGCTTGAATCACTGCATTTCCTGCATTCCCTGTGCCGACAACAGTGACCAGGATTTGACTACCATCGGTGAGCGCCAGAGTCCCGGTGTTGATCCTGACATCCCCACCATTGCCTGTCGCCTCAGGAAAAACGCTGTTACCAATTAGGCTAAATTCCCGCACTGTCGTAGCCTGGGTGACATCCAGAGTCAGATCGCCTGCCTGATTCTCTACAGTTCCTGATCCTGGTAGAATTCCAGCCAACAAGCGACTCCCCCCTGCAATATCTAAATTGCGGGCATGGATGGTTAAGCTGCCGCCATTGCTAGCCACTACGTTGATGATTGACTGATTCGCGATCGCCACGTTTCCTCGAACTAAATCTTCGGGAAACGTTAAGCTCAACAAGTTACCGTTTGTTGTCAATCCCACAGTGCCGCTACCAGCCACTGCCCCCAGTTCAATCCGACCGCTCTGGGCACCTCGAAGTCCTAGAACACTTTGGTCAAGCTGAAGATTGCCCCCGGCTAAAACCAAGCTTTGTCCGGAGTTAACTGCCAGTACCCCCTGACTGACAATATCCCCGGCGGGGCGACTACCATACTGCAACCCGATCGGCACTTGCATTGTCAATAAGGGTGGAGCTTGGGGGTCAGTGGCACTAAACTCATTGCCATCTGGAAATAGAATGCTGTTGGCAGTCGTCGCCACAAACGATCGATCCACATCTAATCGAGCGTTGGCACCGAAGATGATGCCATTTGGATTGATCAGAAACAGATTGGCATTGGCAGCAGTGATATTGCCATTCAAAACTTGATAAGTGCCCAATGTGCCGAAAATTTCTGATCGCTGATTCCCGGTGACCCGCGCCAGAATCGTCCGAATGTCATTACTGGGACTGAGGAAGTAGACACTTCTACCTGCCCCAACATTGAACGCTCGAAAACTGTGGAATAACGTTGTCCCCCGAGTAGCTCCCCGATCAATGATATCTAGGTCGCCGTCTGTCCGAACCCGCGATCGCTCTGCTCCTAATGTGTCATCTGGCTCAATTTGGGCGGCTACATTGACGCTGAAACACCCTGTGCTAGCGATCGACCCAGCGATAGCAACGAGTAATGACCAATACCGTTGTACGTTCTGTTGCATATCGGTCAGAGGGTTGCACTTAAAAGGATGCCGCTATCCTATCAATAGACTGCCCTGACGACCGTGGTGACAGCAGCGGCACGATCGTCGTTAATCAAATTCTCCGAATTCTAGATTGGTACTACGATTCGCTAAGGTAATTTCATCTCCTAACAAGTTAGCGAGAACCAGTTGGCTGGCTCGGTAACTGCCCCAATAGCCGGTATGTTCTGCAACCAGCCCTAATGCCATTGCCACATCGCCGATGCTCTTTTTGAGAAAATTCCGTTCGCCCAGGTAATAGTCTTGAAAAAATAATTTCGAGTCTTCCGGTTCCAGACTGGCTCGCATGGGATAGGCAAACACATCAGAGGCGCGAATGATATTGATCCAGCGCAGCGGAGCACCCGTGTAGCGATCGGCAAACTGCTTTAACGCCTGCGGTTCAATGTTCAACGCCCGATTAAAAAACAATTGGGGACAGCCCATTGTCGTGACACTGCGGAGTTTCACCTTCCGCCCCTGCCCAGCCGGACTTAACCCCTTAATCACATTCCGCAGATAAAACGCGGGATCATTGTCCGGTAGAGTTTGGGAGAACAACATTTCCCACAGAATCACACTACCGAGGGAATGCGACACAATATGCAAATCCTCTTCCAGCGGCACTTCTGCCAGCCAACTAAGCAATTGCAAGGCAATTAAGCGGCGTACTTCTCGTCCTTGCTGATTATTTAAGTAGTTAAAGATATCGTTAAAGAACCCCGAGATCAGCTGCTCTCGACGTTGGCGATAGTGGAAGATATCATCAATGTCAGTTTGAGGATGATCCCACTTGAACGTTTCCAGGTCTTGCTGCACCCAGTCCCAGACTTGGTTGGTACTACCCATGGCATCACCCCAGAAGCTAGAGTAGAACTCCGGTGTTGGCAAACCTCGCTCGGAAAAGCCCTCAATTAACCGCGATCGCAGGGTATCGGCATATTCTACCCGCCGTACTGATGCGCCATGCATGAACCAAACCAACATTGCATCCTACCTCATTCACCGAATCTTCATTGAGCCTACCGAAAAATTCGCTAAGGAGTGAGTAGTTAATCATTAGTAATTCAAAGCTTAGTGATTACTGATCAGTTGAAGGGAGATTATGAAACGTTTAAAGCAAGTTACTGCGATCACCTTATGTGTATTTCTGCTGTACCAAATGAAGTCAGCGGCGGGGATTAATATTTCGTCGCGGTATCATGCGATCGATATTGTCAAAATTCCTACTAAAAAGTTGTTACGCGTCCTGAATATTCCGTTTAATTCACCGATCAATCCACCCCAGCGCCATTGCTAATTGCTAGGGAGTGCCAAGGTGTAATCCCAAACGAGCTGAAAACTTCCTGACTTAGAAGATACATGCCTATACTGAAGTTTGATTTCGGCCTAAGTTGTTCTGCAAAATTCTCTGAAAAATCCATTTAGTTGCCCAGCGATTTATTTGTCGCTAGGTGCAATACTGGAATGAGAAAAAATACAGCAATAAGGAGTGTGTCATGCCAAAAGCAGTGGCGGAATGGGATACGTTTCTGAAAAAGCGTTTGCTCAGTTCCCAGGATTTGGCTGACTCCGAAAAAATTTTTGTTCCGAAAGGGAAAGATTTTTATGTTACGAAGATTGCTCCCGATCGCAACCAACATGTTTATCTAGTGCTGGCATCTCCTGTATTAGCCAAGGATGGTCAAACTAAGCTTCAGTTGGTTTATGCCTATGATCCGCATATCAGAATTGAAGAAACCCAGCCAGTCTTGAAATTACCAGTGCCTTATCGCACTCAGGTTGACAACGACCCCTCCCTGTATGGATCTGGACAGCGGCAGTGCAATCTCACTAGTAATACGATGCTGGCAGATTACTTGTTAAAGGGAGCTTTATCCAAGTATGCCAAGGATCAGGGCTATCCGGAGCCAGAGTCAGTATACATGCGGTTAGCGTATAAGTATGGGGATACTGTTAACCATACTGCCCATACAAAGGCTCTAAAAGAATTAGGGATTGAATCGTATTTTAGCTATACCCTATCTGCTAATGACCTGTTACTGTCCTTAAGTAAAGGTATTCCAGTTGTTGTAGGGTTTCGCTATCGCAGTAGTGGGCATATCTGTGTTTTAGTTGGACATGATCCAATCAAACGCAATTGGTTAGTTCATGATCCCTATGGGGTTCGCTATGGCGCTAGTGACGACTACGAAATTGGGGCGTATGGAGCTTACGATCCCTACAGCTATGCAGTCTTCCAACAGTTGTTCCTGGATCAAGGTAACAGTGAGTCAGGCTGGGGCAGAATTGTGACTAGTGTGAAAGGTCAGCCTACAGGATTGCCCACCGGGCTATAGTCGATCGTGGGTCAGTCGCCAGCATTCTTTCGCGATCGCCCAGTCTTCCTGAGTCCGAATCACCAAAACTCGAATTTGAGAGTCAGGCGTGGAAATGTCCTGATCAACCTCGTGATGGGTATTTTTTTCGGGATCAATCTTCAGTCCCAGAAAGCCAAAAGCTTCACAGGCAGCCGCGCGAATCAGGGCAGAATTTTCGCCTACTCCAGCGGTAAACACGATCGCGTCTAACCCACCCAACACAGCCAACATGGCTCCCATGTAATAGCGCAATCGATGGATATACATATCTAAAGCGAGCTGAGCGCGATCGTGACCCTGTTCGGCAGCCGCAATAATCTCACGTAAATCATTTGTGATACCCGAGATCCCTTTCATCCCGGCAGCCTTGTTCAGCAAGGTATCTAGCGATTCTGGAGTATGTTGGTTGGTACGTAATAGATGCAATAGAATTCCCGGATCGACTGAGCCACTGCGACTTCCCATCATCAGACCTTCCAGGGGGGTAAAGCCCATTGTCGTCTCAATACTGATCCCCTGCTGCACGGCGGCTAAAGAAGCTCCATTGCCTAAATGGCAGGTGATTAATTTGAGGGAAGTCAGATCTCGATTTAACAGTGCGGCTGCCCGTTCGGCACAGTAGCGGTGGCTGGTCCCATGAAATCCATATCGCCGGATTCCTTGCTCTAACCAGTCATACTGACCGGGATAGGTATAAGCGGCGGCTGGCAACGTGGCATGAAATGCGGTGTCAAAGACAGCAACTTGCGGAATGGCCTGCCCAAAGACAGCTTCTGTAATCTCAATTCCCTCTAAATTGGCAGGATTGTGCACTGGGGCAAAACAAGATAAGCGATCGATTTCGGCTTTCACTTCCGGAGTAATGCAAATACTGTCGCGATATTGTTCCCCCCCATGCACAACTCGATGCCCGATCGCCTGGATCGCAGTCGGCTGATCGATGACCTGAGCTTCTCCTTGCCATAGGGTTTGTAATAGAGTTTCCGTCACCGCTTTTCTGGAAGTAATCGGAATTTCTAGGGTCTGGTTCACTCCGGTATGGGTTTTAACTTTAGCTTCAGCAATATTTGCCTGGTGGGTAAAGTCTAGAAATCCTTCCCATAATGGTTCTAGTGGATACTCAGGTAAGATCCCGCCTGGTAACTCGTACAGGCACGCTTTTTGACTGCTGGAACCAGCATTTAACACCAGAATTTTCATGGGAAACTCACCTTGTGAAAGGTCGTTTAGGAGTGTGCTGTCAGATTAGAAGATTGACCACACCTGAAACTAAGGCACTCTATTACTTTCCAGGGATTTCAGCTGTGGAGCAGTGATCACCTGATATTTTTAATTAATCAGAAAAAACTTTTAAGGCGCGCAGACGATCGTAGTAACTGCGTAACACTTCCAGGGCAAAAGTCGGAGTTTCTTGGATCGCAAACAGAAAGTGGCGTTGATTCATGGATGCAAGTTTACAGTTCGTTTTGGCGATCGCCTTCGTTACCCGTAAGCGATCGGGTTGAATCAGCGCTCCCACACCAAAAATATCTCCTGTTTTCAATGTTTCGATTAACTGACCATTGATATATTGCTCAATTTCGCCCTCTAAAATGCCATACATATCCTCCCCTGGTTCTCCCTGGGTAAAAATGACCTCACCAGCGGCGAAGGTTTGAATTTCTGGTGAACTTTGAAAAATCGCCACGACTTCGGCGGGTTGTAGCATTGTTTCAGATTCCTAATCGATAGATCGAGATGAGTATAGGGCACAGGACGTTAACGGCAGGTAAAAACTAGTTTGCAATGGTCTAGGTCCCTGGCAACAGCCGCAGTTCATCGGGCAAATGCGAGCGATCGCCCAAACATTGCAACAAGGGACCATGCAGATCAAATTTGACCACACTAATCGAGGCGGCTGGCATATCAATGCGATCGCGGTAACGCCCAATATCAATCCCCAATAAGCTACACAGAACAATCCGGATCGTGGCTTTATGGGAAACAACTAACACATTCCCAGACGGATAATTTTGTTGAATTTCGGTGACGACTAACGAGGCTCGACTGGCAATTTGCACCGCCGTTTCCCCACCCGTGGGCGGATTCCAAGCTGGTTCCGTTAACCATTGCACATAATCTTCACCAAACTGCTGTCTGACCTCCTCCGCCGATTTGCCTTCCCAGGCGCCATAGCGGATTTCTTTTAAGCCATCCCGCAATTGCATCTCCATGCCGATCTCGTCGCATAAGGGTTTGGCTGTGGCGATCGTCCGCTTCATGGGACTAACGTAAATTGCTGCCCAAGGCAGATCTCGGTAGGCTGCCGCAAACGCCTTTGCCATTTCGACCCCATTGGGGGTCAGTTCCACGTCTAGTTCGCCACAATAGCCACCAGTTTGACTAAAAATCGTTTCCGCGTGGCGGAGAAAATAGAGTTGTAGGCTCATAAATTGCTGGAGAATCCAGTAGTTGCAACCCTGTCATTCTTACCTGAGATTCCAGAAAATTCCAGGGACGATCGAGCAGTACAAACGCTCTATTTTGGCGTTCTTGGTCAGTCTCAATCCGAGTCTCATGTTTAATGTTTTAGGTGAATTGTCTATAGTAGCCGAAAAACTTTCTCCAAGGGAGTTTCAGGGCTTGCTTGTCTGGCTAGTTTGCCGTCCTAAATTGGCGATTTATGATACAATTTATCGGTAATTGAACACCGTTTTGGCGACGGATGAGGGGGTTAGATAGCCGGATGGATTTAAGTTGGCTGTCTAGCTTCCGTACACTCGTGTTTTCGGAGTTTTTCCCAATATGACATTTTCCCAGGAGCCGCCCCAGGATCGGATCATTCCTACGGATTTGCGGAACGAGATGCAGCGGTCATACCTGGAATACGCCATGAGCGTAATTGTGGGTCGGGCGCTGCCAGATGCTAGAGATGGTCTGAAGCCGGTTCACCGTCGGATCCTGTATGCCATGCATGAACTGGGCTTGACTCCCGATCGCCCATTTCGGAAATGCGCCCGGGTGGTGGGGGAAGTGTTAGGTAAATACCATCCGCACGGAGACACTGCCGTTTACGATGCCCTGGTGCGGATGGCGCAGGATTTCTCGATGCGATCGCCGCTAATTGACGGGCATGGCAACTTTGGCTCAGTAGACAACGATCCCCCGGCAGCGATGCGATATACGGAATGTCGCTTGCGGGCGTTGACCACCGATTCCATGCTGCGAGATATTGAATCGGAAACGGTCGATTTCATTGACAACTTTGATGGGTCGCAACAGGAGCCAGTCGTCCTCCCCGCTCGGGTGCCTCAGCTCTTACTGAATGGCTCTTCGGGGATCGCGGTCGGGATGGCAACCAATATTCCGCCGCACAATTTAGGGGAATTGATCGATGGCTTAGTGGCGCTGATTCATAACCCTGAGATCACCGATCTGGAATTGATGAAGCTGATTCCTGGTCCCGACTTCCCCACCGGAGCGCAGATTTTAGGCAGTAGTGGCATTCGGGATGCCTATACTACTGGACGGGGTTCGATCATCATGCGCGGTGTAGCCACGATCGAAACGATCGAGCATCGCGGTCGCCCCGATCGAGATGCGATCGTCGTCACTGAACTGCCCTACCAAACCAATAAGGCAGCGTTGATTGAAAAGATTGCCGAAATGGTGAATGAAAAACGCTTGGAAGGCATCTCGGATATTCGGGATGAGAGCGATCGCGACGGGATGCGGATCGTAATCGAACTGAAGCGCGATGCCTATCCCCGCGTGGTGCTGAACAACCTGTATAAGCAAACGCCTTTGCAAGCCAACTTCGGAGCTAACATGCTGGCTCTGGTCAACAGTGAACCTCAGTTGTTGACGCTGAAGCAATTCCTCAATGTCTTCTTGGAATTCCGGGTCGAGTCGATTACTCGCCGTACCCGTTACCAACTGCGGAAAGCCGAGGAGCGCGATCACCTGCTACAAGGGTTGTTGATTGCCCTGGCAAATCTAGATGCCATTATTCACCTGATCCGGCATGCGGCTGATGCTCCTACAGCCCGACTGGAGTTAATCGAAACCTATGGGCTATCGGACATTCAGGCAGACGCCATTCTGCAAATGCAACTACGCCGATTAACCGCCTTAGAAGCGGAAAAGATTCATCAAGAGCACCAAGATTTGCAGACGCAGATTGCTGATTTGCAAGATATTCTGGCGCGACGGGAACGGATTCTCACCATCATTGAGGAAGAAGCGACGAACCTGAAAGCGGCTCATGCCACGCCACGCCGCACCATGATCGAGCAGTCGGAAGATGAACTGGGCGATGTGGATCTGATTGCGAATGAGCGAGCGCTGATTCTATTAACGGAACAGGGCTACATCAAGCGGATGCCGGTGAATACCTTTGAAGCCCAAAGTCGGGCAACCAAAGGGAAAGCTGGGGCGCGGATGAAGGAGGATGATGCGGTCGAACATTTCCTCACCTGTTGCGACCATGATAGTGTGCTGTTCTTTAGTAATCGGGGGGTCGTCTACTGCCTCAAGGCGTATCAGATTCCTACCAGTTCACGCACCGCTCGGGGTACCCCGATCGTCCAACTGCTGCCGATTCCCCACGACGAAAAGATCACCTCGATCGTCCCAGTGAGCGAGTTTACTCAGGACGAGTATCTGGTGATGTTAACCACCAAGGGATACATCAAAAAAACAGCACTGGCCGCATTCAGTAATATTCGTACCAATGGACTGATTGCGATTTCTCTGGAAGAAGGCGATCAACTGCGCTGGGTACGCCGAGCCCGACCGGAGGACAGTATCATTATCGGTTCCAGCCTGGGCAAGTCGATTCACTTCCGGGCGAACCATGAGCAACTGCGACCCTTAGGACGAGCCACTCGGGGAGTGCGAGCCATGTCCCTACGCAAGGGAGATAGCTTGGTGGGCATGGATATTTTACCCGGTCAGATTGTGGCCGATTTAGTGACGGAGCTAGAGTCTGAGGTGGCGATCGAAGATGAAACGGCAGAAACGACCCTGACCGATGAAACCTTAACTACGACCTCGTTAGGACCCTGGATGCTAGTCGTGACGACGGGTGGCTATGGCAAGCGAGTGCCTGTGTCTCAGTTCCGGTTACAAAACCGAGCCGGGATGGGGATTGTAGCGACCAAATTCCGCAAACCCAACGATCGCTTGGCAGCATTGCGGATTGTGCATGAAGGGGCAGAGTTGATGATGATTACCAATCGTGGCATCATCATTCGCCAGTCAGCGGATGCGATCGCCTCGCAATCTCGTCCGGCGACTGGAGTCCGGGTACAGCGATTAGATGAGGATGATGCGATCGCGGCAGTCGCGTTAGTGCCAACGGCGGGTGAAGAAGCGGCAGTGTTGGAAGAAAATAGCATCAGCGAAGAGTAACTTCCAAGCGGTCAAAAAAAGGTCAGCGTTCTAGTCTGTTCAGGCTAACAACGCTGACCTTTTCAGTTAAATACCAAGTTCCAATGGAATCCTTAAAAACTTGCCATCAAAATTACGATCGAAAACAGGCAGAATAAGCCTAACGCCATTGCCATAATTGTGGGATAGGGAGCGTGATTAATTTGCTCCAGATACTGATTTACTTTGGTGTCTTTTTCTTCCGGATACCAAATCATCGGTTTCATCATTCTCACCTTTCTAGCGTTGATTGCAGCCGTTGTCCAACCACGCAATCCGATCGCTCAGAACTCAATCACTGATTCTGACTAAACACAATTTTCTGTCGTTGAAAATGGCTGTATTCGCAGTTTAAAAAGCTATTTGAGAAAAGCTCTTAATATTGAGACAATCTTCACGCTTATTTTCAAAAGTCTATGTCTTTTGGTTCATGAATTGTCGATCGACAAACCTCTGTTACCTGATGTAACGCTGGCAACCAGAATGACTCAAACTTGCCATCCAGAGATCGATTTGATCAGAATTCTGGAAACCTAATGATAACGGCTGATATTAATCTATAGACCGTAGCGATCGTTTACTTTTACCGCAAAATTTTACCGATGGAACCCAATCCTCCCCAAACCGTGGTTGAAGAATTCAAGTTAAATGCAGATGATTTAGCCTCAAAGCTGGATGGCATCCTCAAGCAAGGTGAGATTCGCCGCGTGGCGGTTAAGAATGCGTCCGGAGATTACTTGCTGGATATGCCGCTAAACGTCGGCATGATGGCAGGGTTATCGGCGGCGGTGCTGCTACCAGCCGTGGGAGCCTTGGGCGCGATCGGGGAATTGTTCAACCAAAACCAGCGCAAAACTCCCTGGCGGAAAGTTAACGATCAGGATATTTGGTCAGCTGGATTATCTGGAGCTGCGATCGCCGCTGCCATCATGTCAGCCGTTGCCGGAATTGGGATTATTGGAGCGTTAGCCGCCGATTTGACGATCGTGGTAGAACGCACCGAGTCGCCCTAGCTAGATCACTGGCGAGAAGCAATCACTGCATAAAACGGATCACCACCCGCTAATCCCATCATTTGCAACCAGGCAGGAATTTGGGCTGGACGGGCAATCACTTCGGGTTCACTGAATCCGGGGACTGCTCGAAAATAGCTTTGCACCAGTTCGACTCGACTGGCTTCCGTACCATCCCGCCAGATCTGAATCGCTTTCTGGTAAAACATCCGGTTTGAGAAACTGACGATCGCGATGCCTCCTGGCTTCAACACCCGATGGATTTCATGAAAAATCGCTTCTGGGTACTGCAAATATTGCACGGAAACGGTATTCAGAACCGCATCAAAGGATTGATCGGCTAACGGCAATTTGGGATCACGATTCAGATCTTGGACAAAGGAGTGATTTAATCGGGGATTCCGGGCTAATTCCTCCTGATTCAACCCATGTCCTTCCACATGTGCAAAGCTGACCTCATCCGGTAGATGCGATACCCAGCTACTCATTAAATCCAGAATTCGGGTATTGGGTTGCAATCGTTCCCGATATAAATCCGTGAGTTGCTGAATAAAGCCGTCATCCACATGGGTGACGAACCGAGGCATGTCGTAGAACTGCGTATCATCAGACGCATCAAGCTTGGTTCGCTGAGTGGGCTGTAACACAATCATTCCTGAGTAAAAACTACTGAGATGCCGAATCAGCTCAAAGGGCGATCGTCACCATTTCCATGAAGTTATGTTAACAAGTTTTTTCAACCCTAGCCTCGACCCTGAGGGTTTGATTCATAACCGAGGTCGCATCCCGTAATGCCGATAGCGCCAGTAGTCAAGCAGAATGCGATCGTGGTCAAAGCATAAATTCGCAGGAATCTGCCAGGGGTCAAACACCCCTAAATGTTTGGCATCATCTCCGGCATTCGGTTCGCCAGTTGCCGTTGCCAGAAACACGACACTGAGCGTATGTTGGCGTGGGTCACGATTGGGATCAGAGTACACATAAAACTGTTCGATCAATTCCACCTGTAATCCAGTTTCTTCCTGCGCTTCCCGTTGGGCGGCGGTTTCTACGGATTCGCCATAATCGACAAACCCACCCGGAAGTGCCCAACCATACGGCGGATTCAAGCGTTCAATCAGGACGATCGGGCGATGCGGGCGATCGATCAATTCAATAATGATGTCAACGGTGGGGGTGGGATTGCGATAGGTCGTCACAGTCAAGTACCACAGGAATAAGTCACATCCAACTGTATCGAGTTGGGGCAATTTCAACACAGTTTCTTGTTAAACAATCTCATTTCTGACTAATGACCCATGACCACTTCTCCCTTGAGGATGCTCTGGAATCGGAAAGCAACATGATACAGTCAAGGCATTTGTTTTCTCTCTTCAAGGTTGTTTATGCCCACTCCCAGAGCTAGCGGTATTCTGTTACACCCGACTTCGCTGCCCGGTCGGTTTGGCATTGGTGAACTCGGTTTAGAAGCGGTGCAATTTATTGATTTTCTGGCAGCCAGTGGGCAACAGTATTGGCAGGTGTTACCGCTAGGACCGACTGGGTTTGGCAATTCGCCTTATATGTCGTACTCCGCGATCGCGGGTAATCCGTTACTGATCAGCCTGGAGTTACTGCGGGATGAAGGCTGGCTGAGCGATGAGGATTTGAACAGCCTGCCGCAGTTTTCGGGAGAACGGGTGGAGTACGATCGGGTGCTCGAAGCCAAAATGCCGTTGCTACAAAAAGCCTGCGCCAACTTCAAAGCCCATTCTTCCCCAATTCAGAAAACTAAGTTTGCCGGATTTTGTGAAAGTAAAGGTTATTGGCTCGACGACTATGCCATGTTTATGGCATTGAAACAGGCGCATGAGGGGGCGAGTTGGTTTGAATGGGAGCCAGAATTAGTCACCCGTGATGCCGAAGCCTTAGACAAATGGGGTAGACGGCTAAACACGGAAATTGTGTTTCATAAGTTCCTGCAATTTGCCTTTTTCCAGCAATGGTCGGAACTGAAAGCCTACGCCAATCAGCGCGGAATTGACATCATTGGCGATATTCCAATTTATGTGGCGCATGACAGTGCCGATGTTTGGGCTAACCCCGAGACGTTTTGTTTGGATGAGGAAACCTTTCTACCGTCGCTAATGGCAGGGGTGCCACCCGATTACTTCAGTGAAACGGGGCAACTGTGGGGCAATCCGGTTTACAACTGGGAGTATTTAGAGAAAACTGATTTTGCCTGGTGGATTCAACGGTTTGAAGCCATGCTCGATTATGTGGATATTATCCGTATTGATCACTTCCGGGGGTTTGAGTCCTATTGGGCGGTAGAACAAGGTGAAGAAACTGCCATGAATGGCGAATGGGTAGAAGCCCCCGGCAAAGAATTTTTTGAAGTGCTGCGGGAAAAACTGGGTAAGCTACCGATTCTGGCGGAAGACTTAGGCGTGATTACCCCCGAAGTCGAAGCCTTACGGGATTACTTCGAGTTCCCTGGCATGAAAATTCTGCAATTCGCCTTTGGTTCTGATCCGGGTAATCCGTTTTTACCCTATAACTTTCCCCGTCGCTGTGTGGTCTACACCGGCACCCATGACAATGACACAACTGTGGGCTGGTTTTATTCCCGCGAAGACTGGGAACGGGACGCGATTCTGCGTTACTTAGGTCATGTTAGTCCCGATGGCATTCATTGGGATTTGATCCGCATTGCCCTGAGTTCCGTTGCCAATATTGCAATTATTCCGATACAAGATTTATTCGGCTCTGACTCTGGTGGTCGGATGAATTTTCCCGGCAAAGCAGAAGGCAATTGGGAATGGCGCTATCACGGTTGGGATTTGACCGATCACATCCGCGATCGCCTCAAAGCCCTCACGACTACCTTCGGTCGCGCCCCGGTTCACTCAGAAGAATAAGTATTCGCATAACATTTTACTGACCCTCTGATAGCTAGACATTCCTGCCTATTGTCTCGTTGCGTTCAGAGGGTTTATGGATATTCAGCAAGTGGCTCAAGCCAATCGATTTGGGGCATTGATCGATCGCCATCAGGCACAGTCCGGAATGTATGCAACTGGCACGATCGTTAGCTTAATTCTGAGTTTCGTTCTGATGCTATTTTGTAGTGTCGGCATTCCCTTAGGGAACGGTTGGACATTAAACGGTGGAGTTTATGCCCTGGCATTATCCCTATTTTTCTTGATCGCAACTTGCTATTTTGGTGTCATGACGATCGCGGCTTTAGGCATCAATTTATACCTGTTTCAACATGGCTTAATTTATTGCAGTTTTGGTAAACGTCGGATTATTCCCTATGACGAAATTACCGTAATCTGGCAGGGGCAAGTATCGTCCGAACATCATGAAGAAAATCCTCCATCTGAGGAACGATACGTGATTGAAACGGCTGACGGCGATCGCTTAGTTCTAGGACAAATGTTTGCCAATCTTCAGCAAATCGGCGATCTCGTACAACAAGAATTCGTCCGTCGGCAGTTGCCACAAGTTCTAAATACCTATCGCTGGGGGCGATCGATCCATTTTGGCTTATTTTGCGTTAGTCGGACTGGTTTAACTACAACCAACGGAATTTTAGCTTGGACAGATTTAAAGGTAATTACCTTACAAGACGGCATTCTATCCTTCACAGGTAACGCTGGACGATCGCTGGAATGGCTCAATATTAGTACAGCTAATATCCCCAATGTCTGTTTATTTTTAGCCCTAATTCAGCAGATTTTACACAGTCGAGAAGGGGCAGGAATGGTCGCTTCTGACACCTACTAGAACAGATGAATTTGTTGATTTTAGACATGCTCTCATTCCTGTAAATTACAGTTTAGCTAACCCAGTGTTGTATACTCACGACAATGGGTTTTTAACGCATAGAGGAACCAAACCTACTGGTGTTGTCTATCCAATAGGTCAGCAGTTAATTCATCTGGAATGCAGGCATCGTTCATTGTTCGTGTGTCCCCTTTGATCGGTTTGACGGCAAGTGGGTGAACTTGGCTTTTGAACTTGTGGCTGAGTACGGCACGATCGCCCGTCGATCGATCAACCGATATTTGATCGAATCATCACTCGCCACGGGAGTTACTTATGAAAGCCTTGCTGCTTTGGCCCGTTATGCCCAATTCCTTCTGGTCGTATCAAGAGACGTTGGATTTAGCTGGACTACGATCAACTAATCCGCCCCTCGGTTTGATTACAGTCGCTGCCCTCTTACCAACTGATTGGGAAATTCGATTTGTCGATCGTAATGTCCGCTTTGAAACCGATGAAGACTGGCAGTGGTGTGATCTCGTAATCATTTCTGCCATGATCATTCAGAAAAAAGATTTTCGCGAGTTAATTCATCAAGCATTATCACTGGGTAAAAAAGTTGCTGTTGGTGGTCCTTATCCCACTTCCTATCCAGAAGTTGCTTTAGATGCTGGGGCGCATTATCTAATTTTGGATGAGGGCGAATGTACAATTCCCCTGTTTGTGGAGGCGTTGGCGAAAGGAGAAGAACAGGGAATTTTTCGGTCTGCCGAGAAGCCAGATGTCACTCAAACGCCAATTCCTCGGTTTGATTTATTGGATTTAGATGCCTATTTAGCCATCACCCTGCAATTTTCTCGTGGGTGTCCGTTCCAATGTGAATTTTGCGACATTATTAACCTCTACGGTCGTAAACCGCGCACGAAAACTCCGGAGCAAATGTTGCAGGAGTTTAAAGCACTTTACAACATGGGGTGGCGGCGCTACGTTTTTGTCGTGGATGACAACTTTATTGGCAACAAGCGCAATGCCAAACTTTTCCTCAAAGAGCTGATTCCCTGGATGGAACAGCACAAATATCCGTTCAAACTGATCACGGAAGCTTCGTTGAATCTGGCAGAGGATGATGAGTTAATCGAACTGATGGTGAAAGCCGGATTCATTCTGGTGTTTATGGGGATTGAAACCCCCGATGTGGATAGTTTAGTTGGCATTAACAAGCTCCAAAATACCCGGCAATCCCTGATTGATTCTTGCCACAAAATTACCCGCGCCGGATTGCAAATTATGTCCGGTTTCATCATGGGTTTTGACAACGAAAAACCAGGGGCAGGCCAACGAATTAAAGAATTTATTCAAGATACCGGCATTCCCCAAGGGCAATTTAGCCTGCTGCAAGCATTACAAAATACCGCCATGTGGACACGCTTAAAAAATGAAGGTCGCTTGCGGGATGGACTAGCCACCTTCCACCAGGGTGCGATTATGAACTTTATTCCCACCCGTCCGGTGGAGGAAATTACCCGCGAATACATTGATGCATTTTGGGAAATCTACGAGCCTGAACCTTATCTCAAACGCACGTTTCGGCATTTCATGATGATGAATGGTTGGCGCGGCAACACCGATCGCCCCATTACGGCATCCGAATGGCAGCTATTCCGACATTTACTCTGGCGGCAAGGCGTTGTGCGATCGGTGCGGTTCCGCTTCTGGTGGCAACTAGCGGCGATCGCCATCTTCAAACCTCGTCTACTAGCTGAATATTTGGCAATGCTAGGAATTGGTGAACACTTTTTTAACTACCGGTATGAAGTTCGGGCACAATTAGAGCATCAATTAGGGTTGCTGCGGTTGGAGCAAGAAAACACGACCCGGATGGAAGCTGCCTCCAGAGCCGCTGCCGATTCGGAGATTGATCTGGTCGCTTAGGCAATAGCGGCGATCGTTATCATTCAACAATAGTTGACTTGTAGGGATGTAACCCATGACATCCCTATATTTTTTGTCCGGAGCTAACTTAAATGCATGCTTCAATACAAGATTTTGCTATTTATAGGGCATGTTGAGTAGTAGCTGTCTAATCCCCTAGCCGATGTTTAAATCACTTCGGTACTCCCTGGGTCTAACCACGAACCTAACTTAATCTGTTAGCTACAGGAATTACCTTCATACTGATACAGCTTCCCTATCCGTGTCCCATTTGGCTGAAGCAACAGACCCTTTGTCCTAAGTTGGATCACACCTTCCAGGCAATGATTTAAGGAACCAATGTTATGCAGACTGCACCCGATATCCCATTAGGATGCCCTACAGTCCGAGTTGAGGACGATCGCACCGGGTTAGATATTGAGACGTTAAAACGGGCTTTTCTCGATAACCTGTTTTACATCCAGGGCAAATTTCCCCGTATCGCCACCCTGAACGACTACTACATGGCACTGTCCTATACGGTGCGCGATCGCTTACTCCAGCGTTGGATTAATACTGCCCAGACCTATACGGAACAGGCTTCCCGGACGGTAGCTTACCTCTCTGCCGAATTTCTCATGGGTCCCCATCTGGGGAATAACCTGATCAACCTGGGGATTTATGACCTGGTCAAGCAGGCGATCGAAGAACTCGGCTTAAACCTGGATGAATTGCTGGAACAAGAAGAAGAACCTGGATTAGGCAATGGGGGTCTAGGACGACTAGCCGCCTGTTATCTAGACTCCTTAGCCACACTAGAAATCCCAGCTATGGGCTACGGTATCCGTTACGAATACGGCATTTTTGACCAGGATATTCGTGATGGTTGGCAAATCGAAATTACCGACAAATGGCTACGGTACGGAAATCCCTGGGAAATTGCCCGCCCGGAATGGGCAGTCGAGGTTAAATTTGGCGGGCATACCGAAACCTTTGTCGATGAACATGGTCATTCCCGCAAACGGTGGGTGCCCTACAAAGAGGTTCTGGGTATTCCCTATGACACGCCAGTTCTGGGATATAAGGTAAATACGGCAAATACCTTACGGCTTTGGAAAGCTGAAGCGATCGAATCCTTTGACTTTGAAGCGTTTAACAAAGGCGATTACCTAGGAGCTGTCCACGAGAAGAGTGCCTCTGAGAACATTACGAAAGTCCTCTATCCTAATGATGATGTCTCCCAAGGGAAGGAACTGCGGTTAGAGCAGCAGTTTTTCTTTGTCTCCTGCTCCTTGCAAGACATGATCCGGATCATGGAGCGCCAAAACGTTTCACTTGACAGGTTTGCCGAGAAATTTACAGTGCAACTTAACGATACCCACCCCGCGATCGCCGTCGCTGAACTGATGCGGCTATTGATGGATGAACATGGCATGACCTGGGATGTTGCCTGGAATATCACCAAACAAACCTTCCAGTACACCAATCACACCTTATTGCCTGAAGCCCTCGAACGGTGGCCGATCAGCTTGTTAGGTAAAGTACTACCGCGCCATCTGGAGATTATCTACGAGATCAATCATCACTTTTTAGATGAAGTACGGATCAAGTTTCCGGATGACTTCGATCGCATTCGCCGGATGTCAATCATTGATGAAACTGGCGAACGCTATGTGCGGATGGCGTTCCTGGCATCGGTTGGCAGCAATTCGATTAACGGGGTCGCTGCTCTGCATAGTGAGTTGCTGAAAAAAGATGTGCTGCATGATTTCTATGAACTCTATCCTGAGAAATTTACCAATGTTACCAATGGCGTCACACCTCGGCGGTTCATGGTACTCAGCAATCCTCGGTTAGACAGGTTGATTACGAGTAAGATTGGGGATGGCTGGATCAAAGACCTGCATGATCTTCATAAACTCGAAGCCTTTGTAGAGGATCCGGAGTTTCGCCAGCAATGGTGGCAAATCAAACATGCGATTAAGCAAGATCTCGCGGCTCACATCAAGCAAAACTACAACATTGATGTCAATCCCGACTCACTATTTGATATTCAAGCCAAACGCATTCATGAATACAAGCGACAACACTTGAATGTTCTCCATATCATTACCCTGTACAACCGGATCAAAGCTAATCCGAATATCGAGATTACCCCCCGCACCTTCCTGTTTGGGGGTAAAGCGGCTCCCGGTTATTTCATGGCAAAGTTGATCATTAAGTTGATTAACTCTGTAGCCGATGTGGTGAATAGTGATCCAGATGTGCGCGATCGCTTAAAAGTCGTGTTTCTGAAAGATTACAACGTCAAATTTGCCCAACGGATCTATCCTGCCGCCGACCTCTCAGAACAGATTTCTACGGCTGGGAAAGAAGCTTCCGGTACGGGCAATATGAAGTTCTCGATGAATGGTGCCTTAACGATCGGCACATTAGACGGTGCTAATCTGGAAATCCGCGAAGAAGTCGGCGCTGAAAACTTCTTCCTGTTCGGACTCACTGCTGGCGAAGTCTATGCCATGCGAGCTGCTGGGTACGAGCCGATCGAGTATTATCACAGCAATGCCGAACTAAGGTTAGTCCTCGATCGTCTTTCAACTGGGTTCTTTTCCCACGGTGATCGAGAACTGTTTAAACCGATCGTGGATAATCTGCTCTACAGCGATCCGTTCTTCTTACTAGCGGACTATCAGTCCTATATTGATTGCCAAGATCAAGTGAGTCAAGCCTATCGTGATCGCGATCATTGGACTCGGCTATCCATCCTGAATGCGGCTCGTATGGGTAAATTCTCCAGCGATCGGTCGATTCGGGACTACTGCAACACGATTTGGCACACCTCCCCAGTCAAAGTTGAGATTGAAGAGTATGCCCAAACTAAAGCAACCACGCTCAAGCTGAACGGGCTATAGCAAACTGAGACTAGCCTAACTGAGTAGCCAACCTAAATTCCTCAAAGTCTTCTAGACGTAGGGAATTTAGGGGCTACAACAGCTTTAACCCATCGAACGATCGCGACTCAATTACTCTGCAATCAAGTGAAATTCTTTCAAGGCAGGCAAAAAGTTCGCATTTTCATGGCTGGAACGACTCAGCTTGATTAAGGCAAACCGTTGTAGCGGCGTGAGCTTTGCCCATTGCTCAACCGTAATCATCACCTGAGATTGCTGAGCTTTTTCCTGCACAATCTCTGGTACTGTTGTCGGCTCTAGCCAGTTAGGGGCGGGATCAATCGCCAGATCGGTGGCTTCTGTACCGCTCCGCTCTTGGATCAGATGGTGCAAAAATTCTCGATAGGCTTGCACTTCTGTTTCAGTGTTAGACGGCAGCTCTACCAACAAACGGCGATCGTCTTGAGTAAACTGATTCCACTGCGCTAACTTCAGTTTCACCCCGCAGGTATCCAGCTTGTACCGCACCTGCATGGGAATACAACGCAGTGATTCCACAAAATCAGCTTCAAATTGAAAAAACTGAGTCATTGAGCCGCTACCCATCACAGCATATCTATTTTGCGGGTTGTGCGCCGGATCAACCAGTAGCTGGCTGAAATTGCCAGAATTGCAAATGCCAGTGCCGCTAAATCCGCTGGTCCTTTTTGCTCTAAATCTAGAATGATGATTTTCCGGGCAACAGCAATTAGAGAGGTGACAATGACTAATTCCACCTGCACCACATGCTTCTTCAAGTAAGCCGTGATGTTCTCTAAAATTTCGAGGGCAATCAAGACATTGAGGAACAGCCCAAAGATTTTAAACAAGCTGGTGCCGAAACGACCTAAGTCTCTTGCTAATACCTCTGCCAGGAAAAAATCTTTCACCAGGAAAATAGCGAGATCACATACTGCAACCAAAATCACCAAAATCATGGCGATCGACAAAAACTTCGATACCAAGACTTCTACGTTCTCCAACATATGGAGAAATTGGTCGTCGTATCGAAAGGTGTTACTTAATTGCTTCAGTAGCTTACGCACAGCAAAATTCTCGCCAATCAAAATGGGGGCAGATAGCGTGAGAATACTCGATCGCAGCGGACAGGGGCAAATAGATTGTGGCAATGGTAACGATTACAAAACGCAAAAAATCTTTAAGATCAGTTTGATCCATCCCAATCCTTTTCGAGAACATAGTGATCCGTATGAGCAACTTAAATGATTTGCTAGAACCTCTGGCTGCCTGGTTCCGTACCTTGAATCTCCCAGAACCAATCACTCACTGGGGACATCCGGTGATGATGGGAATTGTTGTGTTAGTCGTCGGTAGCTATGTGGTCTATACCGGCTGGAACGGACGACTCGCTCAAGACACCGACAAAGAAGCCGCTGCCAAGAGTCGCACTGCCCATCGCACCTTCGCCCCACTAATGTTTTTGTTTCTCGCCTTGGGCTACACCGGCGGCATACTGTCCCTGGTGATGCAGCGTCAACCGATTCTGGAAAGCCCTCACTTTGTCACCGGCACGATCGTTTTAGGGTTACTTGCCACCAATAGCACCCTCTCACTGGCAGGGTTTTGGGGCGATAAACCGGGTCTACGAATGGCTCACGCTTACCTCGGTACAGTCATCTTTGCCCTTCTGCTAGTTCATGCCGTATTAGGGATCAAGCTAGGACTCTCTATCTAGAGAATTTTCTTTCCAAGTGTCCTTCTGAGTGAACAGAATGGGCACTCTTACCATAGCCTCAAGTTTAGCTTGGGGCTTTTTTCATGGCGATCGGGGTGCATGATGGCTTCCACAACAGCAATCATTCTGTGTTTGGCATATATTGTCGGTTTGCTGTTTGCCACGATTCCTGGCGGCGGCTGGATGGTTCTGGTTCTGGGAATTGTTGCCGCCTTCAGTGTTCGTCGCATTTGGCGAACTGCTCCTAAACCCAGAATTTGGCTGATTGCAGTCATAATCGGACTGCTAGCCACCCTGTATTTGCAAGTCAGAACTCCCCATCCTGGCATCACTGACATCAGCCGCATTATCCCCCCTACAGCCACGACACCCTCAGTGCTAAAAGTCAAAGTTCAGGGGCGAATTGCTGAAACCCCTCATCTGACCCGTAGCCAAAAAATGCAGGTTTGGTTAGATGTCCAGCAACTAGACGTGCTCAAAGGTCAAACAGTTCCCTGGAATCATCAAGCGGCAGTTACAGGCAAGCTCTACGTCACGCTCCCCTTGCTTCAGTCCACCGGATTACACCCCGGTCAAACGATCGCGGTCACTGGCTCACTCTACAAACCCCAACCTGCGACTAATTTTGGCGGCTTTGATTTCCAAAAATATCTGGCGCAACAAGGTAGCTTTGCTGGATTACGGGGTCAGCAAGTCGAACTTCCACCACAGCCGACCCACTGGGGCTGGTGGATGATTCAACAACAAATTGCCCGATCGCAGGTTACAGGTGCAGGTAGCCCGATTGGTCAACTGATTGCCTCGATCGCCCTTGGTAAACAGATTGTAGACCTGCCGTTCGACATCAAGGATCAATTTACCCGAGTCGGTTTAGCCCATGCCCTCGCTGCTTCTGGGACCCAAGTTTCTCTCATCCTCGGAGTCGTGCTGACTCTCAGCCGCCGCTTATCTAAACGGGGACAGTTTTTTGTGGGCACGATCGCCCTCCTGGGATTTATCGGACTAGCCGGAGCCGAACCCGCGATTCTCCGTGCTGCCTTTATGGGCTTCGGTGGACTGGTGGCTTTATTACTCGATCGCCGCGTCAAACCCTTGAGCTTAATGCTGGTTGCGGCAACCATCTTGTTACTATGGTCGCCACTATGGATTCAAGACCTCAGCTTTCAATTTAGTTTTCTAGCCACGCTTGGCTTATTAGTGTCTGTACCGCCGTTAATGAAATGGTTGGATTGGCTACCGCCGACGATCGCTTCCCTGGTTGCCATTCCCCTTGCCGCTACCCTGTGGACATTGCCTGTCCAACTGCAAACCTTCAGTGTTCTCAGCACCTACAGCATTGTGGTGAACATCATCACCGCACCATTAATTTCAATCCTGGGGATTGGCGGTATTATTAGCGCTCTGGTTGCCCTAATCTGGTTCCCGGCAGGCAGTGCTTTCGCCTGGGTCTTACAATTTCCTGTGCAGTTGTTGCTGCTGATCACTCACTTTTTTGCCGAGCTACCGGGTAGTGCTTACGCGATCGGGACAATTTCAGCTATCAGTGCGATCGTCCTTTACGGACTGTTAATCCTCACCTGGTTCTCTCCCTGGTGGCGGCGGCACGGCTGGCTAGCCTTATCCCTTGGTGTAGTCATTTTGCTCGTGCCTATGTGGCAAGCCAAAACTGGATTACTCCGGGTCACAATTCTGGCTACGAACCGTCAGCCTGTAATGGTGATTCAGGACGGCAGACAAACAACGCTAGTTAACGGTGGTGATACTGCAACTGTCAACTTTTCCGTCCTGCCGTTCCTCAGCCAGCAGGGAGTTAACCACCTAGATTGGGCGATCGCCACCACTCCGATCACTCAACAGCCTGGTTGGACTGGATTACTCAAAGCTCTTCCCGTGAAACAGGTTTATGCCCTCAATAGCGACCAAGCTTCCATAACTAGCGTTGATCTAACCGAAAACAAGCACCTGGCAAAAACGACAACAATTTCCCCCAACCAAATTGTCCGAATTGGAGCAGCGCAGATCCAGCCCATGCAGATTGATCCCACGATCGCTCAATTCACTCTGCATGAGCAAACCTGGCTCTGGCTTGGCTCCCCCACGGCAACGGCTCAGAAAACCCTGTTATCCAGCGATTTACCCCATGCCAATGTCCTTTGGTGGTCTGGTAAACCCTTGAAGCCAGAACTGATTACAGCCCTGAAGCCAGAAGTTGCGATCGCGTCAGCCACCAAAATCGATCCTGACACTGCTAACCAGCTCCGTCAGATTGGGACTCAACTCTACTGGACAGGGCATGATGGCGCCATTCAGTGGACTCCAGGTGAAGGATTTGTCACGAAGTTGGAGTCTAGTGACAAGACCTCCTAAAATGAGTTATTGTCACTAATGGTCAGATGTAATTTTTCGTCTGACGATCGTTGGGTTCATCATGAATCCTCACCTCTGGAGAGGTGGCAGAGCGGTTGAATGCGGCAGACTCGAAATCTGTTTTAGGGTCAAACCTAACGAGGGTTCGAATCCCTCCCTCTCCGTTACTCACTATCCGATGCTTCTGCGGCTAAGCGGCGTTGTTCATCGTCCAGCGCTTGAATTGCCAGGAGTAATTCTTCTTCCTGTTCCTCAAAGTCTTCCTCCGAGATATCACCCATATCGAAGGCAAGCTGAAGGGTCAGCAGGCGCTTATGTAAATTTTCTTTATCATCGAGTTCAGTATCGGCTCGTTCTTGAATCTGTTCAGCGATCCAGGCGAGTCCGGTGATGGGAGCGAAGAGGAGACGGAGAACCATAAGAGTAGGAGGGTGGGGGAGATGAGGTAGTGAAGCGTTATTTCGATCCTAGTTCAAGCGATCGATTTGGGCGAAGTTAAACGGAGCTGTGAAGTTGTTGTAACGAATTTTCAATCGTTGGTCGAATTGGTGATCCAGGGTTTCGACTTGGTGGCTAAATTCGGGTTCGCTGTCCCAAGGGATCAGATAGGCAGCGTTATAAATCATCGATTCCATCAGGGTGTCATTTTCGACGATCTCGCTGGCTAACGGATTGAGTCCCGATCGAAAGGCATCAATAATTCCCTGTTTGCGAGCTTCCATCGCTTTCTCGATCGCCTGACCGATCTTCACAACTTCATCCATGCTGAGATTTTTGCCTTCCAGACTATCCCGCTGGGCTTTCAGCGTCTGGTTTTCATCCATCAACGCTTGTAACTCCGCATCCTGCGTCCAAAACAACTTAATCCCAACTTCTCGCTTACCCGCTAACTTCTCAAATAAGTGATGTAAGCTTTCCCCATGCGGTTGGGTCAATTGCTGCGTTACCATTGCCCAATCTTCAATAATTAATCCAAACTGAAGCGGCAGTAGAGTTCTATATCCAGCATGCATTGCCTGTTCCAAGACTCTTTCGTGCCCCAGCAAGTTCTTGCGACTGGCGAGATACCGCTCTTGTTGTGCCTCAGAGTACAAAAAGGCAAAGCCATCAACCGTCTGTAGTTGGACAGGTTGTTTATCCAAGCCTTCCAGTGATAAGTTCTCTGGTCCCGGTAGGGGAAAAATTCCGTATAAGTAAAGTCCGTAACCCATAAAGGGAGGTTTTGCTAATTTTCTACACCTACTCCCCTATAGTAGTCCTGAAAGCAGGATGGGCTGAGAAGACGCAGAGATTTGTTAGCCGTCTGTCCAAATTCAGACTTCTATTCCCTTACAGCCAGCATTCGATCTTCCATGAGCTGCCATTTTTCGCGTGATACCCGTACAGAGGCCTCTTTGCATCTCAAAATCACTTCGTTGGCATAGAGATAGCCTGCTAGAGCCGCTAGTTCGGTTGGAGATAAATTGATCCACTCCTGGTTCAGTTGGAGCGAATAAAACCAAGTCCGGTAAATCCGTTCCACAAACGCCTGACGAATTTTGGGTAATTCACTATCATCTGGAGTTCTGGTTTGCAAAATTTTCAGGCGATCGAACAAGAGCTTAAAATCTACCCCATGCAAAATCTTCGCTTTTTCCACTTCTCGGGCTAGGGCAAAGGTACAGGCTAGAATTCGGGTGCAGTTGTTCGCCCGCCCGATCGCCCGCTCTCGCGCCAACATTCGCGCCAAAATTAACATGCGGGCAAGAATCAGAGTCGATGTGGGATTATTGGCGGGCAACGCCTTGGCTAAATCCAAATCTAAAGCTCGTGCCAAACTGGGATCTAATGCACTTGCCAGGTCAAAGATCCGGCGATCGATGGTTAACGTTAGCATCAACGCGGCGGCTCGTTTCACGGCTGGCTTAAACGCACCGTCCGATCTCAGGGTTTTCTGGTCTGCCCACACCAAAAGATTCTGTAAATTCGGAGTATTGATTAACTTCTGGGCGGTAATCTCCATCCGTTCCAGTAGTTCGTCACTATTGGGCATCAGTCCGGCGACTAGCAAGAACACTTCTCTCCAGCGTTGCTGAGTCAGATGATCGACGACTAAGTTCTCAATCTGGCGATAGTCCTGACTGATGTACTGAGCAGTTAAATATTCCTGCAAGGTGAGATGCGAAAAGGAAAAGACATCTTCAGCCCGTTCGACCAAAATGCCTTGCTGTATGGCGATCGCATCCAGAATCGCTTGACCGTTCAAATACTTGGGTTTATCTACGGTATCGGCTAAAAAAGTTTTGATTTGTTCTACCAACTCTTGCTGCGTAAAAAATAATTGATCGCGATCGAAACCGTAATACGCAATTTCTGACAACAAGACTTTTTCTAAATCGGTGTTTAAGCCCTGATAAATTTCCCCCGGCATGATCCGTTTTTCCGCTGCCCATTCCTCTAACAAAATGTCCAACGCTTTACGGTAGAGGGTGGCGCGATTCACCGGAAAACTTTGGGTACGGTTATAAACCAAACACAGAAATGTCAGGAGTAGCGGAGTTTGAGCCAATTCCTTCGCCGGACGATTTCCAGCCTCATTCAGAATCTCCCAGCAGCGATCGGCAGTACCAGACAGTTGATCGTGCTCCGACTGAAACCAATTGCGAATAAATTGATAAATTTGCTCGTCATCAAAATCAGCCAATTCAATATCGACAAAGTGCTGAAAACTACTGCGATAAGCCGCAATCCGACAGGACGCCACGAAGCGATTGTTGTCATATCGGGTGACAAAGGTTTGAATCGCCTCAATGACTGCCCTCTGATGCGCTTTCGGTACTTCATCCAACCCGTCCAGCAAAATCAAGAGTTTCCCCTGTTCTAATGCTTTCAGGGCAAATTCCTCGCAAGGCGGAAAGCCAAAGTTTTGGAATTCTTCGACCACGGCTGCTTTTAGGTCGATCGCATCCGTATTAAATCGCTTCAGCTCCAGAAACACTGGAATACAGTAATGGTTAAATTCACCATGTTCCCCTTTCAATGCCTCCAGCCCTAACTTGCGCAGGAAGGTTGATTTGCCCGCCCCTGGTCCTCCCAATACCATCAAGTATTGGTGGGTATTGGCAACTGTAATCCCATCCTGGTTATTCACCTGTCGCCGTTGCAACCGCCGATCGCTATTTTCCCGAAAGGCCCGTTCCAACGCCTCCAGAGAGACAAATTGACGAATACTGAGGGCATCTAAAAATCGTACTGCTGTATACACCGACTCTAAAGGAACAGCCTGCTGCATCCCCAATAGTTTCAACGAGCCATGCCGACTAATGTACTTTTGGGCATAACAGCTAGAAGCTTCAGTCACAGCCTGGTGGTTTTGAATCACCTGTAACAGCGCTCCTCCAGCCCGTTTGGCAATATCCAGCACAATACTGGTCAACCCACTCGCTATTGGGGCAGCAAACGCTTCCATCCCAGTCATCGCTATCGTTCGCCCACAGTATTACGACCACCAGCTTAACAAGCTGCGATCGCAATCCCAACCAAATGGCGGTTTTTTCAATGCAGCGAGCTAAATGGGTTTGGATGTTAGGACTAACTGCAACTTGGCATGAATTAAATCAATATCTGCTAGCCCTAAATCAACTTCACCTTGCACAACCACTCCGGTATTGAGCAAGCGATCGAGGAGTTCCAAAATCGTTGGGCTAGCAGAAGTTTCCCCCGGATAATAACCACCGGATTTAGGTAACAGCGTTCCCACTTCCCCTAAATCAATATTGAGGTCTTTGGGATCAATCTCAAAAATTTCGCAGAGCTTGACCACCTGTTCTTCTAATTTCCGCAAACTTTCTGCCGCCCGATCGAGATCCTCATCACTTAACTCGCCTCCTTCCATGCGGCGAATTACCTGCGCCTCCATCAGTTGTCGGACTAATTCAACTACAGTCAACAATAATGGTGCTAACCCCGCCTCTTTGCTGGCTTTGGGTGTACTAGGAATGGCGTGAACGGGTAGTTGTTCGGAAGAAGTCACTCGGTTTTAGGGGAAATTTCCTACCTTCATTGTGCGGGATTTCCCAGCAATGATAGAGGAGAAATAGTCAAAGAGAGATGGAATTAGCCATCTCTCTTTGACCTGGCTCGTTCCTTGACATTACAGATACCTGAACTGGCGTGAACCTATTTCGCCGTAGACTTGGTTGCCGCCTGAGCAGTGCTTGCCTGACCCGAAGCAGCGGGTAAAGAGCGCAACGATCGTAATTCGGCTTCTAAACCTTCCACGCGTTCTTGTAACTGGCGATTAGCTTCCAGCAAGCTAGCGGTTTGGGCACTGAAATGGGGATTGTTTTCCCACCAATTAATGCCAATTTCTCTGGCTTTATCGACTGAGGAAATCAGCAACCGAATCCGGATATTGAGTAACTCAGTATTGGCAACGGAAACCGAAATATCTCCAGCAATCACAATGCCTTTATCCAGCACCCGTTCCAGCACATCCGCCAGTGTCGAGCCTTGAGTGGAAGTGGTGATCGCTCTCGCAGAATCCTTCGTGGATTGGGTCAAAGTTGGGGTTGTCACCGTCATACTTTTGCCCCCTGAACTACTTCCTTGGCAGTCACCACATACAGTCGATCGCGTTGGATGACTTTCCCTTGTTCCCGCAGCAACCGGAGCGTATCTACCGTCTGAACGCGATCGAGCTTCAGCGCTTTCTCAATTTGGGTTAATTTCGCCCCGTTGGATTGCTCTAGATACTCCAGAATTTCCTGTTCATAAGGAATCGGGCTTGCCGTCGAAGTTGGTTGTGGAGCCGGGTTAGGTTGAGCGATTGGCGCGATTGGTTCCGCCGTTGCGGCATCTGCTTCCAACGCATCTAAGTGTTGAGCAATTTCCTCCGGGCTGGGCGTCGGGACATCGGCTACCGCAACAACCGGTTCAGCGACTTCAATATCATTGAACCCGTTACAGATAAAATCGTTCAGTAGTTCCCACAGAGCTTTAGTGGCTTGATCCAGAGGTAAGCCCGCGCGGGACAACATCACATCTGAACAAATATCGCGGAAATCAGCATTTTCTGGAGTGACGAGAATTTGGTGTTCCTGGCAGACCTTCGCTAGCATCAGACAGGAGCGTAAACCAGAAGTCTTTTCAGAAGCAGTTTTCGTCCGGAATGCTTTGACTAATCGGACGATTAAGGCGGCACTGGGGCGATCGATCTCCGTTTTCTGCACCAGGATTTCCTGTTGCGTTAATTCATCCGGTTCCGGCATGTTAATGGTCACAAGCCGATCCATCAAGGCATCTTGTGTTTCATGCACCCCACAATACTCTTCAGGATTAGAGGTTAAAATCGCCCGGAAATGGGGATTAACGCGAATATATTCACTCCGGTTATGACTGGGTGGCAGCACTAACAGCTTTTCTTCCAGTGCCGACAACAGTACATTATTCACTTCGGGACGGGAGCGGTTAAATTCGTCATAAACCAGCGTGAAGCCTTCCCGACACGCTAACGTTAACCGAGAATCAACCCAATTTTGCCGTAGTTCGTCCTCAACCTTAACGACGCTATGAATGTAGTTGTCTACCACCTTTTTCCGGGTATAGCCCGATTGATTACCAATCAGATCAGAGGTCGTGAACTCATCATCCCCGTATACCAGCATAATCGGACGAGCCATCAAGTCAGCCAGATGCAGCGCCAGGGTGGTCTTACCAGTCCCCGCAGGACCCCGCAAATGCACTGAAAATCCGGATTGGAGATAACGCAGTGCCCGCACCACAATCCGTTCTACAGAAGGGGTGCTGACAAATCGGCGGGGGCTGGCTCGAAGGACGGTAGTCACGGTTTCACCTCTGAAATTCGGGAACGAGTAAAAGCTGATGTCATGGAAAAATCGGTGGTCAGGTTCCAGGCAACACTAACCACCGAACATGTTATGAGGGGACTAAGTCGCCTTGAATGTGATAGACCCGATCGCGTTGGGTCACTAAACCTTTTTTGATCAGCGATCGCAGGGCATCGACGGCTTGAAACCGATTAATGCCTAACGACGACTCAATCTGGGTCAACCGGGCACCCTGAGAGGTATGTAAAAAGCTATAAACGGCTTTTTCGTAAGCCATTTCATCTTTAGCAGGTGATTTGGCTGATTTGATCGCTGGATGAACTGCCCGCTGAGGCTGAGTGACCTTTGCGGGTAAGGTTGCCACAGGGCGAGTCGGCACAACGGTCGATTTAATCGCAGGTTTTGAGCTGGCTGTAGATGCAGCAGGTTTAGCAACAGGCATCGCCGATGGTAGCTTCACTGACGAGACAACAGGCTGAACCACCTCTGACAGTTGGGTAGCCACCTCTGGATTGCGATCGCCCCAAACTTGCTGTTGCAATCCTTGATGAAATTGCCGTAGTTCCGTCCGAAAATCTGCTAGCCGATTGAACATGGCTTGTAATTCTGCGGTGCGCTCGGCTCGTTGCTGGCTTAATGTTTGAGACAGTTGTTCCGCCCGTTGCTGCCGCAAGCTTGCTATCTCACCCAGGTAATCCTGCACATCCGATCGCAGGGTAGCCATAAAATTCGCTAAATCCTGCTGCTGTTGCTGCTGCATTTGGAGCCGAAGTTGACTGCGATCCAGCAAAAACGCTTGAGTATCGGCTTTTAGATCCACTAAATCGCCCTGGATTTGCTGCCGCAGCGATCGTACTAACGCTTGCAACTTTTGCTGATAGGTCTGCAACTCCTGAGTTAACTGTTGTGCCATCAGTGTTCGATCAGCCGCAATCATGGAGATGAATTGCGCGTTGCGCTGTTGCAACTGCTGCACAAAGGCATTTAGTGATTCAGCCAACTGCTGTGCTTCGACCTGCCGCTGCTCAGCCATTGCCGTTAGAAACGCTTGGGTCTGAGCTTGCAAATTTAAATGGGATTGCTGTAAATCAGCTTGAAATACCTGGAATTCCAGCCGTCGAGCCTGATCTGAATCCACCAGTTGCGATCGGAATTGATTCAAACGTTCCCAGAGTTGGGATGCCTGATGTTCGCGGTCTTGCTGCATGGTTGTCAGCAGTTCAGCCACAGTTTGCTGGCGATCGAGCGCCTGCTGTTGGCGTTGCTGTCTCTCTGCTTGCCAGGAGTCCTTCAAAGACTTCATGAAAGGTTCCTCCCACTTCACTGGGAATGATGAACAAGCCAAAAACGCAGGGAAATCTGTGGTTTCCATTAAAGTAAAGCGGTTGCAGCGAAGCATTGCGCTCCCTCACGAGTGGGATGCTAGAGCTAAGAGTGCAAACCGCCGATTGGAATCACAGATCCCCAGCGTTTCCAAGTCACTAGGCGGCGGGAACAGCGGCTTGAGTGGTCAAGCCAACTGCTTCGGCGTACTTCAAATAGGTTTCTACAGAAGCAATCACCACACGAGCTTCGATGGCGAGCAGTTCAATCCCAACCAGAGATACGCGCACCCAAGCATCAATCACAATCCCTTTGTCTAAAATGCGATCAACGACTTCAGCCAAGCTAGAGGAGGAGTTTACTTTTTCAACAGCCATTGTTCTAAATCCCTTGCAATGAATAACTGGAACTTGGTATGCCTCACCCTGAGAAAGTCACCCTCTAGGGATTTGGCTTTACTCTCCTGAGAATAGACATTTGGCTGGCAGAATAACCCGTCACAAACACTGAACCTCAATTGCCTCAAGATAGGATAAGTGGGGCAATTACGGATCTCTGATTAGGTTTCAGTAAGTTTATATATAAAATTCACTAAGAAATGTTAATTCAACCTCGGCAATCTAGCTCTATGCTTTGAATCAACCGGGGCAGAGTAATAACAGCTCAGTAAAATTACTGGATTTTGAATTGATTGAGGCTGGGTACACCTATCCTGTCTGCACTCGCTGCTCAAACTCTTGACGGGTATTTTCAACGATCGTCAAAGCGTCCTGATAAATTTCGGGATGTTGTTGTTGTAGCCATCCCAGTAAGTGAGATAGTTGCGCATTTCTTAGCTCTAGATCAGTCTGGAAAATGGCGGCGGTTGCCATGTGAGTGGCATATTCAGGCGGATGCCCTTGGGTAATAAACATTGCTGTCAACGCGGTTAATGCCTGTTGACGTACTGGATCAGAAGCTGATTGAGGGATCATAGAGATGACTGGAACCCAAAATATAAACGTGTCCCTGTCCCTTGGGTAGAAGTTGGTCCACCCAGGTTAGGTGGATTGTACCCACGGGTGGTGCTAACAGGCAGGGTAAACATAACTACAGCAATTGCCAAGGCTTTCATGGCAGGAGACATTTGAAGCCTACTTCGTACATAAGTGCGAATAAAGAGATAGTTTTTAGATTTCCTTTCTTTTTGCACCTTGATTTGATCGTACTCCGGGCTAATTTCTGATTTGTTCAGTCAAACCATAGAGGTGTGATACGAGGTTTTGCTGATCCCTCAAGGGTTGAATCAGGGGAATGACGTATGATAAATAACCAATTCTGCATATCAGCTCTCCTCAATTTTAGATAACGAGTGACTAGTGCTTCTCTAACTAAACTTCCTGCTCAACGCTGGCAGATTGCTACAGCCCAACCTGAACTGGCGCAAAGGATTGCAGCAGCAACGGATTTATCTTTGTTGGTTGCTCAAGTCTTACTGAATCGGGGAATTACGACCCCAGAACAAGCGCAGATTTTTCTGAATCCAGAGATTGAAGCTTTACCTTCGCCTCTGGAAGAATTTCCTGATTTACCGTTGAGCTTGGAACTGCTGATCAATGCGATCAATCGCCGATCGCGGATTGCAATTTGTGGCGACTATGACGCCGACGGCATGACGAGTACAGCGCTCTTACTACGGGCATTACGGTTCCTGGGTGGTCAGGTAGATTACGCCATTCCCAGCCGGATGAAAGAAGGCTATGGCATTAATCAACGCATGGTAGAAGAGTTCCATGATGAAGGGGTGGAAGTCATTCTTACCGTAGATAATGGCATTGCCGCTTATGCCCCGATCGCCCGGGCTCGTGAATTAGGGTTAACCGTGATTGTAACGGATCACCATGATTTGCCCCCGGAATTGCCCCCAGCCAATGCCATTCTTAATCCGAAGTTAATTGCAGAAACATCACCCTATCGGGGCATGGCAGGAGTTGGCGTTGCTTATGTTCTAGCGGTGTTCCTAGCTAACAGTTTTAGCCGACCCGAGTTGAATGAAACCTTATTAGAACTATTTACTTTAGGCACGATCGCGGATCTTGCCCCCCTGACTGGAGTGAATCGCCGGTGGGTCAAACAAGGATTGCAACTCTTGCCCCACTCCAAGCTAGAAGGAGTCCAAGCGTTAATTCAGGTATCGGGACTCAGCGGCAGTAAAGAGCTGAAACCAGAGGCGATCGGCTTTCGGCTAGGACCACGGATTAATGCAGTGGGTCGGATTGCTGATCCGCAGGTTGTGATTGATTTACTCACGACCGATGATCCGGGTGTAGCCTTGGAACGGGCAATGCAATGTGAGCAGATCAATCGTCAGCGCCAACTGTACTGTGAAGAAATTGAACAGGAAGCGATCGCGCTCTCAGAAACGTTTGATGTGCAAGGCGATCGAGTGCTGGTGGTAATCAACCCTGGTTGGCATCATGGGGTAATTGGGATTGTGGCGTCACGTCTGGTGGAGCGCTATGGAGTTCCCGTATTCATTGGCACGAATGAAGATGATGGGCATATTCGCGGCTCAGCGCGCGGCATTCCGGAGTTTCATGTATTTGAAGCTCTGGAATTTTGTAAAGATCTGCTGGAAAAACATGGTGGTCATAAGGCGGCAGGTGGCTTTTCGCTCAAAGTGGAGAACCTGCCAGCCTTTCGATCTCGCTTACGCACCTTTGCCCATCAACACCTTGACCCAGAGTTACTGAAACCCTTGGTGACGATCGACGCAGAAAGCCCGTTAGCCGCAGCAGATTTTAGTTTGTTCCATCAACTAGATGTTCTCCACCCCTGTGGGATCGATAATCCAGAACCAGTATTTTGGTCAGCGAATGTGCGGGTATGGGAGCAAAGGAAGATTGGTAAAGGGCATGTCAAACTAACAGTGAGCCAAGCTGGGGCATCTGGTCAACAGAAACTATCTGTCATCGGCTGGCGCTGGGGTGACTACTATCCCTTACCAAGTCACCTTGATATTGCCTATCGCTTGCGGCTGAACGAATGGAATGGAGCCGTAGAAATTCAGCTAGAACTGGTAGGAGCTAGACCAGTAACTCAGCTGACTCCTCAGCTTAAGCCAGATAGTCCTCAAGCAGAGTCAGAAGTCCAAACAGAGTTTTCGTATAACGATCGCCGCTATTGTGGCAGCTTACTGCAATTTCCTCAAGGTAGAGAATTAAGAATTCGTAATGCGCAAGGACATTTGTTAGCGGTACAACAAGGTCGCAAAATGGGCACCCTAACAACCAGTGCCGCAGACTCTAAGTCTGTTGATGTCTCACAACCTCATTACTATCACCTGATTAAAGCGGCGCTTGCAGCGTTGGAGCAGGTGCAAGGATAGCCGATGGAGACGATGGGAAAAATCCGGCGGGTGTTAACAACTCAACGGCTGAAACGCATTCTCTGGGGAGAGTTTTCTGGGAAGCGGGTGTTAAAGTCAATTTTATTAATTTATGTTTTCTTAGGCTGTTACGCCTATTTTTTTGCGGACCGGATGATCTTTCAACCGCAGCCTTCTAGTTATCATGATCAGCCGGACACGCTAAAACTGATAACGGCTGATGGGACACGGATTACAGCGCTGTACCTACCGAATCCCACCGCGACCTATACGATGCTTTACAGTCATGGGAATGCGGAAGATTTAGGAGATAGTCGCTCAACCCTAGAAGCCCTGCACCAAATGGGATTTGCTGTTCTGTCTTATGATTATCGGGGCTATGGTACAACTCCAGGTCGAGCGTCAGAGCAAACAACGTACCAGGATATTGATGCAGCTTATCGATACTTAACGACAACTTTGCGGATCACACCTGACCGCATTATCGTGTATGGGCGATCGGTCGGCAGTGGACCCAGTGTCGAGTTAGCCAGTCGAGCACCCGTCGCAGGGTTGATTTTGGAAAATGCTTTTACCAGCACGTTCCGAGTGATCACGCGAATTCCAATTTTTCCCTTCGATCGGTTCGATAACTTGAGTAAGATCAAAAGAGTAAACTGCCCAATTTTAATGATTCATGGCAGTGCCGATCGCCTGATTCCCTTACATCATGGACAAACCTTGTTTAACCAGGCTCAGCCACCTAAACAATTCGTAGTTGTAGATGGTGCAGGGCACAATGATGTGATGAGTGTTGCAGGGTCACAATATGTCCAAACATTGCAAACATTTACGCAACAGCTTGGGCAACCAGCGACGCCAGCCCAGCCAAAAAAAAGCCCGACCTAAGCCGGACTCGTTGCTACTCTCTCATACTTGTAAACCTTCTTTGAATACAGCCTATCTAAGGCAACACCAAGGGAGTTCTCCCGGAGTGTCGATAAAAGCTAGAGGTCTCCACCCCGCGCAGCGAGCAGGAAGATCACGACAGGTCCAGCAATCACAATCGCGGCCAACATCGTTAACTGCGCAATGGCTTCCCAGTTAATGCCACCTACAAGACCACTAATAAACTCCATTTCGCCTCCCAAGCTGAGTCAGGTAACCAACCAGTTGAGTTTTTATAACTCTGGTGTAACGATTAATTATCTTATCGGGCAGCGACTACGATCCTGAGAAAGTTAACAAAAGTATAAATGTGTAGGTTCATGGATAGAACGAATGGCTAATTGGTGTTGTGTCAAACAATGTGGGGCTTGCTGCCACTTGGATCCCAGCGATCGCCCCGATCTGGCAGATTATTTGTCGCCTGAAGAGTTAGTGCTCTATTTCAGCCTGGTTGGTGAGAATGGTTGGTGTATCCATTTTGACCATGACAACCGTGAGTGTCAGATTTATGCCGATCGACCACGTTTCTGTCGGGTAGAAGCGGACACCTTTCAGGAGATGTACGGCATTGAACCTGAAGAATTAAATGATTTTGCGATCGACTGTTGCCGAGAACAAATCGAAGGAGTTTACGGCGATCGCAGTTTAGAAATGATTCGATTTGATCAAGCTGTTGGCTTTTAGTCAGCCTTTGGATTGTCAGGAGAACTGCCTTGTCTAGCCCGATTCGCCAAGCGCAACCACCCCTAGAATTTATTCCCCCTACACTCAATCCAACGATGGTTCGAGGCGTACAGTGGTTGTTGTCTCCGTATTTACGATCGCGGACTGCCCTCCGTCAAATTGATACGGAGAATGTCGAGACTCTGGTCGATTTGTATCGCCAATTTCAGGCCGGTAAGATCCGGTTATTATTAGCCTTCCGACATCCTAGTGCTGATGATCCCCTATGCTTGGCTCATCTAATTTGGAAGGTGATGCCCAAGGTGGCAAAACAGCGAGGTATGCCGCTAAAGCATCTGCCTCATGCTCACTTTATGTACGATCGGGGGATTCCGCTCTGGGCTGGTGAGCGGATGGGCTGGCTGTATTCTCAGTTAGGGGGTACTCCGATTCATCGGGGCAAAATTGATTTAGTTGGTTTACGTTCTGCTCGCGATTTATTTGTCAACGGACAGTACCCACTGGCTGCTGCCCCTGAAGGGGCAACCAACGGTCATAGCGAAGTGATTAGTCCGTTAGAACCAGGCATTAGCCAACTGGCTTTTTGGGGCGTGGAAGACATCCAGAAGGCTGGGCGCACGGAGCAGGTGTTGATCCTGCCGATCGGGATTAAGTACCACTACATCACCCCTCCCTGGACGGCTGTGGAACAACTTTTAAGCGGACTAGAACGGGATATAGGAGTTACTTCAGTAACGGTGGCAACTGGCAATGAAACAGAGTTATATGAACGGCTGTATCGGTTGGGTGGACATTTGCTGGTGAAGATGGAGGAATTTTACACCCGCTTTTACCATCGAACTCTCCCCGACGCGACTTCTGAGTTGCCTACCTCCCACGAACACCTGATGACCCGGTTGAATGCACTGCTTGATGTAGCCCTTCATGTGGCGGAAGAGTACTTTGGTTTGCAGAGCAAAAAAGGCACATTTATCGATCGCTGTCGGCGGTTGGAACAAGCTGGGTGGGATTACATTTATCGGGATGACTTGAAGCCAGAGACGATTTCGCCGATCGATCGGGGGTTAGCCGATCGTGTTGCAGAAGAAGCCGATTTGCGGGTTTGGCATATGCGAATTGTGGAAAGCTTTGTGGCGGTGACCGGGAACTATGTGCGGGAAAAACCGAGTGCGGAACGGTTTGCCGAAACAGCTTTGTTAATGTGGGATATGATTGCGCGCATTAAGGGAGGTAGCCCCTTTAATCGTCCTCGGTTAGGCGATCAAGCCGCTTTAGTAACGATCGGCAAGCCACTTTCAGTCTCCGATCGCTGGCAGTCTTACCAGGGTGGACGGCGGCATGCTAAACAAGCTGTGGCTGAACTAACTCAGGCTTTACAGACAGAACTAGAGAATTTGATTGGTGCCTCAACTTGACTTTGATGGAGCATCCGTAGTGATCGCAGCTGGTTTACTGCCTGTGTTGCGCACATTCATTACCTTACTCAACACATCAAACCAGAAGGGCGCCCCCATTGCGATCGCAATGCCACTGAGGAGCCAACCAAGAATAATTCTGAGAGTTGCTAAGGGATGACCGATCGCCGCTTGGGCAACTTTTTGGGGCATAAATGGATTAGTAGTAGGCGGCTGATCGGGAAAACATCGCTGCATAAATTCAGACCACTCCCCGCTAGAAACTGATGCCATTGATGGATTAGGGGACGACTGATGACCAACATCGCAACGGAATTGTTGGGTTAAGTTACTAGGATTCCAACTGAGAGGAAGTGTGACATCTTGGAGGACTTGATCGGTTTGTTCTTTAATTCGTTTTAACTCCTGATTGAGGTTCTCTGAGGTAATTGGTGGTCTGCCTGAATTAGGAGTAATTTGGCTGGCACGGGAGGTAATAATTTGGCGGAGATTTTCATCACTAGATAGTCGATCGAAGATATGAAACATATCAGCATTTGCCATCACTGCGATCAGAATTCCTAGTAAAATGGCTACCCCTTTAGCATTGCGTTTATAAACTCCTGAAGCTCGATTCATTGAGCGATCGAACCAAAGAGCAAGTTCCTCTTGCAACTGATTGATATTATTTTCAGTTTGCTTCTTCCGGGTATAGGCGCGGCGAGCTAAAGCTGCAAAACTATTTTTCACCGAAGCTGGTATACGATCGACATTCTGTTTGATTTGCTGATATATAGCACTATCATGCTCTGCAAAGGATGCCCGAATTTCTTGATGGACACGACTCGCCGAATCTAAGAGATCTACCATTTCCATCAAGGTTGGTTGTAAACCTCCAGATAAGATAGCTCGCTCACTCTTCTCGCCAAATAGACTCAACTTAAATGACCGAACTCGATTCGAGAATAAGGGATAATGAGATACTTCCTCTCCTGAAACAGGAAGTGATTTGATATAGCTCTCCAGACTTTCAGATAAACGATCGATGCAAGTTAATAATGTTGCCTCACTATTTTTAAAGTCCTGCACAATATCAGTAAAATCTGCTTCTAATAATTTAAAGTTGTCATTCTGACTCAGATCCCATAAAGACTGTTCAGCTATACGTTTAATACTATCTAAAATCTTAACTACAAATTTTTCTAACCTTGATTCTATTAATTTTTCTACTAACGTCGGTAATCCTAATGTTTCCATAAAAGTAGTGGCAAACGTATCTGGAGCAATGTAGGACGGTCCACTGCGACGATCGCCAAAATCACTACCTTTACGACAGAGTTTTTGATAAAGACTAGAAATAGCCCAGGTAATTTGTCGAAATCCTTTAGCAAAGAATCCCTTAGCCTCCTGATTCACATTCTTCAATAAAGGATCGTTATAAATTCGCCCTACTAGTTCTTGAGTTTGCCGATTCAAGGTCTGATTTTCTTCTGCGTCCTGAGCTTCACCCGATAAGAGATTTTCGATCGATTCTCTTAAGTGTTTAGCGCGCCATTGCAGCACGGTTGATAGCAATTCTTGTAATTCAGATGCCAATAGACTAAGGATTAAATAGATAAAAACTAAACCGATCGCAATATCTAAGACAAAAGGTAGATTCATAGTCACTCAGGTTAAAACGACGGAAGGAGGGCTATTTATCCAAACTAGTTTGCACCCGTACTTTATAGTATTGTTGCTGAAACTCAACCCCTTACTTCATCAAACGTAAAACACAAAAATTGCGATCGCCCTAGAGTTTTCTAACGGCGATCGCAATGGAGTTTTTTAGCTAGGTGATGCACAAATAGCTCAAACTTAACCAGCACCAACCTTGGGTTGTTCTATCGTATAGCTAAGGCTTTTACCAGACCAGAAAAAGATACTGAGAGTTGATTAGCACTAGTAATTGGTTTGTCAAAAACAGGCATTTCCTGCCAACAATGAGTACAAAACCAATACACACCACTATGACGGGCATGACGTAGTAACTTTTCAGAGCAACAAGGGCATGTGTTCATTGTTTCTTAAACCAGATTAGAAAAAGAAAATGGGTGAGTTTGATATGGAAAAGAGGCGAAAGAATCTACTTACACCATAAAAGAACCTCCTCCGACCAACAACAAACGCGCTCTGTTGGCTCAGTGGAATCCCTGATATAGTGACCTACTTTATGTATTATAGGTTATATTCTCTAATCGCTAACTATTCGAAAGTGTTATAGGCTCAATTCTGGGTTAGCCAAATACTTAGAATTAAAGAAATGTAGGTTTGTCTGAAGATTTATGTTGATTCTTGACTAAATAATTCAAGTAAGGCTTTAGCTAAGTATTTATATTGGTTAAGCTGATTATAAAGTTGGGCTGAAATGCGGATTTGCCGACTGCCTGGAGTTAACCAGGGAATAATTGGTACTTCAATGGAATACTGCTCCCACAAAGCATTCTGAAGCGCTTGCCAATCACCATCTGGGAGCGGCACTACGGCTAGAGACCCAATCATGTCATTGGGGCAAGGTAAGGGTTGATCTAGTGCCTGACAAAGGAGTTGGCGGGCGGCGAGTGCCAATTCTCGATTGTGGGTCATCAATTGTGACCACCCACCAGGTAACAATGAGCCCAAGCAGCGAATCGCTTCTGGAACGCATAGGTAAGGCGTGGGATCAGGGGTTCCCATCCAATCAAACTCCAAGTGAAAGCGGCTACGATCGCGGCGCGGAGAATTGGCTCCATGACTAATCGTGAGTGGACGAATATGGGACTGTCGATCGGGCTGCACATACAAGAAGGCAGAGCCTTTAGGAGCACAGAGCCATTTATGGCAGTTGCCCGTGTAGTAGGTTGCTCCTAGCGCTTGCAAATTTAACGCCACCATCCCAGGCGCATGGGCACCGTCTACTAGCGTGTCAATTCCGCGATCGCTCAATTCCTGCACTAATTGGGCAATGGGAAACACTAACCCAGTTTGACTAGTGACATGATCCAACAAAGCTAGCCGAGTTTTGGGAGAAACTTGTGCTAATACCGCTGTAACCACCTGCTCCGATGCTGCGATCGGAAAAGGCACATTTGCCACCACTACCTGCAAACCTACCTGCTCAGCCACATAATCCAGGGCATTACGGCAAGCGTTGTATTCGTGATTTGTGGTGAGAAGTTCATCTCCTGGCTGAAACTTGAGCGATCTCAGTACCGCATTAATCCCAGTTGTGGCATTAGGAATAAAGGCTAGATCATTGGCATTTGCTCCCACAAAGACCGCTAGTTCCCGGCGAGCTGTATCTAGTAATCCCTCAAGATCCCGTCCTAAGAACTGTAGCGGTTGCCGTTCCATGCGCTCTCGCCATTGCTGTTGCGCGGCTAGCACCGGGAGTGGACAGGCACCAAATGAACCATGATTCAAAAAGGTAACTGTAGAATCGAGTGTCCAAAGGTGTTGCCAGTCAGCCGATGAATGGCTGATTGCCCCTGGTGTGAGATGGTCAGCGATCGGGCGTGAATCAGTCATGGTAAGGAATCTGAAAACTTAAGTCAGCTTAACACCGCCTAAGCTTACCCCTACCCTGACTGATTGTTGGGTTCGCCAAGATAGATTGAGATTTAAACTCCCCAGGCAGGATTCGAACCTGCGACCAATCGGTTAACAGCCGACCGCTCTACCACTGAGCTACTGAGGATTGCGCAGCGATACTTATATTAGCGATACCTTCTCTAGTTTGGCAAGCCCTTTTTGAAATTAAGTTTTGAACTTGTGCAAAAGTGGGCGGTTTCCGTGCCTGATGGCATGATGATGAGATAGAAAATAGCTAATAGTTCCTGACTTTGCCTGCCATTTAGCCACAATGCTGTATCGATCGCTCAACCTTACCAGTTTCCTGCTAGCCGTTGGATTGCTTTGGAATGCTTCTCCTGGATGGGCTTATCCCTTGATCGCGCAGTCTGGTCAGCCAGCTACTCCAGAATCACAGCCAGCCAATCCATTATTGCTAGGAACCCCCACGTCAGAAAGTTCTCCAGCTAACGTGATTGTGCCGATCGTCCCAACCGGTGACCGTGGGCAATCAGACCGTGCTCCTAGTAAGACGGTGGTTCCCACAAGCCCTTCGGGGCAAAGCTCGACTCCTGCCCCTGTCCTCGATCGGGGAACTGCTCCAACGCCAACCGTAGATTTTCCCCAACCTAGTGAACTCATCAAACCACCTGAATCGCTCCCTACACCTCCTGTGGCGGCTGAACGGCAGTCTCCATCTAGCCAGTCACAGAGTGCTCCTAGCAGCCCGGCTCCAGCAAGTGACCTAGCTCGCCCCAAAGCGCCAACGTCAACCTCTCCTGCTGCCGATCCGGGGACACCAATCACGCCAACGTCAAATTCCCCTGCGGATGCGGGGACATCGACAACCCCAGCCACCAGTTCTCCATCGGATGCTGGGGCAGTAACAAACCCTCCAGCCGATAGTGAGGCGTTGCCCCAAAAGCCTGCTGGCTTGCAGACTCAACCAGGCAATATCATTAACTTTGGGACAGAGCCATCGCCACCACCACTGATGGCTGAGCCTTTACGCTTACAAATTAAACTCAGTCAGCGTCAAGTTACCCTGTATCGCGGTGAGGATGTGGTAAAACGCTATCCGATCGCCGTTGGTCGTCCTGGATGGGAAACTCCCAAAGGTAAGTTTCAGGTGCAGCAAATGTTTAAAAATCCGGTCTGGATCAGTCCGCTGCAAAAAGGGGTAACTATTCCTGGTGGAGATCCAGAGAATCCCTTAGGTCGCTTCTGGATCGGCTTTTGGACAGATGGTAAAAACTGGATTGGCTTTCATGGGACACCCAATCCGCGCTCTGTCGGCACAGCCGCTTCTCACGGGTGTATCCGGATGTATAACAAGGATATCGAAGATTTATTTCAACGAATCAGTCTAGGTGTGGAAGTTACAGTAGTTGATTGAGTCTGTTCTTGACCCAGTTGTGTAGTCACCGGAGAGAAATTTGGGAGATGGTTAAGGAATTGTGATGAATTCATGGAGTAGGAGCGTTATTATCAACGAAGAATACCCTTACCAGGCTGTGTCGAATCAGTCCTGGACAATCTTGTGATTCCAACCCTTCCGTCTTATTTACTTGTGGCTGCTGATGCTGGTCCCATTTTGGGAGATGTTCGACTAGACATTGCCGTCTTGCTGCTAATGCTGATGTTATCTGCCTTTTTCTCGGGTTCAGAAACGGCGATTACAGCATTAGATAATCTCAAGTTGCAAGCATTGATCAAAGAGCAGGGAGATCCCGATCGCTTATTTACTCTGGTGCTGCATCAGCGACGGCGATTTATCACCACCTTGTTGGTTGGTAATACACTAGTCAATAACTTTTCTGCCATTCTAACTAGCAATCTGTTTAGCCTCTGGCTGGGCAACCAAGCGATCGGGATTGCTACCTTTGTTATTACCTTTCTCACGCTCACGTTTGGTGAGATCGTTCCGAAATCTCTCGCGATCAACAATGTCATGCCAATTTTTCGGTTAGTCGCCCGACCGATTTATTGGCTATCCCAGTTTCTATCCGTGCTAGGGATTATTTGGCTATTTGAAAAAATTACCCAGTCTGCCATTCATACCTTTCAAGGCGGAGTTGTACAGGAAAGTGAATCGGTTGAAGACTTACAACTGATGATCGAAATTTTGGGTGGTAAAGGACAACTTGACTTAGATAAACACAAGTTGCTCAATAAAGCTCTGACCTTGGATCAACTGAATGCTAGAGATGTGGTTAAACCCCGCATCGATATGCGAACGATTTCCCATGAGGCTACTCTGCAAGACTTAGTAGAGCTTTGTCTGGAAACAGGTTATTCGCGAATCCCTGTACAAGAAGAGTCTAAAGATGAGATTGTCGGCATTGTGCATCTGAAGCGGGTATTGCAGCAATTAAGCTACTTACGCAAAGAAGGGCGAAGCAATGGATCTGTGCTCGAAGCCATGGATCCGCCCGTTTATGTTCCAGATACCAAGCGGGTAGCCGATCTTTTAAAAGAAATGCTGCAACGGCGGCTGCATATCGCGATCGTGGTGGACGAATATGGTGGCACGGTGGGTTTAGTCACCTTAGAAGACATTTTAGAAGAGCTGGTCGGTGAGATTTACGATGAGAGTGACTACCCGAGCCGCCTGGCACGAGGATTAACAGGGGTAGGTCGCGAACGGTCAGGGCGACGCTAGTGATGATTATTTAATGGCTCAATTACTACTGTCCAGTCCAGGGCTGACAGCTTTGTAAGCCGAGTTCTGGATTCTGGCGGTAAGCGGCGGTTGTGCTCCAAATGCTGAGGCTGCGATCGGCGGCAACTTGATATAGATATTCGACATCGCGATTAAACTTGGCTCCCACCCGCAGGTTAGAGAAATCATCTTCACAAAACTCAAACCCTAAGCGGACAACAATCTGGGCGACCAAGCAATCGGGGGTATCACTATACTCACCAGAGGTTGCCCGTTCTTCCCAAAACTTCTCAAGAAATGGTTTGAGGATCGGCAGCATCTTATCGGGTGTACCGCGCCGACTAGCATAAATGATAGCTGGATTGCCCTCGACAAGAATGTGACAAGAATGAGCCATATTCAATATGAAGGGGTGCATTCGTTTGCACCCCTAGACTAAAGGATTTCAGATGATGGGACTAAATATTTTTCTCGCTGAATTCACGAGACATGTAATCAAATGGTTGATCCACATAGGAGGGGTCAATGCCTGCGGCTGCTACCTTTTCCTTGACAATCTCTTTCATGATTTGGATGCCATAGACCGTAGGACCGATCGGCACACCGAGAGAGTTGTAGGTTTCCCGTAATCCTTCCAGAACCCGCTCATCCAAGACATCGGTATCTCCAGCTACCAATGCATAGCTAGCATAGCGGAGGTAGTAATCCATATCTCTTAAACAAGCCGCATAGCGACGGGTGGTATAGGCATAGCCACCGGGACGGATCAGTTCTGGCTGTTCTTCAAACAATTGCAGCCCTGCCTGCTTGACGATTTCCGCCGCATTGGAATTGATAATGGCAGCGGCTTGGACCCGTGCCATCCCAGAACTGAAATAGGACTTGAGTCGATCCATGGCATCCCGATCCAGGTAGCGTCCGGTGATGTCGTAGTTTCTAATCAGGGTTGTTACTGCATCCCGCATTGAAGTCTTCTCCCAATCTCCTCGATAATCTTGTTTTATGTAAAGAAATGGATCTGGTTAGCGTTGACCTGCTTGACAGCGGATATCCCACACTCACACAGGAGTTTGGACAGCACTACAGCTTAATCCTGCTAGGGACACTGAACGAACACGCGACGCTGACCCACACCAGGCTAACTCTGTCCCTTTGCTTCAAACCAAATCCTCAGAAGTTAAACCCTTCTGCTTTGATTGATCGTCAGTTTACCATGATGCGATCGCCCAATCGTGCGTCCTTAGCGCCAGTCGCCCAGGAGATTTTCCCAGGAGATTTACTGATCCCATAACATTCCCGAAATCCTGAAACCCAGTCGTCATGCTTAATCAAAGTTTAAGTCTGAGCGGCTAGAAAGATTTTGTATCAAAAAATACAATTTGTACGAACACCTGTCTTTAGGATGATTCAGATGCAGTAGCACTTTAACCCAGAAACAGCGGTTTTAGGTTGGCAAATTTGCCCCCCGATCGCGGGTGATCAGGTTCAAGTGAAGTGGCAGTTTACTGGAGTAGATTTGTCCTCGCTGCAAGGTGGGCAATTGGGTTGATGAATATTTAGGTCAGCGTCAACGTCAGCGAAATCTGTGCAGTTGAGTCCTGAGTCCCCCGCTCTGCAACTGAACTCTTTTGCACCCACAACATTGAGGCACTCATTCCCAGATTGTTTCAACTGTTTATCTTCTATTTCTGACATTCAGACAGTACATAAGGTAAGGAGTCATTCATGACAACCCCGCAGGAAATCCTGGAATGGATTAAGCGCGACAACATTCAGATGATTGATCTGAAATTCATCGACACCCCCGGTATCTGGCAGCACCTGACGCTGTTTCACGACCAGATTGATGAAAGCAGTTTCACGGATGGCGTGCCTTTTGATGGTTCCAGCATTCGCGGTTGGAAATCGATCAACGAGTCGGATATGGCAATGGTGCCCGATCCCAACACGGCATGGATCGATCCCTTCATGGCAGAGCCGACCCTCAGCCTGATTTGCAGCATTCAAGAACCCCGGACTGGTCAGCCCTACAGCCGTGACCCGCGCTCGATCGCCCAAAAAGCGGTTGACTACCTTAGAGCGACTGGCTTGGGTGATACTGCCTTTTTCGGACCGGAAGCAGAATTTTTCATCTTTGACGATGTCCGGTACGACCAAACCCAAAACTCTGGCTACTACTATGTAGATAGTAAGGAAGGGGTCTGGAACTCTGGTCGCACCGAAGAAGGTGGTAACCTGGGCAATAAACCGCGCAACAAAGAGGGCTATTTCCCGGTAGCGCCGACCGACACCTTCCAAGACATGCGGACAGAAATGCTGCTGACGATGGCGAAGTGCGGCGTTCCGATCGAGAAGCACCACCATGAAGTCGCCACGGGCGGTCAGTGTGAACTCGGTTTCCGGTTTGCGGAACTGATCACCGCCGCCGACTACTTGATGACCTACAAATATTGCATCAAGAACGTTGCCTATAAATATGGCAAAACCGTCACCTTCATGCCGAAGCCAATCTTTGGCGATAACGGTACCGGGATGCACTGCCACCAGTCAATTTGGAAGGAAGGACAACCTACCTTCTTTGGCGATGGCTATGCCAACCTGAGCAAAATGGCGCTGCACTACATTGGTGGTCTGCTGAAGCACGCTCCTTCCTTGCTGGCCTTCACCAACCCCTCGACCAACTCCTACAAGCGCTTGGTACCAGGGTTTGAAGCTCCGGTTAACCTGGCTTACTCGCAAGGTAACCGTTCAGCATCGGTGCGAATTCCGTTGACCGGTAGCAATCCTAAGGCGAAGCGGTTAGAGTTCCGTTGTCCTGACCCCTCCTGTAACCCCTACCTGGCGTTTGCAGCGATGCTCTGTGCGGGGATCGATGGCATCAAGAACGAAATTGATCCGGGTGAGCCGCTGGATGTGGACATCTACGAACTGACGCCGGAAGAACTGGCGAAAGTGCCCTCTACTCCTGGCTCTTTGATGGATGCGCTGAAGAACCTGGAGAAGGATCACGAATTCCTCACCGCTGGTGGCGTGTTCACTGAAGACTTCATCGAAAGCTGGATCAGCTACAAACTCGATCGCGAAGTCATCCCGATGAGCATTCGTCCTCACCCCTACGAATTCGCACTCTACTATGATGTCTAATTCCTAACAGCTTAGTTAGATTCAATAGCCATTCGATCGCTGGGTCGGGTGGCTATTTTACTTTTTCACCCAAAAACTCAATATCACGTTATCCATTCCTCATAATCAATCATGCTCGATAACTGTAGATTGAATATTGTATTCACAAGGCAAAAAATGGACTTTTTAGTAGCAGTTTTGCCCTACTAAATGGGATTTTTCACTGATTTTATTAATAGTTTGAAACTCATCCTTTTAGTAGAGTGACTAACGCGATCGCGGCTGAAAAACTACGCTAGGATGAGAGCAGTTCTTTACAAAAAGCAATATTAACGTCATGACAGTAGCTTATCCTCGCAAGCTGCAAAACTCTCTAGGTGCTCTAGGTGCGCGTGAGGTGATGAGTCAGGTAGTGCGCGATCGTGAAATTCACCTGATTACCCTAAATCGCTATCGCTTCAGTGAACAGCGCAGTTGCAAAGATTTGACGGATTTGATCGAGTTATTGAATGGGGAACCGGCGGAACTGATTCGAGATTTGTCTCGCCATATTGCGGATGAAGCCCGTCATGCTATGTGGCTTACCGATCTGTTGGTAGACTTAGGACAAAAAGTCGGCACACCTCCAGGAACGTTATATATCGAAGAATTTGAGCGGTTACTGGATGGCGAATCCCATGATCCGGCTACTGACCTAGATGATTTTCTAATTTCAACGCTGGCGGCTATTAATGTCACCGAGAAACGGGGTTGCGAGTACTTCTCGGGTCATATCTATGCCCTGAAGCAAGCCCCGCAAACTGAGGAAAACGTGCGGATTCGGGAAACGATCGAACGGATTTTTCCCGAAGAAGCGGCGCATGTCCGGTGGGGGAATCGTTGGCTCGGACAGTTGGCAGCTAAAAGCCCAGAACATCGCCAGAAGGTGGAACTAGCGAAGCAACGCTATGCCGCGATCGAGCAAGCCGCCTTTGAATCGGGTATGGACATCACACTGGGGGCTGAACTGCGACGAGTGAGTAAGCTGCTCGATATTGCCAATACCATGCCTCTGTGGGAACGGACGCAATACTTAATGGAGCGGCTTCCTCAAACGCTGCTGGCTCCTGACCTGCAAATGACCCGGATTGAAGTGGCTCAACGTGCCTGGAACCGTGATCCGCAGGCATTTATGGAGAAGTTTGTGCCGATGTTTTTGTCGGGGTTGAATCGGCAGCCGGGGCAACAAAAGAAGTCACCCAGTAAGGCACCGGCATAAGGTCAGGGGCTAGGGCAGAGGGGAGGATAGGGAAGTTTAGGTCAGCTCTGCTTGCTTCCCCTATCCTGACTCTGAACATGAAGAAAATCTCGATTCTCGGTTGCCATTGCCGGAATTAGCGATAACGTAGACTCAGAACGCTATCAGAGACGGAACTGTTATGACGATCGCGCAACCTGATCTGGGAACTGCTTCATCCTCGGACATGATGAATGGCTTAACGGAAGCTGCTACCGCCACCAATCCGATCGAGGTGATTGAGACAGTCATCGATAGCCTGGATAGCAACGATACAGCGATGGTGACGCAAAGCGAAGGTGGGCATATCTGGAAGTTTTGCTATGGAACGGTTGAAGTTTTTGTGCAACTTACCGGCTTGACCAGTGACGACACCTTAACGGTTTGGTCAACCGTGTTGAAATTGCCTGCTAAAGATGAACCCGGTTTAATGCGCCGATTGCTAGAAATGAACTGGGCAGATACCTTGGAAGCCCGGTTTGGCATTATGGAAAATCAGGTCGTGGTCGTATTCAGTCGGATCCTAGCCGAGCTATCTCCGGGCGAAATTTCCCGCGCCATCACGATCGTCGCGACCCTGGCAGACGACAATGATGAACCCCTACAAAGCCAATTTGGAGCATAGCCTGAGCCGTTAAAAATAATTTGGTATGCAGATCTGGCGCTATATTCCGCCCTTAGTGGCATCGGGAAAATTGCAGATGGCGCTGGATACCTGGCTATTTGAGCAGCATCTGCAAGGTAAGCAGCCACCCATCCTGCGGTTTTATACCTGGGAACCTGCCGCCATTTCCTTGGGCTACCATCAACGACAGTGGTCAGACCACTGGCAAGATTTAACCTGGCAAGGGCAGGCGATCGATCTCGTCCGGCGACCGACAGGAGGGCGAGCCGTTTTACATCAGGGCGATCTAACTTATGCCGTGATTATGTCTGGTCTACCGGGCAAACGCATGCAGGCATACCAACAGATTTGTGAGTTTTTGATTCAAGGCTGGCGATCGCTCGGCGTAGACTTGCATTACGGTCAGGCAGGACGCGGCTATATCCATAATCCCAATTGCTTTGGTACAGCTACCACAGCTGATTTAGTAGTGGCGGAGGGCAGAAAATTGATTGGAAGTGCCCAACTGCGTCGCGGTTCGACAGTCTTGCAACATGGTTCGATGCGCCTCGCCCCAGATCCAGTGTTATTCCGTCAGGTCTTTAACGTTGAACCGGAATTGCCCCAACTATCATTACCTTGGCTGGGTGAAGATTTGATGGTTAAGGCGATCACAGCCTTGCTACAAGCTGCCCAATCTTGCTTTGCGGCTGACTTCCAAGAACAGCCTTTATCCGAGTCAGAATGGCAGGTGGTTAATGCCTTAGCGATCCAATTAGCGTCGTGATGCTGGGAGAGACTCGGCAGCGGCTTGGGCGATCGCGCCTAAGTTAAAGCCTTGCGGGTAGCTGCCACTATCTTTAATTTGCTTAATCACGACATCTGGTACTAGCATATTCAGCTTAGATGCCAACGCCCGCACAACATCGCCTCGATCGATGACCCCAGATACTGCTCCGGCGGGGGATAGCACGGATAACGAGCGTAATTCTTGTGATTCCATCTTTTGAATCACATCGACTAGCGGAGTTGCTTCTTCAACGGTAGGAATGGCTGTTAGGGGTTGAATAATTTTATGCAGCGGTTGGTAGTCCCACTCACTCCGCTCGATAAATCGCATTTCGTCGGTCATCACCATACCGCGATAACGACCATCCGAAGCCGCAAAGTACACTGTGGGGCGGTTTGCTTCCAATAGATAATCATCGGCAAAGCGGCGCAATGTCATATCTGCATCCACCACTCGGAACTCTCGGGTCATGGCATCGTTGGCTTTGAGTGCTAGTAATGCCTCTTGAATGGTCGTGATGCGATCGTAAGAACTGGCATTTTGCAACACGAACCAACCCAGTAAAGCAAACCAGATGCCACCGTAGGGTAACAAGACCGTTAAACCGAGAATGATCGCTAACCAGCCTAAGGTTTTTCCAGCCTGAGCTGCCCAGTGCACTCCTTTCAACCGACTGCCTGTAGCCTTCCAAACAATGGCTTTGAGAACTTGTCCCCCATCCAATGGCAAGCCTGGCAACATGTTGAACAGAGCTAACAACAGATTCATCCGCGCCAGGTGAGTGGTGAGGTAGTTAGCGGCTGGACTGATTGTTTCTGGTAAGAAGAATGCCAGCAGACTGACACCACCAAATAACAGTAGGCTGACAGCCGGTCCTGCGATCGCCACTTGAAACGCTTGTCCGGGGGTTTTTGATTCCTGGTCGATCGAAGCAATCCCGCCAAATAAAAACAGGGTAATCGAGTTCACCTTAAGACCCTGTGATTTGGCGACTAGGCTATGGCCCAGCTCATGCAACAACACTGACATTAACAGCAAAAACGCCATGAGAAATCCAGTGGCATATGCTGTTGTCGCGCCCCACTCTTGTTCCTTGCCTGATCCGATCGGTAGTGCAATCAGCACTAGAAAGATAAACCAGGAAAGATCAAGAAATAGCGGAATTCCAAATAATGATCCAACCCGCCAACCTGACTGCATAATCATGTCCTCAGTCCTTTCTCTAGGATAAGGGATGCTTTGGTCAGGGATCTGTCAGACTTGAGCAGGGTTTTCCGAACTAGACAGTCCGCAATAAGTCGTAAACGGGAGTGATTGAGCCATCAGGGTGAGTATTCTAGAACGCACTATCTATGACTTATTGCCACCAGAATAAAGACAGCTTGACTTTGGGCAGTTTGTCACGAATTTCCTGGATGTTCCAGCCTGTGAGTCGAGCTAACGTCTGGGCTTCCTGTTCAAAGCGGCGGGGGAGCGATCGCTGATACTCACGTGCCCTCGGACAGGTCATAGTTCCACTGAAGGAATGGCGTAAGACATAGCGACCCTGGAACGGTTGTTGGTTGCTGGTTTCCTGAAACATCAAGTCTTCGGGAAAGGTTCGGCGTGTGTAGCGGACATGCAACCGAGTAATGTAAACGTTTGTAGAGGGACGAAACCGCCTGCCACCGGGCGATCGTCCTGGAAAGCCTGTAGTCAGATCGGGATTATCTAACCAAAACACCCCAGCCGCTTTCAGTTCAGTGGGACTGAGCGGATCCGCCGCACAGGGATCACAGTTGCCCATATTCCAGAAATATTCCAAAAAGGCGACATTCTTGCCTTCCCGCACATAGGACGTTTGGAACATGGATTTGTAGAAGTCGCTAAACTCGGTTTTGACAAACACCGGAATTTCGGCATCCGACGGCACTTTTACCGTGCGGTAGTTAGTCACTTCGGCTTGCCCAGTTGGAGTTAGCACATAAACCACTAAATCCTGTTCGTTCTGAGCATTCACCATCCCTAAGCGAATTGGCAACATAAAGCGGGGCGATTCATAGGTCATTTGCAAGGGGCGCAGGTTTTGATACCCCGATTTCGCCAACTCACCCAAGTTCACCTTGGCGACGAAAAACTTCATGTTCTGCCGAATATACGGTCGCAATAAGTCCTTCGCGCCTTTGGGAATCTTGTAACCATTTTGATTTAGCCAGGTTTCCAGCCCTCCCGATTCCTTCGCACTCAGAATCAGAATGTCATATTCCCCCACCGTAAATTTGGCTTCGATCGTGACTCCCAAATCCCGCCTTTCCAGGGATTGATTTCGGCTGCCTGCCCCTCCTGTTCTACCTGGTGCTGCTCTTGGCGACTGAAAATCATAGCCAGGCTCACAAGGATTGGGATCGAAATACTCGACTAACCTTGGGGCACTGAATGCATCTAAATGGGCCATGACATTTGGATCGCCTACCTGCACCTGTTCTTTTTGTAGAACCACAGGAACCGGCACCACGATCGCGAAATCCTCTACTTCTCCCTGGTAATCGTTTGCCATGGTCAACACCGTTTTATTGCCATTGCGAGCGATCGCCACTTGAGACGCCTGGTTATACAGTTTGGTATCGGCTTTCGCCACATAAAACCCGCAAAATGCCCAAGCTTTGGGAGCCAGAATCAGACAGGCGAAACACGTTATCACCAGGGCAATCAGAATCCGGAGTAGTTTCATACGCGTGAATGAAGATTACAGCTTGAACAGGAGAACGGTCAGGCATCAGGGGAGATCGTCATCTCCCCCAACTGTAAGGATTGATGCGGTTTAATGGTTTCCCACGATCGCAACTATGACCAAAAGCGGCTAACCGCACCCACCAGCTGTTCCCACCAAGAACTCGCCACTGGGACACGAGGTAATTTGCGACGAATATCCTGAATGTTCCAACCTGTGAGTCGCGCTAATGTTTGGGCTTCTTGCTCAAAGCGTCGGGGCAGCGATCGCACATAGTCTCGTCCGGCAGGACACTCGGCTTTACCCGTAAACGCATGCCGCAAAATATAACGTCCCTGGAACGACGCTTGATTGTTGGTTTCCTGGAAAGTTAGATCCTCGGGAAACTTGTCGCGGGTATACCGAACATGCAGCCGCGTAATGTAGACATTAGATGAGACAGGGAAAGGGGGTCGGGGGGGCGCGATCGGCATCGGAGCCGGACGACTGACCGAGGGGGCGCCGGGAGCGGGGTCGGGCACAGGGGTTGGGGGCGCCGCGACTGGAAATGGGTTGGCAGGGACTGCTCCGCGTGGTTGGGGATAGTCTAGCCAGAACACGCCAGCTTCCCGCAGTTCTTCAGGATTGAGGGGATCGGCAGAGCAAGGATCGCAATTGGCCATATTCCAGAAATATTCCAGAAACGCCACATTTTTGCCTTCCTGGGCATAGGCCGTCTGGAACATATCTTTATAGAAATAACTGAAGGTATCTTTAACGAACACCGGAATTTCGGCATCGGTCGGCACTTTCACCGTGCGGTAGTTAGTGACTTCGGCTTGCCCATTCGCAGACAACACATAGACCAGTAAATCCTGAGCATTCTGAGCATTCACCATCCCCAACCGGATCGGCAACATGAACCGGGGTGATTCATAGCTAATTTGAATCGGTCGTAGGTTTTGGAACCCCGCTTTATCAAACTCTGCTAAATTCACCTTGGCGACAAAGAATTTGAGCTTCTGCCGAATGTAGGGCTTCAGCAGATTTCTCGCCCCTTGGGGAATTTTGTAACCGTTCTGCACCAGCCAGGTTTCTAACCCATCGGATTCCTTCGCACTCAGGATCAGGATGTCATACTCTCCGACCGTAAATTGTTCTTCGATCGTTACTCCTAACGCCTCATTGCTGACCTTAGACGCAGGAGCAGGAACTGCCGCAGGTGCTTGTGCCGCCCGATCGTAAAGCATTCCTTCTTCATAAGGGGGAGGGCAAGGATCGGGATCGAAGTATTCCACTAACCGAGGGGCACTGAAGGCATCCAACCGCTCAATTACTTTAGGATTGGCAATCCGGACCTGTTCTTGTTTCAGCACCACGGGCACAGGCACGACGATCGCGAAGTCTTTCACTTCTCCCTGGTAATCATTCGCCATCGTCAGAATTGTTTTATTGCCATTCCGAGCTAGGGCAACCTGAGACGCCTGGTTATATAACTTGGCATCGGCTTTCGCCACATAAAACCCGCAGAATGCCCAAGCTTTGGGAGCAATCACCAAACAGGCAAAACAGGCCAGGATAGCGGCAATCAGAATTCGTAGAGGTTTGATCATAGTGATTTTTAGAAATTAGTTCTCGGTAATTAACGTCGGGTTCGTTGTAGCGGGTGGCTGCCAGGTAAAGCGGGGGGCTTGCCAGATCGCATCCAGGATCACAATCAACGGTGTTAAGACAAACAACGCCCACAGCACCGCCGTTGAGACAAATTGATGATTCCGTAGCCAAAAGGTGAGGATGGCGATCGCGATCGCCCAGACCAACCGCCCCATCCGAGCATTGGGAATACTGCGGGGGTCGGTCACCATAAACAGGGCAAATAGCAGTAGCGAACCACTCATTAATCGATGCGCCCAGACATCCCACGTCCAGCCCAACCAAAGATTGCGGGCGGCTTCTAACAGGGCATAGCTCCCCAGAAAGGCAACGGTCGTATCCCAACGTCCGACTTTTTGCAGGACTAAACCGCCACAGCCCAGAAACAGCAGGACATACCAACCACTCTCGCCCCATTGCCCCGGCGACACCCAGGCATCATTCGTCAGTAACAATGCCACAATCATGCCGAAGTTGGCTGGATTGAAAATGTGCTTAGTATTCACCCGCAGCAGAAACTTACTCAGGATCGCGGCCACTGCTGCCAGGATCATGGTGCTGTAGTGATCGGCACGCAGGAGGAGGCTGAGTCCGAGGGAGGTGATCAGGGCGCTAGGAAGAGATGAGGTAATGAGGAGATAGGGAGATGGGGCAGGTAGGGCAGAAGCGGGGTCGGAAGGTCGTTGGTTGATTGATACGTGTTGACTGAGGAGGGTGGCGATCGCTTGGGTGGTCAGGCAAGTAGCGATCGTCACGAGCAGCATTTCGGGGCGTAAGGTCCAGTCGCGGGTGGCTACTCCCAAGATGAGAAATAGGGACAGGAACGCAATCTGGTAGGTTCGGGCATCCTTGAGCAGCATGGGCAGCCTACCTCTGTAGAAAAACTCGGTTAGCTGTCAGTATGCCTTGCCTCAAACCCCTATGGGAGAACTGTTACAGTTTAGGTAACAAGAAATGAGTCATGGGCATTCGCTTAAGGAGCAACGTGCGATCGCCTTCAGCGACATTGCCGAGTGGCTGAGGGTGATGCCAGTGCTAGTGAGTCACGGTGTTGAGTAATTCAATCTGCTCGCAGTGTGATTGAGTAACGGGCTTTGGTGATTAAGCACGATCGTCCCAACATCGAGTAACAGCGTTGTGTGATTGAGTAACGGGCTGTGATGATTAAATACGATCGTCCCAACATCGAGTAACGTTGGCGCATTCATAATAATGTTTTATTCCTATTAAAATAAAACATAAGTGATACTCGATAACAGCCGTTGCTTACTCGATAGTACGGCTCGATTGATCAATGTTGGATCGACAAAACTTGATTGTCGCCAGCCACATCCATCATGCTTGCCAAGCGCGTTCGGCAGTCCAATGACGATCGGAGGATTGATTCACCTTGACATCGAGTAATCCAGCCGCATCAAAGAGGGCACGAATTTCTTCTAACCGAAAGGCGGCACACAGCGAATCGCGGAATAGTTGCCGTTGATGGGGGTTGTATTCTGGACCGATCGCCGCCACCAATTGATCAACGGCTACCTGATCCTGAGGACGCAACAAATCTCGTAATAGGATGCCACCGTTGGGTTTCAGGACCCGCTTCAGTTCTTGCAAAAAGGGTAACGGGTCAGGTAAATGGTGAATGATGCTGTTGGAGATGACCGCATCAAAATGACGATCGGGATAGGGTAGCTGTTTGGCATCGACGCATTCCAAGCTAATTTGTGCTTGTAATCCCGCTGTGTCAACGTTCTCCTGCCCCAGCTTCAGCATATTTTTCGACAGATCAATGCCGATAATCTGCCACTGCGGACAACGTTGGGCAATCATGATCGGAATCCGAGCCGTACCAGTCCCCGCATCTAGCACTAATCCAGTCGGTAATCCCAGGGCGATCGCGCGATTGGCAAACGCTGTATTCACCTCGACAAAATCCATCGCATCATATTCGACGGCTTCTTCCCAGGTATCCATCACCTCGGGTTCTAACACTCGTTGCATACCCACCCCACTCTGACTCTCGCTACAATATGCCTCTGAGTTAGAGCATAGCAAGCCAATGCAAAACCGCATTCCCCCTCAACCCGGTCAAGAGTCTGTATGGGATTATCCCCGTCCGCCCCGGTTAGAAGATGTGAACAAACGGATCCAAATTGTGTTTAACGACGTGACGATCGCGGATACGATGCGGGCAAAACGAGTGCTGGAAACCAGCCATCCGCCGGTCTACTACCTGCCGCCTGAAGATATTCAGATGGAGTATTTGATTGCTTCACCGCGATCGACCTACTGCGAGTGGAAAGGTCAGGGTGCCTATTACACTGTCGCTGTCGGTGACAAACGCGCCGAAAATGTTGCCTGGTACTATCCCCAACCTACTCCCGCCTTTGCTTCGATCAAAGACTATGTCGCCTTCTATGCCGCGCCAATGGATGCTTGCTATGTCGATGGCGAGTTAGTGGAACCTCAACCGGGTAACTTCTACGGTGGCTGGATCACCAAGGATATTGTCGGACCGTTTAAGGGCAGTGCGGGGACGTGGGGATGGTAGTGGTTAAGGATGGAGGAGATGAGGACGATCGCCTACAGACGAGTGATTGACTTAAGCCATCGAATTCAGCCAGAGATACCGTTGTGGCAGGGTGATCCGGCAGTTGAGTTTGAAGCGGTAGCCGAGATTGCGTCTGAGGGCTACTATCTGCGACGGTTCTCGATCGGCGAACATAGCGGCACTCACATGAATGCGCCCAGAAGTTTCTTTGCGGATGGGATGGGGATTGATGGGTATGCTGCCGAGTCGCTCGTTGTCCCGGCTGTAGTGATTGATGGGCGATCGCCAGCCACGGCAAATCCTGATTACTGCCTGACGATCGCTGATATCCTGAACTGGGAAACTCAGCATGGCAAAATTCCCGCTGGAAGTGTCGTGCTGTTCTACACGGGTTGGCAGGAGAAATGGTCTGATCCCAATCTGTTTATGAACTGGGATGCGGATGGTAATGCTCATTTCCCTGGCTTTAGTGCCGCTGCAACCCAATTTTTGCTGACAGACCGAGCGATCGCAGGCGTGGGCATTGATACGCATGGGGTTGATCCAGCCAGTGATCCAACTTTTGCGACCAATCGAGCGGTGTTAGCCCAAGCGGGCATTGTGTTGGAAAATCTGACTAATTTGGATCAATTGCCACCAGTAGGAACAACGCTGGCGATCGGTCTGCTGCGCTTACAAGGTGGTTCTGGTTCGCCTGTTTCTGTACTGGCGTTCATTCCATAGGGGTGATCCCCTTAAATTCCCCTTATGAACGCGAAATAAATAACCTGATCAACTGCAACCTGTACGGGCGCGGCATTCGGTAAAAAGCCCTTGCCACTGTCCCAGAAATCTATATCGAATGCCACACCCCCCACGCAAGAAATGACACCTTATCAAAGCCATGATCCTCAACAAGGTAGGACTTTGAGCGGTTCCTTCCTTATTAAGGCTACCGTATACACACATCTCCGATTTCAGCGGTAAATGCAGGTTTGATCCCCCTAAATCCCCCTTAAAAAGGGGGACTTTGAACGTATTTGGTTTGGCTCCCTCCTTTTTAAGGAGGGTTGGGGAGGATCAAGCTAAGGAGGGTTAGGGAGGATCATTTGCTTTCCAAGCCCGCCCTAATGCTCAGCCGGAACGGTTGCCGATGCCTGGGCTTGCACCATTTTCACGGGATTCTGTTCCCGTTGCTGAATAAATGCATACAGGCGATTCAAGGCATTAATGTAGGCTTGAGCCGAGGCCACAATAATATCGGTATTGGCAGAATGTCCGGCAAAAATTCGGTCATCATACCGCAAGCGAATCGTCACTTCCCCGATCGCATCAATCCCCGCCGTCACCGATTGCACCGCAAATTCAATTAACTGATTTGGGACATTGACCACACGGTTAATCGCTTTATACACCGCATCCACGGGACCTGTACCTGTCGCCGCATCGGTTAGTTCATTGCCGTCTGGAGTTCGTAACGTCACGGTTGCTGTCGGACAGGCATGATCACCACACGACACCTGCACCAACTCCAGCTTGAACAAGTCGGGCGCTTGTTGGATTTCGTCGTTCACGATCGCTTCCAGGTCGCGATCGGTGATTTCTTTCTTCTTATCTGCCAATTCCTTGAAGCGGACAAAGGCTTTATTCAGATCTTGCTCTGACAAATCAAAGCCCAATTCCTTCAAGCGCGACCGAAAGGCATTCCGACCCGACAATTTACCCAAGACGATCTGGTTATCGGTTAACCCGATCGATTGGGCATCCATAATTTCGTAGGTGCGCTTGTTTTTCAGCACGCCATCCTGGTGAATCCCCGATTCATGGGCAAAGGCATTCGCCCCCACGATCGCTTTATTGGGTTGTACCAACATCCCCGTCAAGTTCGAGACGAGCCGCGACGTTTTGTAAATATGGCGCGTATCGATATTGGTCAAGGGGGCTTCAGACTCCACCGGACGCCCCAGGAAGGGATTGAAGTATTGCCGCCGCACATGCAACGCCATCACCAATTCTTCTAGGGCGGCATTACCTGCCCGTTCGCCAATCCCGTTAATCGTGCATTCCAGTTGGCGAGCACCGTTTTTAATTGCTTCTAAGAAATTGGCAACGGCTAAACCGAGGTCATTATGACCATGCACAGAGATAATGGCGCGATCGATATTAGGCACATTTTTCTTGATTCCACCGATCAAGGCGCCAAATTCCGATGGCGTTGTGTAGCCGACCGTATCGGGAATGTTGATCGTGGTAGCACCCGCATCGATCACGCGTTCCAACACTTGATAGAGAAACTCAGGATCGCTGCGACCAGCATCTTCTGGCGAAAACTCGACATCTTGGACAAATGACTTGGCATGAGCCACCATTTCTGGGGCAATTTCCAACACCTCTTGCCGAGTTTTCTTCAGCTTGTATTCCAAGTGAATATCCGACGTAGCGATAAAGGTATGAATTCTGGCATGAGCCGCGGGTTTTAAGGCGGCAGCGGCGGCTTCGATATCCTTACGAGCCGCGCGAGCTAACCCACAAATGGTTGGTCCCCCTTCTACCCCGATCGCTTCCGCAATTTTTTGCACCGCTTCAAAGTCACCAGGGCTGGAAAAGGGAAAACCGGCTTCAATCACATCAACGCCTAGTCGTGCCAGTTGCCGAGCGATCGTCAGTTTCTCATCCACATTTAGAGTGGCTCCTGGAGACTGTTCACCGTCGCGCAACGTGGTATCGAAAATAATAATTCGGTCTTGACTAGGTTGGCTGTTCATACCGTTGATGTCATGGAATAGCGAAAAGTTGACAATACCTAATATTCTAGTGCCCAGAGCGAGTGAACCCACAACAACCAACTGGGTGAACTCATATCGACTGTGAGAAATTACCGCTTAGAGTAAAGATTAATAATCTGATTTTTCAATATCTTTACGAATATCGTTAAGATCAATATAGCGATCGGTGGCATTCCGCAATTCGCGGGCAATCATACCTTCTGTTGAAACAACGGTTATATGGGTATTCTTAGACCGTAGTAGTTCGATCGCTCGTTCGAAATCCCCATCGCCACTAAATAACACGACGCGATCGTATTGCTCGACCGTGTTGAACATATCCACCACAATTTCAATATCTAAATTTGCTTTTTGGGAATAACGCCCCGAATTATCGTCGTAATACTCTTTCAGCACCTTAGTTCTAACCGTATACCCCAAACTAATTAGGGCATCGCGAAAGCCGCGCTGATCTTGCGGATCTTTCAGCCCGGTATACCAAAATGCGTTGACCAGAACGACTTCTGTATCACTTGTAAAGTACTCTAGGACTCGTTTAGGGTCAAAAAACCAACCATTTTTTTGTTGAGCATAGAACATATTGTTCCCGTCTACAAAAATAGACAGACGGTTCATGGAATACTGCATAGAAGCTTAAGACCTAATAAATGCAAATTAATTGGATAACCAATTGTAACAACTGGGTTTGAACTAGCTGACCATCATGCTACTTCAGCCCACGAAATAGTGAGCAGGTTCATCAATTAGAACCAGTCGAGCCGCGATGATCAAGCCGCATCTTCAGCAGCAACCTGGACCAGATCAAAATAGTTTTGATCAGAGTCAACTGGCTTAAATCCTGCCAAATCAGCGTTCTAGATTGTGGTTAACTATCAATACAAATGTGAGAGCAAGGTTTAACTGTAGAAATAAACTCCTGACAATTGCCAGGCTATAACTGCCATCCATTATTGCAAATAATTACAGAACATTGCTCTTAGATGTTACGTCTGGCAACGATGCTCTGAGATTCGGTGCGATCGCACTGATCAATTTGATTTGCTAGCGGCTAATTGACTAAGTTTTTGGTTACCCTCTTAAAGGGATGTGTCGATCACTCATGGGTTGATGCATTTGAAGTTGGGTGCTCTTGACTGCCGTAGTCTTTCTCCATAGCCTGCCTATGCCTGCCGAACAGCCGTCATCGCCCCCGACCGAAACCCTAGCCGCTAGTCAGACTCCGTCTGGAAGCCGCTTCGCTTGGACAACGCGACTCCCCAAACTTCCTAACTTGAAACAGCCGCGTGGGGTGTCTCGGTGGGGGTATCTTTTGGCTGGGCTGTCAGCGATTTCTGCTGCCCTGCTGACGGCTACTAATTCGACGCTGAGCCAGTTTTTAGAACGCCAAACCCAAAGTCTGTTCTTGGGCATACGGGGGGATATAGCGCCTCCTAGCAATATCGTGATTTTGGCGATCGACCAAAATTCTTTGGATCAAGGAACCGAAGTTTATCCTATCGATCCCCAGAAATATGCTTATTTAGAGCCGCTGCAAACCTCCCCGCCCCGTCGATCGGCTTATGCGATCGCGATCGAGCGGTTAATGGCGGCTGGCGCTAAAGCGGTAGCGGTTGATGTGGTCATGGATGGGATTAGTAACTACCCTAAAGATGATCAGCAGTTGCAACGAGTCCTGACAAAATATGCTAGACGTGTGACTCTAGCTGCCCAGTTTGAGATTGATCAATTACCTCAAGGTGATTTAATTCAACTGGTGTCACCTACGCCCTTTCTCTCATCGCAACAATTAATTGGATTCACTAACTATCCACTCGATCCGCTCAGTCGCAAGATCCATTTATTAGGTAACGAATATCCCAAATTAGAAGTGGCGGCTTACCAGCAAGCACAGCAACCTCTTTTAGCTGAACAGTTCCTCAGCCTCAGTGCCGAAACACCATCTTTTGCTGCATCCGCTTTACAAGCTGCCCAAGTTAACTTTCCGCTACCTCGAGGCGAAAGTATTTTTTTCTATGGCAGACCCGGTAGTTTTCAGCAAGTGCCGTTTTGGTATGTGTTAGATCCGAAAAATTGGAGCGTAGAGCTAGAGAAAGGCACATTTAGAGACAAAATTGTGCTGATTGGGGCAACGGCGACTAGTTTCCGTGATATTTTCCCAACGCCGCTGGGAGAAATGCCAGGCATTGAAATTCATGCAAATGCGATCGCCACGTTAATGGAAAATCGCTCGATCTCTGAGGCGATTCCTGATTCACTTCAACGTGGTTTGTTGGTGCTCGCTGTGGGGATAGCGGCTGCTTATGTTCCCAGTCGGCAAAAAAGTCCGTTCCGGCGATTTGCCTTGGCGGTTGGCACAGCAGGTGGATGGTTTGGTCTGGGCTATCTTACCTTTACCTATGGGTTGATGGTCTTGCCTGTAGCGATTCCCGCGATCGCTATGATGTTTACTGGAGTTGCCTATTTAATCGTCGGCTCTATTAGTGAGCAACTTCAGAAACGCAAGCTGCAAGCCACCTTGCAACCCTATGCAGCCTCTCCTTTGGTTCAGGAAATTGTTAGCCAAATTGATGATGAGGATTTGCGTCACCTGCTGACTGAACCGCAGCTAATTATTGTGGGGCGTAAACTGAAGGGACGCTATCAAGTACTGGAGGAACTAGGAGCGGGTGGATTTGGCAAAACTTACATTGCTGAAGATCGAGATCTTCCACACCATCCGAAGTGTGTTGTGAAACAACTGAAACCTGCTAGTAATAGTCCTAAGCTGTTCGCTTACGCCAGACAGTTGTTTGAGCGTGAAGCTAAGACCCTAGCTGCTCTTGGGCAGCATGAGCAAATTCCCGAACTGCTGGCTTATTTTGATGAGGATCAGGAATTTTATCTAGTTCAGGAATTTATTGAAGGGGTAGCCCTAGACCAAGAAATCTCGGTCGGTAAACGGCTGCCAGAAGTTGCCGTAGTAACGTTGCTGAGAGAACTGTTACAGATCCTCGAATTTGTCCATAGCCAACGAGTCATTCATCGTGATATTAAGCCCAGTAATATTATTCGACGGCGATCGGATCGTAAGTTAGTCTTGATCGACTTCGGGGCCGTGAAAGAAGCCCGTCAACAAACCGATGCAATGACCGATACCGCTTTTACGATCGGCATTGGCACAGACGGTTTTATGCCAGCCGAGCAAAGCAGTGGCAATCCGCAACCTAGTAGTGACATTTATGCGGTTGGGATGGTGGCGATCGAAGCATTGACTGGACTACCACCAAAACAGCGCAAACTCTTGCAAGACCCTGAATCTGGAGAAATTCTTTGGCAAGGCTATGCCCAACATGTTAGTCAGGCGTTGACCAATATTCTCTGCAAAATGGTGCGGTATGACTTCCGGCAACGCTATCAATCCGCAACGGCCGTTTTACAGGACTTAAAGCAGCTACCCAGCTATGAATTAGATACAAGCATGATGTTTAAGCTCCCAGTGATGCCTGTCACCGATCAGGATCCAGACCAGGACACGGAAACCCGTCCTTGGCCACAGACATTGGGTGATATTCCGGGTCTACCCCCAACGGAATTTCCCGAATTGCCTCCAACCGATTCCGTTTAGTCGTAGCCTAATTACGATGGATCTCGATCGTCACGTTGTCCAATTTCTGTAGCTGAGGCTGTTGGTATCACTTCATCTGGATCAATTTCGGTCAGCGTTCGGATGACAAAGGGTAAGTAAGCCCCTTTAAGACCGCGTTTAATCCGTTCTGGCGTATCTTCAAACACAACGAACAAAGGATACATTGCCTCTGCTCCTTCATTCAAAATATGTTTATGCCGGAGGGGCATGTCCCATTCATAGCCCCGATGCAGCAACACCTGAGTGTGTCGCCATCGACTGAGCAGATCAGAAAAATCTTCGTTCGGGCGATGGACAAAGACAAAGATTTCTACCCCAGTCTTAATTTTCCATTCTGGGTCACACATGAGAATGGCGACATCACAAGGCAGACAAGTTGCCTCGCTTACACTATTACTAATGCCACTCTGCCCTGTTGCTGCCGCCACACCCCGCAAGCGCACTACTGGCAGTGGGATTGTGATTAGGCTCTCATCAGGACGACGCATACTGGGCAGCATTTCCAGATAAGGACGATATTGCTTCAGAAGGACGATCGCGGCAGAGGCATCACTATACTCTGCCAGCGCTTCCTCATAATGGTTTCGGTGACTTGACATGCTTCAATCGTAGCGGCGACAGGACAGCCTCAACTAGCCCAACTTCTCAAACACCTTGAACATGGGTAAATACATGGCTAACAGAATAGAGCCGACCATGCCCCCTAGAAGCACAATCATGATCGGTTCCATGATGCTCGTTAGCGCCTTGACAGCCTGTTCTACCTCATCTTCATAGAAATCGGCTACCTTCGACAGCATTTTATCCAGTTCCCCAGTTTCCTCCCCAATGCTGATCATCTGAATTGCCATCAACGGAAACACCTGTTCCTTTTGTAAGGCAATACTGATCATGCCCCCAGTTTGAATTTCCCGTTTGGCCTCGTCTACTGCATTGGCGATTACCTGATTTCCAGCCGTATCCCGAACGATTTCCAGACAAGTTAGAATCGGTACCCCCGATCGGGTTAAGGCTCCAAAGGTGCGGCAGAACCGAGCGGTGGCAGTTTTTTGAATTAGATCACCAAACAAAGGCATCTTCAAGAAGAACCGATCCATTGTTTCCCGACCAACCCGGGTTTTGTAATATTGGCGATAGGCAAATACGGCACCGATAATGATAGCAACAGTGAGCGCCAAATTAATTGGACTCTGCACAAAGTAGCTGATATTCATCATCATCTGCGTAAACTCTGGCAAATCGACCCCAATTTCGTCGAAAATTTTCGCGAAGATCGGCAATAAGAAACGCACCATCCCAAAGAAGATCAGCGTTGCCAGCACCCCCACGGTCACAGGGTAAGACATGGCGGACTTAATCTGGTTCTGCAACCGAGCAATATCTTCTAAAAGTTTGGCAAGGCGGTTCAGCACTTCATCAAGCACCCCCCCCACTTCTCCAGCCTGCACCATACTGACATACAACCCATCAAAACATTGGGGATGCTTCCGCATTGCATCAGACAAGTTAACGCCCTGTTGCACATCCGAACTGATGTCAGTCAACGCTTTTTTCAGTTTAGGATTTTGGCATTGTTCTGAAAGCACACCTAACCCTCTTACCATTGCCACTCCAGCGTTTACCAGGGTCGCGAATTGGCGGGAAAAGATGGCTTTATCTTTGACCGTAACCTTTGCCATTGAGGTCCCGATGTCTTTGAGGTCAAAACTCAAAGACAGACCATCGTCTTGCTTTAGTTCTTGAATGAATAGTCCTCGTTCCCGTAAGGTGGAGCGGGCCTCTCCAAGTGAGTCAGCAACCAGGCGTTCTTTACGGGCGACTCCTTTAGCATCTTGGACGCGAGCGACAAAGGTAGGCATAGCAAATACCTGCGGAGAAAATGGGGTGGACGATCGGGGGCGGTAGCCTCAGTGTTGATTGATCGAAAGTCCTAACTGCAATTAAGACTCAACACTGAGACACTCACCGTTAGTGTCTAGCGGCTCCGGCTTGGGCTCCTGCCGGAGCACCACCAATCAACCGCTGAAGTTCATCAGGGCGAGAGGTTTTTGACATTGCCGCTTCAAATGAAATTTGGCCAGCCTTATACTGATCTGATAAAACTTTTTCCAGCGTTTGCATGCCAAGTTTGCCACCCGTTTGAATGGCGGAGTATACTTGCGACGTTTTACCTTCTCGGATCAGGTTAGAAATAGCGGGAGTCACAATCATGATCTCCTGGGCCATCACCCGACCATACTCACCGGGTTTAGGATTTTTCTTCGGGACTAGCGTTTGGCTGAATACAGCGACGAGGGAGTTCGACAACTGTACGCGTACCTGAGTTTGCCGTTCCGAGGGGAATACGTCAATGATCCGGTCAACGGTTTGCGCGGCTGAACTGGTGTGGAGAGTGCCAAAGACCAAGTGACCTGTTTCTGCCGCCGAGATGGCTAGCGCGATCGTCTCTAAGTCCCGCATTTCGCCCACCAGAATAATGTCTGGGTCTTCCCGGAGAGCGGCTTTCAGAGCATTAGCAAAACTCTTGGTATCTTCGCCGAGCTGCCGTTGGTGAATCAAACTCTTGATCGGTTCATAGACAAACTCGATCGGGTCTTCTACAGTCAGAATGTGTTCCGCCCGAGTCCGATTGATCAAGTCAATCATCGCGGCCAGGGTGGTTGTCTTACCCGATCCGGTTGGTCCAGTGACTAGGATCAAACCTCTGGGTTTTTCCGACATTTCCCGTACAACATCGGGTAACCCTAACTTATCAAAGTTAGGAATCTTAGAACTCAGGGCTCGGAGACATGCCGCATAGGTGCCCCGGTCTTTGTAAACGTTGACCCGGAACCGGGCTAACCCCCGCACCCCATAGGAACAGTCTAGTTCCCAGTTTTGCTCTAAATTTTTCCGTTGGGTGTTATTGAGCATACTAAAGATCAACCGCTGACATTCCTCGGCAGTCATCGGCTGATCCCCGATCGGTTGTAACTTCCCACTAATCCGGAAGTAGGGAGGCAAACCGGCGGTCAGGTGGAGATCGGAACCACCCATCTCGATCAGTTGCTCCATCAAATCTTCGATCATTAACTCCATTGGCATGAGGCTGGCTCCTTTGGGGATCGGAATGCAAGAGTATGAGTATTACTAGGGATGAGGGTGACTGATTGTAATCAGACTGGTGAATTTCAGAACCTTAGTCTACCCGTCCGTTCACCAATTCTTTCATTCAGTTCACCCTCGCGATCGCAGAGAATTTGCTCAGGATGATCCCAGCTTTAATCTTGGAAGCGAGGAGTCAAGCAGTACGGACAATCAATCCACTCCTGCTTCAAATCCGCTGAACATGTGCGACAGGTGAGGGATGTTTTCCGCTTTGCCCGTAGTTCTGCTTCCAGCCCAGTATCGGTGAAGGTCACCCGTTCTACTTCTTCTAAAGTGGTTGCTCCCTGACGAACTAGATCAAGACTGTAGGCTAATAGTGTCTTCATCCCTTCTTCGACCGCTACCTCCTTAATAGACTCAGTGGGTGCGCCCTGGTTAATCAGGGTTTGCAGGCGTTCAGTGACCCGCATCACTTCATAAACCCCACTCCGCCCTTTGTAGCCTGAACCATTACACTTTTGACAAAGCTGATTTCTAGCTCTAGCTTCGTGAATCTCCTGAGGTTGTAACGAATTAGCCTTATAAAGGGTAAGTTCTCCTTCTCCCGACGCGGTTAAGCCAAATCGCGCCAGTTCTTCCCGACTGGGAGTGTAGGGAATCCGGCATTCGTCACAGACTCGTCGCATCAGCCGCTGAGCCACCACACCCAACAGTGCCCCAGACACCATGAAGGGTTCTACACCCATTTCATCGAGTCGGGCGATCGCGCCTGCGGCATCGTTGGTGTGCAAAGTGGTTAATACCAAGTGACCTGTCAGTGCCGCTTCGATCGCCGTCTTAGCGGTTTCCTTATCTCGCGTTTCACCCACCAGAATCACATCCGGGTCTTGCCGCAGGAAGGCGCGGAGAATGGCCGCAAAGTCCATGCCTTTTTCCCGAATTACCTGCACCTGGGTTAGACCGGGCAGCGTATATTCGATCGGGTCTTCCGCCGTACTGATATTCACCCCTGGTTCATTTCGTTCCGCCAGAGCCGAGTACAGCGTAGTTGTTTTACCGGAACCGGTCGGACCTGTGACCAGAATTAACCCGAAGGGACGGCGCACCATTTCCTGCACAATTTGCAGTGATTCTGGATCGGAGATGAGCTTATCTAAACCTAATTGAGTGGCAGAGTTATCTAGAATCCGTAGTACCACCTTCTCCCCATAACGGCTGGGTAGAGTATTGACCCGGAAGTCGATTTTCCGCCCATCGTAAATCCGCCGAATCCGTCCATCCTGTGGAGCTCGACGCTCAGCGATATCGAGGCTGGCAATAATCTTGAACCGAGCCGTTACAGCGGGAATAATTTTCTTCGGGAAAGGCTCAAAGGCTTCTCGCAACACGCCATCTTTCCGGAAGCGAATCCGCAACGATTCTTCCTGGGGTTCAATATGAATATCAGAAACCCCATCTTGCAACGCTTTGATCATAATTTTGTTGACCAGAGCAATTACAGGTGCCGCTTCCGCATCAGCAACATCTAAGTTATCCGCTGCTTCATCCGGGGCATCTTGTAGATCCAGATACCCTAATTCTTCTAAGTCTGCCTGGACATTAACTTTTTCCTGCTGTTCCTGCTGCTTCTGCTTCTCAACCTGCTCATCCAGATAGCGAGAAATTAGGCGTTGGTAGTCTTCCAGCGTAATCACTAAGCGCTGTAGCGCCAGACCTTGCGGTCGTAGAATCCGGTTGAGGTCGTCTTGAGCATCCAGATTGTCTGGGTCAACCATTGCCACAAGGACATAGGCTAATTCCCCTTCACTTTTTGCCAAGGGCACCATCCGATACCGCCGACAGAGATCGATCGGGATTAGGCTATCAATCAATTCGGTGACATGATTGTTAGAAATTTCCCGAACTTCCGGATCGAGGGATTCTACACCGTAAAGAATCTTCAGTTCAAATAGTTGCTGCTTCTTATACTGGCGCAATAGATCGGGTGGAAGCTGTTGCCCAGTCAGTGCTTCTAAAACATCCACTAAGGGTCTACCAGTTTTACGGCTTTCTATGAGAGCCTGCTGCATCTGGTCAGTATTAACATAGCCAGCCTGAACCAGCTTATTCCCAAAGGGAGACAGATTATTTTGTACAACGAGGGCGCGACGCTGCGATGAGGAGTTAGTCATAGCGGGTGAAGATGAACTCCTTTTAGAGTGTTCCCGAGAATTTGAGGAGAGAATCGGCAGGGATGAACTACGACTTTTTCTGTCTGAAAGCAATAGACAGAGAGGATAAACGGGGATCGGGCAATCTAGTTACACCTGAAAACTATTGTAGACAGGGTTTAGTCGTACCTATGTTCTCAAAATCATAGCTCTTGTCGCTATCTTCGTCAGGTTCTCATGGAGCGATTGTGACTAAGTGTAGGAATTGATACGATTCTGATGGTGGGCTTGCTTGCTACAATTTAGATTAATAAGTTTAATGAAGAATCGAGTTGAGACAAGCCGAGCGGTTTGACATCATTCGCGATCGCGGTGGTAACGATACTGAGGTGAATTAAAGCAAAGAATCTTAGCAGCCCACCCTGCTCTCCTTGAGGCTTTGGTAGAAAAGGGCGTTTCCTGCCGGAAAATTCTGATTAAATGAAGTCAAGATGCTTGCATGGAAATGGCTCGATCTTGTCTGACCATTGATAGCGCCTCCATTCTTAGAATGATTAGGATAAGTCTGGTAGCACAGTAAGCCATCTTGAACGCGATTGGGAAGTCCATAATGATTGACGAAGAAAACCAGGTAGACGGTACTCAAAATCCAAGCGTTGCCTCTCCAGAGAATTCAACAGCAGCGAGTGCATCAACCACCGACGCTACTGAGTCACCGGGAGTTAGCCTAGCAGATTTTCAACTGCCACTGGATGAAGAAGAAAGTGCGGCAGCCGCTCCCGTTGGGTCTGTTGAAGTGGAATCAGGTCAACCAAGCTCCAATGATGGTGAGTGGCGGGAAACGTTAGCGCAAATGGAGAGTCAACTCCAGTCCTTGAAGGCGCAGTTGGACGATCGTACAACCCAATACATGCGGATTGCAGCTGATTTTGATAACTATCGCAAACGGACGCAGCGCGAAAAAGAGGACTTGGAGCAGCAGATTAAATGCACCACCATTAACGAGCTGCTACCCGTCGTGGATAACTTTGAGCGGGCACGATCGCATATTAAGCCGCAAACTGAAGCGGAAACAACTATCCACAAAAGCTATCAAAGCGTGTATAAGCAATTAGTTGATTGCTTAAAACGGATTGGTGTATCTCCAATGCGCGCTAAGGGCAAAGAGTTTGACCCCATGTTGCATGAAGCGGTGATGCGGCAAGCGACAGATGAGTTTCCTGAAGGCACGGTGATGGAGGAGTTGCAAAGTGGCTACATGCTAGGCGATCGGGTTCTGCGTCATGCCTTAGTCAAAGTTGCTGCCCCTCCAGAGCCTACAGTAGACTCAGAGGAGCCAAATCAGGACGCTTCGGAGGAGTAACCTGATGTGAGGTGATTCATCTGAGTCCAAAGTGGGAATATTTGGAATCAGATTGGTTGAGTTTTCCGGACAGTTTGATAAATCCTTGCACTATTGCTCTACCAGCTAGCCACTTTATCCACCTCGTAACCTTTCACTGCCACTCATTATGGGAAAAGTCATTGGTATCGACCTCGGTACGACGAATAGCTGTGTTGCTGTCCTCGAAGGCGGTCAACCCATTGTTATTTCAAATTCGGAAGGCGGGCGAACCACCCCTAGTATGGTTGGCTTTGGTAAGGCGGGCGATCGTTTAGTTGGGCAACTCGCCAAACGGCAAGCCGTCACCAATGCAGAAAATACTGTCTTCAGTATCAAACGCTTTATTGGGCGTCGTTGGGATGAAACGCAACAGGAACGCTCACGGGTGCCTTACACCTGTGTCCGCGGCAAAGACGATACAGTAGACGTGCAAATTCGGGGGCGCACTTACACGCCGCAAGAAGTCTCAGCGATGGTCTTGCAAAAGCTCAAGCAGGATGCTGAGAACTACTTAGGCGAGGCAGTGACCCAAGCTGTCATTACTGTACCCGCCTACTTCAGTGATGCTCAGCGTCAGGCCACTAAAGATGCTGGGACGATCGCTGGACTCGAAGTTTTGCGGATTATCAACGAGCCAACGGCGGCTGCCCTTGCCTATGGCATGGACAAACAAGATCATGAGCAATGCATCTTGGTGTTTGACTTAGGCGGTGGCACGTTTGATGTCTCCATTCTGCAAATGGGAGACGGCGTTTTCGAGGTGAAAGCCACTTCTGGTAATAACCACCTGGGTGGTGATGATTTTGATGATGCGATCGTGCAGTGGATGATCGCTAACTTCAAGGAGCAAGAAAGTATCGATTTGTCGATCGATAAAATGGCACTGCAACGCTTACGAGAAGCGGCAGAGAAAGCCAAGATTGAACTGTCTGGAACCCTATCAACCTCCATTAACCTCCCGTTTATTACGGCTGATGAAACTGGTCCTAAACACCTGGAAATGGAGTTGACCCGGGCTAAATTTGAAGAACTCGTCCATGAACTGGTGGAAGGTACGTTGGAACCTACCATTCAAGCGCTCAAGGATGCAGATTTAACCATTGAAAAGATCGATCGCATTTTGCTGGTGGGTGGTTCTACCCGGATTCCAGCTGTGCAAGAAGCGATTCGGAAGCATTTCAATGGCAAGCCTCCCGATCGCTCAGTCAACCCAGATGAAGCCGTGGCATTAGGGGCGGCAATTCAGGCGGGTGTGTTGGGTGGCGAAGTTAAAGATCTGCTGTTGTTGGATGTAACTCCCCTGTCTTTAGGGATTGAAACATTAGGGGAGGTCTTTACTAAGATTATTGAGCGTAATACAACGGTTCCCACAAGTAAAACTCAGGTCTTTTCCACCGCTACTGATGGACAAACTTCAGTAGAAATCCATGTGCTCCAGGGTGAGCGGACGATGGCAAAAGATAATAAGAGCTTGGGTAAATTCCAGCTGACTGGCATTCCACCTGCTCCTAGAGGAGTGCCGCAAATTGAAGTGGCATTTGATATTGATGCTAATGGCATCCTTAAAGTCTCGGCAAGAGATAAAGGCACCGGACGGGAACAAAGTATCTCGATCACCAATACGGGTGGCTTAAGCTCCACGGAAATTGAGCGGATGCGGCAGGAAGCCGATGTCTACGCTGAAGAAGACCGGAGCCGCAAGCAAATTGTGGAATTGAAGAACCAGGCAGACAGCCTGTTCTACAGCTATGAAACCACGCTGCGGGATAATGGTCAGTTCATCAGCGAGGATTTGAAGGCTCAGGGCACAGAGCGGGTCGCTGAGTTAAAAGCTGCGATCGCCAATCCTACTGCCACGGTTGATGAAGTGAGGCACTGTCTGGATGCCTTACAGCAAACTCTGTTGACGATTGGGGCATCAGTCTATCAGCAGGCTACAGAAGCATCAGCCGATGATTTCGTTTACAGTGGCACAGGCAGTGATGCCAGCACGACTGAGTATAATCTGGAGACGCAGCCGATCGCCGATGATGACGACGATTACAACTTCGATGACGATGCCACCATCACAGCGGATTACGAAGCTGTAGATTAGTTAAGGTATAGGGGAGTAGGGTAACGGTGTAGGGTACAGGATGACAGGTACTAGG
>VRZD01000081.1 GCA_016743235.1 Pantanalinema sp. GBBB05 | reverse complement strand
TCCCTATACCGCTCAACCGGATGGGGCATTATTGCCACCGACGCAAATCCACTGGAGCACCCCTGAAGGGAAGTTCATTGGTCCCCATGTTTATCCAACTACCCAGGGTCCAGTAGATTTAGCCACGGGCGATCGCACGTTAAAGGTGGACTATAGCCAGCCTTCTCCGATTCGTCTGTTTGTCCAGGGTGACGAATATCGGCTATTCCAAATTAAACTCCCCCTCCCCACCCAGTTCTCTTTAACCGATCCCAAATTTGATGAAGTGGAGGTATTCTCAGGCATTCCTGCTAGTCTGCACTTGTTTGGTACCAATGGTCCAGGAAAATGGAATTTGCTAGGGACGGATGAGCAAGCACGGGATCAGTTTAGCCGTTTAGTTTATGGCGGTCGGGTTAGCCTCAGTATTGGCTTAGTCGGGATTGCCGTTTCTTTCCCCTTAGGCATGCTAGTTGGTGGCATTTCCGGTTATTTTGGCGGCATCCTCGATAGCGTGCTGATGCGATTGGTCGAAGTGTTAATGACCATCCCCAGCATTTACTTGCTAGTGGCGTTAGCCGCTGTCCTGCCTCCAGGGTTGAGCAGTGCCCAGCGCTTTTTACTGATTATTCTAATTACGTCATTTATTCGTTGGGCGGGGTTAGCTCGCGTCATTCGCGGACAGGTGCTTTCAATTAAAGAGCGAGAATTTGTGCAAGCCGCTCAAGCCATGGGGGGGAAGTCGCTCTATATCATCACCCGCCACGTTTTACCACAGACCGCAACTTACATCATTATTTCGGCGACCTTATCGATTCCTGATTTCATCGTGGCAGAATCGGTGCTGAGTTTGATTGGTTTAGGAATTCAGCAACCCGATCCGTCATGGGGCAATATGCTATCACTGGCAACAAATGCCTCTATTCTGGTCCTTCAGCCCTGGTTGATCTGGCCGCCAGCCCTGCTCATTATTTTGACTGTACTAGCATTTAACTTATTAGGCGATGGTCTGCGAGATGCCTTAGATCCGCGGAGCTTGCAGCGGTAGTCAGCGATAGTCATAAAAAAGGGCAGTAAGAACAAACCATTCCTACTGCCCTTTTTTATGTGATAAAACTTACTTCACAGAGACTTTAGCACCAGCTTCTTCGAGTTGCTTCTTAGCATCTTCAGCATCAGCCTTAGCAATGCCTTCCTTCACTGCCTTAGGAGCAGCTTCTACCAAGTCTTTGGCTTCTTTCAGACCTAGACCCGTTAGCGTCCGCACAACCTTCAGAACCGCAATCTTCTTGTCAGCTGGAACTTCTTCCAGAACGACATCAAATTCGGTCTTCTCTTCCACTTCTTCAGCCGGAGCAGCTGCGCCTGCGGGAGCCATCATCATCATGCCGCCAGCCGGAGCGGCTGCACTAACGCCGAAGGTTTCTTCAATGCCTTTAACCAGTTCAGCGGCTTCCAGCAGGGTTAGACCTTTAAGTTTTTCGAGAATTTCATCAACAACAGCCATGGGTTTACTCCTAATGGTGGGGTGTGTTTATCGTTAATCGGGCTTCATGGGTGGTTAGGTCACAGCGATCGCAACGGGATTAGCATCACAGCTGTTTGTACCTAACCGATTCAACATCCAGCAACAGCGATTGCCTTAAGCTGCTTCTTTCTCTTGATCGGCAACGGCTTGAATTGCACGTGCCAGGGAAGCTGGAATCTCGTTGATTCCAACAGCAAGCTTGGTAGCAACACCATTGATGGCACCAGCCACTTGTGCCATAAGTTGCTCTTTGGACGGCAGATCGGCGATCGCCTTGACATCAGCATCGGTTAACGTCCGTCCTTCCATCACGCCGCCGCGCAATTCCGTTTTCTTGCTGGCTTTTTGGAAGTCTTGGTATGCCTTTAAAGCACCCCCAACATCATCCTTAATCAACAAGAAAGCAGAGGAACCTTTGAGCAGGTTGGTCATGGCTTCCCAAGTGGGATCGCCTTCGACCGCAATGCGCATCAGGGTATTTTTCGTCACTTTGCATTCTGCCCCTTTCGGTAACAGACGACGACGTAGATCGGTAATCTCAGCAACCGTCAGACCTTTGTAATCGATCACAACGGCAAGTTGAGATTGACTCAAACTCTCCTTGAGTTCAGCGACGATCGCTTGTTTGTTCTCCAGCGTTCTACCCATACGTGATTCACCTCCTTAAGTGGGTACTCTCCTGAAAATCGGCTCATTCCCATCGCCACCTCACTAAAAAACCCCGGACAATTAGCCGGGGTGACACAATTCATGCAGATGCCAAAGATCATCAGTTTGGCAAGCATGGTAGCGACAACCTCGGCAGGACATTAAGCGGTAAGCACCTGCTGTCTTTGGTTCAGTCATTTAGTTGTGGGAATGAGTCAAACTTTTGCCTCCGGGTGAGCGGTTGGGAACAATCACACAGGATGGTGTTCCCGTAACCTTAGTCGCAATCTTTATGCAGCGTCTAACTTCAGATCGCGTAGAGCCGAAATATCAACTTCGATCGAAGGTCCTTGAGTAGCGGAAATAAAAATGCTCCGCCAGTAGCGACCTTTCGCCCCCGAAGGACGATTACGATCAATCGATTCTTGTAATGCCTTCAGGTTTACTAGCAGATCTTCAGCCGGGAAGGACGACTTACCAAACATCACGTGGACAATCCCAGTACGGTCTGCCCGGAATTCCACTTTACCCGCTTTAAATTCTGCGATCGCTTGAGGTAAGTCGAATGTTACAGTACCACCTTTTGGCGACGGCATCAAACCGCGAGGACCGAGTAATTTACCCAGTTTAGCCACCTGCGGCATCATATCGGGGGTGGCAATTAGCAAATCGAAATCCATCATGCCCTTTTGGATGGAATCGATCAGTTCCTCAGAACCAGCCAAGTCAGCGCCAGCATTGGTGGCTTCCGTGACTTTTTCCCCGCGCGCAATCACGGCGACCCGAATACTTTGACCTGTCCCCTTGGGCAGAGCCACGGTGGTACGCAATTGCTGGTCAGTATATTTGGGGTCAATACCCAGACGAATATGGGCTTCAGCCGACTCGACAAACTTAGCCGTTGCCGTTTCTTTTAGTAGTTGCAGGGCTTCAAGGGGTGTATAGGGACGATCTTCTACTTTCTCCAGTAGCGATCGCATCCGCTTAGACAGTTTTGCCATGATTTATCTCCTGGGGTCGTAACGAGGAAATCACCTCTTCCCCGATGCAAGTTTACAGTTAGTCTTTGACGGTCACACCCATGTTGCGGGCAGTACCTTCGACAATCCGCATAGCGGCTTCAACATCATTCGCATTCAAGTCCGGCATTTTCGTTTGAGCAATTTCCCGCAATTGATCACGGGTAATTGAACCGACTTTTTTCCGGTTAGGTTCCCCTGAACCCCGCTCAATTTTCGCCGCCTTTTGGATTAGGACGGAGGCAGGCGGGGTTTTAAGGATAAACGTAAAACTCCGATCCTCATAAACCGAAATTTCTACAGGAACTACCATCCCTGCCTGGTCAGCAGTTCTGGCGTTGTATTCCTTACAAAACATCATGATGTTGACCCCGTGCTGACCTAGCGCTGGACCAACAGGAGGAGCGGGGTTAGCCTTCCCTGCGGGGAGTGCCAACTTAATAATTGCAACTACCTTCTTTGCCATCGATTAACTCTGCTTTTGAACCTGATTAAACTCCAACTCCACTGGCGTATCACGCCCGAAGATTGATAGCAACGCCTTCAGCTTGCTGCGTTCGGGGCTGACCTCAATCACTTCACCCTCAAAGTCCTTAAAGGGACCTGATAAAACCAAAATTTTGTCACCAGCTGCCATGTCAATTTTGATGACTGGCTCTTGTTCTTGCGCTTGCTTAAAGATCCGCTCTACCTCGGTTGGACTCAGAGGCATCGGCTTGACGTGCCCCCGACCCCGTCCAGAACGATGTCGTTGTTCTGCACCCACAAAGTTAATCACATTGGGAGTGTTTTTGACGGCTAACCAGGCTTCATCATCCATTTCCCACTGGTTGAGATCGGCATTCCAAACCCGCTTAATTTGAACCAAAACGTAGCCTGGAAACACCTTCTCTTCAGTAGTTTGGCGAGAACCATCTTTCCGAATTTTGACGGCTGGAGTTTGGGGAATCTCCACTCGAACAATTTTGTCCGCCACATCAAGAGTTTGGCGGCGTTGCTCCAGATTTGTCTTCACCCGTTTTTCGCACCCAGATGCCACTTGCACGGCATACCATCGGAACGCTTCCGGGGAAATCACTTCCTCTGAACCGTCACCCGACTGAGCCAGGCTATGAAATTCGTCTGCTGCGTAAGTCATCCGAACACCTGCTGTGCTGCCCAACCAAAGAAGTTATCAATCAGGTAGATGAGGCTGGCTGAAAGCGCTACCATTAACACGACCGCAACGGACTCACTAATAAGTTGTTGCCGACTGGGCCAGACCACCTTATCGAGTTCCTCTTTAGTTTCCTGAAGGAACTTGCTAACGTTTGATCCGGGCTTGGCGGGTTGTAACTCTGCTTCGTCCTTTTTTGCCACAGTTAGTCTCCTGTTTGTGCCGCCATGAGAGTAAAAACGCTCTCCTCAAGCGTTCAGCATAGGAGCTGGGAGGAGAGTAGAGGTTCTATCTACCACTTTAGCCCAGTTCGATTGATTGCTTGAGCGACCTCACATTTTGCCTCTATTCATTGCAATTCAGGTCGGAAGCTAAACGGTCTGTTGGCTCACGACCTGAAATTTGCGCTTTCCCATCATAACATCTCAACTCATTAATTGAGTTGGCAAAATGAAAGATAGTTTGAATATGGCAATCTGAATTTTGGATATGAGATAAGGTCGGTTGAGGAATCCTGCTCTGACGCAAATCCTTGACCTCAGATCATCATTTAAGCCTGCGATCGCTGTATTGACATTTTAAGGTAGCCCATGAATTTGCTTGATCTGGCATTTGCTCCCGCCTTGGAACAGGCCCGGTTAATTCGCCGCAAAGAAGTTTCGCCACTCGAATTGACGGAACTCTATCTCGATCGCATTCAGCAATTGGATCCGAAAATTAATAGTTATTTTTGGGTAGCTGCCGATCACGCGATCGCAGAGGCAAAAGCTAAGACCGAGAGTTTGGCGGGCAATTCGGAGGAACTTCCTCTCCTGTTTGGAGTGCCAATTTCAATTAAAGATTTGAATCCTGTTGCAGGCATGCCCTGTACCTTTGGGGTCAGGTTACTAAAAAAGCAAATTGCCACAGCCGATGATGGGGTAGTGCGGCGGATTCGGCAGGCAGGATGCATCATTCTCGGCAAAACGGCCACCTCCGAGATGGCAACCTTACCCTACACAGAACCAGACGGCTTCCCTCCCACACGCAATCCCTGGCAACTTGATTACACTCCCGGCGGTTCCAGTGGTGGGGCAGCGGCAGCTCTAGCCGCAGGATTATGCGCGATCTCCCACGGCTCAGATGGGGGTGGTTCGATTCGGGGACCTGCCTTCTGTTGTGGGTTAGTGGGAATTAAACCGTCCCGAGGACGAGTTACCCATGCGCCTGTTGGTGATCGATTAAATGGCATTGCCACCAATGGACCGATCGGACGAACTGTCGCGGATGCCGCTGCCTTACTCGATGTCATGGCTGGCTATGAGGTAGGGGATCCCTATTGGCTGCCCGATCCCGATCCTTCGTTTTTGGCAGCGACTACTCAGAATCCAGGACGGTTAAAAATTGGGTTGGCAACCACCATTCAACCAGCTGGGGATGCGGATCAGGTTTGTCAGCAAGCCGCGATCGATACAGCCAGATTACTAGAGACCTTAGGGCATGAGATTGAAGTCGTGTCCCTCGACTTTAGCAATCTCGTCGAACCCTTTAGAACGGTATATCAAGCCATTTTGGGAGATGCAGGGTGGGCTGGCATCACGTTGTTAGGCAAAGTCAACCGCTGGTTGTCGTTACGAGCCCAATTGTGTTCGAGTGGCAAATACCTGCGAGCAGTGACCGAGATGCAGAAGGAGGCGCGGCGAATTGTTGGCTTATTTGACTCAATGGATGTGTTGCTATCACCGACCTATATGCATCCCCCGATTCGGATCCAAGAGTGGGCAAAACTCTCTCCTGCCAAAACGCTGGATAAAGTGATTGATTGGATTGCCCCTTGTCCGCCATTTAACGCTAGTGGACAACCCGCGATCGCAATTCCTACGGGATTAACCCCGCAAGGCTTACCGATCGGGGTGCAACTGGTGGGTCGTCCTGCGGCTGAATCGACGTTAATTGCTCTGGCAGCCCAACTTGAAGCCGCTCAGGACTGGGGGCATCAGCGTCCACCACTAGTCTTAGCAGGATGAGAAAGCTAGTGACCTTGCCAGCGATCGAGGGGAACACAATCGATTTCTAGTTGATCGAGGGCACGGGCAACGACGAAATCGACAAGATCCTCGATCGTTTGCGGGTTGTGGTACCAGGCGGGAATCGCTGGAACGATTCTGGCTCCGGCTTCTGCCAAAGTGGTTAGGTTGCGGAGATGAATCAAACTAAAGGGGGTTTCGCGGGGCACTAAAACTAGCTTTCGTCCCTCTTTCAACTGCACATCAGCCGCTCGTTCTAACAAATCGGAACTTAATCCCGCCGCCAGTTTACCCACCGTACTCATGCTGCATGGCAGCACTAACATGCCGAGAGTTCGATAGGAGCCACTCGCGATCGTTGCCCCAACATCACTCCAGGGATGGCAGATCAGTTTACCTGCTGTCTCCATCCCTGCCTGCTGGCGCCAGAATTGGGCTTGTTGCCCTGGTTCAGTGGGCATTTTCACCCCCTGTTCCGCCTGCCAGACGATCGAAACCGCTTTAGAGGCGACTAATTCCACCGTGTAGTTGGCTTGTAACAGGAACTTGAGGGCACGCACAGCATAAATCAACCCGGAAGCTCCGGTGATGCCAAGAATTAACGGACGGCAAGCAGATTGAGCAATCACAGCAACACAAAGGTAACCAGTACAAATTCTGGCGAATTTGACTGTTGAATATTCACCAGGTGTAGCACTAAAGCGATACTCCCGCCAATTTACTGCGTCTGCCAAAACGATCGCCCATAATGGACACAATCCATTGCATGAGAGAGGCAATCTGGTGTTCGGCTCCTATGAAAAGAACAGCATTGGTTGGCAAATTCAACAGCTCCAGCAGCGTCTGAGTGAATGGTGGGAGCGACTTACCATTCCATCGGGTCAAGTTGATGTTCCTGATTGGTCACTACCGGAGTGGCTGTTTCGCTCTGTTTTTTGGTCGATTGCGGTAGTGTTAGCCGTCTGGGTCAGCTTCCGCCTTTATCAGTTACTCCGTCCTTATCTCAATCTGGACTGGCTAGAACGTCCTCAAGCCGCCGCCCAGAAGAGTAGCAGCCCAACGAACTTGACCGTTGCCGAGTGGCTACACCGCTCCCACACATTGGCGCAACAGGGCAACTATCGAGAAGCCTGTCGGGCTATTTACCTAGCGACCCTCCAACAACTCCATGACATTGATTTAATTCCTAATCAGCCAAGCCGTACCGATGGTGAATATCTCGATATTCTGCAAGCTATGCCCGATCCACAGCCCTACGAAGTATTGATGCAAACGCATGAACAACTATGCTTCTCTAATTCCGACGTTTCTAGAGAGGCTTTCGAGCGCTGCCAACATGCGTATCAAGCGATCGAGCCGCGGCAGCAAGAGTGAAGGGATGAGGAAGGTCAGGAAAAGTAGGAACGATGGGTGGTAATTGGCAGTGAAGGGCTAATCACAAACGATATGCAACTGAACAAGCGACAGATCTGGATTGTAGCGATTGTGCTCTTAACCTTGGTCATCATGACGATATTGATGGCTCCCAGTGGAGGTAGCAGTCGAATCACACAGGGGTCAACCTATGGTCGATCGCCGGATGGCTACGGAGCCTGGCATGCCTTTATGCAGGAGCGAGGAACACCAGTACAGCGTTGGCAAAAACCATTAAAGACCTTGTTGCAACCTAGCCAAGCTACCTCGAAGCTAACGGTGCTGCGTATTGGCAATGGCATAGAACGGTTGGCGATGAGTTCTAGCGAGCAGGAATGGGTTAAACGAGGAAACACCTTGGTGTTACTAGGAATTCATGCTCGATCGACGGAGGCTCCTTTTACCTCAGATCTCCCTAGTATCCAAGGTAATATTCGGATCGAGACCAGTCGGCGGCAACCCAATCCAGACGGTCAGATTCGGCTGAACGATAACTTTGGGGCAGTGGTTTGGGAACAGTCGATCGGGATAGGCAAAGTGATCTATGCCTCAACGCCCTATTTAGCCGCCAATGCCTACCAGGACTTTCGTCCTAACTATGAGTTCCTGGCAAAACTGGTAACTGAACCCAACCATCCGATTTGGGTGGATGAGTATATGCATGGGTATCAAGACGACAACGAATCAACCAGTGCTGAAACCAATCAAAGCCGCTCAACTCCAATCACCTTTTTGGGTTACTTAGCCCAAACTCCAGTTTTACTTGCCATTATTCAGGCGATCGTGTTCCTCCTTGTCCTGATGTGGGGGTTGAATCGCCGTTTAGGACCAGCAACCCTAGTCACTGCACCAACCGTGAATAACAGTGAAGCTTATATTCAAGCGTTATCTGGGGCTTTATATAAAGCAGAATGCAGCGAATTTGTCTTAGAAACCGTTGGTAAAGCTGAGCAACTGCACATCCAAAAAGCGTTAGGTCTAGGAAATATGTTGTTACCCTTGGAAACCGTGGTTGCGGCCTGGGTGCAACAGACGGGACGACCTGCGGCAGAATTGGAAGCGACTCTGAGAACGGCTAAACGTCAACGTCGAGTCAGCGAAGCCGAACTAATCCGCTGGTTAAATGATATGCAAGCTATCCGGCAGCATTTGCCCTCTCAGTAGCCAATCATTGATGGGTTAGCAACGCCTCTGCCACTGCCTCATTTTCTTCACCTGCCCCATTTATTAGGAGACACCATTCACATGACCGAATTAACTGCCGCCTTTGCTCGGTTATCCCAAGCCCTGAGTCAAGTTGTCATCGGGCAAACAGCTCTAGTCCAGCAGTTGATGGTGGCACTGCTTTCTGGCGGACATGTGATTTTGGAAGGAGTACCGGGAACGGGTAAAACCCTAACGGTAAAGGTTTTGGCACAGTTAATTCAAGCCGAGTTTCGACGGATTCAATTAACCCCCGATATTTTGCCTTCTGATATTTTAGGGACGAATATTTTTGATCAGAATACGCGTAGCTTCAGCCTCAAAAAAGGACCAATTTTTACCCAAGTCCTGCTAGCAGACGAAATTAATCGCACTCCACCCAAAACTCAGGCAGCATTACTAGAAGCGATGGAAGAACAGCAGGTGACGTTGGATGGTCAGAGTCTGCCGTTGTCAGAACTATTCTGGGTGATTGCCACTCAAAATTCGCTGGAGTTTGAAGGAACTTATCCCTTACCTGAAGCCCAACTCGATCGCTTCTTGTTCAAGCTGATTGTGGATTATCCCGACAAGAAGGCCGAGAAGCAAATGCTGCTCAATAGTCAAACAGGCTTACAAACCAAGCGGCTCGAGCTAGCCAAGCTGAAACCGATCATGGCGGTGGAACATATTCTGGCAGCTCGTCAGGCCGTGCGATCGGTGGAAGTTGCCGACAATATTGTGGATTACCTATTGGCATTAGTGCAGCGATCGCGTCAGCATCCTGACCTCTCATTGGGAGCCTCACCCCGTTCTGCGGTTGCCTGGTTGCAAGCTAGTAAAGCCAATGCCTGGTTATCAGAACGGACGTTTGTGACGCCAGATGATCTGAAAACTGTGGCGCCCGCCCTGCTGCGTCATCGGCTGATCCTGCGACCCGAAGCCCAGTTAGATGGCTTAAAAATTGATGCGGTGATTTCTACCCTCCTCAGCCAAGTTGCCGTTCCACGATGAAGCTTGACCTAGCACTCTGAACCTATTCACTCCCCTCCCCTATGCTCCCTTCCCGCCGCGTTTACTTCCTGCTAATTCTCGGTACGATCGTCGGCTTAGCCACTGCTGTGATTGGCTCGGATTTAATTAGCCCGAGTATTTTAGGACTCGCCACCTGGCTGACCGTTCTATATGACGGTCTATTACTAATCGCCACCGTTCTGGATGGAACTCGCCATAAAACAGAGCGAGTGACAGTTAAGCGCGAGCCGCTCGATCGCTTATCGATCGGGCGAGAGAATACAGTGAAGCTAACGGTACACACAAAGCAACGTCCGGGTATGTTGCAGATTCGGGACTTCTACCCCGAAGGCTTTTATGTGTCTAGCCACGTTTTGCCTGTCTCGTTGCCTGCTAACTATGTAGAAGAATTGACCTATACCGTGTTTCCGTTGAAGCGGGGTGAATATAGCTGGGGAGACATTCAAGTTCGGCAGTTGGGAGCTTGGGGGTTGGCTTGGCAGGACTGGAAAGTGCCCCAAAGCCAAAAAGTTGCCGTTTACCCGGATTTAATTGGATTGCGATCGCTGTCAATCCGCTTAACGTTGCAAACCACAGGTAACATTCGGCGGGCACAACGATTAGGCATGGGCACAGAGTTTACAGAGTTGCGGGATTATGTCGTAGGGGATGATCCTCGCTTCATCGATTGGAAGGCGACAGCACGGCGCGATCGCGTTTTAGTACGGGTGCTGGAACCCGAGCAAGAACAGACCTTGATGATCCTGCTCGATCAGGGACGGTTGATGACCGCTCAGGTGAATGGCTTAACTCGATTCGATTGGGGTCTAAATGCGGCTCTATCATTAGCAATGGCTGGCTTACAGCGGGGCGATCGCGTTGGCATTGGGGTATTCGATCGCCAAATGAACACCTGGATTCCACCCGAACGAGGACAGTCACAATTACCGAAAATCTTGGAGCGGTTAACGCCATTACAACCTGCGTTGTTAGAACCCGATTATGTCCATGCTGTGACCACGGTAGCGACCCGTCAGACCCGACGGGCATTAGTCGTGTTGATTACGGATGTGATTGACTCCACAGCTTCGATCGAATTGCTGTCAGCGATGGGGCGGTTGGCTCCCCGGCATTTACCATTTTGTGTAACTTTGCGAGATCCCCAAATTGATCAGCAGGCAAATACGTTAACCACCGATGTGTCTGCTACCTATGCTAGAGCGATCGCCTTAGATTTACTCAATCAACGCCAATTAGCCTTAGCCAAATTGAAACAAAAAGGGGGGTTAATTCTGGATGCTCCAGCCGATCGCGTTAGTGAGGAATTAGTCGATCGGTATTTGCACCTGAAAGCCCGCAATCAACTCTAGAGTGAACCTAATTATGTCTTTGAAAAATCAATTACTGTACTAAATCACTTTAATAAAACTCTATTTCTGGTTAAAGGTAACTCCATCTCCTCCTAAAAGATGATTAATTGCAGACAATAGGTGACTGGGAACTCCCTGCTTTTCAAATCTCAGAACTATTTCATTCTCCTCAAAATAGATTAAGTCGTATTCCTTGTGTGGGTGTGCTAGAACATAGCCAACTACTCCTATATCAGTACTAATTGAAAATAGCCAATCTGAAAATGGTTCCCAGTAATACCAAAAGTTATCATCAGCAATCAGAATGCGGAAACATAGCTGATCCATTAAAAATATACTGCGACGCACTTGAGATAAATATTTCTCCCCGCAGACTCGACGATTATTGGCAATAATGAATCGCCAAAACTCACTCCAAATTTCACCAGAATCATCTTCAAGATTGCTGAAGAAAGGATGACTAAGCAATGTTGGAAAGCTATAGTCCTCTGAACGAGTCATGTAGGTTAAGGTTGCAATTTCTTCGCTCGTCAGCTCAGATTGTAAGTTAAGAATTAGAGCTATCTCAAGTACACCACTCATTCACTTAAATAGTTTTTTGTTAAAAATAAAATGCCTAAATTTATTAACAAATTCGGTGATGAAACCACTGTGGCAAGCAATACAACTAGCTCTATAGTACAGTTTGCGAGTCGGCGGGAGGGGCTTGATTTACAGTTGCGTAATGCGATAGTGCGATCGATTAATTAGCACTTATCTCATAATCAGGACTACTCATCTTAAGAACTCCTAAGGCATGTCCTATACTAAAGATTAAGTGCTGACCCAAGAGACAGCATCAGGGACTACCTGAACCCTTTCATCCGTTGCAGGAGACAACACCGTGAACGTTTTTGGCATTGGCTTACCGGAAATGATGCTGATTTTGGTCGTCGCCCTGTTGGTGTTTGGACCCAAAAAACTGCCAGAAATTGGTCGCAGTCTGGGTAAAGCCCTACGGGGATTTCAGGAAGCCTCCAAGGAATTTGAAGCTGAATTCAAACGCGAAGCCGAACAGATTGAAAAGGCAACTCAGGTTTCTATGGAAGCTAAGTTAGAGCCACCCGCTCCTTCGGCTCTTTCACCTGCGGCAACAGAGTCTACTGCGGATGAGACTTCTAAGGCATCTAGTGAAGTTGCCAGTTAAGCAACCCAATTGTCCCCTTTCACTAACTGAAATGGGAGCAAGCCTGATAATTGATTAGGGGCAGACGATCGTTTGCCCCTCTCCTATGGGATTTAGTCAACCAACCGTAAACATGGCAGAGACACAGGTCGTTAAAGATACCGCCGCACCCAAGCTGATCATTCCGCAGTTAATCGTGGGGTTGGGCAATCCAGGCACGAAGTACGATCGTACGCGTCACAATATTGGCTTTGAAGTCGTCGATGCTCTAGCCCAGGCTTGGCAAATTGGGTTAGCGGAGAACCGCAAGTTCCAAGGCATCTATGGTGAGGGGAGTGTCACAGCAAACACTAAAATTCGGTTGCTCAAGCCCCAGACCTATATGAATAACTCTGGGCAGGCAATCCGCGCAGTGATCGACTGGTACAAACTCCCTCCAGAGGCAGTGCTAGTTGTGTATGACGATATGGATTTACCTGTAGGTAAATTGCGGTTGCGGGTGTCTGGCTCGGCGGGAGGGCATAATGGCATGAAATCAACGATCGCCCACTTAGGGACACAAGCCTTTCCCCGGTTACGCGTAGGCATTGGTAGTGCTAAAGACGTACATCCTGATAAAGATACGGTGTCTCATGTGTTGGGGCAGTTTTCTGCTTCAGAAACGAAGCGAATGGCAGAAGTGCTAGAGATAGCCGTGAGTGCGATCGAACTCAGCCTCAAGCAAGGCGTAGAAAAAGCGATGAGCCTTTACAATAACCGCACTGTTACGGATAACAAGGGTGAATAAAGCCTGTACCAGGACATTTTAAGATTAATTAAAATATGTAATTTAACTGTTGGTTAAGCTTCAAAAATTCTGTTATTTGAAGAGTATTCGTATTAATTAAGAGGTTGGTTTTGAGAGCGCTCGATCACATGATGCCCCGACCAGCGCCTGCAAACCGATCACTTTTCATGCCTGGAGACACTTTTATATGATTGGTGATCTGAGTTCAGCTGTGCCTATCAGTCCACTAACGGCTGCAACTCCATTGATTGTGGACCGCAAAGCTGTTTCAAGCTGCCACATCTATTTGCCAGATGTCCCTAAACCCGTTGGCGCGATCGCGTACCAGGGCAAACTGTACAGCTATGTCCGCGTTTACTCAACCTTGGAACCTGCCCAACGAGCCGCACTACGCTTGCTGCAACGGGGGAATCAGGTAATCTTGACTCAAGTGCCTAAAGGTTTGATATTGTGGGTGCTTGAGCTAGACGCTAGAC
>VRZD01000080.1 GCA_016743235.1 Pantanalinema sp. GBBB05 | reverse complement strand
GGGTTTGGGAGGATGAGGGGATGGGGCAATAGGGGGATGGGGAGGTGGGAGGATGTCTGGGGTTGGGGCGATTTGCCTGCACCAGTCTTGCCAGCAGGGGGGAAGTTCGGCGGGATTTTGGCAGATGACAGGGAGCCAGGTTGCACAGGGAAACTGGGTTTCTAGGGCTTGTAGACGTTCGCGGGCTTCTCGCACGGCAAGGTAGAGCGGCTGTCCGCTGGAAAAAGCGATCAGGAAATGTTTGAGAAATTCTTGGGCAATGCGATCGGGAACGGGTTCGCGCATCACAATCACTTGAGGAATTTGTAAATCTGCTAAACTCCACGCTAATTCCAAGCCATCACAAGAATTGAAAATGGCTAACTTTAAACCACGTTCGATCGCTTTCTTGAGCGCTAGCCTTAATTGAGCAATGGTTAAACTTTCGGTAGCATTTACATAAATTCTGCCTGTGTCTTGACTGGAACTATGTCCAGCAAAAAATAGAACATCCCAACCGGGATGCCAGAGTTGTTGATGTAAGTCTGCTAAATTAGGCTCGACTAGCAGGTTTAGCGTAGTATCTGGTAACTGTTCAAGTAACTCTTGATCTCTGGTAATGTTGATGCCCTGGCGATTACCCAAAATTGCCAGAATATTCACTGTGGCTTTAGGAGTAGTTGAGGCAGTTTTAATCGATCGAGTATATTCCGGTAGGCTGAGCGCCAGTTCGGCTCTGGGGTAATCTTCCAAAAAGTGCCAGAGATGCCAGGGTAGCCTTAACAGGGCATGACTTTCAGCCATGATAATCAGCCGAACTTCATCCGAGGGACTTAACCGCGTTCGCAGGTGGCGATCGATACTCCGGAAGGTATCAACATTCAGCCAGGTATTCAGTTGATCGTGTAGTTCTTGGCAAAGCTGTTTAAATGTGGCTTCTGAAATATCCGTCACATACGTCTCATCCTGCTCAATCTCAAAGTCACTGTCTGGATCAGACCGGGCAGAACGACTCACAACATCGATTTCTACATACTTCTGCGTTAACTCCGCCTGTCGCCAACCCCGATGGGCATACAAGGCGGCATACAACTGCTGCCAACGGTAATATAACGATCCGAGTTCTGGGGCAGCGGGTAAACTTCCCGTCACTTGCATGGGCACTTTGTCATCCTGTAACCACAATTGGGCAGTCACTGCCGGACAGCCACGATCGCACTCTCCTTTGCCTAAGTTCAGAATGACTAAATGACTCATGTCAGGCAACAAACTCTTCTGAAAAAGTTATATCAGCGATCGCAACCTGTAAGCGAAATTGTCTACCTAGGGGACACTTGAATCGGCGTAACTGAATATAATTACTTTGATCGCTGGCTTGTACAGATTGCAGTGTTTCCCCCTCTATTGACAATAAGGTTAACTGTAAATTTGATGGTAAATACGGCTCCCCGATCCAGGGAACTAGTTGCACCCAAATATTGCGGCGTTGATCGGGTTCGGTTTTCAGCATGACTAGCAGGAGAACAGTTGGCAAGCCCTTACCTAACTGAATTCGCTTCACCCGCCGCAGCCAGTCCTCTAACGAATCGGCTTGGCGAAAACTGAACGCTAAATTTGGCTCGACGGTTAATAACTCTTCTAGGGATTGCCATCCGGATTCAAACACATTCTGGAGCCATTCCCCTAGCTTTATCTGGGCTGGAGCGAAGGTTTGCGTCAAAGGGAGATTAATTTGGCGTTGCTCAAATAACTGTTGTCGCCAATGGGTTTGTTCTAGCAAGGCTCCCCATTCAGTAAAGGGCAGGACTAGTCGGGGGAGGGCGATCGCGGGATGACTAAACTGCTTGATGTATACTTCTGCTTGCTCAGGGGCTAGGGTTGCCAAGGGAGCAATCTCGCTGCGAGTGGCTTCGGTTTCTAGGTGTAACATCACCCCTAACACTGATAGATCCTGAATCAGATCATTACCATCCAGGCTATAAGTACGATCGCTGGCATCATAACTGCCTTGCAATTTCAGTTGGTGGTGGGTGGTATAACCCCAAACATGAATTTCCTGTTCATCCGCATCGACTTCGACAGCCAGATAATAATCACCCACCCAACTGGGAATATCAATCCATTCCTGAGGCACTCGAAACTCGCTTTGATCCATCGCCTCGATCGGAATCAGGATGAACCGGATATCGCCTACAACAACAGCACTCCCATTCACCAGTTCCCAGAATTGGGAGTTGTAAATTGGATCAACCTTAGCGATCTCGCCAGTTTTTTCTTGTAGCCACGGTAAAACTGTGTGTAAACAAACCTGATTCAGATAGGCTTGCCAGCGGTTGCCGGGAATGGCGATCGGTTGGCTTTGTTGCCAAGATTCTGTTTGAATGGCTTGCGGAATTTCTAACCAGACCGTTGAAGGATCAAATATCAGCATCTAGGGAACACCTCCTGAGGAGTCTGAGCAGATTGAATTGTGACGGGCAAATTTAGCACCAAGTGAGCGACTGAATTAGCTCAATGCTTCATGCAGCTGTCTCAATTTCTCCTGCAACCACTCCTCTAACACTATACTCATGGCTTTTACTGCGGGCGAGGTGAGCGTAATATGCAGATGCTCCTGGCTCCATTGAGCTAATGTCAATAACAACGCTTCTTTAGCACTGCTTAATCGGCGGGATACGGTATATTGCTTCACGTTAAGCTGGGTGGCAATTTCCTGCTGAGTTAAACCATCCTGATAATATAGCTCCACAATTTGCCGCATTGCCGGATTTAATTGCTCTAGCGCTGCGATTAATACCTCACTGATCTGTTGTTGCTGCATCTGTCGGGCTTGCCACTCTTCTTGAGCGATTAAGTCCGTTAATAAAGAAGTTCCCGTGGGATCAGGCAGATCGTCTTGCAGTTCCCCGGTGTCGGACGCTGTTCGCCCAATATTGAGCGAAGTAATCGGTGGATGCAAATAATTCCGGATTTGTTTGGCACAGTCCTGTAACCATTTTTCTAGCTGTTCCGGGCTACCGACGGGGGCAGTAGGTGGTAGCTGATGGGGACGCTGCTGGTTATACTGTTGGGCGATCGCAGCCCAGTCTGCCCGTTCTGGCTTTTGGAGTTGACGAGTAGCGGGGGCTTGAGTCGGGGCACAGTAGAGTTTGAAGCAAGTCCATGCCAGTCGATAAGCGGCAATCGTGTCGTCCGATCTCCCAGCCGCTCGCAGCGATTCGATTAAAAGCTTTTGGCTAATTTTGCGCAGTAAGCCCCAGTCCGTCCGGCTATTGCTTTCCCGCTGTTGGCGCAGGGTATCCCGCAAGATATTACCAAAGTAGAGATTGGCAAAGGTCTTGAGGCTAGCTCCCTGATCAGCACGATAGCTTTTGAGCAGATTGGGAACAGTGGCGATCGCAATCTGAAAGCAGTCAGATAACTTGTACTGCGAATGGGGGAGCTGTCGGGTCGCTTTTTGTGCCACCCAGTAGCCAGCTTCCTGCAAATAAGCAGATAAATGTCCGGTGGTGATGCTTTGAGGCTGCTGTTGCCAAGCTCGATACCAATACAGTGCCCAGAAGGATTCGGATAACCCTGAAGGATTGCTCTCTGTCGCCTCTTTTAAGCAACGCTGCATACTCCGCTGCAATCGGAGATCTGGGAGCCAGCGAATAAAGCTGTCATCCATAAACTGGATAAATGTCGAAAAGATTTCAATAACGCTTTGTCGAGCATTCATGAGTTAGTGATCGGCAGGAAGAGTTTTAGCCTATCAAGATTTTCGGCTGAACCGCCACGGTTGCACTTGCTCCAACCTGTTAGTCCATAAACTTTTGTATTAAATTCTCTGGACAGCGCAGCTGTTTGGCAAGGCTTTCAGTGGAGGTGCGATCGTTAAGCTGATTTCGACTTTAATCTCGATGTTTTGAGGTTGTAAAGCAACATTCCGAGTTCAGCAGCTAGAGTTCCGGGTTCAGAAGCGGAGTTTCCAGTTTGGAGCGTGGTGACCAACCCATCTCGATTCAGATTTCCTGCCAAGTTGGCTCCCAATAATCCTGTAACCATGTATGAAGCAGGATCATTGTTGCTCTTAGCCATGACTGGATCCTACCGATCCAGTTGTTCATGTCAAAGCTGGTTATCTGTTTACCACTCCTGTTGCTCCATGACACCGACTAAAGATTGCAAATCAAAATCCCGATCACGACCACTTAAGCAAATCCCGGAACTGACGACGGTCAAATCGGCTTTAGCGATCGCGCTAGTATGACAGTTGCCATCCGCCGTTGCCCATTCGACTGTCCAGTAATCTCCTCGATCTTGAAACTGATGTAATTCGCCACCACCCAGTTTGAGTGCCTGCCGTAATTGCTGTTCATCGCGCTGCGGTTGGGCAAACCCCTCTGTTCGTTGACCCACTAACTCATAGAGCGATCGCATCTCTGGTGTAATCCCCTTAAACTGCAATTCCTCAACTGGAGTCAATTGTTTCAGGGCAGATTGCAAAGCTTCAACGATCATCGGGTCATCACGGCGATCGATAGCTTCAAACCAGTAAGCGTTGCCATGCCGACGAGCCGTGATCTGGTCAAAGGTCATGCCCTCGGTCACCAGATGCACAGGCACGGGCTTCACGACCCTAAAGCGTTGCCGCATATCCGCTTCATTCACCGGATATGCCAACCAGGTCTGGTTTTGTAAGCGATACGCTAATCGCAAGCGCAAGATTGGAAACTGGTGGAGGTAAGTAGCAATTTGCGGTAAGTCTGCCTCTTCAACCAAAGTAGCCGCCTGCTCATTCGTAGGCTGAAAAATCCCCCACCCTTCAAACTGCCGAGGTTTGGGAGTAAAGGTATAAACTATCCCTGCGACCCGTGTGCGAACTTGTCCACCTTTGACACAAGGTGACAAAAATTGTGTGGATTGCAGTTCTGCTTCAGCACTGGCAAGTTGATGCAGTAGCTGGCGGATGTCAGTCATAGTTCATACAGGTGTTAAGGGTTGATTAAATTGCTGCCTGCCCAGAATGAACTGGGAACAGCCTAGCAATTCATTTGCTTTCACTGCGTAAGAGCTCGCGTACCTCCATCAAGATCTGCCCCAATTTATTCTTACCGCTACCATCCTTACCACAGCCCCAGTAATAATCGATCGCAGAGTTCTCGACTAACACATCACTTCCAGTTGCCAACAAGATGGCTCGGATGTCTGCATGGGTTTTAAATTTTTGTAGTACAGCCTTCCGCATGACATCATCTTTGACCTGTTCCCAATCAGACCGCAGGGGTAAAGAGCGATCGCGCCCCATCTTGGCTGCATCTTTAGGAGTTTTAGCTTGTCGGACCTTTTCTAAGGAGGGCGTATTGATAAACTTCTGTGCCTGAAAGTAATGCTCACTTGTTGCCCAATACAACTCATCAAGCATAAAACCATGGGCTGAGAAATTAGAGAAGCAACCGTAGGGCTTTTCTCGTTCAACGTAGAAGTAAATCGTCATGGTTGCTCCTGATCGTTTCGTCTTTTCAATAAATCTCCTGTGTGCAAGTTTTGAGAGCATTGCGCTTTCTCAGTTACTTGGGGTGCTCCGCTGGTGAGTTCTTACACACTCTTTCAAGGATGGCTACTTCTAAGCCCACCTCCCAGGTTCTTCGCTCTCCCCGTTCACAAGCGCCCACTGCTTGCAGTGGCACGTTTCCTCTCGTACTCGTATGTAGGCTCTACAGGTTAGGGCACACAGGAGACTATGAAATGCTACCGCTTACCAGGCAAAGATTCCCGATCGCGGTTTGGCAGGAACCGCGCGGGCGGCTCGGATGCACAGTTGGGCAATCAACTCGGTGGAGGTGACGGCACTTTGCAGTTGAGCAAAGTTGAGGGTGTCTGCCTTGATTTGGGCGATCGTCAACACTTTATCAATGCTGTCATCGCTTAACTTCATACCTACCTTCAGGAAGTCGGTGCAGGGTCCGTGATGCCGTTGAGTCGGTGTCCGGCTGCGCTTACACCAGAAGTGGCTGATGACATGGAAGACATGTCCTTTACCCCAATCAAAACTAACGGCAACGACAGGTGCACTATGGCGTGACAGCAGGTCATGACTTGCCGCTTCGATCGTCACTTTAGCGGGACTCAGAATCTCGATCGGATGACTGCTGCCCTCCAACCACCACTGCGGCTCGGCTCCCAGTACCACGACATCGGACCATAGGCTGTTTAGACTTGGCTCTACAGAAATCACCTCATCCCCAGTTGCCCGTCCGGTAAACTTAACCATACCAGGAAAGGCAGGTTCGATGAATTGCCCGAGTGCCCAATCCGAACTGGCCAACCACTTGCCTTCATACACCCGTTGGCTCAGCTGTTCAATTCGTGCTTTGTCATAACTGTTGGAACAGTTCACAAAGATAATTTTGGCATCCAGTGCTTTAGGATCTGGGTTCATGGTGCAAGGCACCTTCAGACACAACAGGATGTCTTGTACGCGATCGAAACTCCCTGAATACACAGCAACATCCTGCTTTCGCAGCTTATTCAACACTTGCAGATCTTCAGGATGCTGCTCCGCAAGACGCTGCCGAACGGCGATCGCTGCCACGTCATACGCTTTCTTCATGTCGCTCATCACGATCACCTCCTGCGCTTGAGCTATTTATCAAGCTATAATACAAGTTGTACTACATATACTACAAGCGATGCCAGGAAATTCCTGAAAGGTATGAGCAGGCAGAACGAAGGAAACGTTGTCGATTTTTTGTTCTTGCAATGCCTTAACCAGTGGTGCAAAGAGCCATTGATATAGCTGTTTCCCTGGCTTAAAATAGTCATTCAGCGGTTGCTCTTTCGGATTTTTGACAACTTCATACAACTGAGCCGTAGCAATCGCACCTGGTAATACGGTACTTTGGGCAGTTGGATATAAACGGGTCTGCCTTTGCTGGTAGCAAGGGCAGAAGCGGTCTATAATTACTTTATTCATGTCGCTAGAACATCTACCCTGTAAGACTTTCAGCGTTTACCACGCCCCCATACCTCAGTCACTTGTTGAGAATGATTGGTACTGAACCCGCCGATATTTGCGGGAAGATGGGGAGGTAATTGATATCCGACGATCGCAATTCTGAAGCCCAAAAAATAACCCTCACCGCTCGGTTGGTGAAGGGCAAGACTTAATAATCCACCCCCATTATGCCTAAATCCAGAAAAGGAACGGTAGCAATTCAGTCTGTCAAGGGACGCTTGAGGTTGTGCTGGAGTCACGAAGGGAAACGCTATTTCCTGTCTTTGATGCAACCCGATACCACAATCAACCGAGCAGAGGCACGACTGACCGCCACAAGGATTGAGGAGGATATCCGGACACGCAATTTTGATGAATCACTCAACAAGTATCGATATGGGGAGCGTAAGCCCAACAGTATCGGAGCGTTAACCCTGATTGACCGATTCATCAAATTCAAATCATCGGAATGTGTCAACGATCATGAGACACTTTAGTTGAGAAATTAGAGTTGATCCTCCTGAGTCTGAGGGGTGACAACCGGAGGGTTAATCCAAACTTCAGTGGGCAAGGCAGGAGGCAGAGGCAACCCGCGGACAAACCGCTCTGGATGGGAGTGGTATGCGGTCTGCAACACCTGCTGTCGGTGTTGAATGACCAACGGAGCTTGTCCATAATGAAGAACCGCTGGTGTTAGCAAGCCGATACCGCTATGGTGATGGTCGTGGTTATACCACCTGAAAAAGGATTGAGAGAAACTGCGAGCATCTTCAATCGAACCAAAGCACTTGGGAAACTGGGGTTGGTACTTGAGGGTCTTGAACTGAGACTCAGAGAAGGGATTGTCATTGGAGACATAAGGACGAGAGTGGGTTTTAGTCACCCCCAAATCAGACAGCAGCAACGCAACGGGTTTGGAGGTCATCGCAGCTCCTCGGTTCGCATGAATCGTTAACTGTCCCGGTTGAATCTGCTGCTTTTGCAGCGTTTGCTCCATGAGGTATTCTGCGAGGGTGGCAGATTCTCGATGCGTCACCATCCAACCGACGACGTAACGACTGAAGACATCGAGGATGACATACAGGTAGAAGTACGTCCATTTGGCAGGGCCATGTAACTTCGTAATATCCCACGACCACAGTTGATTAGGGGCAGTGGCAAGGAGTTCTGGTTTCTGGTAATTAGGACGGTGCAGTTGATTACGTCTCTCCTTCACTTCCCCATACTGAGCCAGGATACGATACATGGTCCGAATAGAACAGAGAAATGTTCCTTCATCGAGTAACGTGGCATACACTTCTGCTGGAGATTGGTCTACAAATCGTTCACTGTGCAATACCTCCAATACCTGTTGTCGTTCTTCATCGCTTAAGGCTCGCTCAGGTTTAGGTTTCGGCTTTGGTTTGGGCTTTGGGTCTTGCTTGACCTTTTGCTTGCGATAATAGCTGGCACGACTGACGCCTAATCCCGCCCAAACGGGAGCAACCCCCATGGTGGGTGCGAGTTGTTCGACGGCACTCATTAATCGCTGTTGTCGTTGTTGTTCGTCGCCAGCGTGATGTTTAAGATCGCCGAGGCTTTTTTGGGATGTCGATAATCAACTCGGCTTGTTGAAGCCGTTGGCTGAGGCGTTCATTCTCCCGTCGTAACCGCTCGACTTCAGCATTCAATGGATTAACAGGGGTGGGTTTACGTCCCCGCTTGTTGTCACTTAACGCTGCCAGTTGTCCGGCTTGTCGTTGGCGTCGCCAGGTCGTCAAGTGCGACGAGTACAGTCCTTCACGCCGCAAAATGGCACCAATTTGCCCTTCACTACAACTGTCCGTTTCTTGAAGAATCCGCAGCTTGTATTCAGCCATGTAAATTCGACGTTGTGCTTTTTCTACCACTTCGGGATTGGGCACACCTGATGCTTGAGAGCCGTTATTGGCAGGAGTTGAAACAGAAGGCATCACCATAGAAGTTCACCTGAACTAGACAGTAATTTGAAAGCGCTCAGGTGTCTCATCTATCTTGTCACAGAGGGATTATGCCACTAAAAACTACTGAATAGAGATATTTGCAAAAGCTTCCTCTGAAGAAATGAGTTGATACCCGGCATCAGATGGCGACACAACTGAAATAAAAATCAATGGTTCGTTACTGTTGTTGAACACTCCATGTACACATCCGGTGTGAGCAATTACTACATCTCCTGCAAAGATCGACTTCTTGGCTCCTGTTGCATCCAGATAATATTCTCCCTTTCCGCTCAAAATAGTCCAGGTGTCTTGCCCATGAGGATGGATATGCGAATAGATCTCCTGTCCGGGCTTGACATACCAAGCTACAACAGCAGCCTCCTTAGATTCAGTAATGACCGATCGAATAGGCTCTCCATCGGCTGGCTGAAAAAAATCAGTACTTTTGTATATTCTGCTCATACCTAACTTTTCTCTTTGTCACGAAGTAAACACGACGTAGGTAGAAAGAATAGACTGATTTCACAGAGTTTATTGTTTTGCTGACAACATTTCAGCAGCTTGAATTTGACTTTAGTTTGAACTAACTAGCATCACAATATTGCTCGACAGGATGTCATGAAGAATTCGCTCAACTATTCATGACAATTGAATTTAAGGAATTAAATACAATTCTGCTCGAAGTTACACTGCTGTTGCAACCGAACTGTTCAGGGATTGCTCGGATTTCTTACGTTTCGAGGCTCGTTTTTTAACCGTTGGATAGTAGGGGCGTGGAGACGGCTTGTACCCCTTGACTCGTCCTGGCGATTTCACGGGGTTTGGGCATAGGAGCAGGGGTGCCAATCGCTGCCAAAATGCCTGCAAAGGCTTGTGCGGTCCAGATGCAATGAAGGTTATTGGGTAACAGTATCATTGCTTCAATCACAAAGGGATAGGTAAGGCAAACGTGGGGCATGGCGGCGCGTAAGGCAGAACGGACAGTGTCATGGCACAGCCAAGGTCGGCGTTGATGGGTGACGAGGGTAAACAAGTAGGTGCCGCCTGCGATCGTGAGTCTGCGATAGTTGGTCACGGGGAGGGGAAAGAACATCATTGTCAGTGTTCCCCATTAGTTGAGTTGACGTGTTACGCCACAGCTAACACATCAACTCAACTACGCGAGGGGCGATCGCGCTTTTCCAATTCGTCGGTCTCAACAAACGGAAGACGTTCAGCATAATCGAGCCAATTTAGAGTTGCAATTCCATGCCCAACTATGTCAATCCAGCCAGTCTCACGTCTAAACGTTCCTCCGCGCTCCAATAAAACAAGCAGAGGCTCGTATGGCTCTGGTAGAGTAAGCTGCTTGACTTGAGAGGTATCACTGATTGCAGCCCAGTGAAGTGCCCATTCGCAAGTTCTCTGGACTAATCCATTCAAAGGAATCTGTTTGAGATGCCTAAGCAAAGCCTCAACTATTTCTGGCTCTGCACGAACATCTGGAGCAACACGATCTGCAATATCAAAAAAGGGAGTTACTCGACCGTTGCAGTTCAAAGCCTTTGCCCACAAAGATGAACGCCGGAGATACTCATGCATGAGTGCTATATGTATGTCTATTTGCGAATCATCCGGCTGCCAAGTGATTGCTAAAATTCGTTGGTAAACAGATATAACACTTTCTGACAATGTCATGGGGTTCCCTCCACAAATATACGATCGGTTGTCTTCAAATCCACAACGGTTGCGGATTTGGAAGTGGGGTGCGATCGATTGTGTGTAATGACCCAGTTGAGCGGCGACAATCAACCGTGGCATCATAACCGAGCGCCTCTGTTCCGCTGTTCCAACACAGGTTTCGGCTCATTTGGCTTTCCCTACAAGTGAGAGGAGTGAGGACAGTAGGAGCAGATGAAACGAGAACACTGACTCCCATTGTTTACATTCAACGGAGTTCCCCAGCGTGTGGGAACTCTACACCAGACCAACTTGATTACATCTTTGATGAAAGACACTAAAGTTTTCATACGATTGGTTGTCTTAGTGTATGAGGACATTACTGTCCTGATAGTTTGCCCCAAAAGTGCAATAGTCTAACAACCCGGTTGAGCAGCTGCCGATGACTTTGTTGCATTAGCACCAAGGTTATATAACAGTCCGCTTTAACCGGGTTGTTAGTCTGTATGACTTGACCGCCTTTTAACGTTCACTCTACTAGAACAAACTAAATCTACCTATGACTTTTCGCCTATTCCAACACACCAAGCGGTGATAGTAGAAGGATCAGAGGCAAAATGATCTTTACTTCGTGCGACCCATGTATGGCGATCTTGCGGAAAGCTTGCGGTAAGTAAGCTACCGTCTCCTGTCCAATTTGCTTTGGCTCCTCCAGACAAGAGTCTAAATCCATGCTCAAGAACACAACTTACGCTTGGATGTGCAGTTGCAGTTCCAGATGTTTGGCTTTTTCGATTGACTACTAGCCCCACTCGATTAAGAAAAGACTGCTTAACACCAATTGCATAGGCTGAAATTGTAGCAATTTCAGGTGAAATATGGTCTTTTGCAGAAGCAATCCAACTATTATCTCCACCAGGATGTGAAGCAAATAGCAAACTCCCATAGCCTGACCAGTTGGCTCTCGCGCCACCACCAACAAGAATCCATCCACTAGGGAGAACTACTTCAGTAGACGGATGGTCAGCAGGTACACTATCTTGTCTAACAATCAAATAATTATCACTGGGTATAGGTTTCCCATCTTTCATTCGTCCAGCAATACAATGTCCAGTTATGGAAGCAGGACTTGCCTCCTTGTGGTCTTTAGAAGTGGCGACCCAAACACGATCGCCATCTGGATAAATACTAGTCAGCAAATTGCCTTGACCATGCCAAGTAACACTTGCCCCTCCACCTAGGACTCTATAGCCCATAGGAACTTCAATACGTACACCAGGATGCTGTGCAAAATCAGAAGTATGTGCGTGAATTTCTATGTGCAGTTCCCCGATATCGTAAGAGTCAATGAGAGCCATTTTTTTCTCCTTATAATTTGCTAGAGGGCTTTGATAAAACTTGCTCAATCGTAAGTTGTGAGGTTGCGACTTAGTAGCACCTTTACGGGTGATTTCTTGTCATCAGAAGTATTGGTAGTTCAGAATCAGCCGCTCATCATTTAACGATTACAGCTTTTACACATGGCTCACCCTGATTTGATTCCGATCGCCAACAGATAGCCTTAAAATGCACCATAACCCAGAAAAGAAGCAGTCTAGAAATTATTGACTGAATGTTTCTACTTAACACCCTACAACGGGTGTATAGGTAGAATGATTTGGTATAGTACGCCCCATTCCTACTTCAGCAGAAACTTTCCGCATATAAGCTGTCTGTAAAAACTTCTGCCAAAGCTTTTGATATATTTTTGACCACTGCTCACACCCTATCCCAAAAACTTCACTTGCTTTACAAAAAAGTTATTGGAGGCTAATCACTACTTGGCAAAAAATATGAGGTTTATTTATGGCTAACCGAAAAAATCACCGTCAATTCACTAGCTTTGCTAAAGCTTTGTACACTTGGAGATCACACCTCACCATTAAACTCGCGGTTAAGCACAAACAAATTGTCTCTCCAACAACTGCTTGAACTTAGCTTAATCCTGATGCCCTAAACTTGGCAGTCGGATAAAGTCAGGAAAAAGTAGGGAAAAAGTCAGATTTACTGTATTAGTAGGCTTGCATTCGCAAATAATTTAGTGCTGAAGTGCGAGTAGGCAAATCCGTAACGGTTGCGGATTCCAAGGTGATGTCTTTGAACAGTGATACAGAAATAGGTGCTCTCATCACTCATTCGGGTGAGGAGTGCGATCGGTTGTCTTTAAATCCGCAACCATTGTGGATTTAGGGGTAGAGCGCGATCGATGCTTTACGAGCGAGTCGGTTGCCTACTAGAGAAAGTCATTGATGCGAAGAACAGCAACCCTCTCTATTTAACAGTCTCCGTGCAAAGCATTCTGGATACCTAGACACAACGCTTTGGGGAAATGACCATAATAGAGAAGAGTAAGTATCTCATTTTTTCCTCAAAGGAAACCGATCGCCGCGTAGGACAACGATCGGACAATTGAGACACCCTCAGCCAGAGGGTTGATCGCCCTGACTGGAGCGATCAACCCCAGACAAAGAGATGCTAACCATTCTACTAACGCGCTTAACCAGTTTTATCCTCCGGATGAAGGAAGGCTTTTGCTAGTTATGCAAATTGGGTGAGAGTAATCGAGTGAAAAGCCAGCGATCGTAGGCAATCAATTCCTTGATACATGCAGTCTGGGGACAATACTTACCTGCTTTCTTGGGTTAAATCCGCAACGGTTGCGGATTTGGAAGTGGGGGAAGGGCGCGATCGAGACGGTGTAACGCCCATACACATCGACCGGCAAAGGGTTGAGGATTAGCATCTAAGGTCTTTTGCGGCGGGTGATGTGTATGGGCGTTATTAAATTGTGATCGCTTGCTTGAAAACTATAACCCGCAAATATTTGTCAAATTTGGGCTTTGCCTTTTCAATGAGAATGGCACGCCACTTTTTCGTGGGGCAACCCCTCAGGCAACTTACCATCTAGATAAGCAGCAATTGCCTTCTCTGGATTTTCCTCACTAGTGGTCAATAGCTCTGTCTTTCGCTGCTGTAGTTTTTGGCGTACGCCTTCGCCTGCGGATGCCGCGATAGCAATATCGACAAAATGCAGGGGATGGCGGTTTCCGTCACCTCGCACATGCCATTCGTGTAAGCAGCCGAAGCTAGTTAAATCTAATGTCCAGGCTAGACATGGATCTGCTTTGTCTGAAACAGTATAGACTCGCCACTGCAAGGTCCTGCCGGCATGAGCTGCGATGCTTCCAGCGTTTGTTACAGCTACAGCTATTAATTGTTGTGCCATCTGATTAACCCCCACTATCATTGCGACCTTTTGAGCCGTTTCTAGACATTTGTAGCCTATGAGTAGCCTGTTTATGGTGTCCTGTGCCGCTGCACAACATCGTAGGTTTTAGGAACTTGACCAATCTTTTGTTCCACAGATGCTAGACGGAGTAACAGAGGTTCTAAAAAACATCCCATCGACAGACTGCTAGGGCAATCCGATTGTAAAGGATAGAAAGTGCTGGATGACCGATGCTATTAAGCCTGTACTCAGAAGCTGAAAGTATTGCATAGCCCTGATTGACCCAATAAATTGGGGCAACGTGCAGATATTTTTGCCCAAAGCTGTGATGATACGGCAATCGGTATCTAACGGTCCCGTTCACCCACCGCAAGCAACCTCTCGGGCTCAACAAAGAGACTCTGGACGGTCGGTGTGCATGGGCATTGTTAGACCGTACCTCAGCGATCGCTACTCTCGGTTCGCAGCAAAGAAGTTTGCATTTTCTTCCTTGACCAGTTCTGTGGCAAGGAACTGCATGAGGGGTGCGTGTCACCTCCTTGAGAGGAAAATAGATTACAACTGGTTGTTGAGATAAGCACAACGATGAGCTAGAACGGTTGGAACATGCTCCGTCTTCCACCGTGCCCCCGAAATCTTCAGCCGAC
>VRZD01000008.1 GCA_016743235.1 Pantanalinema sp. GBBB05 | reverse complement strand
GAGCAAGCCTATCTCAGTATTCAAATCCTGGCTCCAGATGGCTCCTCCGTTCAGGTGAATCGTGCTTGGGAGGAGTTATGGGGACTCGCCTTGGCTGATTTGGATGGGTACAACATTCTCCAAGACCCGCAGTTGATTGAAACCGGGGTTATGCCCTACATCAAGCAAGCCTTTGCTGGTCGGGCGGCGGTGATTCCGCCCATTTTGTATGATTACAAACAATCTTTACCGCATCATTCCACCGGGACTCCCCATTGGGTACAGGCTTACATTTATCCGGTCAAAGACGACGTAGGGCGAATTCGGGAAGTAGTATTACTCCATGAAGATATCACAGAACGAGAATTAGCCGGTCAAGCCTTAAAGCGCAGTAATGAGCGCCTGAGCTTGCTATATTCTATGTCGAGTAGTCTCTTGCTCCACGACCAACCCACGACCTTTGTTAGTAGTTTATTTAACCAACTTGCTAATCACTTGGGTTTAGAAATCTATTTCAACTATTTGATTGATCGCGATAGTCAAAAATTGCTATTGAACACTTATAGTGGCATTCCTGACTCAGCCGTCGAAACCATTCGTTGGCTCAGGATTGAGGATACGATTTGTGGGTTAGTTGCCCAAACAGGCAAACCCTGTATTGTTGAACAGGTACAGCAATCAACTGATCCTAAAACCAGGTTGCTGCGATCGCTCCATCTCACAGCTTATACCTGTTATCCGCTGCTAGCGGGTGATCAGGTGATCGGCACGATCTCCTTTGGTACCTGCCAACGGGAGCAGTTTCGGGATGATGAATTGGCGTTACTGCAAGTAGTCGCCGATCAGATTGCCACGGCGTTAGAACGGGCACATTTGGTACAGGCGTTACAACAACATACCGAAGAACTGGAGCAGGCAAACCGGATGAAGGATGAGTTCCTCGCTGTGTTATCACATGAACTCCGGACACCCCTAAATGCCATGATGGGATGGATCCAACTGTTGCGAACCCGTCAGTTTGATGCCACCATGACGGCTCGAGCTCTAGAAACTATCGATCGTAATACTCAATCATTAATGCGACTGATTGAGGATCTACTAGATGTATCGCGCATTATTACTGGTAAATTACAATTAAATTTAACTGACGTTAATTTAGCGGCGATTGTGGCGATCGTCGTAGAAACATTGCAGCCGAGCGCAGAAGCAAAACAAATTACCTTAAGATTGCAATTGGATTCGTCGCTCACTTTGAAAGGAGATGCCAACCGATTACAACAAATTATTTGGAATCTTCTGTCTAATGCGATCAAGTTTACACCGGAGAAAGGAGAGGTGCGGATTGATTTACACTCAGTTGAATCATCACCCCAGACAACCAATAGCAACAGCCAGTCCAGGGCTTTAGCACAGCTGGTTATTAGTGATACTGGACGAGGTATTCAAGCCAATTTTATTCCCTATGTGTTCGATCGCTTTCGGCAAGCAGATAGCTCGACAACTCGACATTATGGCGGTTTGGGCTTAGGCTTGGCAATTGTGAGACACCTAGTGGAATTGCATGGTGGCATGATTGAAGTCAGGAGTGATGGTGAAAATCAGGGAGCAACCTTTATTGCAACCTTTCCCTTAGAAAAGACAGCTCTGGGTAGTTTTGCTCAACTCTCCGATCGATCGCTGCCACTATCCCAAAATTTACAGGGAATCAAAGTTGTGATTGTCGATGATGAAGCGGATGCCAGAGAACTGATTACAACTGTGTTAAGTCAGGCAGGGGCAACCGTGATCGCCACCGCAACCGTGCAGCAAGCATTAGAGGCAATAGAACAGATGCAACCCGATGTTCTGATTAGTGATATTGGCATGCCTGAAGCTGATGGTTACGACCTCATTTATCAGTTAAGAACATTAACCGCAGAACAGGGTGGACAAATTCCCGCGATCGCATTAACGGCATATGCTGGGGAAAATAATCGCCAACAGGCATTAGCGGCTGGATTTCAATCCCATTTAACCAAACCGATTAATCCTACCGCTTTGGTGCAGGCGATCGTTCAATGTACCCACTCCCAATAACAGGTTGTAGTGATCTCCAGAGACAAGTGATTGGGCTTATTGCAGTTCCTGGTTGCCGCTTAGGAGGATTGAGGTAGCAGGAGTTGGGCGAATTAATCAACCACTAAGCCATCTTTGACGTGAATGGTGCGGCGAGTTTGAGCAGCCACATCTGGTTCATGGGTAACAATGACGATCGTGATGCCTTGATCGTTTAAATCGGTGAGCAAACTCATAACTTCATGAGAGGTTTGAGTATCCAGTGCCCCCGTTGGTTCATCGGCTAAAACTAAGGCGGGACGATTGACTAATGCTCGGGCGATCGCCACCCGCTGTTGTTGTCCCCCCGACAGTTGATTTGGACGATTCAAGAGACGTTCAGCTAATCCGACGCGCACTAACGCCTCTTCAGCTCGCCGCCGCCGTTGGGGCTTGGGAATTCCTGCATAGACCATCGGTAACATGACATTTTCTAGGGCAGTCGCTCGATTCAACAAATTAAACTGTTGAAAGACAAACCCCAGGCGTTGATTACGGATATAGGCTAGCTCCTCGTTATTTAAGGTAGTCAAATTTCTCCCTTCCAAGACGTAATGCCCATCAGAAGGACGATCAAGGCAACCAATGATATTCATCAACGTCGATTTGCCAGAACCCGATGCCCCCATGATCGCTACATATTCCCCTTCCTCGATCGTCAGGTTAATCCCCTTTAACACCGGGACATCCATTTCCCCCAGTTGATAGGTTTTGATGATGTCTTCCATCCAAATCATGGCTGCCATAACGGTCACCTATTCACTCCGTAATGCGGCGATCGGATCGAGGCGAGCCGCGTTGCGAGCTGGAATCACGCCTGCCACTAAGCCCACGACTAAGGCTAAGGAGAGTCCAGCGGCGATCGATAACAGAGAAACCACAAAGGGAAACTGGAATACCTGGGAAGCAGCAAAGGCAAGTCCCACGCCGATTGAAACCCCTAAGGCTCCGCCTAATAAGGAAACGATGATTGCTTCAGTGAGAAACTGGCTCAAAATGGCACTGTTAGTTGCCCCAATGGCTTTCCGAATCCCAATCTCTCGCGTCCGTTCTACCACCGATACCAGCATGATATTGGCAATACCAATGCCACCAACCACGAGCGAAATTCCCGCGATCGCACTGACTAAGACAGTAAATAACCCGACCACGCTACTAAAGGTATTAATAATGTCAACTTGATTGCTAATTCGAAAATCATCGGGAGTGGGGGGATAAATGTTATGGCGTACCCGGAGCAAATTAGTCACTTGAAACTGAGCTGCCTCTAGCTGAGCGGGATCTTGAGCTTTTAGCCACACCCCATTAATGGCAGTGCCCGTGAGGGAGTTATTCCCGACAATCCGAGATGACATATTAGTCAGTGGAATATACACGCGATCGTCTTGATCCTGCCCCCCTACCGACCCCTTTGATTCCATCACCCCAATGACGCGATAGCGACCCGCTTGAATTCGGACACTCTCCCCGATCGCGGGTTGCCCAGAGCTAAATAACTCATCTCGCACCCGACTGCCTAAGACCACTACTGGTTCAGCATTATTTAAATCGTCCTGAGTAAAAAACTGCCCTTCCTGGGGATGAATTTCTTTGACATCGGGATACGCTAGATCAACCCCCAGGATAGAAGTGGATTCATTTTGTTCGCCATAAACTACCTGCCCGCCTCGCTGCAAAAATGCTGTGACCGCTTCGGCAGCGGGGACTTGTTTGGCGATCGCCTGAGCATCTTCCCAGGTTAAGGTCGTCGCAGAACCTGATCCTTGGCTAATCCCGCCCGATCGAGCCGCTCCCGCCAGTACCAACATGACATTGGTTCCTAACGCCTGAATTTGTTGCTCCGTAGCTTTTTGCACCCCTTGCCCTACCGAAGTCACCATAATCACGGATGCAATCCCAATAATTACCCCTAACATGGTCAAACTGGTACGTAAACGATTACTCCACAGCGCTTCTACCGCCATCGTCGCCACTTCCAGCCAAGATACCTTAATCGGTCGAATCCGTGGCACTGTTCCCTGTTTGGGTGATATTAATGGTGTGAGCTGTTCGATCTTCCCAACCTTCCCCATCTTCCTCCATCTCCCCTAACGGTTACCTACTCCTTTAACCACCCCCCCGTCTACCGCCACCACCGCCGCCCGGAGGTCCACCGCCCATCCCAGGAAAGACGGAAGGCGTTCTGGAAGCTGGACGTTCACCTTGGGGGAAACTGAGTAGGACGCGATCGCCTTCATCTAATCCCGAAGCGACCACTGTTTTATCATCGACTGTGACACTAGTGGTAATGGGCTGGAACTGGGGACGGCGATTTTCACCCCGACCGACAACATAGACCCCAGTCCCTTGCTCCTGCCGGACGATCGCCACGGTGGGAATGATTAACGCATTGCTGAGGGTGCCCACCTGAAACTCGACGCTGACATTCATCCCGGCTTGCAACAGGTTCTTGGCATCACTCACTGATGTTTTCACCTCAAAGTTTGTGACATTTTGCTCCACGGTGGATTGGGTTGCCACCTGGATCACTTTGCCCTGAAAGGTTTGATTGGGATAGGCATCAGCCGTAATCTTGACGGGTAATCCTACCTTAATTTTGGGAATGCTGGTTTCTGCCACCTTCGCTTCAATCCGATTGGTCGAAGCCAATGCCAAAATCGACGAGGAAGTAGCGGAGGATTCCGCACTACTGGAGGTGGTCGGAGTTACGAATGCCCCTGGATCTGCAAACTTGCGGGTAATCACCCCACTAAAGGGAGCGCGAATGACTGTATCGCTAATCTGAGTTTGAACGGTTTGTAAGGCTCCTTCTGCATTCATCACTTGCGCCCGCGCGGCGGCAATATCTTCGGCACGAGACCCCGATCGCTGCAAACTCAGGGCTTGCCGCAGTTGTTCCACTTGTGCCCGCGCGGCAGCAATTTCCTCTGGGCGAGTGCCAGACTGCTGCAAGTTCAGGGCTTGTCGGGATTGCTCCACCTGGGCTTTTGCCGTTTCTAAGCCAGTTCGAGAGGTATCCAATTCTCGTTGGGAAATGGCTCCGGTACTATAAAGCTGCTGGTTTTGGTTGAAGGTCAGTTCTGCTTGCCGTAGGTTGGCCTGAGCCGAGGTTAGCTGTGCCTGGGCTTGGGCAACTTCCTGTGGTCGGTTGCCGGCGACTAAGCGATCGAGATTGGCTTGGGCAGAAGCAAGGCTGGCTTGGGCTTGAGCGATCTCCTGGGGACGATTGCCAGCTAGGAGTTTATCCAGATTGGCTTGAGCAGAAGCGAGATTAGCCTGGGCTTGGAGTTGTTGACCCTGGAGGTTGGAGTCATCCATGCGGGCAAGCACTTGTCCTGCCTGCACCCGATCGCCCTCTTTCACCAATAATTCTCTGAGAATGCCAGAGTTTTTCGGACTGACGTTGACCGATCGCTCCGGCTGCACGGTGCCATTAGCAGAGATCGTGATTGGTAAGGTCTGCCGCTCTACGGTGACAGTTTGGGTACTGCGTCGGGTTTGCTGCCGTTGAGCAGTGGTCACCTGGCTATAGGCAACATAGCCGCCTGTGCCCAGTACGCTGACAATCAATACGCCTAATAACCAGGTGGGTAATCTGAACTTCAACTTCATCCAATTGGATACCACGGCTACTTCCCCCTTATCTTAGATCGCCATTGGATGGGATGAGGTCAAACTGTGTCAGCAGGCGGAGAGTTTGTTTCGATGCCAGATTTCCTGAAGCCATCTGACTGGTAATAGAGGGGGTAATCGGAATGATGAATGCGGTGATACCAACGATCGCGAATAAGCACAAAATCCGTAGGGGCTTGAGTTGGGGTAGCATGTTGACCTCTGATACAGCATTGATGTTGATTCAGTTTTTGGCAGCTAGTGAGGCATCCAAGTGCCAAATCAGTAATTTATAGGAATAGGTTGAATAGAGCGGTAACTGAATTAGGGGTGGGGCAGTTTTTGATCCCCCTCAATCTCCTTTTCCGAAGGGGGATCAAAACCGTTGGTTCAAACAGAGTTCAATTTGTTGAACTCAATCCTTAATTACCGGATGGCGAGGTTTGAGTTCTTTGACTACGGGATTGACGACGTTGTTGGTGTTGCTGTTCAAGTTGCTGTTTCTGTTGTCGCTGTTCTGGAGTCAACACTGCATCCATCTGTGCTTTGGTCGATTGCATCACGGCATCAATCTGTGCCTTTTGTTCGGCTGTAAGATTCAGTCCACCAAAGCCACCCGGTCCTCGATCGCCACGGTTCGCTCGCATTTGGGCTTTTTGTTCCGCCGTTAAATTGGGGCGTGTACCGTTGCCATCCGGACGGAAATTGGGTCGATTCGCTTTCGCCGCTTGGAGTTGAGATTTTTGTTCCGCCGTTAAAATCGCGTCAATTTGGGTACGGCTGGATTCCATGATCTGCTTCATCTGGGCTTGTTGCTCAGAAGTCAGATTGAGAAAGTTCGGTTTTGGTCGCTGAGGACGTTCGGTTGGGGCATTTGGAGCTGTCGGAGTCGTGGTTTGGGCACCAACTGGAATCATACTCCCGATCGACAGAGCGATCGACACAGCACCCGCCATCAGCGGCAGTAGTTTTTTGCCAGAGAGCATAGTGTGTAAAGTCATTGAATTCATGTCGTTCCTGATAATTTTGTCGTCGAACCTTAGCTCGACACTCAAATCCTAGATGGCGATCGCCAATGGCTACATCGATCAAACTTCCCAACCCGATCTAGGACTAAAGTCCTATTTGTGATAGGAAGTTAGTCACACCTATGCTGACGCTTTTTTAGGAAAAACCGCTCTGGTGCTGGCAATACTACTAACGTAGAGTAGAAGTGATCATCTCCGGTCACGCTGCCTCACCTGGTTTTCTGCCATGCTTCGTCGTTCACCTACTGCGTGGTTTCGGTTTGTCCCTAATCATTCCTTCCATGTCATCTTATATCTGGAATGGATTCTCTTAGGGATTACCCTCCTGCTTGCCATCCGTCCCCATCGGTTTGGGATTAATTTCGCTACCCTGTGGTATTTCATTCCCTGTTTGATTGGGTTTGGCGTGATGGGCTTCCGGTTGCCGATCGCCAATCTCCGTCACAAAATTCTGTATACCGTAGCCGAATTTGGCTTATTATTTCTAATCTTTTTACTGGATAATCGCATTGGTTTTTTTCCCCTGTTGGGGGTAATCATTGTGATTCGGAGTTGTCTAATTTTTCAACAAGTTGGGCGGTTAATTGTCACTGGCTTAGTGTTTATTGCCTTCTTACTAATGCAATTCGTCGGGATGTCACCGCCTCCGCCTCGCGGTAAGCCAGGAGGAGAGCTTCCTGAAGCGATCGCCAGTACCATTCTGACTCTGAAACTCAATACGGCAGTTACCTTTGGACTAGCCTTGCTATTCATTTTATTATTAGTCAATGCCCTGCTGTCAGAACGCCAGAGTCGCGAAAAATTATCGTTGGCGAATGATCAGTTACGGCAATATGCTTTACGGATTGAAGATCAGGCAACACTACAAGAGCGCAATCGAATTGCCCGTGAAATTCATGATGCGTTAGGTCATGCCTTAACCGCGCAAAGTATTCAGTTAGAAAATGCCTTACTATTTTTGCCACCAAACTCTGAAAAAACCGAGTCATTTTTACGAGAAGCAAAACAATTAGGGTCTAGAGCGTTGCAGGAAGTTCGGCGATCGATTGCCACGCTACGCTCGAATCCGTTACAAGGGCAATCGCTAGAAACGGCAATTCTCAGGGCAGTGGATGAGTTTCAAAGTGTCACTGGCATTGCTCCCAACTGTCGCATCCAACTGACTCAACCCATTCCGACCGAGATCAGTACAGCCGTTTATCGGATTGTGCAAGAATCACTCACTAATATTTATAAACATAGCGCTGCGACTCTGGTCACGATTACATTGCAAGACGATCGAGCGATGCTAAAACTGCAAATTATGGATAATGGACAAGGATTTGATCCGGCTGGCAACACTACAGGCTTTGGACTACAAGGGATGCGGGAGCGCACAACCGCTTTAGGAGGACACTTTGTCCTAACTAGTCAACCCCAGCAAGGTTGTCAGATTAGCCTGACTATCCCATTACCTCAACCAGTACTATAGGGAGCTTCGTTGGATTGGGAAAAGAAATTTCGCAGGAATTATTATTCCACAAAATGCTATAAAATAGCTAACCACTGAATAGATGATTCTTTTGAGGTTAGTTTACTAACATGAAATACTTTAAGCTCCTATTTATTACCATTTTATCTTCTTTTGGTTTTGGTTATATATCACTAGAAAATCAATCCAATTTGATGCAAGCGATCACGCTTGAGAGAGATACACCTAGAAACTCTAGCCAAAAAATTGTTTCTAGAGACAGAAATAAAAGCTTAAATTTCCTGGATATAGTAAAATTCTTGAAAGAGAGAGCAGATGAAGACAACTTAATAGAAAATAGAGAAATTTTAGAAGGTATATTGAAAGCAGAATATATTCCAATTAAGTTTATAGAATCCTGTAGAGAGGAGTTTAATCTAACCTATGCAAGGGTTCATGCTGTATATGAAGTAGCACAAAGAACATATGTGATTTCTTTTCTATGTACCAGCTACATTAGAAGTGCATCATTTCGTCTATTTCTATACAATACAGCTAATAAATCTCAGCTACTTCCTTTAGAATTAGTTGAACTGAAAGAGGATTCCTATGGAGCTTATCAAGAAGTAACTACGTCACATGTAATTGGACAAATTACTTATGAAAAGTTTTATAAAGAACTTTCTATAGCCAGTGATGTAAACCGTTGTAGAGGAACTGGAGGTCGTAACTGTTCAAATTTAGCTAAATATAAATTTAGAAATAATGAATTTGTTCTAACTGAATTTCTCATTGATAACAAAGATGATGGTCAAACGAAATACAATACAAGATTTTATCCTTAAATTAAATTATGAGTATGCAAAAAGGCTGTCACTGTTAAAAATTAGACAGTATTAAGTATTGATAGCTTTTAACGAAATCTACTCTTTCGTAAAGTGGCAAATGAGAGATATGGATAAAATTCGGTTGTTGCTGGTCGATGATCAAATGATTATTCGGCAGGGTTTAAAAAGCTTGTTGGAAGCAAAACCGGATCTGGAGGTCGTTGGTGAGGCAGAAAATGGGCAGCAAGCGATCGCGCAAGTCGAAGCTTTACAGCCTGATGTGGTGCTGATGGATGTGCGGATGCCAATTATGGATGGGGTCGCCGCTACCCGGCGGATTTGCCAACAGTTTAGTGATATCAAGGTGTTAGTACTAACGACCTTTGATGACGATGATTATGTCTCTCAAGCCATTCGGGCAGGGGCACAGGGCTATTTACTGAAAGACACTCATTCCGATGATCTTGCTGCCGCCATTCGAGCGGTGCATAAGGGCTATACCCAAATGGGACCTGGTTTGCTAGAAAAAGCGATCGCAGCTCCCCCTCCCCTGACTCCTACTCAACCTGCCCATCTCCCACCTGAACTGGCTGGCTTGACGACCAGAGAACGAGAAGTATTGTGTTTAATTGTGGCAGGTGCGAGCAATCGGGAGATTGCTGAATCATTGTTTATTTCCGAACGCACAGTCAAAAATCACATGACTCGCATTCTCAGTCAGTTAAATGTGCGAGATCGGACGCAAGCCGCCATGTTAGCCAGTGCCTTTTTACCGTTATTGCAAGTGCCATCCTGATCACAGCCGATGTAAGCTAATACTTTGAGAGATCATTCAGGACACCTCTATGACCATTGCCCCGCTAACTTGGACAGAACTGGCAGCCCTGACCGACTGGCAAATTGATCCCATCAATGGTCCGACCAATGCTCAAGCTCGGTTGCGGTTATTTGGGCAGAGTGAATCGGCAGTGCGAGTCACCCTCTATCGCGATCACCATGCTTGGTGTCCGTACTGCCAGAAAGTGTGGCTGTGGCTAGAAGAAAAACAGATTCCCTATCGCATCGAAAAAGTGACCATGTTTTGCTATGGGGAAAAGGAAAGTTGGTATAAGCGGAAAGTGCGATCGGGCATGTTGCCAGCCTTGGAACTTGATGGGCAACTGATTACCGAAAGTGATGACATTTTGCTTGCCCTAGAACACGCCTTTGGTCCGTTGGCACAGGGGATGGAGGATTCCCAAGTGCTGTCTCTGCGACGGCTGGAACGCTTGTTGTTTAGAGCCTGGTGTGCCTGGTTGTGCTATCCCCCAATCATGCCGCAACAAGAACGCCAGAACCGTGACCAATTTATTGAAGTGGTCAATAAGGTCGAACATGCTTTGGCTAGTACTCCTGGTCCCTATTTTTTAGAAACGTTTGGGACAGTGGATGTCATCTTCACGCCCTATGTGGAACGGATGAATGCCAGTTTGTATTATTACAAAGGCTACTCAATGCGTGAGGTCAATCCTCGATTGGCAGACTGGTTTGCGGCGATGGAAAGTCGATCGACCTATCGCGGTACCCAAAGTGATTTCCATACCCACGCCCATGATTTGCCACCCCAGATGGGGGGCTGTTGGGAAAATAGCGAACCGCAAACCCGCTTCAATCAACGGCGAGTGGATCACGGACCCTGGTTTGGCTTGCCAGATGTGACCTATCCAGAACCAGCCAATTCTCGTCAGGAAGCCCTGCATCGGGTAATTAAGCACCATGCCAACATGATTCGCGTTAATCCAGCCGATGATCAGGTCTTTGATCAAGCATTGCGCTGTGCCCTGACCTTAATGATGACGGGTGAAAGTTGTGCCCCACCCCCCGGCTCAGACTCGGCACTACGATATTTGCGCGATCGCATTAGTGTGCCACGGGATATGTCAATCTATGCGGCTAAACGCCTGAGAACCGCTCTGGAAGAAACGGCTACTTTAGCAGGTGATGGGCAAGGAACTCCGATTCCGGTTAAGCATCGACGGGATCAAGATCCAGCAAACTTCACCAAAGTCTGAATCTGCAACTGTAGGTCGATCGACCATTGAATGTTGCAGCCATTTTGGGTCAAAGCGCGGCTAGCAATAGGCAACCGTAAAGTTATTTATGGTCTTTGGTAGGAGCGCCTGCCTTAAGGTTGCTCCAGACTGCGCCATAAATACCAGGCGGCGATCGTGCGATAGGGTTGCCAGGGTTGTCCCAATTGTTGTACTTGGGATTTTGTGGGTAAATCGGGTAACTGATAGGTGCGGCGAATGCCTGCTCGAATGCCTAAATCATCAACAGGTAAGACATCCCAACGGTGCAGGCGAAAGATTAACAGCATTTGCACCGTCCAGCGCCCAACTCCTTTAATGGGTAGTAGGGTTTGAATAATCGCTTCATCCTCCATCTGTGTCAACTCAGCGATGGTGGGTAATCCATTTAAAACCTGCTGAGCTAGATCCTTGAGATAGACGGCTTTCGATCGCGAAATTCCGGCACTCCGCAACACGTCATCTGGTGTTTCCAAAATGTTGATTGCTGTGGGAAAAGGCTGGTCTGGATAAAGCTGAAGAAAGCGTTGATAGATGGTACTTGCCGCTTTTCCTGACAGTTGTTGGTAGATGATTGAACGGGCGATACATGCCAGCACATCCCCGGACTGCTGCACCTGAGCTAAGCGACATTCCCCAACCTGCTCAATTAAGCTAGCTAACGTTGAGTCAGTGCGTTTTAGGGTCGCGATCGCGATGGAATAATCCATATTGTCAGATGTTGATAACGGGCAAGTAGGTGAAGATCCACATTATTAGGATAGCCAAGCCATTGCCCGATCGAGTAGATTATGCTGTATCGCATCCAACTCAGGTAATGCATGAAGATCCTGCTGGTTGAGGATGATACGGTGATGAGTACAGCATTGGCAGAAATGCTGACTGCTAACCATTACATGATCAATTTAGCGGTGGATGGGCAAACTGGATTAGATTTAGCTAGCGCTGTGGACTATGACTTGATTCTATTGGATTTGCAGATTCCCAAGTTAGATGGCATTAGTTTATGTCGGCAATTGCGATCGCAGGGCTATGAGAAACCCATTTTGTTACTGACGAGCTACACTTCGGACGCTGAAATTGTTGCTGGATTAGATGCTGGAGCGGATGATTATGTCATCAAACCTTATACTCCTGAAGCATTACTGGCAAAGCTGCGGGCTTTATTACGGCGGAGTGCCGCAGCGGGTACAGCTAAAACAGCCACAATTGCTTCCACTGATCGCCATCCTACTTCGACCTTAACCTGGGGTAGCCTTTGTGTAGACCTGGTAGCGGGACGGGTAGCAGTAGGAGAACAGGTGATTCCGCTGACAGCGACAGAGTATAACTTGTTGGAACTGTTTTTGCGTCATCCCGATCGCATTTTTAGCCGCAGTGCCATTCTCGATCGCTTATGGGGATTTGATGATGCGCCAACAGAACGGGCGATCGTCACACATGTGAAAGATGTGCGGAAAAAACTTCGGGCTGGTGGGTTGACGGATGACTTACTCGAAACGGTGTATGGTATGGGCTACCGCTTGAAACCCGCCCCTCAACGAGCAGAGGTAACCAACCAACCAGAACACACTACCGACCATCGTTCCCCTTACCAAACCAAATCTCGCTCCAAAAATATGGCGGCAGTGAACCGCATTCTGAAGCGATTTCGGGATTCGTTTCAAGAGCAGATTGCCATCCTAGAACAAGCGAAGGCTGCCTTACTGGTCAACGAAATTCAGCCAGAATTGCAGCAAACAGCCAAGCAAGAAGCGCATAAACTGGCAGGGTCGATGGCATCCTTTGGTTACCCTGAAGGCTCTAAGTTGGCACGATCGCTGGAACATTTGCTGCTTCGCGATCGTAGCTTAACCTCAGAAGAAATTACTCAGTTTGCACAGCTAGTGACAGCGTTGCAGCAAGAACTGACTCAATCTCCTCAACTGGCAGTTATTGCCCCAGTATCCATCTTGCAGAATTATCGGGTGCTGGTGATTGACGATGACACGGCGTTGACAGAACGCTTGCAGGCAGAAGCTGCATCCTGGGGGATTCGGCTGAAAGTAGCTCCTGACCTGACCACCGCCCGAGCCCGACTAGCCTTATCTAGTCCAGATATCGTATTGCTAGATTTAAGCTTTCCTCAGACACAGGAAGATGGCTTAACCCTGTTGCACGAATTGTCTGAACGTTTGCCCCATCTGCCCGTAATTATTTTTACTGGACGTGACAGTTTAGCCGATCGTTTAGCGGTTTCCCGATTAGGAGCACGGCAGTTCCTCCATAAGCCAGCCACAGCCGAACAGATTTTTCAAGCGATTGCCCATACCTTGCCATCTCCTACTATTTCAGAAGCAAAAGTATTGATTGTAGACGATGATGCGACAAGCCTGGCTGCTCTCTCAGCCGTGCTAACCCCCTGGGGCTTAGATGTGATTACTTTAACGGAACCACAACGCTTTTGGCAGGTATTAGTCACCAGTGCCCCCGACTTAGTAGTACTAGATCTAGAAATGCCCCTAGTGAGCGGGTTAGAGCTGTGTCAGGTAGTACGGCAGGATGCACAATGGGGGGATTTACCAATTTTGGTGGTGACTGCCCATACCGATGCTGACTCCTTACAACAAGCCTTTGCCGCAGGAGCAGATGATTTTATTACTAAACCTGTGTTGGGACCAGAGTTGGTAACGCGAGTACTCAGCCGAATTGAACGAACTCGATCGCGTCAAGAACAACCCAGCTAAATTAATATATATAGCAAGAGAAAAATATGAGAGGTTATCGACCCGTTCTACCTTACGCCATGGCGTTCAGTTCCACTGCGATCGCTCTCCTGTTAACGCTCGGGCTGGAACCGTGGTTCTCTCGTAGTATTAGTAGCTGGTTTTGTTTGGCTGTCTTGATCAGTACAGGGTATGGTAGCTGGCGATCGGGAATTTTGGCGGCGGTGCTGGCAACTCTAGTGATTAACTATGTTTGGTTACCACCCCGTTACCAATTCACCCTGGCTGACCCGGAAACGTTAGGTCAACTGGGTTTATTCCTCCTGATCACCTTTGGCAGCGATTGGCTAACTCACCGAACCCAGAACCGCCCTGGGGTAGAGGTGGGTAGTGATATTGCAGAATGTCAGTATGGGCAGAACTTGCTGCAACAGCGATTAGAGCAGCAGCGGTTGATTATGGAAATGTCGCAACGGATCCGACGATCGCTGCACCTACAAGAGATTTTGCAGACGACGGTGGATGAAGTCCGGCACTATCTCCAAACCGATCGAGTGATCATTTTCCAGTTTGCCCCTAGTTGGAGTGGGACGGTGGCGGTGGAATCGGTAGATTCTGAATGGAAAGCTATTTTATCGACTGAGATCAATGACCCCTGTTTTGGACAGCAGTATATTGAGCCATTTCAGCAGGGTTTAGTGACCGCAAAAGCCGATATCTATACGGCGGGAATTGGAGAGTGCCATCTCAATCTGCTATCTGGTTTCCAAGTGCGAGCAAATCTAGTTGTCCCCATTTTGTTAGGAGAAAGTCTTTGGGGGCTCCTGATTGCCCATCACTGTGCGGCGCCTCGGCACTGGCAACCTTCAGAAATTGAATTGTTGCAACAGTTAGCTGCCCAATCGGGGATTGCAATTCAGCAAGCGGCCTTATTTGAGCAACTTCAGACCGAACTAACAGAGCGAAGACAGATTGAACAGGCTCTGCAACAACTGAATAGTCAGCTAGAACAACGAGTTACCGATCGCACGACCGAACTTACTCAGACCAACGATCGCTTACAGCAGGAGTTGAGCGATCGTGCCCGATTGCAACGGGAACTTTTGCAACGAGAACAATTATTAGATGGCTTCTTTAATGCGGCCTCCACTGCCAATATTGGTTTATGTATTCATGACCAACATCTACGCTACCTCAAACTTAATCAAGCCTTAGCAGACATTAATGGCATTCCGATCTCAGCTGATTTCGCGAAATCTAGTGCCGAACTATTACCTACTCTGGCGGCTGAATTAATGCCGCAACTGCAACAAGTCATTGCTACGGGACAACCCATTTCTAATCTAGAGTTATCCGGGACAATTCCTAGCCAACCAGGCATCCAACGGGATTGGTTAGTCTCTTACTTCCCTATTTTTGCCGACATCAACCAAGCGATCGCGGTAGGTACGATCGTCTTAGATATCACTGAACGTAAAAAGATTGAACAAATCAAAAGTGAATTTATTGGCATTGTCAGTCATGAACTGCGTACTCCTTTGGCGGCTATTCAACTCTCGTTAGGCTTATTAAAAACCGGAATTTACAATCAAAAACCGGCTAAATTTCAACGGATGATTGAGATTGCCTTGATTGACACCAATCGATTAGTCAATTTGGTCAACGATATTCTCGATTTAGAACGCTTAGAATCTGGACGAGCTGTTTTAGAGAAAACCCACTGTCAAGCGATCGATTTAATGCAACAGGCAGTCGATAGTGTGCAAGTCCTTGCCACCCAGCAACAGATTACCCTCACTATTGTGCCAACCCATGTCGAAGTCTGGGTCGCTGCCGATGCGATTTTGCAAACTCTGACGAACCTGTTAAGCAACGCCATCAAATTTTCACCGTCCGGCGGCACGATCTGGCTCAGCGCCCAACCTAGCGACACGATCGCTCCTCCTATTGCTTCCCCCTCCTTCCCCACCACCTCCTCTTCCCCACCTTCCTCATCCCCTGATATCCTCTTTGCCGTTAAAGATCAAGGTCGTGGCATCCCCCCCGAAAAACTGGAAACGATCTTTGAACGATTTCAGCAAGTAGATGCCTCTGATTCCCGTGCTAAAGGTGGTACTGGGTTAGGGTTAGCCATCTGTCGCAGTATCATTGAGCAGCATGGGGGGCAAATTTGGGTGGAAAGTAGTTCAGAGGCAGGCAGTACATTTTTCTTTACACTACCGCAAGAGGATGGGGCATGATGGCTCGACGGATTTTAGTGGTTGATGATGAAGAACGCCTCCGCGAACTGGTACAGGCATGTTTAGAGGATTTGGCAGGTTGGGAAACGCGAGTCGCTGCCTCGGGTACAGAATGTTTACAGTTGGCTCAGTCAGAGGGGATTGATGCGATCGTGTTAGATGTGTCAATGCCGGAGATGAATGGCTTTGAAGTCTATGAACAGTTGCAAGCTAATCCAGTGACTCAAGCCATTCCAGTCATTTTCTTGACGGCAAAGGTTCTACCCACTGATCGCGATCGGTTTGCTCGATTGGGAGTGGCTGGTGTAATTACCAAACCGATCGAACCCCTGACTCTAACGGAGGAAATTGCGGAGGTTTTAGGATGGGCGCTCTAATGATTTCTCGCGATCGAGAGTAAATCTTTACCAGTTTTTTACCATTATTCTTTAGCCTGCTCTTACGTATCTATCTATCCCATTCGTTTGTGAAGGATATTTAATTCAATGTCCTTCACAATTCTCTTTACAAATTTGTAGATCGGAACGATGGAGATCGGTTTGGATAGATCTCTGATTTACTGCTGTCTTAAATCATGCTCACAAATCCATGACTACTCTGTCTTTACAATCCATCCACACGTTGAATTTTTTCAATCAACTTATTCAAGATTCTCTGGCTAGTCTTCTAGAAAATTGTCAGCAATCCACACTATGGGTTGGCAATAGTTCAGATCTGTCAATCGCTAACGTTTCGATCGCTGCAAATCATACTCAAATGATTCTCACCGTGGTGCTGACAGATGGGCAGATCACCACACTGGACATAGAAATTTCGCCGGACACAGTATTAATTCAAGGACAGTGGGCAAAGGGAGCGGAAATCCAGGGATGTTTTCGTCCCTCCCACTTTCAGAGTTTAATTCCTTTGCCTGGTTCGATTGATCCAGAAACAGCGCAAGTCTCTCTAGAGGAGCAGGTGTTGACCCTTCAGTTTTTCAAGCAAGACCAATCTCAGTCGGCTAAAGTGCGGGTTGAACTGGGATTGCCTAGCCAACCGAGGCTGCACCCGGCGTAAGTTCATATTCGTTGCTCCCCAATTCTTCCGGCGTCAATTATCCAGAGTGACCTGCGCGAACTATGACCGCTAAAACGATTTTGGTGATCCACCATGAACCGAACATGCTGGAGGTTGTACAAGCTTGCTTAAGTGATTTGGGTGGGTGGAATGTGATTACTGCCGCCTCGCCAGCCGATGGATTACAGCAAGCTATCCTGAAACAGCCGGATGGGATTGTGATGGATTTGCCACTGGCAGGGCTGCATCAATTTACCCTGTTAGAGCAACTGCGATTGCAACCTGCCACTCAGATGATTCCGATCGTCTTGTTAGCAACGAGAGCGAAATGGCTCAACCTGCAACAACTCCAACGCTATCAAGTGGCTGGAGTCATTACCCATCCTGATGATCCCGCTTTTCTCTCTAAACAACTTTCTACTCTTCTGGGTTGGGATGTGCCTGCCTAATCGCAGGTTAAGATATGTAGTCTTTTGCAAAGAAATTGTAATGAAGATGGGGATTTTTACCAATTTTTTATTTTTTGTCCTTACGGTCAAATGTAGAGAACTTAGTAAATCAGTACCCTCTCTATTGCATCCAAAAATATCTTGCATTTGCTGCTTATCTGTTTTTAAGAGGCTTTTATGGCTAACTGCCCTTGCTGTTCTAATCAAATGCTCCGCCACATTCGAGCGAATCAAACTTACTGGTTTTGCCGTCACTGCTGGCAAGAAATGCCTAACTCGCTCCTCAGTAGTTCATCGTCTAACTTGGTGGCACTCGTAAAGTTCAACAAGCGTTCTGCCTCGTTAGTCTTAGCTTAATGACTCGTTAGTTCTGGCAATGCCACAGTTTAATCGTTTGATCGTAACTGCCACTCACGATTAGGGTTGAGTCGGGGGAGGACGCTAGACAACTAACCGCATCGATATGTCCGATCAACCCACCGAGTTCAATTCCGGTCTCCACCTGCCACAGTTTGATTGTTTTATCCCAACTCCCACTGATCAAGATTCCTCCATCACTGGTGAAGCTAAGGGCAGACACGCTCCACGGATGTCCCGATAAGCACCGGTTGTGAGGTGGAGATGCAGCAGTCAAATCCCACAGGCGAATCGTACGATCGTCTCCAGCAGTTGCCAGGTAGGAGCCATCGGGACTAAATGCGATCGCTCGCACGGTAGCCGTATGCTCGGTGAAACTCTGCACGAGTTCAAAGGTAGTGAGATTCCACAGCCGAACGATCGCATCAGCCCCAGCACTAGCTAATAAGGGCGGTGTTGTTGCATCCAGCCTAGAGGGACAAAACGCCAGAGCGGCGATCGCTAAGGTGTGTCCTTGTAGCGATGTGATCAGTTCACCCGTTACTGCCTGCCACAGCTTCACCTGTTTATCGGCACTGCCACTCGCTAGCAGGCTCCCATCGGGGCTAAACTGGAGTGCATTGACGGTCTGCTGATGCCCGGTGAGGGTACGAATGACTTGATGAGTTTGGCGATCCCAAATCTTAATCGTGCGATCGCGGCTACCACTCGCTAACTGGACAGGATCGTGGGGATGGAATGCCACCGTTTTCACAGAATGAGTATGCTCTAACAACGTTGCTTGGGGCTGTCCGGTTGGCAGTTCCCAGAGCCGAATGGTTTTGTCATCGCTGGCACTGGCGAGTTGTTGACCATCCGGAGCAATCGCTACGGCATTAATATTGGCAAACAAGCCCTGATGTCCTTTGAGCGTGGCGCTACATTTCCAAGTGGATAATCGTGGCGATCGCGAAATCACTGGATAACGTTGCTTGCCGCGGATGGTTTGAAGTTCTGTGAGGACATCGGCGGCAGAATGGCTGCGTTGTTCCAGATCGGGAGCAATCAGGCGATCGAGGAGTTGGGCTAACTGCTGATTGTCCCAGTCGTCTGGTGCTGTTGCGGTCTCAGGTAACCAATGAGCTCGCCATACCCAATCATGATTTATGGCATCCAGTAAGTTGAAGGGGTGAATCCCCGTGAGTAGATGAATGCAGGTTACGCCCAAACTATGTAGATCACTGGCAAACGTAGGGTGTCCCTGAAGTTGTTCAGGTGCAGCATAGGTCGGACTGCCAAACGCGGGTTTCAGCAGAGTTTCCCACCGTTTGCTTGGAGGTCGAGGAAGATAGGCATCTACTAACACCAGATGCTCGAACGAGTGCTGCGATCGCTCCGCTGTTACCGGAGTTCGGCAGATCAGATTTTCCGGTTTAATATCGCCATGAATGATGCCACAGTTATGCAGCTGTTGGAGAATTGGCAATACCGTCTCTAGAATTTGCCAAATCTCTGTAGAGCTAAATGAACCCCGTCGAGCTAAAGCTGTAGCTAAATTTTCCCCTGAAATATACTCGTGCACCAGATAGAGCTGACCCTCTTGCTCAAATTGATTCAGGCATTGCGGCATTTGCCCACAATGGCGCAATGGCGCTAGGAATTGCTCTAGCTCTGGCATTGGTAGAGGGGTAGGCGCAGAAATGAGCGGCAGTGGATCAGGTGTAGAGTCATGCCAGAGTTGTTTGATCACACAAATGCTTGGCAGGGTGGATGCTTGATCGATCGCCAACCAGGTGCGACTACACCTCCCCTGCCCCAAAATACCGATCGCAGAATAGCGGTTGGCTAATTGCAATGGAGAACCACAACTCTGACAACGATCAACCCCGTGTGGATTTTTGGGCGATCGACAATTGGGGTTAAAGCAATAGCGATTACCTTCAACTAGATTTGGATTCATCAATCAGTTGCCCCTCGACAACCGGAGGCTGCCCATTGCTGCCATTGGTCTGCGCAATCGAGGGTTGATTCCACAACATCATCCCCATCATGGCATCGATTAAGCCGGTACCATTGCTGCCACTCACCGCCACATCGGGAACAACCCGCACTTGGCGATCGCCAATTACCTGCATCAGTTGTAACGCTGTATAGGACTGAGGTCCTAAGGCATTGACTCCAGCTTGATAGGCAGCCGCCTTTGCCTCTCCAGTTAAGCGGATAGAGGCTGACTCCCCATTCGCTCGTTCTACAGCGGCGGCCGCTTGTAGCTTGGCAATATTGACCCCTTCTGCCGCCGTTACCACCTCTTTTTGAATATCGGCTAAAGCCGTTTCTCGCACCAGCTCTTGCCGTTGGGTTTGAGCAATCCGCTGGGTCACATAGGTTTTCTCCTGCTCTTCCGCAATCTTGCGATCGGTGAGGGTTTGCATCAACTCGGGCGGCGGGGTAATTAAGCCAATCAACGTATCAACAGCTTGCACATCGTAAGTCCGTAAGGCTTGCCGGACATACTCTGCGGCTTCTGCCTGCCGCTCACTACGGGCAATTAGGAAATCCAGAATCGTGTATTCCTGGGCTGAGTTACGGAAATAGTTACCGACGATCGGTCGCAGAACTTGATCGACTAAATTTTGCATGGAACCTAAGCGCGAAATCACCTTCGGAGCATCCATTGCTCCCACATGAATAATTTGGAAGACTTCCAAATCAAAGGTAAAGCCATCGAATGACAACAGCTTGAGGGCAACTAGAGAGGAATCGTAGCCATGCTCTCCTTGAAACCGAGACGTAAAATTCAGCACGATGTTGGTCGTGGGAACCAACTCTACCTTCATGATTTTGGTATTGAGCGGATGTTTCCCAGTATGGAGTGGCTCAATCCACACGCCCTTATCGCCACGATTGACCAGATTCCCATGGGTAAAAGATTCACCACTGACATCTTCATGGGATCCACCCACGTAGGAAATGACGACACCCACATACCCGATCGGGACTTCGGTCATTGGCACTTGTTCGATCTGGACAAACCAGGGATTCAGGTTCCATGAGCCTGAAAGAATAACTTGTTCCTGTAAGCCTCGGCGCCCACCCCGATTAATAAAAGTTTGCGTATTTTGAAAGTTATCGTGTCCTGCAATCACAGGTCCAGCAATTTCTCCGGCTTCGATTGGGGTGCCATCTAGAGTGGTGACAATGCCGACGCGATCGGGTTGTACAGCGTACACCTTCAATTGAGCCGGAACCATGCCATGCTGATTAGCTGTTGCTGAGGTAATAACTTCAAATAGAGCCGTATTAATTTGGTAAGTCCCTGTTGTGAGCACGGCTAATTGCCGACCCTTTTCACCACCTTGAGTGAGAAACTGACGGGCATTCTGGAAGTTTTCGCTTTGCACGACTTTGCCTAAAATCCGCTCGGGGGGAATGGCTGCTCCATCATTTGCCACAATTAAGCCAATTTCATCTTGTGGAATCACCACGACGGGCGCTTTATGCACACTGTATTGCCAGGGAAAGTAGCCAAAATGCCATCCTGGCGGCAAGGTATCTGCTTGTAGCCCGGCTTCGCCATTCAGGGCAATCAACCTGCCTGCTGGTAAACTTTTAGCTGAGAATTTTTTGGTAACAATGCCAACTTCACGCTCGCCAATCACAATTAATCCGGCAATCCAGCCAATTTTGGGTAGAAAGACCAAGATTAGGACAGCCGCACCCACTGGATAGACCCAGATGGGTAAGTCAGCGATTTGCCCTTGGCGTACTTGCTCCTCTGGCAGATCGGGTGAGGTAGTTTGAGCCAGTTGGTCTACCCTGAGCAAGGGTTGGGTAGCCGCAGGCATTACCCCGATCGGGGCGATGGTTGTCAGTAGGGATACCGTCAGGGGTAAAACAGTTGTGGGCAACCACTTTGGTCCACGAGTTCGTTGAGCCATGGTTATAATCTCCTAAATTAAGCTGCAAAACCTCTAGCCTGACTCACACTGACACAGCATCCAGATTTAGCCGTTCCCCTATTCATCAAGAGATTCAGCTGGAGTTATTTGATTCCTTACAAAGCTTTACTTAAAATGATATTGACTGAGGTAACACCTCACTAGGGGGCATAGTATTGGAACGATTAAATTCTATAGTCGCACTATCGGTTGCTTCGATCCAGGAGGTTAGCTGCTCGTTTAAGCTGATCCAAACTCGATAGTTGAACTGAGATGCCGTAATGACCACCGGAACCTCATGCTCCATCAATGCCCAGGCAAGGGTATAGACTTGTTGACGATGATCTTTGTCAAACGTTCGACAATGACGAAATAGTTTGTAGCCCCAACGCATTCCTTCTTGTATTTGTCCATCTAACCAAAACTTGAAGAAAAAGACGCAATCTTCAGAAAGCAGTAGTGGTTCCACGGGAAGTTACTCATGGGTAGTGAACGGTTAAATCAAGTAGATTGAAATAGCGATCAAGCGTTAAGTAATGTTTTAAGTGGTGATGAGTGCCAGCTCAGGCTGGGTTAACTTATGGACGTCATGGTTCTAGATCATAGGATCCAACTGATTCAACAGTAAGCTCCTATACTGGCAGTTAAGGTAACTACAATTACTTGAAGCTTTGCCGTTCAAAGAATAACTAGAATTTGCTGAGCTGGGGGATTTTCTCGTAGTTTAATTAAGGTTGTTCGAGTTTCAAAGTGAATTTTACCCAAGCTAACAGGACGATATGCGGTTTTTCGGCAGTCAACGGGTAGAGCAATCCTGGTGAGATGATAAAAAGCCGATCGCGATTAAATTATCTCTTTAAGCAAAATATTAACGTCAGAAATGTGGCAAACTTGTGGCTTGCTCAGCTTGGCAAGAATCTGTAAGGACCTGCTTGTAGACTTCCTCAGGCAATACCGTCTAAAGCAGGATTAAGTCTACGAATTATCAAGGCGCGATCGCCGGATATGATGATGCGATCAACTGGAACCGGTCAGCTCGTTGTAGTTTACCCTCGAAGAGGCAGGATCGCCTTCAGCGAACAATCTTAGCAAATCAGCCAATTATATAGTCACACCAAAATGCACCGTGCTAACTTGCCTGGCGCAGACCTCCACTACGCCAACTTTGTGACGTCGGCTGAACGGATGCGGATTTAAGAAGAGCACTGTTACGAGGGGCAAATTTAACAGGTGCTAAATTGGACGGTGACGATCTGCTGGGGCAGTGTTAACCAAAGCTATCCCAGTACAGGGTAATTAAAGTCAAACTCAGAATTGGAGATCGATTTAGCATAGTGATCTATCCGATCGCCGCAGTATAGTGGCTCAATTGTTGACTAGGAGTAATCGGGGCGATCGTCCATCCCTTAAATCAGGTGTTGCTGATTCTGGAAATGCAACAGATGATTAACATACCCGAAAACAATCTCAATGATCGGTGGAGTCCGAGATAGTTTCTGTGTTCGGACATGCTTTCGGGGTACTTGAAACTTCGTTCAATTGATCCGAGTGCTCAGCAACGCCCCGAATTTCCTCCTGGAGTTTGCCTGTCTATAGCAACAAGTTCCTGGATTGAAGCCAGCTTATTTACGAGTTCGACTTGATTTCGTACGAGTGCCTGTTGTCGGTTTTGCTTTACCTGTTGTGGATTGTTTTGTACTGGTTCGAGTTTTCGCCGCCGTGCTACGCCGTTGAGCAGCTGGTTTTGCGGTAGAGCTACTAGACCCATCCGAGCTAGATTCAGCTTCCTCGGTTGCCTTAGCTTTCCCTCTACCACCACGTGGCTTGGTTGAAGTTGTTTCAGCCGATTGGCTCGTTTTCCCTTTGGCTTTTGCTGAACTTTGAGCTGAAGCATCTTCTGCCTCTGAAGGATCTGCTTGGTCCAAACCCGCCAAATCAGCTTGAGATTTTGTCCCTTTGGACAGTCGTTTGCCGCTGCGTTTACCAACAGGTACATAGTTCTTTAAGGTAGCGGCACTGATGACAATGCCATTGTCTTTCAGAATGACAGCTAACTCAGGATAGCTATAACCTTTAGCTAGAGCGGCTTGCAATGGGACTTTAAGTTTGGCAACGGCTTGTTTGAGTGAAAGTTCCTCTTTTTGTTTTTCTGGTAACGATTGTAGAGCCGAGTGAGCATCAACTAGGGTTGATTGTTTAACGGCTGTACCTCTTGATCCTTTAGTCATGACTGCCATAGGTTAAGTATCCTACTAATGTATGATTTTGATTTTATGATTTAAATCCCAGAATGAAACAATTATTGGTGACAGATTAGAAATTGAATTTTTTAATCGACGGTTTCTAGTTCCATCTGAGGAGTTTCTGAACCTAGACAACGATCGCTGAAGGCAGATTCAAAAACTCACAGGACGGCGGCACAATCGGGCTTACGAGGCAAGAACTCACTTGTCTGGCTCTATTGCTTGTCAAGGAAAGCTCCAATTTTCCAGCGCTAACCACAATCTAGGGTTTGCCCGGGCTTTGGTACTGATGAAGTCACCAAATGAACCATAATTGGGTCAACGAACACTCATAAACGAGGGGAAATTGAACTTTGCACCTTTTACACTAAGTCCATAGCCTACCCTGACAGTACTAAATACGTTGGCAGATTGCGATCGGCAGCAAATTGAAACACCAGCCGCATCAGTACATGCCTGGAGGGTCTGTCAGGACAAGCTAAAGTTCAAATTTAGTTGCAGTCGTTTGCTCAATCCTCGATTGAGGCGGGTAAGGCTCGCAATCATCGCTCGCAACTGCAAACCCAACGAGTTTCTTAGGACTTCTCTATTGGTCGGGGTGACGGCTCTAGCTATCTCTATTAGGGGTTAGCTAGGCTGCAAGCTGTGTCTCAGCGGGGCGGTATGGGAAAGACCGGAGCTGCTGTAGGGGGCTTGAGGCAGAGGCAGGGCGTGGCATTTGCCGAATTAGCTGGTATGGGTGATTGCAGCCAGACTCGATTGGCTTTTAGGCTCAGGACGGCAATAGCTTTGAAGTCACGAATTGATGCCAGGTAACCTGTTGCCCCTCAGTTTCAGAATTAACTAGATGGTTGGCGCCACTGCCACTTGTGATCAAATGTGGGCATCGCAATATTTTGTCCTTAAGCGTAAATTTAACGATTTCACTTGGATTGAAATGTAAGATATATCACTATGAAAAAACCAAAATTAACGCTTGTATATAATTGCCGAGCGGACTATTATGAGTGGTTGAATTTTATCTGAACTCAACTGTTAGAGAGATGACATCTTAAGCAAGTCCTAAACAACTCAATTGGAGGAAATCTTTTGCTTAAAATATTTAGCTCGTTGATCAACTTCAACAAGCTGCCTCATAGCAGTTTTCAACCCTTGCATTGCGCTCAAATGACGAGGAAAATTCCTGTCTATCAAGGCTTTGAGCCAGCTGCTTCCTTAGGAATATGTGATGTTATTCTCTAGTCAAAAGTAGGGTAAAACCATTTTTAGCTGGCTCGAATTTTTCTCTCGATCGCCCGTTCTAGAGGAATAAATTTTTCGGAATTGCATCATTCTTGTACGACCATAAAGCTCTGTTGTGTTCTCTATCTTTAGCCAGATTGACACGTTTGTTTTGTGAAGGGAAATGGGCAAACTGCAAAGGTGGGCTTTACAGAATACATTTGCCCTCAAGACAAACTTCACTCTATTTTTGAGGGAAAACAATTGCTAGATTCAAATATCAGCGTTCTTAGCGATCGCAATAGTTTTGACATGACCACCCAAACTCCTGGGTTCAATTCAACTATCCCGGTTCAGCAATCATTCAATGAGCTAACCGTGGGGACAATGTCGAGTGCGGCAGCTAGCCAGGGATTACAGGCAAGCTATTACACCGGGAGTAACTTTAGTCAACTGCAAGCGACCCGTGTTGATAGCCGTGTAGATTTCAACTGGGCAGAAGGTTCACCCACCGCCTCGATCGGGGCTGACAACTTTGCTGTGCGTTGGGCTGGCACCATTCAACCCCAATACTCCGAAATATACACCTTTTACACTAACGCGGATGATGGGGTGCGGTTATGGGTGAATGGACAATTGTTAATTGATAACTGGACTGACCATGCCGTTACAGAGAATAGCGGTGTCATTTCCTTACAGGCATTGCAAAACTACGACATTAAGTTGGAATACTACGAGCGATCAGGAGCGGCAAGTTGTCAGCTATTATGGTCTAGCGGTAGCCAGACTAAGGAAATTATTCCGCCTACTTACCTCTCACCTACAGGGCCCGATGTAGTTACAGCCGCAAATGAACCTGCCAAGCGGGCGGCAACCTTTATAGACTCAATCGGGTTTAATACCCACCTGCACTACTACGATACCGCCTATGGCGATTTTTCGTTGATTCAGCAACGCTTGCAGGAAGCCGGAATTCAGCATATTCGAGATGGGGGCAGCGATCCCACTTGGGTACAGCGGATTAATCAGTTAGGGAACGAGGGGATTAAAACAACCGTTGTGCTTGACCCGAATATTGGAGTCGGACCTGATGCCTCTTATGATATTAAATCACCAGGGTATCAAGTGCTTGAGTTTGTCAAAAATATTATCCCCGATGGGACTGAAGCCGTTGAAATTCTGAATGAGTTTGATGTTTGGTACCAAAGTGGCTATTCTCGCAACGGTCAACCCGTAACGAGTGATAACTGGATTGCTTACTTGCGTGACTTTACCCGGGATACCTATAACTTCATTAATAGTGATCCGGCAACTCAGGATATTGCAGTGATTGGTCCATCGTTTGTCTATCCGGATTCGAGTCAGGCGGTCGGTGATCTCAGTCAGTGGGTAGATTATGGCAATATGCATCCATATAACTATCCTAGCTACCCAGGGAATGGCAACCTGAACCAAGAAATGAGCACTCGATCGCTCCCCTTTAATCGGCGACCGATGATTGCAACTGAAGCAGGCTATCATACGGCAAATGTCACCAATGATCGATCGGTATCGGAAGCAGTTCAAGGCAAGTATATTCCCAGAGTCTTTCTGAATAATTTCAACCAGGGAATCTATCGAACTTTTTCCTATGAGTTAATTGACCAAAAACTCCGTCCCAATGATGGGGAAGCTAATTTTGGCATTCTCCGCTATGATGGGTCACCCAAACCCGCCTTTACAGCGGTGAAGAACTTGATCCAATTACTGGATGACACTGAAGCCAATTTCACTCCTGGCTCACTGAATTATCGCTTAAGTGGCAACACCAACTATATCCAGCACACCTTACTGCAAAAGCAAAATGGCGACTTCTATCTGGTGTTATGGCTAGAAGTGCCCAGTACTGACCAAGCCAATAGCCATCAAGTGACATTAACGCTGAATACAGCGATCGAGCAAGCAACGACCTATTTACCCAATGAATCTGCTAATGCCATAGCACAATTTACGTCACCCACTCAGTTAACCCTGACAGTCCCCGACTCACCCCTGATCGTCAAACTAACTCCGCAATCAACAACTTAAGCGGGGTCTGTAGAATCGATTTGGGAGCAGGGGAGGTAAGACTCAACCAGTCCTGCTCCCAAACGGAGGGTAAGTCGGCGATCCTACCTGAGTTGAGCACATAAGGGCTGCCTAAAACCCTGTGCTCACATCCTTAATTTCACAAGTCGTTGAGGTCAGCGTGTCAATTCTTAGCTCAACTCAAAACTGATGAGCAGTATTTGATGTCGGCACAACTGGCGATCGCAAACTAATACTGTAGTCAGACCCACGTCCTCAACTTGGTAGTTAAGATGGTACAGTGACATCCTCGCTGGAGCCAGAGCTGCTTGTTTCAAGGATGACTTCAAGTTTAGGGTGTTAAAGTGTCTCCTACCTTGTCACATATAGCGAGTCAATTCTCTGCTGCCTGGAGCTATTGCCCAGCTTATATATAGATAACCCCCGTTTGCGGTGTAGGATTGCCAGGAATTGCTGCCATTAGCCGTGATTGGGCATTATCCTAAATCAATTGAAATAATGCTTTCAGACCGATTTCACAAGATTTTCACTTCATAGAACATAGAATTGTGTGCTGACCTTCTCAGCTTCTGACTTCAAGGTCGATCAGACATAGTAGGCGAGATGTGCTCATGTCACGATTGAGTTCAGTTCCATCAATACTCCTGGTCATCCGCATTAATCACTCATCTTCATACTGCGCGGCTACCTAACTGGTTTGTTCTATGAATAGAACCGATACTTTTTATGAATTGAACTACTATCAATAAACTCTATAGCGTTCAAGCACAAATAATTTAGTGCTCCTCTACACTAATAAATAACTAATACACGAAAACTATTTCATGATGTCACCATACTTAAGCTATATTCCCCATGGACATTGCTATTTATGGCAAACCCCCTTAGTCGGGCTACATCTTATCAGTGATGCGCTCATTGCGATCGCATATTTTTCTATCCCTGCCATGTTGATCTACTTCGTTCGCAAGCGAAGTGATATTCCTTTTTCAAGAGTATTTGTTTTATTTGGTGCTTTTATTGTTCTCTGCGGCTTTGGTCATTTACTAGATATTTGGACACTCTGGCATCCCAATTATTGGATAGTAGGAATTGAACAAGCGTTAACGGCTTTAGTTTCCTGTTATACCGCGTTACGACTGGTGGAATTATTACCACAATTTCTGGCGCTTCAGACTCCGGAACAACTCGAGAAGATTAACCGGGAGTTGGAAAAGCAAATTGCCGAACGTCAACGGACGGAGGCAACCTTACAGATGATTGTGGCTGGAACTTCATCTGTAACAGGCAATGATTTCTTTCCTGCGCTGGTAGAAAATCTGGCGAAAGGACTGGATGTTGCCTATGTTCTAGTTTGTGAGGTGGCTGACAGTTCACTGCAATCTTTAAGAACGATTTCGCTGTGGGCAGGCGATCGTTTAGCTGAAAACATTGAATATGAATTGTCGGGTACGCCTTGTCAAGTCGCGATCGAAACTAAGTTACTGTGCACTTATCCTGAGCAATTACAGCAGTTGTTCCCTACTATTTCCATGTTGAGGGAACTACAAGCCGAAAGCTATGTCGGTGTGCCGCTCCTCGATGGTCATCAGAATGTGATTGGGCATCTATGTATTCTTGATGTCAAACCGTTTCTGATTGACGATCGCACCAGAGCATTTTTCAGTGTATTTGCTGCTCGAGCTGCTACGGAATTGCAACGGAAATGGGCAGAAGATGATAAGCGTCGCGCCTATGAAGAACTAGAATTCCGGGTCAAAGAGCGTACCGCTGAACTGATGGCAACCAATACGGTGCTGGAAGCTGAAATCCAGGAACGAATTGCCGCTGAAGCCTCGTTACGAGTCATGGCAGAACAGGCGCAGACGATTAACCGAGTGGTGCTGCGAATGCGGCAGAGTTTGAACCTAAAATCAATTTTTCAGGCAACCACCACCGAATTACGTCAAGCCATTCAGTGCGAGCGTGTGTTGATTTATCGGTTCAAACCGGACTGGAGTGGTGAATTAGTATCTGAAGCTGTGACAGAAGGGTGGAACCTTTTGTTGCCTGACAGCGCTAATGATTCGGAATTGACTCGGGTTGCTGTCGATCAATCGAACTGTGTCACAAAACAACTAGATAGTTCCGAAATCCTGATGCAGGATACTTATCTACAAGCTAGTGAAGGGGGCATTTATCGCCAAAAAACCAGCTATTGCTGTGTCGTAGATGTTTATGAAGCTGGTTTTGATGAGTGCTATCTCAAATTATTAAGGCAGCTACAAGCTCGCGCTTATATCATTGCTCCGATCTTCTGTGGCAGTCAATTATGGGGATTATTAGCCGCTTACCAAAATTCTAGCCCCCGTCACTGGAAAGATACGGAAATTCGGATTGTGACTCAGATTAGCAATCAGCTTGGGGTGGCGGTACAGCAGGCAGAACTGTTTGCCCAAACCCAGCACCAGGCAGAGGAACTCAAACAGGCGAAAGATGTGGCTGATGCGGCTAGCCGGGCAAAGAGTGAGTTTCTAGCCAACATGAGTCATGAATTACGCACACCCCTGAATGCCATTCTTGGATTTACCCAATTGATGCGACGGGATAGCAAGTTATCAACTGAGCATCGCCAGTATGTTGAAATTGTTAACCAAAGTGGTGAGCACCTGCTGGCGCTGATCAACGATGTGTTGGAAATGTCCAAAATTGAGGCAGGACGAACGGTATTAAACGAAGCTGAATTTGATCTGCTGCAGTTACTCGATAACTTGGAATCGATGTTGCAACTAAAAGCTAAATCTAAAGGATTACAATTACGGTTTGATTGCGCCCCTACTCTACCGCAATACATCAAAACTGATGAAAATAAACTCCGCCAAGTATTGATTAACTTACTAGGGAATGCGATTAAATTTACGCAGGCAGGCAATGTGGTTTTACGAGTATGCCACGAACTGCCTGCCGATGCCGCTACAGCCCATATTTTACAGGTTGAGGTAGAAGATACCGGACCGGGCATTGCAGCAAATGAACTCAGCCAGTTGTTTGAAGCCTTTACCCAAACTAAGGTGGGGCAGGTTGCGCAGGAAGGAACTGGATTGGGGTTGCGCATCAGCCAGAAATTTGTCCAGCTCATGGGTGGAGAGATTAAGGTTGATAGCGAGGTCGGCAAAGGCAGTCGATTTAGCTTCCAGATTCAAGTAGAGGTGGCAGCATCCGTTGCTAACGCAGCCTTGTCTAACCTTGAGCATGTTGTTAGCCTGACGCCAGGGCAGTCTAGCTACCGCATTTTGATTGTTGAAGATAATGTGGTAAACCGGTTGTTATTAAGTAAGCTACTGACTGGCTTAGGATTTGAGGTACAAGAGGCTGAAAACGGTGAAATTGCGATCGAGCTGTGGCAAGAGTGGCAACCCGATCTGATTTTTATGGATATGCATATGCCAATCATGGATGGGTATGAAGCGACTCGTTGTATTAAGCAAGCCGCGATCGCAGCAAGCAATCAAAGCGAAGATATTGCCATTTTAGAGACAACGAAGGTGCCTGCGATCGTCGCCTTAACGGCAAGTGTGTTTGCAGAACAACGCCAAAAAATCTGGACCGCAGGATGTGATGACTTTTTGAGTAAACCTTTCCGACGGGAAGATTTATTAGAAATTCTGACTAAACATTTGGGGGTAGAATATTTGACGCAGACAATAGACAGATCTCCCTCAGTCGATGAGGTAGCACAACCGTCAAACTACGTCCTAGATGCAGCTGCTCTAGAGGTAATGCCAAGCTCATGGAGGCAGCAATTACATCAGTCTGCTACCCAAGGGGATGATGCTAAGGCAGAGAAGTTAATTGCCCAAATTCCAGCCGATTATGCGGCTCTAGCGAAGGCTTTAACCCGGCTGGTCGAAAACTATCAATTTGATCATCTGATGAGGTTAACCCTGGAGCTAACGGATGGTAACTCACCCTAACGAGCGGGCTCATCTTGCCCAGCCCAAACTTTTAATCGTGAATAATAGCAGAGAATTAACTCATCAGTTAGACATTGCCCATGCTCAGTGAGTAAAACAGGCATAGCGGCATCTGCTGATCGTGATCAGGGTAATCTAGAACAGGTGGCGAATGTCGATGCAAGCGCAGGCGGGAGTATGGTGGAATGAATATGGCGATCGAACAATGTATCAATTTAGCAGATATTTTAATTGTTGATGATAAACCAGAAAATATTCGCTTCTTATCTGAGTTTTTATCTGAACAAGGCTATCAAGTGCGAAAAGCTATTAACGGACAAGCCGCGTTAATGGCAGCAAGAAGCTTACCACCAAACTTGATTTTATTAGATATTAATATGCCAGGAATGAGCGGTTATGAAGTCTGCGAACAGCTTAAGGCGGATGCTAAAACCTGTACAGTTCCAGTGATTTTTCTTAGTGCTGGTAGCGATGTGACGGCTAAAGTAAAAGCCTTTCAGTCGGGTGGAGTAGATTACATTACTAAACCATTTCAGTTAGAAGAAGTTTTAGCCAGAATTCAAACTCAATTAAATCTGCAAACCCTACAAAATCGGCTTCAAGCTCAAAATCAAGCATTACAACAAACTATTCAAGATTTACGTGTCACTCAAGCCGAATTAGAACTTTCTAAAGCTGAATCCAATGCCCTGTTCAAAGCGATGAACGAGTTAATTTTGGTGTTGGATGCAGAGGGAAGACATCTCAAGATTGCCAATACCACTACCGATTTGCTATACCTTCCCAATGAAGAACGAATTGGAAAAACATTGCATGAAGCACTACCTCAAAAGCAGGCTGATTTAATCCTAGATGCTATCCAGCAATCATTAGCGACCCAACAAACGATCGATGTGGAATATAGCCTGGAGATGGCACAAGGGGTAGTAGATTCCTGGGCAAGTATTTCCCCAATTTCAACGAATACAGTTCTCTGTGTGGTACGGGATATTAGCGATCGCAAACGACGAGAAGAGGCATTGCGCTTAATTGTAGAAGGCACAGCGGCTAAAACGGGAGATGATTTTTTTCAAGCCTGTGTCCAACATCTAGCCCAAATTTTAGGAGTGCGGTACACCTTTGTGACTGAATGTACCAATCCACAAAACACTAGAGTGCATACCTTAGCTTTTTGGCAACATCAAGACTTTACGGAAAATTTGGAGTATGACTTACAAGGAACTCCCTGTGAAGAAGTGATTACTGAAGGAAAGTATGCTTGCTATTGTGATCATATTATTGATCGCTTTCCCAACGATCAAGATCTCGTTACGTTACAAGCACGTAGTTATGCGGGAATTCCTTTAGTAGGGTCCACGGGTAATGTGATTGGGCATATTGCTGTGCTGGATGTGGAGCCGATGCCAGTTGGTGATCAGACCCGAGAGCTAGTCTTAAAGATTTTTGCGGCTAGAGCCGGAGCGGAATTGGAACGCCAGATTACAGATGCCGCATTAAAAGAAAGCCAGGAACGCTCAGAACGCTTGTTACTCAATGTTTTACCTTTACAAATTGCGGAGCGCTTAAAGCAAGATACCAGCGCGATCGCTGAACAATTTGATGAGGTAACAATTTTATTTGCCGATATTGTTGGGTTTACTCCCTTATCTGCCCAGATTCAACCGACCGAATTAGTGAATTTATTAAATGAAATCTTCTCGACCTTTGATGAACTAAGCGAGAAACATGGTTTAGAGAAAATTAAAACGATCGGAGATGCCTATATGGTCGTGGGTGGACTCCCGGTAGCTCGACCCGATCATGCGGTGGCGGTAGCCCAAATGGCATTAGACATGCAGGCAGCGATCGTACAATTTCAGACAATTTATGGTGACCAGCTACAAATCCGGATTGGCATCAATACAGGATCGGTGGTGGCTGGAGTAATTGGCGTAAAGAAATTCATTTATGACTTGTGGGGGGATGCCGTCAATGTGGCGTCCCGCATGGAATCCTCCGGTTGTCCTGGCAAAATCCAGGTGACAGAAGCCACTTACAGCCGTCTACAAGCGCAATATCAGTTTGTGCAACGGGGGCAGGTTGTTGTGAAAGGTAGAGGGGAAATGACGACCTATTGGCTGGTCGGCAATAATACACCATCATTCAAGTAAGCAATTTGATCGGCGAACGGCTGAATGCGTGAATCATGGGTGGCAATAACGATCGTACTGTTGTCCTGTTTAGCCAATTTGCGTAATAGCTCCAGCACAATCTGTCCATTTTCAGCATCTAAAGCGGATGTCGGCTCATCCGCAATAATCAAATCGGGATGTCCGGCTAACGCCCGGGCGATCGCGACCCGTTGTTGTTGTCCACCGGATAACTCACAAGATAAGCGATCGGCTAATTTCGCTAAGCCTACGGCGGCTAACAGTTGATGGGCCTGTTCTTGGGCAGCCTGCCCCTGAATGCCTTTAAGATTTAGGATCACTTCAATATTTTCAACTGCCGTTAACGCCCGCAACAGATTGCCTTCTTCCGACAAGAATCCCAGGTGTTGCCGCCGAAATTGGGTCAGTTGTGATCGCGACATCTGAGTAATCTCTTGACCTAATAGGATCACCTGTCCAGCCGTAGGAGTTAATAATCCAGCCAGGATCAGCAGTAAGGTCGTTTTCCCGACTCCCGATGGTCCCAGTACCATTTGGATTGTCCCCTGAGGCACAGTCAGATTGATCCCTCTCAGTACTGGAACCTGCTCAATCTGCGGGTCGAACACCATGTTAATTGCTTGGGTGGCAATCGCAATGGGTGACTCACTACGGTCTCGACTGGGAGGGTGCGATCGTTGTAGGGAGATTTGAGTTAACTGATGGCCAGGGGAACTCGTCATGGCTGAACCACTGCATAAGGTCGTAGCGATACCGGATGTGCAGTGCCTCCTATCCCTATTGTACGGTCTGTCCAGTTAGCTAGGAGATGATAATTAGTTAGGAGAGGACAGCAGTTCCTCAGACTGAGATTTCCCCAGTACCAGCTTGAGGAGGCTATTCAATAGGCGATCGCGGTCCATTGGGACAATGTCGCCACTCTGCAAGACATTCCGCAAAATCACAAAATGAATGATGGTGCCAATGAAGGCGCGGGCGGCTACTTCCGGGTCAGCTACTTCAATCTGAGGATGTTTGATCAAGTATTGCGTCAGCAAATCCAGGCTGGGTTTTTCAATATTGCGGACAAAGGCACGGGCTAATTCGGGAAACCGAGCAGACTCGCCAATAATAATCCGCAGAAAGGTGAGGATTTGCGGATCACTCTCCACATTATCGAGCATCCCGAGCGCGTAGCGTTTTAGAAACGTCGCCGGATCTTCCTCCAGGGATGGTATGTTTTGTAGCCGAAATAATTCTTTCTTATTTGCCATCCGTTGAATCAGCGCCGTAAATAAAGTTTCTTTGTCCGGGAAATGCCGATAGACCGTGGCTTTAGAGACTCCGGCAGCCGCGACAATCTTATCAATCCGCGCTCCGGCATAACCATGCTCCAGAAACTCCTGCATTGCCCCATTCAGGATGGTGGCTGTCTTTTCCGGTGATAACTCGCGTTCCCCACTTTTCACGATCGACTGTCCTTGACTGAATTGACTGTTCTTTCATCATACCCTTGACACTACTAAACGAAACAGTTTAGTTTAGTTCCAAGAGAAACGAAACAGTTTAGTTTAGTCAACCGTCACTAGGAATTGAGCCATGCTGCAAAGTTCACTCGATAGTCTCTCTCAAGGTAAATCCCGGCGATGGATGGGAATAGCCGCTACCGCTTGTTTTGTCGTGGCGGCTGGAACGGGATACGGCATCTGGCGATCGCAATCGACGGCATCCAGTGAGAATTCGGGGATGGCGATGACGGCGCCGCAAATCAAAACCGTTACGGCAATGGGACGGTTGGAACCGCAGGGCGAAATGATTCAACTGTCGGCTCCGACATCGAGTAGTGGGAATCGAGTGGATGAGTTGCGGGTGCAAACGGGCGATCGGGTTCAGGTTGGGCAGGTGATTGCGATTCTGGATAGTCGCGATCGGTTGCAAGCCGCCTATGAGCAAGCCCAGGAAGATGTGAAGGTGGCACAGGCAAAGCTGGCGATCACCCAGGCAGGGGCGAAACAAGGAGAAATTAATGCCCAACGTGCCGAGATTGAGCGGCTGCAAGCCCAGCGGCAGGGAGATATTCAGGCGCAAGCGGCAACGGTGGCTCGGTTAACGTCAGAGTTGCAAAATGCAGAGGTGGAGTTTAGTCGCTATCAATCGTTGTATCAGGAAGGGGCGATTTCGGCATCGGATCTTGATCGGCGGCGATTAACCCTCGATACGACTCGTAAAAGTGTGGATGAAGCGAAAGCCGTGCTAACCCGAATTCAAACCACTAGTCCAGCCCAGTTAAGCCAAGCTGAAGCTAATTTAGATCGAATTGCTGAAGTGCGTCCGGTGGATATTCAGGCGAATCAAGCGGAAGTCGATCGAGCGATCGCCGCCATGAAACAGGCGCAAGCAAATTTGGAGCAAGCCTATGTGCGGTCTCCCAGTAATGGCGAGGTATTAGATATTCATACCCGCGCCGGGGAAGTGGTGGGCACAGAGGGCATTGTCGAGATTGGCAATACCAAACGGATGTATGCGATCGCGGAAGTCTATCAAAGTGACATTAATCGGGTGAAGCCAGGACAACGAGCGACGGTAACGAGTGATTCGATTCCCGGTGAACTAGTTGGGACGGTGGAGCGGATTGATTCGCGGGTGAAGCGACAAACCGTGGTGAACACGGATCCCAGTACGAATATAGATGGTCGCGTGATTGAAGTTCACATTGCCTTAGACAAAGCATCGAGTCAACGGGCAGCGAAATTTACCAACTTGCAAGTAACGGCGGAGATTGCACAATGATGGGCTGGCTACAAACGATCCAACGTCGGACTCCATTGGGATGGTTACAACTGAGTCGAGAACGGAGTCGTCTACTAGTGGCGTTGTCGGGAATTGCCTTTGCCGATGTGTTGATGTTTATGCAATTGGGCTTCCAAAATGCCTTGTATGACAGCAACACCAAAATGAGTCGCGCTTTGGATGCGGATATTATCCTCGTCAGTCCGCAAGCTCGCAATACCCAGAATTTATCGACGTTTTCCCGCCGTCGGTTATATCAGGCGCAAGATATTGCTGGAGTCAAATCCGCAGAACCGTTTTACTCGAATGTGATTACCTGGAAGCATCCGGATACACAGAAAGAAACCTCAATTCAGGTGATCGCGTTTAATCCCGATCGTCCGGCGTTGAACCTCCCGGAAGTCAATCAACAACTAAATGAACTGAAGTTACCGGATCAGGTGTTGTTCGATCGCAAGTCACGCGGCAATTACCAAACAGCTCTGACCAAAATTGATCAGGGTCAGGTGGTGGCAACGGAAGTAGAACGGCGGACGGTGACCATTTCGGGGGCGTTTGCCTTAGGAGCCTCTTTCGGATCGGATGGCATTTTGATTGCCAGTGACCAAACCTTCTTACATTTCTTTCCCAAACGCGATGCGGCGAGTGCCAGCCTGGGATTGATTCATGTGAAGCCGGGCTATGATGCCAAGCAAGTGGCTACAGAGTTAGATGCCTACTTACCCAATGATGTCAGAGTCTTGACGCATCAGGAATACATTCAGTTTGAAGAAAGTTTCTGGAAGAGTGAAAGCCCGATCGGCTTTATTTTTGGCATGGGGACGGGCATGGCCTTTGTGGTCGGGGTCGTGATTGTCTATCAAGTGTTGTCCACGGATGTGAATAGCCACTTGAAAGAATACGCCACCTTTAAAGCGATGGGCTATCGCAACCAATATTTACTCGCGATCGTGTTTGAGGAAGCGCTGATTCTGGCGTTCTTAGGCTTCATTCCCGGCTTTGTGTTGCCGATCGGCTTATATCAGTTAGCGGCAAAAGCCACAGCGTTACCGATCTACATGACGACGGTACGAGCCATCGCCGTGTTAATTCTGACGGTGATCATGTGTATGATTTCCGGCGCGATCGCCACCCGTAAACTGCAATCGGCTGATCCGGCTGATATGTTTTGAGGAAAATTTATGTCTCCTGTTATTTCGATTCACAATCTCAATCACTTTTTTGGTCAGGGTCAATTACGCAAGCAAGTGTTGTTTGATGTCAATTTAGAGATCAATGCCGGAGAAATTGTGATTATGACGGGACCTTCCGGTTCCGGTAAAACTACCTTGCTAACGTTAGTCGGGGGTCTACGATCGGCACAATCGGGTCACTTACAAGTTTTAGGTCAGGAGTTATGTGGAGCGGGGGCGGGTGAATTGACTTTAGCCCGTCGCCACAATGGTTATATTTTCCAGGCGCATAATTTGCACAACAGTTTAACCGCCCTGCAAAACGTCAAAATGGGCTTGGAGTTGCACAACCATTTATCCGTGGCAGACATGCAGACGCAAGCGGCGGCAATGTTAGAGCATGTCGGCTTAGGCAATCGCTTGCACTACTATCCCGATGATTTGTCGGGGGGACAGAAGCAACGGGTGGCGATCGCGCGGGCTTTGGTCAGTCGTCCCAAGATTGTATTAGCTGACGAACCCACTGCCGCCTTAGATAGTAAGTCGGGTCGGGATGTGGTGACATTAATGCAGACCTTAGCCAAAGAACAGGGTTGCACGATTCTATTAGTCACCCACGACAATCGCATTCTCGATATTGCCGATCGGATTGTGACGATGGAAGATGGCAAGTTAACCGGGAACTCAGTGTTAGCAGCAGCTTAACAGGGTTAGATAATTGATCGCACGACGCCGCCATCTACCCGCAAGGCCGCGCCATTGGTCGCTGACGAGCGAGGACTGGCGACAAAAGCCACTAAAGCGGCAACTTCCTCAGTGGTGGCAAAGCGTTGCAATAGGGAAGAGGGTCGCGTGGTCTGAAAAAACTCTTGCTCTACCTGAGCCGGACTCATATTTCGTTCTTTCGCTAAGCCTTGAATGAAGTCTTCTACCCCTTCCGATCGCGTCGGTCCCGGTAAGACCGAATTCACCGTCACATTTGTACCGATCGTAGTTTCAGCTAATCCTCGAGCTAACGCCAATTGAGCGGTTTTAGTCACCCCATAATGAATCATTTCGGCGGGAATATTAACGCCAGACTCACTGGAGATAAAAATGATCCGCCCCCAGTTCTGTTGCAGCATCATAGGGAGGTAATGGCGAGACAACCGCACCCCACTCATCACGTTCACGTCCAGAAATTGCAGCCATTCATCATCCGAGATCTCAGGAAAGGCTTTGGCTCCATAGATGCCTAGGTTATTCACCAAAATATCGACCGATGGCACCTGCTGAAAGAGAGTATTAGCCCCATCAACCGTGCCTAAGTCAGCAACAATGCCTTGCAGATTAGCGGTAGGGACTGTTTGCTTGATTTGCTCGATCGCGGCATTGACTCGTTCCTGCGTACGACCATTAATGATGACTGTGGCTCCTTCTGCCGCCAGTGTAGTGGCGATCGCTAACCCAATTCCTGCCGTCGAGCCAGTCACCAAGGCGACTTTGTTTGTCAATTGCAGATCCATAGTGATGCATTGCTCCTAGGTCACAACAGATTGAGCGGAATGGTCAGCGATCAAGTTCGCCTCTTGACTACAGAAGACTGAGATTGCTTGAGGAAGAACCTGAAATCTGGCTGGTGTGTAAGTTGTAATTTCACCATCAGTATTAATTGGCATGGGACGAGCTGTTTCCACCGTGATCGTCTGCGCCTGAAAATCCTCAACAAACGACCATGACGTATGGTCACCCGATCGCATGGCAGGCAGAATGGCTAACAGTTGCCACCAGTGTTGCAGATTGAGACTATACACGTCCAATTGTTGGCTATTAATTGTGGCATCAGCCGTAACAGTCATCCCGCCGCCGTAATACCGCCCATTGCCCACGGCGATTTGAATCGTTCTCATCCGTTGGGATTGCCCATTATCGCGTGAGACAGTTGCCCAAAAGGGTCGAGAGCGATTTAAGGCTTGCAACGCCGCGATCGGGTAGGCGAGAATTCCCCACTGTTGTTTCGTTTCCCGATTCAGCTTGCGGGTGATCTGCACACTTAAGCCAATGCTGGCGACATTAAAGAAATAGCGATCGTTCACCTGACCCAAATCGATCCGTTCTAATTGTCCGGCAGTCAGAATTTTGCAAGCAGCGGCTAGATCGGTGGGAATGCCTAGCGTTCGGGCTAAATCATTGGCGGTGCCGAGCGGCAGAATGCCCAAGGGTAATTGCGTATCAAGCAACCCAGGAATGGCAGCATTCAGGGTGCCATCTCCGCCTGCAATCACAACGCGATCGACTTGCGACTGATGGTGCCGAATGGCGTCTGAAATCTCTGACGCTTGCGGTGGCGCCACTTTAATCCACTCTAAGCCACAGGCATGAAGCTGAGCGATGGCGTCAGCTAACTTTTGTTGTGCCTGTCTCGCCCGGGAATTGACGACAAGCAATGCTTTTCCCACCAATGGTTCCTCTGCATGATTGAATCTTGCCCTTACTATGCCGGAATTGCCCCGGCAAATGCCTGTCTCGCCTGGTAGATTTTTTGCGAAGAGAATTGCTCAGGTTCGCGATCAAGGGTGAAGATTGGCTGGAGATAGTGAAGGGATAAATTGTGGCTCGCTGTGACACTCCGGCATTATCCTCCAGCCTCTGGATTCATCGATCGAACGTGGCTTGTCATGCGTCAGAGTTTCTATAGCTCATCAATATTGATCTATTACAGAAAGGTTGATCATAGAATCAATTCAATTGTGGTACTGATCCATGCCATTGTCTGGTCTAATTATGCGATCGTCACGCCTGCATCCTCAATTGTGAGCGCTGCACCTATGGTATTACTCTATGCAAAAGACATTGATCATAGAGCGAATCTAATTGTTAAATGGATCAATTCAATTGTGCAGCCATTCCATTTAATTGCCGCCCGATCGCTTGAGGGGGAATTCACCAGTCGTGGCATGGCGGCGCGATCGTCATGACCCCAAGGCTCTCTCATCAAAATTATTCTCTCATCTCTAGCCAATCCACTACCAACGCAGCTGAAGTAAGTCGTTGTCAATCAATATTCAGCTTCCCTCAATCTCTCCGGACGAGGGGAACTTCAAACGTCTGGTATGTGCTGCACACACACGTTGCGAACGGTTCCCTGCTTTTCTCCAGGGGAGTGAGGAGGATCGAACAGGCGCCGGATCTGTTGATCAGCCTGCTCTAAGAGCAACAAATATTACCAGTAGTTCAGATTTGCTCAGAAGTTTGTCATCTGCCGTTACAATCCGATGTATCACGCCATAGGGATTTTGGCAGCGCTAGGTCTGGTAATCTCTTGGAGCGAGCTTGATGTTCGGGCAACAGTCGTTCCGTTCATGGACAGAACCGACCGACTGAACCCCAATGATTCATTGGGGATCCCGATGCTCAACTGTTAGGAGACGTGCGATCGCATGAGTTCGGATCAACTTGCTCAGACCATAACGCCAAAAGAGTGTGCTACCGAATTAATGGACACAATTTTGCCAGTGATGCAATTCATCCGCACCGAAATGCGTAGTCAAAGCGCCTCCTTGCTATCTGTACCCCAATTTCGGGTATTAGCCTTTCTGAATGTGCATCCAGGTGCTTCCTTATCCGATGTCGCCGAGCATTTAGGCGTGACGCGGGCGACCGCTTCCGCGATGACCGATCGCTTAGTCCAACGGGGCTTTATCGATCGAGCAGAACGTCCCCAAGAACGTCGCCATGTGGCGCTGAAATTAACGGAAGTCGGGTCCGCGCATTTACAACAGAGCCAAGAAAATACGCGCGATCGCATTGCCACGTTATTAAATCAGTTGACTGAAGAGCAATTGTCCACCGTCTTAATGGGGTTGGGCATGTTAAAAGAAGTTTTTGCGGATGCAGAACTAGGATAAACCCCGAGCATCTGAACTTAAATTCTCTAGTAAATTAAATACTTAGTTTCTTGATGCCAGTTTGCTGGCTAAATCAACGGTCCGTCATCCTCGACCTTGAAGCAGCCAGTGGTCATGAGGCGCATCTGCTCCCACATTTATCGCTCAACTTTGGCAGTTCACGGATGGCTATTGGCATAGTATGAATCGCAATTCGTCTGGGTCACTTTGGTTTCAATGGAGCCTGGGATTGGTCAGTAGCGCTATCTGGCTAACTGAACTTTGTGCTCCGGTGCCAGCGCAATTAGTGCCCGATACTATCTTTGGCTCCCGATCGTCTACTGTTCACCATCAAGGCGATCGCGAGACAATTCAGGGTGGCATCCGAGCCGGCAGCAACCTGTTTCATAGCTTTTCTGAGTTTAATGTTGGCAGGGGTCGATCAGTTTACTTCAGTGATCCCGGTGTAACCAACATTCTCACCCGCGTGACTGGACGGAATTCATCCAAAATTGATGGCAAGCTCGGCGTAGAGGGTAATGCTAACTTATTTCTACTCAATCCCAATGGCATCCTGTTTGGAGCCAACGCTAGCTTAGATATTCGTGGCTCGTTTGTGGCAACAACAGCGAAGGCGATTCAATTTTCGGATGGTAGTGAATTTGGCACAACGGATCTGGTGACTCAACCCTTGCTGACGATCGCTGTGCCGATCGGCTTACAGCGAGGGCGCACTGCCTCCCCAGCCCCGATCGCCAACCAGGGACAACTAACAGTTGGACAGAATTTGACGTTAGCCGCCGATCGCTTAGAGCTACAGGGTCGTCTTCAAGCGGGTCGAGATTTAACCCTACTGGCAGCCGATACCGTCCAAGTACGGGATACGCCAACTCAGCCGTTTCTGGCTCAAGCTGGTCGGGATCTAACCATCCAAGGCGATCGTGGCATCGATATTCTGGCGCTCAACCATTCCACTCACATCCCGGTGCAGAGTGGTGGCAATTTGAGTTTGATCAGTGATGGGGTGATTTCGGCAGATGCGCGGTTCCTCAGCCAAGGTAATTTCCAAGTGCGATCGCTCTCTGGCGGGCTGGCAACGGTCACTAGCCGATTTGATCCGATTATTACGACGACAGGCGATGTCGATTTAGCCCTGAACTATACTGGAGCCTCCTTGCTGATCGAAGCAGGGGGGAACGTGCGGATTCAAGGAACGGTCGATATTACCACTCCCGATGGTGCCGCTCCGTTCATTGGCGATGACACCATCCTCAACCGTCAAGCGGGGTTAATTGTGCGATCGGGACAGTCAACCCTCCGCTACACCAATCCCAATGGCGTGGTTCCCGGTAGCACAACGGGGACTGGCATTGTCCCGAATCCAGGTATTACCTTACAAGGTGCTGTCACCACGGTTCCGAATGGTGTAGTCAGATTAACCGCCGACCAGGGTGGCAGTATCAATACCCAAAGCATTGGCACATTACAAGGAGCGATTACCTTAACCAGTGCGGCTGACATCACCACCAACGGACAATTGCTCAATGTCGGCACTGATAGTGGCAATGCCGGAACGATTCGGTTAACTGCCCCCAAGGGCAATATTGCCGTCGGCAATCTATTGGCTTACAGCGATGATGATGTGACCTTTGGTAATGGCGGCGCAATTACAGTCACGGCAGGGGGTAGCGTTACAGCCGATGCGATTAGTACCTGGTCAACCTTTGGAGCCGGGGGCGATCTCAGCATTACCGCTGGTCAAGCGATCGCCGTTCAAGATCTCCTGACTTACAGCTACTTCGGCGATAACGATAGCGGTGATGTGACGCTCAATTCTGGGAGTACCGTCAGCTTCAACCATATTGATAGCAGCAGCGAGAACGGACTGGCTGGCGATGTTCGCATCACGGCTCCGAGTGACATCACTGCTACCGGGATAACAGATGTCAGTACCTATGGCAGTGGTCAGGGTGGACAAATGACCGTGCAGGCGGGCGGTGACATTCGATTATTGCGTGACTCTGTTTGGCAGAATGATACCTTCGCTTCTGGTAATGCGGGCGATACATCCATCACCGCCCGATCGTTATTTTTGACAGATGGCGCTCAAATTCGCAGTAGTAGCCGTTTCGAAGCCAGTGGCGATAGTGGCAATATCACCATCAACGTGCTGGATAGAACTCAACTCTCTGGAGTTGGCAGCGGCGATCGACCTAGTGCGATCTTTTCCTTTGCAGATTTATACTCCACCGGAAACGGGGGCAATATCACCCTGAATACTGGTTCCCTCACCATGCGAGATGGATCAGAGATCCTCGCCAATCATTTCGGTGAAGGTGTCGGCACACGGGCAGGCGATATTACCATTCGAGCCACTGGTTTAATTAGCTTGGCAGGATTTCGCGTTCGTACAGAGGAAAAAGATAGCCCTGGCACTGGCATTGCGAGCAACGTGACGAGCGGATTCAATAGCACTCGGGGCATTAATCGGCAGGGTGGCACAATTGACATTCAAGCAGGCGGATTAGAACTGCTCAACGGTGGCTATATTTCCAGCAGCTTAGAATCTAAGGCGAATGGTCAAGGCGGTAACATTCGACTGAATCTTACCAATCAAGGGATACCCGGCAATTTATTGATCGCCGGATCGGCAACGCGGGAAAGTGGCATCTTTAGCCGCACCATCGCCGAAAGTATTGGGAATGGGAGCAACATTCAAATTAATGCTGGCAATCTGTCATTGCAGAAAAATGCGGTGATTAGTGCTGAAACGGTCACAGCCGGAAATGCTGGAGAAATTACTCTGTTGATCGATCGCCTTACCGTCACGGATGGCGGACAGATTCGTACAAGTACCAGCGGAGCAGGGCAGGCGGGATCAATTACGTTAGGAACGGCTACCCAACCGATTGATCAAGTGACGTTAAGTGGTCGAAACAGTGCCATTTTAGCTAATACTGAGCCTGAAACCAGTGGTAATGGGGGCAATATTGCCGTATTTGCGAAGGACTTATTCCTGACGAATCAAGCCCGAATTTCGACTGAAACCGCTGGACAGGGCAAGGCGGGTAATGTGACGGTTCAGGCAACCGGGACAGTGAACTTAGCCAACGGGACAATCTCCACTGGGGTAGCCAGGAATGCTACAGGCAATGGCGGCGATCTCACTGTGTCTGCCCGATCGTTAGCCTTAACCAATCGTGGTCGTATCCAAACGCTCACTCGCGGAGTCGGCGATGCTGGAGATATTCAAATTCAGGTAGCCGAGGGACTGACGATCGCAGACAATTTCAGCGGCATTGTTTCAGGTAGTAGCACTCCGACCGAACGGAGCAGGGGGGTTGGGGATGGGGGAAACATTCACCTAACGGCAGACACCTTGCAGATCTTAAATGAGGGACTGGTGAGTGCCTCCACCTTCAGTGATGGTCGCAGTGGCAACATTGATGTCATCGCTAGAGTTGTGGAACTGACCAATCGAGGAGGATTATCTGCTACGACTGAAAGCCGTGGGGATGCGGGCGATATTACCGTGAATGCTCGCGATCGCATTTTGATTTCAGGTAACTCTAGTGGCTTGTTTGCTAACACCGGTTGGATTGGCGGGCGGCAAGCGACGGGGGACGGTGGCAACATTGTGCTCAACACCGGCGAATTATTGATGCAGTCCGGAGCAAGAATCAATGTCGGTAGCCGGGGACTGGGGCGAGGTGGGGATATCTACCTGTTTGCCCAACAAGTCACACTAGACGATCGCGCGACGATATTTGCCGAAACTGCCAGTACTCAGGGCGGTAATATTCAGATGCAAGTGCGGGATTTACTGCTCCTGCGCCACAACAGTTTGATTTCTGCCAGCGCTGGAACCGCTCAAGCGGGGGGCAATGGGGGCAATATTCGGATCAACGCTGGCTTTGTCGTTGGCGTCTTACGAGAAAATAGCGACATCACGGCAAATGCATTTACGGGGAATGGGGGACGGATTGATATCACAACCCAGGGAATCTTTGGCTTACAATTTCAACCCCGTCTCACTCCCTGGAGTGACATTACCGCTAGTTCGCAATTTGGGATTAACGGGATTGTCACGTTAAATACACCGAATGTAGATCCCAGTCGAGGATTAGTCCAGTTACCCGCAGATGTCACGGACTCCAGTAACCAAATTGTGCAAACCTGCTCTGCTCAAGAACGCCGCAATAGCTTTGTGATGACGGGACGCGGTGGTGTTTCACCTGATCCCACGGAAGCCCTGAACCAAACCGGCGTTTGGAGCGATCGTCCACAACCTAAAATAGATCGCCAGCCCGACCAGGTCAGGCAAACGGATGTCAATCCTGCGCCATCCTCTCCACCGCCCACTGAGATCATCGAAGCGACTGGCTGGATTCAACATGAAGACGCCTCGATTTCCCTGATGGCAGGGGCTGAGGCTGCCCGATCGCAACTCCCAGTGTCAACTTGTCCAGGCTATGACTCTGACCAACAGCCGTAATGGGTCAAGCTGGAATCGGCAGATTTGCCTGACACCCCGCTGAATGCCTGAATAACTTACACAAATAACCGCTCTTTCGTGAGATCTGGGCACATTAGGGTACATGCAGACTTTGCTATCCCTAATGAGCTGCATACTTGGAGGTACATCATGGGTCACGGCAACCTCTGCCGATCGCGCTTCGCTCAACTTAGGCTAGGGTTGGCGCTCCTGACTTTGCTGCTGCCTCAGTTAAAAACACCAACACTGGCACAACTTGTCCCTGATACCACGTTAGGAACGACATCCTCCAGCGTTCGTTCCCAAGGTGCTGTCGATACGATTCAGGGTGGTAAACAGGTGGGTAGCAACCTGTTCCATAGTTTTCGGGAATTCAATGTCGATCGTGGGCGATCGCTGTACTTCCAGGATCCAGGGGTCAGCAATATTTTGACTCGGGTAACCGGGCTGAATCCATCCACCATCAACGGCAAACTGGGTGTACTGGGTAATGCCAATCTATTTTTGCTCAATCCTAATGGGATCATCTTTGGTGCTGAGGCCAGCCTGGATATTCGCGGCTCCTTCTTAGCCTCCACAGCGGCAGCAATTCAGTTTACTGATGGTAGTGAGTTTAGTGCGACCAATCCGATGGCACCAGACCTCCTGACCATTTCTGTGCCAACGGGATTACAACGGGGTCAGAGTCCCGTCGGAGCGACTCTAATTAATCACGGTGATCTCACCACCGGACAAGATTTAACCCTGGATGCCGATCGTCTGGAGTTACAAGGACAATTACACGCTGGACGAGATTTAACGCTATCGGCTCGGGACACATTACAAGTTAGAGATAGCGACACCCAGCCGTTTCAAGCGATCGCCAGGGGAAACTTGCTGATGCAAGGGAATGCTGGTATTGATATTCTGGCGTTGTCCCATCCCCAAACGCTGATTCAAGCAGGCAATCAGTTAACGCTCATCAGTGATGGCACTATTTCCGGTGATGCTCATTTCAATAGTGGGGGCGACATTGCGTTACTGACCACAACAGGTGCGCCTGGCAACGTAATTAGCCTGTTTGATCCCATCATTCGGGCGCATGGCAATGTCATCTTTGGTAACTATACGGGAGCTGCACTGAAGGTCGAGGCAACCGGAAGCATTCAGGGCGGTAATATCCGCATCACTCGACCCGATACAGCGATTCCTACCACTGACCCCGATTACACTACACTGACGACCACTCCAGCGGTGATTCTGCGATCGGGGTTATCAACCATAGCTGGAGCTAATGTACCTCAGACGATCGGTGGTACGCCCTTTACCTCAACCCCTTTACCCCAAGCTGGCAATATCACAGTTGGCACCATTAACACCTCTAGCACTACTGGTAATGGCGGCACCATTCTCCTATCTGCCCGGAATGGCAATATTCGCACCGCGAACTTAAATGCTCAAACTACCGCGATCAGGTCCAATTCTATAGCTGGCAACGGTGGCGATATTCTCCTCAGTACAACCAACGGTAATATCACCGTTACTCCCACAGCTGAAGCCACAACTGCAATCAACTCCAGTTCCACCGCCCAAGGTAATCAGGTGGCAGCAGGTAATGGCGGATTAGTAAGACTAACGGCTACGAATGGCAATATTCAGGTGAATGGGGCAACGTCTACACTTTCTACCTCAAATAGAATCAATTTAGTGGATCTTTCGGGTGTGTCAGGCAACGGAGGCGCTGTTACCCTGATAGCCACCCAAGATATTCAGCATAGCGGGCGGATTGAGACGCTATCATCCAGTAACTTTAACCATGCTGGCAATGGCGGCGATGTGGTGATCAGCAGCACTGCGGGCACTATCCAGACCGACTTAATTACGACAACAACGAGTGGCACCACCAACTATGCCACGTTATTTCCAGATTCATCACCGGGTCCGAATGCCCGAGGCACTCATGTTGTTATCGGTGCGAATGGAGCCAATGCTGGGAACGTTACCTTGACCGCTCCTCACGGGAGCATTACCACAAATGCGATTGCCGCCCGAGCCACATCAACTGGAGGAGCCTCCGGCACCGTGTCCCTGAGTGCAGGAGGTAATATTCGCACCGGCAATCTTACAACACAGGCCAACTCGATCGGGGCGCCAACCGCGACGGCGGGTGATATTAGTGTGACCTCTACTGGCGGCAGTTTGACCACGGGGTCGATTAATACCACATCTGTAGCTGACCGCTTCCATTACTACACAGGGCAACCTTATAGCGTGGGCGACCCCGTCGAACCTTATACCTCCATTCGAGGGCAGGGAGGAAGGGTGCAACTGTCTGCTCCAGGCGCGATCGCAGTGCAGCAGGGCATTTTCTCATCCGGCGGGGATGGGGCGGGAGATATTCGCATCACCAGTCAGACAGCGTTTGTGGCTGATCGGTTGATCATTGGTAGCGACACCTTTGGTGCCGGCAGCGGCGGAGACATTACCATCACAGCGCCCTCAATTACCCTTTTGAACGGCACTCAAATTTCTGCCTCTGCTCATAGCAGCGGGTCGGGAGGAACCGTCACATTGCAAGCCCCAGAATTTGTCACCATTCAAGGTATCACCGCCCAAGCCCCCACCATTCTTGGGAATATTGCGATCGGCGTGACGGGCTTTCTCCCAAATACCACCGTCGGGAACTTTGCCTCCACCGGCGCGAAAGGCGCTTATGTGACGGCACTCAATTCCAACTCGCTGAGCCTGGGTTTCTTGAGCCTGCCCCCCGGAACACTCTATCCCAGCGGCGTATTTACCCAAACAACGAGTCAAGCCACTGGTCAGGGCGGCGAGATCAGTATCCAAACTAATCGGCTGAATGTCCAGGATGGCGGCACGATCGCCACTACCACCTTTGGACAAGGCAACGCTGGCACTCTATCCTTACAAGCTAATGATATTTCTGTGCGTAATGGCAGTATCCTGGCTGGCGTTGCGGCGGGTGCCACGGGGAATGGTGGGTTGATTGATCTGCAAGCTCGATCGCTGACGTTGACCGACCAAGGACAAATTCAAGCCAAAACCCTAGGGCAAGGACGCGCGGGAGACATTCACATCCAAACTGATACAGCAACCATTACAAGTCGCTTAAGTGGGATTATTTCGGGGAGTGGCGATCCAGAGCATCAAGGTGGAGCGATCGGGGATGGTGGCAGTATTCAACTTAATGCCGATACTCTGCGGGTGCTGAATCGGGGTATTCTCAGTACCTCAACGTTCACCTCTGGCCGTAGTGGTAACATGACCATTACAACTCAAGTGCTGGAACTTACCAACGGTGGGCAATTATCCGCAACCACGGAAGGTCAGGGTGCCGCCGGAAACATTACTGTGAATGCTGGCGATCGCCTCACGATCGCAGGAGCGCCTAGCGGCATTTTTGCTAATACGGGTCGTGGCTCTACGGGCAACGGGGGCAGTATTTTCGTCACAACCAATGACGTGTTGATGCAAGACCGGGCGAGAATTACGGTCGATAGTCAAGGACTGGGTCGCGGCGGCGATATTCATTTATCTGCTCACCAAGTTGCTCTGGATCATCAAGCCACAATATTTGCCGAAACCGCCAGTACTCAGGGTGGTAACATTCAGCTACAAGTGCGGGATTTACTGCTCCTGCGCCACAACAGTTTAATTTCTGCCAGTGCTGGAACCGCTCAAGCGGGGGGGAACGGGGGCAATATTCGGATCAACGCTGGCTTTGTCGTTGGCGTCTTACGAGAAAATAGCGACATTACCGCCAATGCATTTACGGGGAATGGGGGACGAGTTGACATCACGGCTCAGGGCATCTTCGGCTTACAATTTCAACCCCATCTCACACCCTGGAGTGATATTACCGCCAGTTCGCAATTTGGGATTAATGGGATTGTCACGTTAAATACACCGAATGTAGATCCCAGTCGGGGATTGGTTCAGCTACCCACGGATGTAACCGACTCTAGCCACCAAATTGTCCAAACCTGCTCTGCCCAAGAACGCCGCAATAGTTTTGTGATTACTGGTCGGGGTGGCGTTGCTCCTGATCCAACGGAGGTGCTGAATCAGACGATCGTGTGGCAGGGTGATAAAGGCGGGGGAGATCGAGCAGACAGGAGAGATCAAGTCGGGCAACGAACGGGTTCGGATCGGATAGCGATTATTGAGGCAACTGGCTGGAATCAGAATGCAGATGGTTCGATTTCTCTGATTACAGATGCAGCGTCTACCATACCTGCGATCGCGGTGCAATCATGCCAACTGGCTCCGGTGGGAGAAGAATAGTGATATGCCAAACTGGATGACTAAATGCTGGAAAACTCGATGCAGTGAATTCCTGCTCTGTAGTGTATTGGGACTGCTGCTGGTTCTGGGATTGCCACTGCTCCCTGCGATCGCTCAGCTCCCGACCAGTATCAATCTCAACTTAGTTCCAGATCTGAACCAACAAGGACAGCAATTACTAGAGCGGGGAAATCCCCAAGCGGCCTTAGAGCGTTGGCAGACCGCAGAGCAGGTTTATCGGCAGCGTGGCGATCAGGAGGGCACGATCGGCGCTCAGCTTAACCAGGCAAAGGCATTGCAAGCCTTGGGCTTCTATCGTCGTGCCCGTACTCTATTAACTCAGGTAGCGGCGGCTCAACGGCAACAGCCAGACTCCTCGCTCAAAGCCAATACTTTGCTGACATTAGGCAATATTCTGCGACTGATTGGGGAGTATGAAACCTCCCATCAGGTACTAATCGAAAGTTTGCGGATTGCTCAACAAATTCACTCCCTGCCGGATATTCAGGCGGCTAATTTGCATCTTGGCAATACCTTATTGGCTCAACAACAAATTCAGTCTGCTTTAACTTACTTTCAACAGGCCGCCACAATCGCGGCGCCGCTGCAAGTTTCTGCCCAACTGCGGCAACTGCGATTACTGCAACAACTGGATCGCCGTTCCGAAGCCACTGCCTTAGTACCCCAAATTACCACGCAACTGGAAACCTTGCCGCCCGGTCAGTTGGCAATCTATGGTCGGATTGAGTTAGCCGAGTTAATGGGGCAGATAACCGATTCTGCTAACCGGCAAACATTGTCAGCTGCCCAACTGCTGATGACGGCTGTTCAGCAGGCCCAACAGTTAGGCGATCGCCGGGGACAATCCTACGCGATCGGGCGACTGGGACACTTGTATGAACAAACTCACCAATGGCAAGAAGCCCAACGACTGACTCAGGAAGCTCTGGAGCTAGCCCGCATCATTAACGTTCCAGAAATTCTGTATCAGTGGCAGTGGCAAATGGGACGGATTTTGCGATCGCAGGGGGATTTAACGGCGGCAACTCAGGCTTACACTGAAGCTGTCAAAACGCTGCAATTCCTTCGCAATGATTTAGTCGCGATCGGGCAGGATGTGCAATTCTCCTTCCGCGATCGGGTCGAGCCGGTGTATCGGGAATTGGTGGATTTGTTGCTGCAACCATCAGCGACTCAAGCGGAGCTGAAGCAAGCTCGCCAGGTGATCGAATCCCTGCAATTAGCTGAGTTAAATAACTTCTTCCGGGAGGCGTGTTTAGATGCTGCTGCCCGTTCGATCGATGAGGTAGACCCCACCGCTGCCATCATTTATCCCATCATTTTGGCGGATCGCCTGGAAGTGATTCTATCCTTGCCGGGGCAACCCCTCCGGCACTATGTTACGGTTTTACCCCAGGCAACCATTGAAGCTGGCATTGAGCGGATGCAAAACTCGCTCCGCCAAACTTCATTTGCCAAAGAACGGTTAGCGGCGACCCAGCAGATCTATCAATGGTTAATTCAACCGATCGCAGCTGAGCTGAAGCAGCACCCACTGACCACCCTCGTTTTTGTTTTGGATGGGGCACTCCGCAGTTTGCCGATGGCTGCCTTACATGACGGCAACCAGTACTTAATTCAGCAGTACCAAATTGCGTTAGCGCCAAGCTTGCGATTACTGAGTCCGCAACGGTTACAAAAAGAGCAAATTCATGCCTTGGTCGGTGGACTGAGTGCCGGGACAAGTAGCGCTACTCCACTCCCAGGAGTGCGACAGGAGGTCGATGAAATTAGCCGTCAGATTTCAGCTCAGGTATTATTAGATCAATCGTTTACTGTGACTGCTTTAAAGGCTCAGGTACAAGCGGCTCCATTTAATGTGGTACATCTCGCTAGCCATGGACAATTTAGTTCTAAAGCTGAAGATACCTATATTCAAACCTGGGATGGACAGTTAACGATTAACGATCTCCAAAGTTTACTGAATCAACGATCGCTAACAGATATAAACCCGATTGAATTACTGGTGCTCAGTGCTTGTCAGACAGCAGAAGGAGACAATCGGGCAACCCTTGGTATGGCAGGAGTCGCCGTGCGCTCAGGGGCGCTCAGCACCTTAGCCACCCTGTGGACAGTGAATGATGCGTCTACCGCTGCTTTTATTGCGGCTTTTTACAAATCGTTAACCCAGCCCAATGTCAGTAAAGCCCAAGCAGTACAGGCGGCACAGCTGAGCCTGATTCAATCTCCAGAGTTTAAGCACCCATTTTACTGGGCACCCTTCATCTTAGTGGGGAATTGGTTATGAGATCACTGCAAATTTAGCCCAATTAGGTTACTACAGTTATTGCCTCATGAAAAAAAATAACTGATCCCCTTGATTGGCGATCGTTAGCAATTGGCAAGAGGCAAACATCAAGCGATGTGATAGTTCCTGATGTTTACGGCTTACTTGAGGAAACTGACATGAAACGGATAGCTTGCCCCCCTCAATCTTGGATCGGCGCTGGTCTACTGCTAACTACGATCGTCAGTAGTTTAGTCACTCCGATCGCTCAAGCTCAATTTGGTTCACCCCCCGGACAGGGAACGCCAAAAGGTACTGCTGGCGGTGGCTCTCGTCCAGCGACCCATCTCGCTTGTTTGCAAAAACCAAATCATCAAGAAAATTTAGTGGCTCTAGCTCCGACACAGAGCGTAGGATTGACAACCCAAGCCACTCCGACCATTTGGGTATATGTCCCGAATACAACAGCTACCACCCTAGAATTCAGCTTGTTTACCCAAGCGCAAGAGGGTCTTTACCAAGTTAATCTACCGATTCGTGCCGATGGACTGCTCAAGATTACGCTACCCGCCAACACCGCTAGCCTAACCCCAAATCAGTCCTACTACTGGACAGCCGCCCTTGTATGTGACCCAAAACGGCGGACAAAAGATTGGTTAGTGGAAGGTCGGATTCAGCAGCAACCACTAAGCGCTCAGTTACAGCAGCAATTAGCGGCGGCAAGTGCTGAGCAGCAGATCCAACTATACCTGCAAGCTGGGTTTTGGTACGACGCATTAAACACCTACCTGGAGCTATCAAAAACTCAACCTAACCATCCGGCTCTATCTCTGCTATGGACAGATTTACTAAAAACAGCTGGACTACGCCCGATCGCAGCTCCCACTCGGATCACACAGGCTAATCCTTGAGTATGAAGCGATTGGCACGGTGGCGCAGTTTAGGAGCAATCACAATTGGGGTAACAACGGCGGTGATTGGGTTGCAGGTATCGGGGGCATTGCAACTTCTGGAGTGGGAAATTCTGAATCAATGGTTTCGGTGGCGATTGCCCGAATCCCGCACGGTTCCTATCGTTTTAGTCACAATTAACGATGCAGATCTGCAATGGGCAGGGCGGTGGCCCTTGTCTGATCAACAAGTGGCAGCCTTGTTACAGCGACTCCACCGCGATCGTCCTGCCGCGATCGGTTTAGATCTTTACCGAGATCTCCCCATTCAGCCAGGACATACGGAGTTATTGACCGCTTTTCGCACTATTCCTAATGTGATCGGCATTAGCAAAGCTGTTGGTGCCACGGCAGGGTCTACGGTGCTACCACCGCCGATGTTACGCGATCGCAATCAGGTCGGTGTGAATGATTTACTCCTAGATGCTGACGGTAAAGTGCGGCGTAATTTGCTGGCGATCGACCAGCATGGTCAGGACAAATTAGCACTAGGAACAAAACTGGCATTAATCTATCTCAGCCAGCGAGGAATCATCGCTCAGGGTGGGGAAGCGGGTAGTTGTACCCAATTAGGGAAAGCCCAATTTTGTCGCTTAGACCCGAATGCGGGTGGCTATGTTCGAGCCGATACCAGCGGCAACCAAACGCTATCCAACTTCCTGCGGATCCCTGGTGGCATCCCCACCGTTAGCCTCAAGCAAGTCATGACGAATCAGGTGCCTGCAAGCACTATCCAGGACAAGATCGTGTTCGTGGGGGCTAAGGCAGATAGTCTCTGGGGCGATCGCTTCTATACGCCATACTCCACGGATAGTGACACGACCTGGGCAGGAGTAGAAATTCACGCGAATGTCACTGCCCAAATTATTACTAGTGCTTTAGATGGTCGTCCGTTGCTTCAGGGGATACCTGAATGTTGGGAATGGGGCTATATTTTGTTCTGGGCAGGAGTCGGAACCGCATTAGGATGGTCGCTCCATTCCTTGCGATGGACGATTCTGTTATGTCCGACAGCGATCGTGAGTGTCTTTGCGATCGCCTATAGTGGGTTCTTGCTAGGCTGGTGGGTCGTAGCGGTTTCTCCAGCACTAGCCTTGCTCAGTGCGATGCTGCTCAGTCATGTTTTCTGGGCATGGCAGGCGCTCAAGCAAGCCAACCAAATTTTGGAACTGAAGGTACAAGAACGGACTCAAGAGCTGGTAGAGAAAAATTTGGCACTGGAACAAGCCCGTCAGGTTGCCGAAAGTGCCAACCAATTACTAGAACACCTGGCTCGCACCGACGAATTAACCCAGGTCGCGAATCGTCGCTTTTTCAACGAGTACCTGAATCAAGAATGGTATCGGATGATGCGGGAGCAACTCCCTCTATCTTTGATCCTGCTGGATATTGATTGTTTTAAGCTCTATAACGACACTTATGGGCATCCCGCTGGCGATCGCTGTTTATCCCAAGTTGCCAGCACGTTACAACTCACTGCTAAACGTCCGGCCGATCGGGTCGCGCGCTATGGCGGCGAAGAATTTGCCATCATTCTGCCCAATACACCCTTAGCCGGTGCGACCCAACTTGCCAATGAAATTCGCTCTAAAATTCACCATCTGCAAATTCCTCACGAGTCTTCCTATGTCAGTTCCCATGTCACCTTAAGTTTGGGGGTAGTGTGTATAGTGCCTCTCCCCGATGTTTCGTTGGGGCAGTTTATTAGTAAAGCTGACGAAGCACTGTACCAAGCTAAGATGCAAGGGCGCGATCGGGTAGTTGCCGTTGAATTACCCGTGAGGTGATTTCTCACCGACTGGAGGTTCAACGAATTCAGCTTCCAAAGGCAGTGACGATTTCTTGATCCGCTGGCGACGGAACCACTTACCCCCAAATAAATCGTGCAACAGCAGATAGAAGCAGGGAATCATAAATAACGTTAGCAAGGTGGCTAGTGAAAGTCCCGAGAACACAACAATTCCCAGCGGTTGCAAAAATTCACTCCCCTGTCCTATGCCTAAGGCTAAAGGAAACATCCCTAACACGGTGGTAATGGTGGTCATCAAAATCGGTCGCAGGCGCTGAGGAGCCGCTTTGAGAATGGCAACTCGGCGAGTACACCCTTCCCGTTCCCGAATCTGATTAGCCAGTTCCACCATAATGATGGCGTTGTTAACCACGATCCCTACCAGCAACACGGCACCGACAATCACTGTTGCCCCGATCGCGGTTTGGGTCATAAATAACCCAAAGATGCCACCTATCAATGCCAGGGGAATCGTAAACATAATCACTAGTGGATCAACTAGTGAGTTATATTGCACCGCCATGACGACAAAAACGAGAAATGCTGCTAATCCACCTAAAAGAGGCAATGAGGACTGCAACTCGCGGTTACTCTGAGCTGCTGTACTGGGTAAGAAACTCACACCATCCGGCAGATCCAACTCCTGAGTAATTTGGTCTACTTGCTGAAGGGCTTCGCCTAAACTAGCCCCTTCATTCAAGTTGCCAGCAATGATAAACACTTGCCGCTGATTAATTCGTTGGATCTGCCCTGGTGCCTGACCTGGCGTGATGTCGGCAACATCTCCCAATCGCACTGGACGATTATTCGAGACGAACAACGGTAGATCCGCAAGTTGAGATGGACGACGAATCGCCTCTTCGTCTAATTCCACCCGCACATCAACCAATCGATTACCCCGCTGAATCTGGGTGGGTACAGAGCCTTGAATTGCAGTTTCGATCGTATCCCCAATATCTTGAATATTTAGATTGAGGTCGGCTAATCGTTCGCGATCGGGCAGCACTTGAACTTCTGGTTGGCGCGGATCAGCATCAGGGCGAAAACTCACCAGTGTCGCTTTTTCTTCTAAGGCTTGAAGCACCTCGCGTCCAGCTTGCGTGAGAGTGCGTTCATCGGCACCCTGCAATAGCACATCAACTTCTGCTCCTCGCACGGGAGAATTACTCAAGACCAAGCCCCGCACTTGCCCTGGATTAATACGTAACCGCACATCAACCAGATTGAGCCGCTGGAATTCTTGGGTGATCTTGGAAACAAACTGTTCTACATTGCTGCCCGGTTTCAGTGTGATGGTGCTGGAACTCCGCAGCGCATTTTCACTGGTATTACTACCAAACAAAAAGCCACCCACGGTTGTAAACGCATACTCGGTTTCCGGCTGCTCCAACAAAATCTTGTCTACCTCTGCCATCACCTTGCGGCTATCCTCTAGGGGGGTTCCTGGAGGAAACTGAGCAATCAGATTAGCCTGCCCTGTGTTAATCCGGGGCAGAATCTCCTGGGGTATCCGACCGAGCATGAATAGCCCACTGAAGGTAAACACCATCACCGTGCCGCCGACTACCAACCACCGTCGATCGAGAACCCAATTCAGCAGTGCCCCATAACCCTGAGTGGCAGCAATAAATCGCTGGTTAAATTGCCGCAGCAACCAGAAGCGATTGACCCCAGTTGACCAGCGAATTGCTAATAGGCGGGAGGTTACCATGGGCACTACGGTAATGGCAATCAAAATTGAGGCGGCAACGGCAAAACTAATCGTCAGAATCAGTTCATTAAACAGTAGGGCAATAAAGCCTCCGATCAAGAGAAAGGGTAAGACGGCAACCAAGTTAGTGCTGGTGGACGCAATCAATGCCGACTCAACTTCCTGACTACTCACGATCGATTGCCGTAGCAACTGTTTGGAACTCAGACGAGTTTGACTGTCCTGCCCGGGAGTGACTCCTGCACCTTCCGCGATCGCTTCTAACATGACAATCGAGTTGTCTACCACAATCCCCACTCCTAATGCCAATCCGCCTAAACTGAACACATTCAGCGATAGCTTAAACATGCCCATGAAAATAATGGCAGCTAGAGTTGCAAGGGGAATTGACAATACAATGATCAGCGTTTGTCGTACGGAACCGAGGAAAAGTAGGACCGCGATCGCGGCTAATCCGGCGCCAATCAAACCAGAACTTACCACATTAGAAATGGCGTTTTGAATAAACACGGACTCATCCAGAGTCGGCAGCAGTTGCATGTCTGCCGAAATTACCCCTTGTTGCCGTAATTCGTCTAACCGCCGTTTTACACCCTCGACAACCGTGATACTGTTGGCATCTGGCTGCTTTTGAATGCTGACTTTAACAGCTGCTTGACCATTCAAATTGACAAAGATGCGTTGCTGTTCTGTACCATCAATCACTTCAGCAAAGTCGCGCAGATAAACGCGCCGCCGCGCTGCATTAGTGGATAAATTAGCCAGATTGGCTTGATTTTGACTTCTGTTATCTGATGGCTGATTGCGATCGTTGGAGGGTTGCCCTCCCACCTCAAACGAAATATCTTGAATTTCCGTGGCACTTTTAAACCGCCCGATCGCCCGCGTCAACGGTTCGGAATTGGGACCTAAAATTCGCCCACCAGAGATATCCTGGTTGGTTTCCTCCAGTTCGGAAAGTACATCATCCAACCCCACACCGACGGCTTGCAAACGATTCAGATCAACAATGACCCGAACCTCTTCCTCCACCCCCCCTGCTACATCAACAGCCGCTACCCCTTCAACCACTCCAAGTTCCCGGGCTAGTTCCTCATCGGCAAACACGCGTAGATCAGCCGGACTGAACGTTGGTGAAGATAACGCCATTTCATATACTGGCAACTGAGATGGATCGGCTTTAAACAACCGGGGTTCCTGAATCGTGTCGGGTAAATTTCCCCGTGCCCGGTTAAACGCCGCTGTGGCATCATTGAGGGCTTGATCAATGTTGCCACCGGGTTTGAAATATAAATCTAAACTGACCTGACCTTCCCGTGTTTGGGAATAAACCTGTACCACTCCTTCTGTTGCCGACAGGGCTTCTTCCAGCGGACGGGTAATTTCATCAACTGCCACCTCTGGTGAAACTCCGGGGGCATCAACCCGCACCCCAATTCGGGGATAGGTAATTGATGGCAGCAGATCAACCGGTAGGTTAGAAACAAAAAATACCCCAACAACAATGACTGCTAGGGTTAGCATCAGGGTACCGATGTGCTGGCGAATGGAGATGGCACTGATGCTAAATCCAGTAGAGTTAGAAGTCTGGGTCATGAACTTAGGAGCAACTGGTAAATGGACAGGAGACGCTAAGGATCGTTACTGACACCCGAGCTAGTGAATGAAATCACTTTTATCAGTTGGATGTGGTGCTGGGCAGGCACAACACTGTACCCCGCTCCCAGAATGGCACTTGAATCAATTTCCTGGTCTTAACCGGGTTCTGAAAGCACACTCAACCGCACAATATCGCCCGATTTCAGGGTTTTACTGCTGCGGGCAACGAACCGTTCTCCGGACCGTAAGCCGGAAATCACTTCAACCAGACCATCCCCACGGTTGCCCAGCATGACCTGCCGTGCGGTCACTTTTGCTTGATTCCCACTTCCTTCCAGCACAAATAAGGTTCCCCTCCCTGGAGCAGACTGGTTTTGCCGATCGCTCTGCCCCGACTGCCGACTACCGCCCTGTTGTCCTCCCCGTCGTGGTTGATTGACCTCTAGGGCAGTTTCTGGGACTAACACGCGGGAGCGATTGCTGGTTTGGTTCAACGTCACCCGAGCCAACAAACCACTGCCAATCCGACCGTTGGGATTGGGAATTGTCACCTCGATCGGCACAAGTCGCGCGACTGGATCCGCCGCTGGTGAAATCCGAGTGACTTCTCCAGTAAATTCTTGTTTGGGAAAGGCATCTAACCGGACTTTGACGGATTGCCCTAGTCGCAAATTGCCTAATTCCAATTCGGAGATTTGCACCGCCACCTTGACCTGGCTAAAGTCGCCTAGCTTCAGCACCTCCGTTCCAGCTTGGACCAGGCTACCTGGGTCGATCGGTTGCTCAACCACAGAACCAGTCACCGGAGAGTTCAATGAGGCAAAGGATTGTCGCTCTTGCTCTCGGTTGACAACGGCTTGTTGTGCCGCCACTCGTCCTTGAGCGGCAATCACGGCTTCTTGACGGGTTCGGACCTGTTCCTGTGCCGATCGTAAGGTTTCCTCGGCCGTCTTAACTCGGGTACTGGCTTGTTCAGCCTGCTGGGCAGGAATCGCGCCCTGATTTCCCAGGTATTGCAACCGCTTTAGATCAGATTGGGCTTGTTGCAATTCCGCCCGAGCCCGATTCACTAAAGTCCGCGCATCACTCACACCAATCTGGGCTTGGGCAACCTCTGACTCACGGGCGGCGACTTCTGCCTGGGCTTCTGCCACACTAGTTGTCAGGACGGTGCTATCGACTCGCGCTAACACTTGCCCTTGTTGAACTGAGTCGCCTACTGTTACATCTAAATTCAGGAGTTGACCTTCCACCTGCGATCGCAGAGAAACCAACCGAAATGGCTGGGTTGTGCCAGTGTATTCTCGGGCTTGACGAACTGTGCCCTCCCGAGCCACCATCACATTTGCCGCTGCGGCTTCCTCTTCTGTAGCCTCACTTTTGGGCTTGGTTTCTACCTCTGCTCTAGATAGCTCGCTACATCCCCAAAGGGCAGGCAGTAGTCCAGCCAAGATCAGCCAGCCAGCGATTTTAACAGTCCTGGGCTTGCCTAGAACAGACGGAAACATGGGTGACACTTCCTTCGTTAGTTCACGTTTCTTAATTAGCTTAGCTAACTATCAGTGTTGCATACCAATCTCGATTTCCCCTATGCCCTACGGGGGATTACTTTTAGGATAATACCTGTTAATACCTATATTGCCGCGACAACTATTTTTGCCATAAAAATCGATCGGGGTAGCAAATCGACTCTCCCGATCGTGACTCAGTGTCTTGATTTGAATTTGAATTGGGTCCCTAGGCGGCGTTAGCGAGAGCGATAGGGTACGCTCTTGGCAATATCAATGTCATAGACCGATTTTCTGCTAGGAGCCGCGGCGGTAGGGTTGACGCTCTTAGCCATATTGATAAACAGAGTCGGATCACCAGTCTTAGGCTGCGTTTCGTAAGAACGGAAGTTCCGGACGACCTCTTGCCAGATTGGTTGAGGGAAACCTAGTTTGTCGCGATAGTAGGCATCGTAGCGTGGTGATGTAATGTTGAAGGGAATTTCACCAGTAACGCGGCTAGGTAAGATGCGACGGCGGTGATAGGGCACCGTGTTTTCGCCAAAGTTTTCGAGGTGCTCATTACTATTGAGTAGCTCATCAATAAACCCTTTCACGCCCTTAGTCATGACTACGGCAGACCAAGCAATCTTCTCGCGTTGGTTGTAAACTCGTCGTCCCAGCACCTTTTCGACACAATGTTCGACAAAGCGATAGTTACTGTTTTTGTCGTAAAAGCTATCGATGAAGGTTTTCGATAGCAGCAGTCCCCGAATAAAGTCGCGCACAGTGATCTGACGGTTACGCAGTTGAGATTCTAGAACAATTTCTCGATCCCACTTAAACGCATGAAAGAAGATCTGGCGATAGGCAGCATTAATCAAGTTGCCCATGTCTGATGGAGAAAACTGATCATCACTGGAATAAATAATCAGTTCATCATCTCGCGCACCCAACGGTGCTACACGCTGGTTGGGACAGGAAGGCGGATAGGTTAACAAAGGAATAGCCACGCTTCGATAAACTCCTGTCTTACTAAACTGAAAAAAGGTATCCCGATTATCATAAAGGCTGAAGGGATGGCAATCTGCATCCTCGGATAAATATTACAGACTTTTAACCTGCTCCCCCCGCATCCTCCTACGGTAATTAGGAATAGCAAGTCGATACTTGGAGCAATAGTTGCCAATAGTTTTGCATCACCTCGAAGGGGATGAACTGCCTAGTTGATGTAAAGCTTTTGTTACAGATTGAAATTTGTAGAGGCGACTTAAATTCTTGACCAATCAGGGTTACAGAATTCACTTAACATTTCTTAATTGCTTTCTCACCAAATATCGCTTAGTTGCACAGAAAACTCACAAATTTATTGTTTAATTGTAAGAATATTTCAGAGTAGATGGGGCAGATCTCATAATTATCTGTTTCATCTGGTTTGGTGGCTATCAATTCACACTGAGAAATTCAGTTTGAATCCGGATTGTCATGGATATTGAATTGAACAAATGTTAGGAGCTAAAGTCAATGCTAACTGCGTTTACCAGAGTTATGGCTCAGGCTAATATGCATAGCATCGTTGACCTATCTCCTAGTTGGTATGGGGAAACCCTCAAGTGGATCAAGGCAAGCTCTGGTTTAATGGGTGACCCTGCCCTTGCAGCATCCTCTATCAATGACATGATCAATGCCCTGAACTAAGCGTATAGCGTATCCGGGAAGGTAAGCAGCCCTATCTTGTGATAGCTAGTGTTTAGTTGCTTTTCCGGGTTATTTTGTCCGCTGCTACCTTAAGAAACACTGAAAATTTTGTCAATTAGTATTTTAGTTGAGTGGTAGACCCAATATGGCTGGATTACAAGAAGCAGGAAAATTAGGAATTCAACCCTTTGACGAATCGCAACCTGCAGAATTACGCCCAAACTGGACTCAAGATGATGCAAAAGCTGTCATTCGGGCTGCCTATCGCCAGGTGCTAGGCAATGAGCATTTGATGCAAAGTGAGCGGTTAATTAGTGCTGAATCACTCTTAGTTCAAGGCAATATTTCGGTACGCGATTTTGTTCGAGCGATCGCACTGTCGGAACTCTATCGCGAAAAGTTTTTCTATCCTAACTTCCATGTCCGCTTTATTGAGTTGAACTATAAACATCTCTTAGGGCGCGCCCCTTACGACCAGGCTGAGATTTCTTACCATTTGGATCTGTATAACTCCCAAGGCTATGAAGCGGAGATTGCTTCCTATCTGGATTCATGGGAATACCAACAAAGCTTTGGTGATCATGTTGTGCCCTATCATCGGGATTTTCAAGTCGATCATCCTGGACAACGAGCGATCGGCTTCAGCCGGTTAATGCACCTCTACCGGGGCTATGCCAATAGCGATCGGTCGCAAGGTCAAAAACAACCGAAGCTCACCTGGGAAGTCGCTAGAAACTTGGCCACTCCAATCAATTCTCCAACTCCAGCCGCTCTATCAGGGGCGATCGGTGGTCGGCGAGGCGATGTTTACCGACTCCGGGTATTACAGTCTGCTGCGGCTACAACTACCACAGTTCGGCAAACGACGACAGAATTACTGGTATCCTACGATCAACTGACCAAGAAGTTGCAACAGCTTAGTCGGGCCGGAAGCAAGGTGATCAGTGTTACGGCAGTCTAAGCAATTAGTTCACAGTTATTGAAGGAGAATCTTAGGTGGCTATTACAACAGCAGCCTCTCGCCTTGGAACATCTGCGTTTAGCGATGCTGCCCCGATCGAATTGCGGCCCAATGCCACTTCGGCAGAGGTTGAAGCAGTGATTCTGGCTGTGTATCAGCAGGTGTTAGGCAATCCCCATCTACTCAATTCTGAGCGGCTGGTAATTGCTGAGTCGCTCCTGCGCGATCGTAAGATCACCGTGCAGGGATTTGTCCGCCAAGTGGCAAAGTCAGACCTGTACAAACAAAAGTTCTTTCATAACAGCTTCCAAAGCCGGACGATCGAACTGAATTTTAAGCACCTCTTAGGACGCGCTCCCTATGATCAGGCTGAAATCACTGAGCACATGAATGTGTATCAGGATCAAGGATACGAAGCAGACATCGACTCCTATATCGATTCAGCCGAGTACCAGAGATACTTTGGTGAGAATGTTGTCCCCTACTATCGCGATCTGGTTACAACCGGAGCCGGGCAAAGAACAGTGGGCTTTACTCGCCTGTTCCAGCTGTATCGTGGACCTTCAAATAGTGATCTGGCACAATTTACTGGCAATGCGCCTCGCTTAGTCAAGGATCTGGCACGGAACTCAGTGTCTGCGATCGTACCACCGTCCGGTGGTGCGGGCGGGTTTGCCTTCCAGCCAGCCGCGAAAGGAGATGCGTCCTACAGTGCATTTGGTGGATCAAAGGCATTTGGCTCTGGTCGGCTGTTCCGGGTTGAAGTGGCTGCAATTACCGGCTCGGGCTATCCCAAAGTGCGCCGAGTCAATAAGGCTGTGATTATTCCATACGAGGAGTTAACGTCTCACATGCAAAGAGTGCAACGGCAAGGTGGCAAGATTGCCAGCGTTACTCCGCTCTAGGTAATTCACTAGAACGATCGCTGGTTGCCATCGCAGAGATGATTGAGGGCTGAGGGTTAACACTCCTGCTCAGCCCTCAGCAGCGACAGGCTGTTAGTTAAAGCAGGCTAGGTTGCCGTTAGAGTGAGTAATCCTTGCTAATTTTGATCATTAACTAAATTATCCAAAGCATTTGATTAAATAGTTGTCAATAAAAATTAGTTCTAGATTATTCCCATTCAGCAGATTGATTGACCTAAATTAGATAAATCTTTTTAGAGTGAGCTATTTTATGAAGAAACTACAAAGCTGAGAAATTGTAGGAACTTCAGCAGCATGATCCATTTCCTTGCTTTTAGCGTTCAGCATTAATCTGAAAAGCCTGAAGGAGGAAAATTTGTTGTCACTTTCACCTGTATTTTCGCTATTCAACAAAAATATTTTCGCGGTGACTAGTTTTGCTTTAATTGCTGGGATGCCAGCGATCGCTCAAGCATCCGTAGTCCCAACCTCATCCATTGGATTGCGTGAATCTTCCGTGAGTCAACCCTATTCTCAGTCAAGCGTTGACTCGCACATCGGGCGGGTTAGCCCAGTGTGGTTGATGGCTGACAAAGATGATAAACATGGGCGCGATGACGATAAAGACGATAAAAAAGTCAAAATTGACTTGAACCGGGCTAAAAATTTGGCTCGTCAAGCCGCTGAAGAAGCCAATGGTGGACTGAGGGTATATCGAGCAGAGGCTTCCATGCATGGTCCTGCTAAGCAATGTCCTTATGTGGATAATGGAGATTCTTGGACATTTACCTTCTTAGGGGGTCGCCCAGGTGTGACGACGATGACGATCCAAAGTGTTGTCACGGTCTATAAGGCTAGCTCTAGAGTTGTTGTGGCTTACAATGGACCTGTTCGCAATGTGCAGCAAACCCAGACAGGGCAAAATGTTCAACTAGTCAGCTTTACCAGTAGTCAACGGACTGTTCTAGCGGATCTACTCCGGGGTAACTGCAATTGTAATTACCTGTTAACAAATACCTTCCGGACTCAAGTGAAGGGTCAGCTGCGATCGCTACCGCCAGGGATTCAGAAGCAATTGATGCGAGGTAAGGGTTTACCTCCAGGGATCGCTAAAAAACTCTTGGTGCTGCCCAAGCAAGTCAACACCTACATTAATCTACCGACCCAGTACGAGCTTGCCGTAGTTGGCTCAAATGTAGTGCTCCTCGATCAAGCACGGTTGACGGTTGTAGACCTGATTACCAACATCTTATAAGTTCTGTGGAGAACGTAGATCCAACTCTACGACAGCGAACCAACCCTCAGTGATGAAGCCAATCGACTTCATCACTCTGAACACAAATTCGTTGAGTAATAGCGCTCTTACTCATTCACGAGTAGGTTCGAGTCCGTTGCGGACCGGCAGTTCTGGAGTCAGATTACGACTTTGATTCCAGAGCTGTTTTGTGCTGAAAACTTGACAGTAGGCTAAAAGTCTGTAGCCGCGAAAGTAATTTTCATCGTTGCTAAGTTAGAAGACTGAAATAACCCTCACTCTAACAAACCCAAGCTTCTAAACCAGAGTTTTTCAAAGCTAAACCCAACGATCGCATTGGCGGCGATCGCGGCTTGCTGAAGTTCAGCTAAGGTGAGTTCCACACCACAGGTTTGACTGAGCGTAACTGCCGCTTCAGGCGTTTGACACTGCTGTAATGCCTGGTTCAGTTCTGGGTTGGCGTGAACCAGTCCAAAAAAACGGCGAGCTTGATCATCAAGACCCGCGCTCCATTGGTGGTAAGCCTGTTGGGCGATCGCGGACAAGTCTGCACCCGTTAATTCTATTCCCTGTTCTCTAGCTAAGATCAGCAGTTCCATTGGAGAAGCTATTGATTGGATTCGAGCTTGTAACTCCAGCGACTCAGCGACCTTAGCATTGAATGCTTGCCATGACATCATGATCTCTTGCTGCTTTTACGTGTGCTGGACTCGATCAACTAACTCATCTAGTTCTTGTTGCATTTGACGACAAACCAAGGTGTAGCAATGATCAACATAACCGCGATCGGTTGCCGCCTGATTCCCGTAACGCTCAAAGACGATCGGTTGACAAACATGAGTATAGAGCTTCACAGGCAATGGAATATGGGGTAAAGGACCGATCGCTAACCCCCAGGGAAACCCTAAATAAATTGGAAATACGACTGGATCGATGCCAAACAACCAGGGCATGCCCCACTCATGCAGTTGTTGCAACTGTTTATAGAGGTCAGCCAACACAATTAGGGTGTCATGTGCCCCGTAAGAAATTACTGGCACGATCGTTACCTTTTCCCGCAACGCAATTCGGATGAATGCTTTACGTCCGGCGAAATGGATTTTATGCCGGAGAGCATAGGGACGAAAGGCATCCTCTGCACCACCTGGATAGATTAATAAACTGGCTCCCTGCCGCAATGCTGCGATCGCTATTTTGGGATGAGCCACTAAGGCTCCAGCCTTGACGGCTAGATCAGCTAGAGGTGGGGCGACCTCCCACACTCGTGGATGCATTAACCCGTAGGCTGGACGGTCTACGCCAAATCGACGAAACCAGTCATGCATCATCATAAACATGTCAGGAGCCGCTAGCCCACCATTGTGAGAGCCAATCAGCAGTACTTGCCCTTGCGGCGGAATATGCTGCCAGCCGCTCGTCTCAACTCGAAAATAGTGATCGTATAGCCATTGCCATACTGACATTAACGATCGAATGACCTGTGGATCTCGTTGGTCTAAAGACCATCCCGATTGAGTTGGCAAATGATGTTCTAACAGCATCCAGGCATCTTACCAGGATTGACAAGCTCAAAACAATCACTCGCAATCAGTACAGTGTTTGAGGCAGGCATTTAGGGATCTACCCCAACTAACAAGGTACAAGGTCAAATATTTGACTTGTAAACTATATAACTTTATAGTAGTATTATGATTGCGTGAGACCAAAGTTGTCGAACCAAGTCAACAGTTATAGGTTGTCAGGTGATGGGCAGAAGACTATCGATGGGATGTCAAATCCGACAGGTATTTTCGTGGTTCCTGTGGCTGGGAGCAATTGTCTTAGCTGTTTTGCTAGGCTTCGGTCTATGGCATCCTCCCAGTGCTGCTGCCGCTATCCGACAATTGGAGGAGTCACCTGGGCAGGTTGTATATCAGTCTCGCCAAACTCTCAATGATCAGCATGGCAATAACTGGCAAACTGTGGCATTTAAACGGATTCGCTCTGATGGTAAAGCTAGTTTTGAGCTGAGGGTGGTTGGCTTTCCAGGAGTCGTTGAACTCGATCATACCCAACCTCTGACATTAACCAATTCATTAGGGGCGGCGTTAACCGCTACAAATGTTTCCAACACGATCTTTCCTAATGCTGCCCAACCTGTAGGCAACATTGGGCAATACAATCTTCAGCCCCTGATCGCCCAGTTGCCAGCCACAATTCCTCTCAAGTTGTCATTGCCAACCATCAGTGGCGAAACCATCAACTTAGCCGTTTCACCACTGTTAGTTGAGGAGTGGCAAACCGTCGCAAATTACTAAAAAGGATGAATCTCTTTACATCCTTTGATAGCTCTATCCTAATGCACACAATTACCAGTTTGGAGACCAGTAATGGCAGAGTTATTTTCACCAGAATGGATGCAGGCATTTGGTCAGCAATGGAATGCAGAACCCGAATTAGCTGATGCCCTTGCCAAGATCCATTTTAATTCTGTGATTGGCTACGGATTTGAAAATGATCCGAATCCAGTCGGAGTGCTGACCGTGGAAGCAGGGCGAGTTGTTGCGGCAGGTGCTTATGACGGTCAACCGCTCAATTGGGATTTGCGGGCCGATCGCGAGCACTGGCAACAGTGGAAAACCAAAGGGTTGAACATGATGGGGCTAAGCATGGCGTATATCAGCCGCAAGCTCCAATTTCGAGTTGGAGACTACACTGCCATGATTAAAGATCCTCGGATGGCAGGACCGTTTATTAAATCATTTTCCGTAATGAGTAAGGTTTGAGATAAGGAGGAAATGGGTAGTTGATACATTCTGATCGCTCCATCGACCTATCCTCATCGCTCTTGATTTAGAAGGCTTGTGCTGTTCAGGCTATCACTAATTATCGCTGAAAGGATCTCATTGATGAAATCGCCATCGAAACCAACCAAGCAGAAAGTTACCAATCCAGTTTTACTCACTCCAGCTCAACTGAAAGCACGGCAAGACCAGCTGCTGATTATTGATGTACGTGGTTGGATAGAATATTGGATGGGACATATTCCTGGGGCGCAACGCTTCAACCAAAATCGGATTCTGCAAGATATTCCCAAAGATCAAGCGATCGTCCTCACCTGCTTATCCGGGCATCGGAGTGCGATTACGGCTCAGTGGTTAGTTTCGCAGGGCTATCATCAGGTATATAACCTAAAAGGGGGAACGATGGCATGGCAGCAGATGGGCTACCCGTTGCAGCGTGGTAATCTAAGTGTCAATTCCCTTGGATTCAATTGATAGTCTATTAGTATTTGATTTCAAAGGAAGCCGAACGATGAATGTGCTGCCCTTGCCTAACTCACTCTGAACTTTGATATCCCCTTGATGAGACTTAGCGATCGCTTGGGCAATTGCCAGACCTAAACCGGAACCACCAGTTTCACGGGAGCGATCGCTAGTCACCCGATAGAACCGATCAAAAATGTGAGCTTGGTCTGGGATAGAAATCCCAATTCCCGTGTCTTGAACTTGGATGATCGCATAGCCTTCATTCCGTTCTAAGCGCACCCTGACTTCACCATGTGCTGGCGTATAGTGAATAGCATTCGTCACCAAATTGGCTAATAGGCGGTAGAGCTGCTCTTCATTACCCAAAACAACTAGTGGGTGATCTCCTGGCACATCCGTGGCAAGTTTGATGTTTGCGGCAATCGCAAGAGGAAAAAATTCTTCTAACAAGTCACTAATCAGATCATTGAGGCAGCACTCAGCATGTTGAAGGGTAATTACCCGTAAATCTAGACGTGATAGCAACAGCAAATCCTGCACCAACTGAGATAGGCGATGATTTTGGCGATGAATCGTTTGCAGGGTAGCACAAGCCTGTTCCAGGGTTAACTGATCATTGCGTAGATTCGCTTCAACGGTTGCCCGAATTGCTGCTAGGGGCGTTCGCAGTTCATGAGCTGCATCGGCAGTGAACTGTTGGATTTGTTGGTAAGACTGATAAACGGGGCGCATTGCCAGTCCTGCCATCCACCATGCGGCTCCGGCAATCATGACAACAGCCAGAGGTAATCCGAGTAAAAAGATTAACCGCAGCCTGAAGATAAACCAATCAAATTCCTCCAGGGATTTTCCCAACTGGAGATAGCCCCAGGTTTCAGTCGTAGAAGTAGTGAGCAGGAGAGAAACTTGGCGATACCGTAGCGTCTCATCTACATTGAGAATTTGCCATGTGCGCTTTTCCAAACAACCGTGAGAACAGTTGATCAAGCTAGTATCGATCGCTAACTGAAGACTCGTCTTATCCCTAGCCTGGTCAGAAGTTTGTCCAGGTAATAATCCTAGGGTAGCAACCACCCGTCCCGACTTGTCTAGAAACCGAGCGTAGTATCCTTCATTATGCAGCCGACCCAAGACTTGTGGTCCAGGTTGGTTAGTGTGCTGCATACAGAGTTCGCCAGCTAAACAGACCCCAGGTAACAAGCTCTGAATCTCTGGGGCAATTTGACTAGACTGCTTTAGATAAGGTTCTAATCCATCGTGTAGAATACCAGCGATCGATTCTAATTCGGTATCAATTACCTGCCAACGGATGTAGCTGACGACTTCATACACAACCCAACCACTGGCACTCAGGAGTAGCCCCATAACACCAGCATACCAAAAGGCTAAACGCAGCCGTGTTTTCTGAAACAGGCTATTGGTTGGCATGATCTGCATTGAACCGATATCCTAAGCCATAGAGAGTTTCAATTAAATTGTCATACCCATGTTCAGCCAGTTTGCGACGCAGTAGCCGCACCTGTGCGGCGACAACATTACTCATCGGTTCAGCTTGCATTTCCCAAAGCTGATTCATAATTTGCGATCGATTCAGGATTTGATTAGGGTGTTGCATGAAATATTCTAAAAGCTGAAACTCTTTTGCACTTAAGGCAATCTGGTGCTGACCGGAGAGCGACAGGCTGATTAAGGACGATGTGCCATAATCTAAGGTCAATGTCCCAACCTGTAACTGCCGCGATTGAAATTGCGGCGATCGTCGCAACAGTGCCCGCACCCGAGCAAGGAGTTCTTCCATTCCAAAAGGTTTAATCAAATAATCATCGGCTCCAGCATCTAACCCCGCCACCTTGTCTGCCATTTGGTCTTTAGCCGTCAGCATAAGAACTGGTAGTGGATTATTCTGCCCCCGCAAGCGCCGACATAATTCAATGCCGGATACTCCAGGTAACATCCAATCTAGAACAGCCAGTTTGTACTGAATCCAGGGATCGCTTAGGTAGTGCCAAGCTTCCGTGCCATCTTGCACCCAATCAACAATATATCGTTCCTGTTGCAACACTTGATGAACAGCTTCACCCAGATCGGGTTCATCTTCAACAAACAGTATCCGCATACAAACGTGGTTCAGGAGGGAGAGGACAATTCAACGGCTTAACATCATCTTATAAGGCAGAATTGTCGATCGGTTGAATTGCCCTGCATCATGCATGAATACAAAGCTCGCCCAAATAGGTGGCTGAGCAACGATCCTGCTTAAACTAGGGTCAGATGCCTCCTCGGAGGCGAGAGAGGACTGATGTGGCTCTGTAATTGCTCAGCAATTTCCTTCACATGAGGTTCTTGCAGAATGCCCTGAAAATCTCCTGGATTTTCGTACACTTTCACTCCTAATGTCGCCCGATTTCCCCAACCAAAGTAGGCATCGTGGGTATCGCCGCTATGACTTGGATCTTCGAGGATATTTTTCTGAGACTTAAACAGTAAAAGCTCACCATTGAATTGGCGTTTGGGCGTGTAAGCATTAGCCGCCGCTTGGTAAACGGATAGCACCGTCATGTTGCGGGTAAACTGCGGTGGTTGAGGTAATTTAGCGACAGCGAAGCGGTACAGCAACATCTTGATCTGGGTTTTCAAGTTCCACCAGCGTAGTGTGAGCTGGCTGTATCTCGGGTGGGCTTGCTCCCATCGCCGTTTCTCTTGCACGTCGATCGAATTAATCAGGATAACCTGAGGCACTGCAAACCCTTGGCGCTGAAGCTGTAACGCCATTTCAAAAGCAATCACACCTCCGGCACAAAATCCACCCAGCCAATAAGGTCCTTCGGGTTGAATCGCGCGAATTTGCCGAATATAGTAGGCAGCCATTTCAGGAATTTGAGTATGCACGATCGGGTAGCCATTCCGACTGTAGGGTTTAATCGCATATACGGCAGTAGTGGGCTGCAACTGTTGAGCCAAGTTGCGATATAGCAAAACATCGCCACCACCCGGATGAATCAAGAAGAGCGGTGGCGTGACTCCTTGAGTATGATTTAATGGCACCACAGAACTGATCTTGCCAGTTGCAGAATTAGCCCCTGCATTAGAGTCAATTAACTGAGCTAGTTCTTCGATCGTGGGGGCTTCTAAGAGGCTAGTCAAAGGCAGTCGTTTGCCAAAGTATTGTTCAATTTGGGCAAAAAGTTCGACAGCTTGTAGGGAAGTGCCTCCCAACTCAAAGTAATTGTCCATCAATCCGATTGGGTAAATTCCCAGTAGTTGGCTCCATAAAGCACTGAGGTCATTCTCGGTCGATGTCCGCGGGAAAACATACGGCTGATCCACAGAGGGGTGAGCTACTGGTGGCTGGCTCTGAATGGCAGTCAGAATAGCTTGAGGGGTATGGCATTTGAGCGCTATGCGTCCAAGTTGCTGGGATTTGCTAGTCCGGGAAACAGGTATCGGTTTTGTAGGCGCTGTCCTCGTTGGGGTAGTGGAGGTGGCAGGAGTTGTTTCTAAGGTATAGGTAATCGTTGCAGCTTGCTGAACGGGGAGCGGGAAGCAATACCCAGTCCCATTCGGTTGTTGATAGTCTCCAGCGATCGCTGCCAGGAAGTTGAATGCCGGACGATTTTTTTGAGTTGGAATATAGTTCAAATTGATCTGAGTCAGCCGATGTTCTTCCGCATACTTTGCTAAGTAGCGAACCATCTGATGCTCGACTCCGCGTCCCAACACTCGGCAACTCAGTAAGAGGGTATCCAAATGAACAATATGGGTAGCGGTAGAAAATAGCATTAACCCCACTAGTCCATAATCCCCAAACCGATCGCGGACTGTTACCGTTCGGCATTCCATGCCTGTCTGCATCAACTGCTGAATCTCAGCTTCGGTCCGGCGAATTGTTGTGAAATTAAATTGATTAGTGCGTTGAGTCAGTTGAGCCACTCTAGAGAGCTGCGTTGCGGTTGGTTCCGCAATCTCGATCGTCATCTCTAGCGTACTGAGAAATTCCTCCGGCGTTAGGGTTTGCTGGCAGCGTTGCCGCTCTAAATTCTGCTGATATAGAACGGTTCGTTGCGCGTCTGCTTCTGTGGTTTGTAAATGGTCAAACGCCCAAATGTGGTTGAGAAATTGCGGCATGTCCCCATCGATCGGTAACTGGAGCGTTAATACCTCTGGACAATTGGCACTCACTTCAGCACATTCAACTGGATTATCATCAATAAAAATGAAGCTATCCAAGCCCAGATTTAATTCAGCCGCTAAGGATTTGATGTTTTCCGATTTTGGCAACCAATTGATCCGCCATGCTACCAAATGCTCTAGTTTCAATGGCATATCTCGCCGTTGCTCAAACACCTGCATGACGTCAGCTTCATTGTTTTTGCTACAGAGACACAACAGCATCCCCGCCTGTTGTTGTGCCACCATGAAGGACTGCACAGCTCGCCAATTGGAGGATAGGTCAATCCCATGGACACCATCTTCCCCAACCACTCCTTTCCAGAGGGTATTATCACAGTCAAGCACGATCACTTTATAAGGTGGACTGTTCAAGGCATAAATTTTGCGAGCCAGAACGGTTCCTAACGCTGTAAAAAATTCGGCAGTGAATGGAATATGTCCCAAGCGATCGCGCTGGGGATCATAGTACTCAGCCACTGGATATAGCGCCTGCACATCCTGAAACTGAATTAAGTGCAGTCCCTTGAGGCCACTCAGGTGCTCAACTATCCAAGTTTCTGTCTGCTGCAAGAGTTCGCTCTGCTCCGAACGATTGGTGGCTGAGGGTGGGCAGAGGCAAAGAATATAAGGTGTGCTTGAGCGGCTGACGGCAGTTTTCAAAGCGGCGATCAGGTCTTGGGCATTGCGTTTGAGCATCGCCGCTCGACCACTTCTCAATTCACCATCGGTTGGGTTGAATCGACACCAATCTTCTACGCGCAAACAAATAATATTTACGCCTTGCTGATTGGTCGATAGTAGGCTAGATGGGGCGAGCAGTTGTTGAAAAACTTGGTTATATGGAGCAAACTCGATCGTGGCTGAAATGGCGAGTTCTTCCATCCAAAATGACAAGCTATCTGCGATCGGTTCAGCGGTGAAGGTAGCTGCGATCACAAGGTTCATCTGCTGTTCTGCCTGGGGCTTTGGTGAAGTCGGATGGACAGCTTGCATAGTGATTTGTCCTTCTAAAGCTCAGTAGTTTCCTATCTATCTACTTTGTCAGGACAATATGAAATCAGGATGAAAATGCCTTGCGTTTCCGACGTTCTAGCCGCGATCGAGAATGGGGATGGGCAGCTTGCTGACTATTAACTACATCCAGAAACAGAGATTCGATAGGAGTTACCGATCACAGGAATGCCACCAACTTGCAGGTTGACTTGATAGGGATTAGCATTTGCTCGGGGTACCCCTGTTAACGCAAAAGCTTGTCGTTCGGGTAATTCTATGACCTGGTTATAGATGGTATCGGCGGTGTTGTCATTGTATTTTAGATGCACTTGCACATTGTAATCCCCCCATTAACAGGAAAAATGTTGGCAACATACCGACGAAATGATTGATTACTAGGAACGAGGAAGTCTGTATGCCAATTGTCTCGAATGATACCCGTTCCAGGGGGTGAAACGGATTTTTCTACTACGGTCATGCCTCCACCTACAGCCCTTAAGGGGATGCAGGTTTGGGCACTAGCAGATTGAGGCGTATTGGGTAAACTAGCTAATGCTACGGCACTGACGATCGCTGTACGACCTAGCCAAGTTGAGATCATAAAAAACCTGCCTTAAACATGATTACAACTAAATCTTATTGATGTAATCAGCGAATATCCTCAACCTAAAGTTCAACAATAAACATCAAAAATATCTTTCTCTTGATGCTCAATGGTTGATGCTGATGTCACTTTTAACTCAATTAACTAAGTAGAAGTGTGATCACTTCAGCTACTGAGAAGCATATTTAAGGCATGAGTAGTGGCTGGAACTGCGACCTACTGTCCTCCTGCTGGTTCTTCTACCGGTCGCACAATTGTACCAGGTGTAACTTGCGGTTTAAAAATGGCTTGTAATGCTTCTTCTAACGTGGGTGCCATCACAATCCGATTTTCGTAAGCCACAATCACTCTGACCAACGTTGGCAGGCTATTTTGCATGGCTTCTAGGTAAAGTGGTTCTACATACAGAAGCGATCGCTCGATCGGGATAATCAGTAAGTTGCCTTGAATGGCTCGTGAGCCTTGACGATTCCAGAGCGAAATTTGTTGAGAAATGACCGGATCTTGATTAATCCGAGCTTCGATTTGCTCAGGACCGAATACTAAGCGCTCTTTTGGGAAGGTATACAACAATAATTTGCCGTAGTTCTCGCCATCCGATCGTGCTGCTAACCAGGCAATTAAATTTGTCCGTTGGCGAGGTGTGTAGGGTAATAGCAGAATGAATTCTTCAAATGGGACAATGGGCAAGCTAGTAATCAGGTAATACGGCTCCACGGGACGAGGTTCATTCCCATAGACTTCATTTGGAATCTGCCACTGGTCTTCCCGGTTATAGAATACCTGCGGATCAGTCATGTGATAAGTCATCAACCGCTCTGATTGCAGTTTGAAGAAGTCTGTTGGGTAGCGAATATGGCTACGCAAAGTAGCAGGCATAGCGGTGAGTGGCTTAAATAAGTCAGGAAAGACGGTTGACCACGTGGTAATCATCGGATCGCTGGGATCAGCAACATAGAAATTCACCGAGCCATGATAGGCATCAATCACGACTTTGACTGAATTGCGGATGTAGTTGATCCCTTCACTGCCTAAATCTGAGTAAGGATAGCGATCGCTGGTGGTATAAGCATCCACAACCCAGTACAGGTAGTTCTGATCAGGTTGGTTTGGGGTTGACGTATCGGCGGTGACCAAGTAGGGATCACTGTCGTAGCGAAGAAACGGTGCAATTGCCTGAATTCGATGTTTGATGTTACGCCGGAACAATACCTTCGTCTCTGGTAAAAAATCACGGGTAAATAAGATTTGCCAGTCCCGCAAATAAATAGAAAATAAGCCCCGCCGCCACCAATCACCAATATTGATGCCGCCTTGACCATCATAGATATTGTAAGCATTATCACTACCGTTAGGAAAATCCAATTCCCGCGTCAGCGTTTTTGTCATGACATAGGTGTTAGCGATTTCACCGTAATAGAGGCGAGGCTGTCCGATCGGAATACTGTCTCGGATCGCCGGGCTAGAGGTTGTTAATGCTCCAGTTGCACCACCAGTAATGTCTTTGACAAAATATTCTGGCAACCCACCTGCGCCAACAGTATTGACTGGACTGAGCGTAAAGCCGTATCCATGGGTATAAATCAGATGGCGGTTTACCCAGGTTTGCGCTTCCTGTGGCACCGCACTATAGTCTAGCTCTCGGGCAGCGATCAGAACCTGCCGTTGTTCCGTTGGCGTGGTTGGGGTAATAGTTGGCTGATCCAGCAGATTGGCGGGCGTAGGAGCAGGAACCTCAGTTTGTAACGTGTAGCGATCGATATCCGCATCAGGGAAGCGATAGTAAGGACGAATTTGCTGTAATTGGCGATTGGTTTCCAGCAGGGGGCGCTGATCCCACAGACGGATATTGCGAATAATTAAGTTATTAGCAATCAGATCTGCTTCAGTCAGTTGTCCTTGGGGATCAAAGTTGATGGCATTGATGGCTTCTAGCCCAAATGCCTGACGGGTTGAGGCAATCGTGCGCTGAATAAATGGGCGTTCTCGGGCGAGTTCATTGGGCTGCACAATCAAATACTGCACAACTTCAGGCAGGATGATGCCTGCAACAATCAACAGGCTAAATAGTCCTAACCCCAGCTTAAGCCAATGACGATGGGGCGATTGAGCTTGCCAGAACAGGGTCCGCCACAGCAGGTATCCCGCGATCGCTAGGGCAAACAGACTTAACCCCGTATAGGCAGGAAGTTGCGCCATCACATCGGTATAACTGGCACCAAACGCGATCCCGCGCGGCGAATACAGCAGTTCGTATCGACCCAGCCAGTAACTCAAGGCAATGACGGCCATTAGCCCACTACCGACTCCATATAAATGCCGTTGCTGGGCGGATGAAAATCCTGGAAACTGACCTTGGCTGAGACTGTTTCCTGACAGTAGGTAAGTTAATGCTACTGTCACAAATCCAGCTAGAAATAGACCAAATAGCCAAAGTTCAACTAATTCCCAGGACGGTAAGGTGAATATGTAGAAGCTAATATCTCGCCCAAACAAGGGGTCAGGACTATTGAACGTGGTGGGATGGAGGAATTGCAGGATGACTGCCCATTGTTTGGAGAACAACCACCCCAACATGATGCTGAATGTCACCGCGATCGCTCTTAGCCAGAACTGAGGATTAATCAACAGCACGATCGCCATACCCACGCCACCCCCTACCCACCACATCTGATGGCTGACAGCGCTACCCAGCTGCCATAAGTTATTCAGGTGAATGCGAGCGACGAGTGGAGTAGAAAGGGTAGGACCAATCTGCCAATAGTGGAGGGCAAGATGACCGTAATACACTACTAAGGCCCCTAGTAACAAACTGAGTCCTAGGGTGAGGGGCAGCAGCGATCGCAAGTTTAGGGTTGGTGTCAAGGCAATTGGAGTGTCGGAAGTTAAGGACGCTGCCGATCGCTGTAGAGTCACTCTAGCGGTCGATCTCACCTGCTGCTGTTTGCCACTGATTGCTGGGAGCGGATTGACCTGAATAGGTGAATCTGGATGTTGCAAGCGCTGACTCAGCCACAGATTGCCGAATAAATAAGCTGCCGTCCCTCCTGTAACAATGCCAAATAAAAGCAGGCGTACCTGAAATTTGAGCAGAAATACGGCTAGATAGTGAACTTCCTGAAACCAGAGGATTTCTGCTCCTAGTCGGGAGCCCAAATCAAGCAGTAGTCCCACTCCCAGGAGAATAGTCAACAGTTGAAATAAATGTTTCCGGGTCACAGCCATTTACTCGTCAACGAACTGAGCAGGGTGCTGGTCAACGGCTACCAGTTACCCAACCTTACCAGCGGTCGAGGTCAATTCACTGTATCAGGTTTGTTTACTCACTCATCGACACGGTCAATAGTTCGTAATTCCTCAAGATGCCTGAATTTTCTGGCTACCCATGTAAGTGCTGAGCCGCAATCACAGCAAAACCCTGTGCCGTTAACATCCGGGCTGTGTGGTTGACCGCATCCAATTTATCCAGGAAATTTTGTGTTACAGGCTCCCAATCTCCGGTCGCCAAAATATCAGCCTGACTCCGGAAGTAATCCAAAATATCGGAGGGATGCTGGCGGGTCTGTTCAATCTCCGGATCGCCTCCTTCATGTTTAGCCGAAATATTCGGGACATGCTTTGCCAACTCTAGCAACTCTTCCCGCCGATCGTAGGGTTGACGGACAATACTCTTCCAAGTTTCGGTGATGTGATGTTCAAACCGGACTTGTTGCTCCCAGTTGAGCGCTTGGCGCACCTGGGCTGACCGGATGATCGTATCGTTGTTTACCGAATTACTCCAGTTGAAGCCGACGAGGGGCGTAGAACCATCATCTCTAGCAAATAGCTTGGCTCCTAGCAGTGTCCATAATGCCGAGTAGGGGTTATCGTTACCCATAAATACCGAAATTTTAAATTCAATATCCACTCCCAATCGATGTAAGAGATACCCTAGTAACACTGTGCCAGGATTGAGATTCAACACTTGCCGCACTCCGTAATGGGTGTAGTAGTAGAGGTATTCATTGACCCATTGCAGTGCATAAGCATTCGGTTGCCCAATTCCCCCAAAATAGCCAGTAATCGTAGCCGCACCATTCAGATGAATATTGGAGCCATCTGTACCTTTTGTATCTAAAGTCGCCACAAAACTGGCACCAATAATTTGCATTGCCGCTAAAATTGCACAGAGGTCGCCATCGGCTTCCTGCTCCTTCATCTGCCGCACTTGAATAAAGCGGCTTGGCATTAATTCTTGGCGGGCGATCGCGTGTTTGGTCGCCGCAATGATCCAGGGAAAATATTGGCAGGCACTAATCTCCAGCGTTACAGCTAACTCCTCGGCAAAGGCAACGGTCGGTATGTGATCGCCCAAAATAGTCCGGCGATAATCTACCATATTGATCAGCGATCGACCGGCAACCTGTTCCTTGAGCCAGTGCAACTCGGCTAAATATTCAGGTCGCTGTTCTGCCACCTGTTGTAACAAGTGAGATAACTGGCTAGCTTGTTCAGCCTGCGCATTAATCGCTTCAGGAGTGCCATACTGAGCTACTACATCCAGTAGATCATTAATGATCTGCATCCCCGGATCACCCAAGACGGCATTCAACACTTCTAAGCGATCGCTGGGAATTTCCAGTCGTTGGCGGAGGTTGGCGATCATGATCCCCTCCTTAATGCAGTCGGCAGGATATTGTATTTCTTTCCGACCTGGGTAAACGCCTCGACGCATTGATCCAAATGCGATCGCGTATGGGCTGCTGAAACTTGGACCCGAATCCGAGCTTGATTTTGGGGGACAACTGGATGGCTGAATCCGATCACATAAATTCCTTGCTCTAACAAATCCTGTGCCATATTCTGTGCCAGTTTGGCATCGTAAAGCATGATGGGCGTAATGGGGTGGACTCCAGCTTTCAAATCGAACCCCTGCTCAAGCATCGATTGCTGAAAATAGCGAGTGTTGTCCATTAGCCGATCACGTAACTCGCTCGATTGCTCTAGCATATCTAGAACCTTGATACTGGTATAGACGATCGCAGGTGCTAAGGTGTTGGAAAACAAATAGGGTCGCGATCGTTGTCGCAGTAAATCAATAATGGCTTGATGCCCAGAGGTAAACCCACCGGATGCTCCCCCTAACGCTTTACCCAGCGTACTCGTGATGATATCCACTCGCCCCATAACTTGGCAATGTTCGATCGACCCACGCCCCGTAGCTCCTAATACACCAGTTCCGTGGCTATCATCCACCATGACTAGTGCATCATAGGTATCCGCCAAATCACAAATCTGTTTTAGCGGCGCGATCTCTCCATCCATGCTAAAAACTCCATCCGTGGCAATCAGACGGATTTTAGCGGTTTGGGTCGCTTGTAAACAGGCTTCTAATTCCCGCATGTCACTATGGGCATAGCGATGGCGTTGGGCTTTACACAGTCGAATCCCATCAATAATGCTGGCATGATTTAGGGCATCACTAATGACAGCACAGTCAGCATCCAATAATGTCTCAAATAAGCCACCATTGGCGTCGAAACAAGAGGTGTAAAGAATGGTATCTGCTGTCCCCAGGAACGCCGAAAGCTGAGCTTCTAATTGTTTATGAATAGCTTGAGTGCCGCAAATGAACCGCCCTGATGCTAAGCCAAAGCCATACTTGGCTAAACCGATTTGAGCTGCTGCAATGATGTCTGGATGATTAGCCAGCCCCAGGTAATTATTAGCACAAAAGTTTAAGACTGAACGTTCACCTGGAAGACTAATTTCTGCACCTTGCGGTGTGGTTAGGACTCGCTCTGCTTTCATCACACCGGATTGATGAATGTCTGCTAAAACAGATTGAAAAATGCTAGTTGCTGTTTTGTTCATAGTGATAAAGCCCCTACTTCTACCTCTTTCCGGTTTCCTGATAGTTTCTCTAACATCTCTGCAACGATCGCGGCTAAATCGTATTGGTGTTGCCAGCCCCAGTCTGCCCGAGCTTTGGAGTCATCAATGACGGCTGGCCAGGAGTCTGCGATCGTCTGACGAAAATCGGGGACATAGTGGCAGATGAACTGGGGCAAATGTTTTTGGATCTCGCTCACTAGTTCAGCCGCCGAGAAGCTGATGGCTGTAATGTTGTAACTAGAGCGAATTTTGATTGCCGCCGCATTGGCTTGCATGATGCCTAGAATCGCGCGAATTGCATCCGGCATATACATCATCGGTAGGCGAGTATCTGGACGGACAAAACAGGTGTAAGTGCCAGACGTTAAAGCGGCAGAGAAAATTTCCACAGCAAAATCCGTTGTTCCACCCCCAGGAGGGGCACTGTAGCTGATAATTCCTGGTAATCGCAGACTGCGGACATCTACCCCGAAGTGATGAGCATAATAATGACATAGTAGTTCTCCGGTGACTTTGGTAATGCCATAGATGGTGGATGGATCTTCGACAGTCACCTGAGGTGTATCGAGTTTGGGAGTATGGGGACCGAAGACCGCGATCGAACTAGGGAAAAATACTTGCAAACCAAAAGATTTTGCGGCTTCCAGAATATTGCGTAATCCATTAATATTGACGTCCCAACAGCGATCGGGATGTTGTTCTCCCGTTGCCGACAGCACTCCAGCAAGGTGATAAATAGTCTGAATTTGATACTGTTGAATCAGGTGTTGGAGTTGGGTCCGATCGGTGACATCAAGAAGTTCATAAATGTGTGAGTCGTGATGGTCTGAAGCAGCTTGCCGACCACTTTCAATGACATTGATGGCTCCATAGTGTTGGCGCAAGGCAATGACTAAATCACTCCCTAACTGCCCTCGTGAACCAGTCACTAAAATCTTAGTCATAGTCATCCCACCTGTATATCAGTTGATGGGCAATGGTTGTAGAGACAAGATGTTGTCAGGGTAGGCTGAGAGCAAGATAATGAGTGTTGCTATTGACTGAGGGGGCAAACCCACCCTGACAGACCTTGCTAGGGCTCGTAATTGACTGAACCGGCTCGCACATCTCGCTGTGCTCAGGCAGCAACTGGATGAACGGCTAGATCATAGAGAGTATGGAGGAAGCGCTGAATCTCTTCGATCGTGTTGTAGTGGGTACACCCAATACGCAGTAATCCACCACTCGACTCCACCCCTAATCGTTGAGTGAGGTTGAGAGCATAGAAATTGCCATTCCAGGCAAAAATGCCCCGATCACTCAAGGCTTTGGCTAGTACCGCCGGAGCGTATCCCGCCATACGAATACCAACAGTCGGGGTGCGCCAACTAAATTGTGTCCGATCGGTGATACCGTAGAGCGTGAGTCCGGGAATTTCTAAGAGGTGAGGAATCAGGGCTTCAGACAGCGTTCGCTCATATTCCTGAATGGCTGCCATTGCTGTCATTAAGGCATGCCGCCGATTCATTACGGTGGGTGAAATCCGGCGACCCAATTCAGTCAAATAATCGATGCTAGCGATGACTCCAGCCAACCCTTCAAAGTTTTGAGTGCCTGTTTCCCAACGGTAAGGAACCTCATCTGGGGCAGGACGGGGTTTATAGGGCTGTAACCGTGCCAAATGCGCTCGCTTGCCGTAAAGAATACCAATATGGGGACCAAAAAACTTGTAGGCAGAACACACCAGAAAATCACAATCGAGCGATCGCACGTTAATTAACCCGTGGGGAGCATAATGTACGGCGTCAACAAATACCCAAGCGCCAACGGCATGAGCCAAACGGACAACTTCAGCCACATTGTTAATCGTGCCGACAGCATTGGAAGCATAGCCGATCGCGACTAAGCGGGTACGCTCAGTGATTAAGCCAGCCAATTCAGCCAGATTGAGGGTGCAGTCCTCAGGATGAATGCCGACCGTATGAACCACAACCCCCCGTTCCGCCAAAGCTAACCAGGGAGCAACATTGGCATCATGATCAAGACTGGTGACAATAATTTCATCCCCTGGCTGGAGCTCCCGCCCGATCGCGCGACTCATGGCGAAGGTGAGGGTTGTCATATTGGCGCCAAACACCACTTCATCGTGATCACAGCCGAGAAAATCCGCGACGATCGTTCGCGCCTGTTTGACTAAGGCATCGGTGCGAGCACTAGTGATGAAAGCTCCATGTAAATTGGCGTTAGAGGTCAGCAAATAATCGGCGATCGCCGCTACGACTGGACGGGGGACTTGAGTACCACCAGGTCCATCAAAAAATACGACGGGTTGACCGTTGACGGTTTGCGATAATGCCGGGAATTGGGCACGAATCCAACCCAGATCGAGCAGAGTCATGGCAATCTCCTGTTATTCTGCTTCGTCAGGTGGAAACAAACCGGGGCAAGTCAGCACAAACACATCTCTGGTCGCTGACTCTACCTCGATCGCCTTGACGGGGGAGGTGTAATGGAAGTATTGATCATCTCGAAATACCAGAAATTCACCAGGATGAAGAACTTTACTAAAAGCGGGTTGCGAATTATCCTTTGTTTTGTAAAGGTGAGTCTCACCGCCACCAATGCCATAGCGATCAACGGAAAAAATCCCGACAACATCAACTCCATCCCGATGAATTCCTTCAGGGGCTGGATTGCCCAGTTTTTCCGAAGAAGCGGTTGTGCGAATCTGATGGACCCCAATTTCTAGCGATGTAGAACACAATTGACAGAACTGAAAAAACTCCCAAATTAAACGCTGGAAATCCTCTAAGTGGATTAAGGCATCATCTAACTCGGCATATTCGCGAATGACATCTCCCAGTAGGGGATTATATTGTTTACTTTGAAATAAGCGACGATGCGGTAACTTCACTAAGCGATCGCCTGCCACCTTAAAGTGAGACAACCGACGGAATCGATAGTTCCCTTCTAAGTAAGGATCAGCGGGTAGATTGGCAAATGAAGTGGCAAACTGATCAACATGAATTGCCGTTAGCATTTCTAGGACATAACTTGCTAAACAGTTGGCAGCTGGCTTAACAAATTCCTGTGGTTGGGATAAGTTCAACATTTAATTTGACTTCCTTACTTACTTAAATCAACAGTAGCCGTTATAATTTATTAGGCTACTTATGAATCAATTCCTGGACCGAAGAAGATTGAAATTAGGCAAGCCCCAGTAGCTCCTAACTAGGGGCAATTAGTTAGAAGAAATTACATAATTTAGTGATGCTCTACAATACTTCGATGGGTAGATTTTACCCAGTTTTATTGTGACGAAATATCGTTAGATATCGCCTTTGGATAGTGACTTTAGTGGCTTGACTCTACTCTCAATTGTAATGACATTTTTTGGGGATTGTCGATCCCCAGATGTTTAAGTTTATGGAATCGGCGATCCCTATCCGGTGCTGGGACTTTGTTACAACATGTTGCAGTCTAACGGGTTTATCAATTGCTAAACGTTCATCATAAGCAAAGAGTTCGAAGGGGTAGGTTGCCTCAATCAGCGATTGACCATGCAATTGCTGAATTGCAAACCTACCCCTATAGCTCCCTAAATTGGTCAGTGAACCCCGTTCAATCAGTGTTATTTCGCTGCTGTCACTTCTATTTCAACGAGCCATCCGGGACCGACTAATTGAGTGACTTGGGTACGAGTTCGGACTGGAATTTCGGGTTGCTGGCTTGAGCCAAAAAATTCTGCATAGGCATCCTGAAACGCATTGAAATCGGCTTTCCCATTCAAGGCGGGATCGCCAACTAGATAGCCATGGACTTTAATCACGTCTTTCATAGAATATCCCCGCTGCTTCAGAATGGCTTGAATATTCGTCAAAATATTTTTGGTTTGCGTCTTAGTATCACCATAGGCTTGTGGCGTATTCGGATCTGCATTAGGGTTAATTACCGGAGGAACCATACCGCTGAGAAATAGAAACTCCTTGTTGCCAGGTACAGCCACCGATTCGAGAAATTGGTTAACGTAGGGCGATTGTGGATCAAGACGATAGCGCACGATCGTATTTGCTGCCTCGGTCCGCCAGGCTGATGTGACTAGCAACGTTACAATGCCCAAAATCAGTAGAATCGGCTTAATCCGGTGAATAATCTTCATCAGCATTTATTCCTAATTTGTTTGAACCTATTATCGCTACAGTCTTCCCTAGAGCTACTAACAGAATAAAAAAGCTGATAGATAGTGTTACAAAAATTCAGGTTCTAATTGCTCATTTTTCTATATTGAAAAATAAAAGACTTCTGATTTTACTGTTGAACTTTGAGGATCAATGAGACAAATCTGATTGCTTAGAGATAGGCACTGAGTATCTGTTTGATCCCATCAACGCCCTTAAGAGTAAAGCATCCAGTATAACTATTTTTATTTGATAAGAAGAAATTTTGGTGCCCTACAAGCCCAGATTTGTTCCTTTCTAGCCACTTTATGGGCATTCTACTTAGTAGCGATCGACGTGTACCTCTTACCTTGTTATGCCTGCACTTCGGCAGATTCAGCAACAGATGAAGCAGCAGAACTTGCTCCAACGGTGGCGGCAGATGTTCTCTCAGCGTACTGATAAAACGGTGGCACGACCACGCCAAAATTTAGCCGTACGACTAATCATTGCTGGCACAACGTTAATTGTCAGTTTATCGGCTTATTACAGCTATCAAGTGGTACGTAGCTTATTGCTAGAAAGCTTGAAAAAAAATGCGTTTTTAGAAGTACAGCAGGGAGCAAAACAGATTGATACCTGGATTGGCAGATATAAAGCAGCCTTAGAGTCCAGTGCCAATAATCCCACCTTTCGAACCATGAACTGGACCACGATCGAACCGTATTTGTTAGCCGAACAGCAGCGATTACCGGAATTTACCTACTTTGGTATGATTACTGCCGACGGCTTTCTCTATACGACGCTGAAGGGTCAGCCTCAAGGTCGGATTAATCTACGCGATCGCCAACATTTTCAGAATGCCATGCTCGGTAAGAGCAGCTTATCCAATCCACTGGTGGCTCGGGTTCCACCCGGTGTAAGAGTCGTTGCCTACGCTGTGCCGGTATGGTCAGGTAAATCCACACCAAAGCAACCTTTGGGAAAAGTGATTGGGGCAATCAATGGGGTAATTCGCATCAACGACGTAGTTAACGTCATCAATGGTTTGCATTATGGAGATGGCAGCTATGCGTTTGCCCTCAACTCTCAAGGGGAGGCGATCGTGCATCCAAACGTCGCGCTCATGTCCACTTTGGAAAAGCCTGCATCCAGTTTTCTGACCTTCTCAGATCAGAATTTAGCCACAATTGCCCAACGGATGGTCAATCGGGAACAGGGCATTGAGCTGATTTCCATAGATGGGATATCGCAATATGTTGCCTATATTCCGTTACAAGAAGCAAATTGGTCAGTCGCGTTAGTGATTCCTCGAGAGAATATTGAGGCTCAAATTCGCCCCTTAAATCTAATGGCATTAGTGGTGGCTGGGCTAACGCTCTCTATGATCATCGTCTTGTGGCAGGTACAAGCATTTGAGCAAGCCCAACTGAAAAAGTCAAAAGCGGCAGCTGATGCTGCTAAAAAGGTGGCAGATTCTGCCAATGAAGCGAAGAGTGAATTTTTAGCCAACATGAGTCATGAACTACGGACTCCGCTGAACGGCATTCTGGGCTACGCACAAATTCTTAGTCGGGCTGATCGTTGGAGCGAAAAAGAACAGCGGGGAGTCAATATTATCTACCAGTGTGGCTCACATTTGTTGATGCTGATCAACGATATTTTGGATCTGTCGAAGATTGAAGCTCGCAAGATGGAATTGCAACCAAAAGGCTTTCATCTACCTTCCTTCCTTCAAGGGATTATTGAGATTAATCGAATTCGGGCTGAGCAAAAAGGAATTGATTTTAAGTATTATCCGATCGCTGACTTACCAGAAGGAATTTATGCGGATGAAAAACGGCTACGCCAGGTTCTCATTAATTTGATTGGGAATGCAATTAAGTTTACAAAGCAAGGTTGCGTTACTTTTCAGGTTAACCGAGTTGAACGGTTGGCAGATTCTCAGCCACCAGCAACGGTAGCAGTCCATGCTGACAACCTGATCACTCAATCGTCTACAACTTCTGGTCGTTCGGTACGACTTCGGTTTGAGGTGATCGATACTGGAGTAGGCATCAGCCCAGAAGAGATTGATAAAATTTTCTTACCCTTTGAACAGGTTGGCGAGTACAAACACCGAGGTGAGGGCACTGGATTAGGGCTGGCAATCAGTAACAAGATTGTGAATTTGATGGATAGCCAAATTCAAGTTAAAAGCCAACTGGGTGTTGGCAGTACGTTCTTTTTTGATGTGGATTTGCCTTTAGCTGAGGAGTGGCGGCAGGATGCGTCTACTACCGACGGCAAGAGAATAATTGGTTATCAAGGTACACCAAAAAATATTCTGGTGATCGACGATAAATGGGAAAACCGCTCCGTGTTGGTGAACTTACTAGAACCACTAGGCTTTAAGCTAGTGGAAGCTGAAAATGGGCAAGAAGCACTAGAGAAGGCATCAGTATTAGTCCCGGATCTAATCATTTCTGATGTGCTGATGCCAGTAATGAATGGATATGAGCTATTGCAACATTTACGTAGCTCGGAAACTCTTAAAGCAGTCCGGGTCATTATTTCATCCGCCTCGGTATCCGAAATGGATCGGCAGAAGAGTCTAGCCGCAGGAGGGGATGATTTTCTCACAAAACCTGTTCAGGCAGACGAATTATTTCAGGTGTTAGAGCACCATCTAGAACTGGTTTGGAACTATGAACCCTCCGATATAAACCCGATCGCGGTATCTCCAGTTAATCCGCCAGCAGCTAAAATTTCTGGTCAACATTCAGAGATCGTTTTACCTCCGATCGCAGATCTGGAGAAACTCCTGATTCTGGCTCAACAAGGTCGCTTAAAGAAACTGATTGAAGAGGCAAAGAGCTTGGAACAGTCTAATGTAGAGTATACGCCTCTAGTACAACAATTAACCCATTTAGCTCAAAGCTTTCAGGCAGAGAAAATCGAAGAGGTTCTTAAGCAACATCTAGGCATTAAAGGTCTTTAATCACTTTGATTGTTACATTGGTTTGAGAGATTAGACATGAAAAACTCCCCATTAATTCTTGTTGTTGATGACACGCCGGCGAATCTAGAAATTATTTCTGAAGCATTAACGGATGCTGGCTATGAAGTTTCGATCGCCATTGATGGCGACCGAGCATTGAAGCAAATCCAATATAGTTTACCGGATTTAATTCTGCTAGATCTGATGATGCCAGGAATTGATGGCTTTGAAACCTGTAGACGGCTCAAGGAAAATCCTCGCAGTCGTGATATTCCAGTCATTTTTATGACGGCTTCCTCGGACACAGAGAATAAAGTCAAAGGCTTTAGTTTAGGTGCAGTCGATTACATTACGAAACCTTTTCAGGAAGCTGAGATGCTAGCCAGAGTGCAACTGCATCTACAACTGCGGTACTTAAATAAAAATTTAGAAGAAATAGTAGCTGCTAGAACGGCTGAATTGACTCATGCATTAAAGGAATTGCAAGAATCACAATTGCGCCTAGCCCAGCAGGAAAAGATGTCTACTCTAGGACAATTAGTAGCAGGGGTAGCCCACGAAATTAATAATCCAGTTGGCTTTATCAACGGTAATCTCAATCATGCAGCAGGCTATGTTAAGGATTTACTGTATTTAATTGATGTTTATCAGCAGCATTGCCCTGAGCCAGGAGTTGCCGTTGAAGAGGCGATCGAAACTGTTGATCTAGATTATTTAAGAGAAGACTTCCCGAAATTAATTCTTTCTATGAAAGAGGGAGTGGAGCGGATTTGTAACATCAGTACTAGTTTACGAACTTTCTCCCGAGGAGACTCTGATCAACCCATTCTCTTCAATATTCATGAGGGGATTGATAGTACCTTGATGATTCTCAAGCATCGCTTGAAAGATAATGAGCATCGTCCTGCGATCGTGGTCGAAAAAGATTATGGACAACTTCCAGACATCCCCTGCTTTCCAGGACAATTGAATCAAGTATTTATGAACTTTCTGGCAAATGCAATTGATGCGTTAGAAGAATCAAGCCAGGGGCGAAGCTTTGAGGAACTTAGAGCTAATCCTAACCGGATTCTGATTCAGACCAGGTTATCAGACCAGGACAATCAGGTGGTTATTCGAATTCAGGATAACGGTGTCGGGATGTCTGAAGAGGTGCAGAAGAAGTTATTTGAACAAGTTTTTACCACGAAACCGGTAGGAATCGGCACGGGATTAGGGCTATCGATTACTCGCCAAATTGTAGTTGAAAAACATAGAGGAGCTCTTAAAGTCAATTCAGTCCTGGGTCAAGGTTCGGAGTTTGTTGTCATCCTGCCTATTCAAGCCTGCCCAATTCATCATCAATCAAGCGATAAACTAGCTAGCAATCGACCTCAGGAGGTGAAGCGTTAACCCATGACTCAGGTAATGAGAATTTAAGTATGGAGATGGTTCGCAAGTAATGTGGCGATCGTCATGAAGGTTTCTCAAAAAAATGTCATTTTGATTGTTGATGATAATGCTGCCAATTTAGAAGTTCTCTCTCACTTCTTGGATGAGGCGGGATTTGAAGTTGCAATTGCGTTGGATGGTGAACGGGCACTAAAACAGGTACAGTATTGCTTGCCTGATTTAATTTTATTAGATGTATTGATGCCAGGAATTAACGGCTTTGAGACTTGTGAACGCCTGAAAGCAAATTCTGAAACTAGCGAGATTCCAGTTATTTTTATGACTGCTTTATCAGAAACAGTTGACAAGGTGCGAGGGTTAAATTTAGGAGCGGTTGACTACATTACAAAACCCTTTCAACAAGATGAAGTGTTAGCTAGAGTACAGCTACATCTAAAATTACAACATTTAACTAAAACACTGGAACAACAAAATCACTTTTTAAAACAACAAACAAAACAACTAGAGCAGTCACTCAATTTCGAAGCATTATTGAAACGAATTACTGATAAAGTTCGGGATAGCCTGGATGAACAACAAATTTTACAAACTGCTGTAGAGGAACTAGTTCAAGGTTTAGGAATTTGTGCTTGCGATACAGCATTGTTTAATCTGGCTCAGGATACGCTAACGGTAACTCATGAACTCGTTAAAAATTGTGCCTCATTACGTAGTGCGGTGACTCAGCTGACTGCCTTTTCTGATACCTTACCTCAGATCCTTCAAGGTCAGCCGATTCAATTTTGTCAATTAACACCAAAGCTAGTTAGTTCGAATTGGCAACCCAGAGTTATCTTGAATTGTCCAATTATTGATGACAAAAGTATTTTAGGAGATTTGTGGTTAGCTCGATCGCCGGAAGCAGTATTTAGTGAGCCTGAAATTCGGTTGGTGCAACAGGTCGCTAACCAATGTGCAATCGCCATTCGACAAGCTCGCCTTTACCAGGCTACGCAAACCCGATTGGTAGCATTAGAACACCTCAATCAATTAAAAGACGATTTCTTAAGTACGGTTTCGCATGAGTTGCGATCGCCTGTGACTAACATGAAAATGGCAATTCAGATGTTAGCGGTGGTGTATGGACAAATTCAGGACAAATTGTTACAAGCAGGTGAATTGCACTTAATTCCACATCACGCCGACCAGCGGATTACCCAATATTTACAAATCCTCACTAATGAGTGCGATCGAGAAATCAGCCTAGTCAATGATTTGCTTGATTTGCAGCGCCTAGAGGCGGGTAGGCAACCGTTAGCAATGGAAGCAATTGATTTAACCGGTTGGTTACCGGCTCTCGTGAATTCGTTTCAGGAACGGGCGCGGATGCGCCATCAATGCTTAATTTTAGAGATGCCACCTACTCTGCCGCCCATTTGGGCTGACCCCAATGCCCTAAAACGGGTGCTGGCAGAACTACTGCACAATGCTTGCAAATATACACCACCGGAACAACAAATTGTGATGCGGGTGGAAGCTGGACATAACCAAATTTGCTGGAAAGTCACAAATTATGGTACTGAAATTCCAGTTGATGAATTACCCAATATTTTCAAAAAATTTTATCGCGTAATTGGTACAGACCAATGGCAGCAAGGCGGTACCGGTTTAGGATTAGCTCTGGTGAAAAAGTTAGTAGAGCACATGACCGGATCGATCGAGGTAAGTAGCGCTCAAGGACGAACTAGCTTCACTGTGAGTATTCCAGTGGTGATGCAGGTCTAGTGGGTGGTTAGGAAAACTTTGCACGCTCTGAAAACGCGAGAATTTGCTCTAGAGCAAACTCTGGAGGTTTGCTACCGCTCAACATCAATCGGCTATATCACTTAGCTAAACTTGTTACTCTACGTATGTGTCATTAAGAGTAGACCCAATGTATAGAAAGAGTGTTTATCTTCTCGTTTGCCTCCTACTAGTAGTTGGCAGCACTATGGTGAGAAGTCGTCCTCTGGCAGCGGATACCTTGATAGCGCCGTTTGTCTACGATCGCCAACAACCTCTAGATCTGCAAATTGCCACGGTTCGAACAGAACCGGGAATCAAGATTTATGATTTCACCTATGCCAGCCCTAGCGGTGGGCGAGTGCCTGCCTATCTAGTGACCCCTGTGGGTAAGGGATCTTTTGCTGGCATCATCATGTTGCATGGCGTCGGTGGTTCTCGCGATAGTAGTTTACCCTTGTCTAAAGATCTGGCGCGTACTGGAGCGGTTGTGTTAGCGATTAGCGCACCTTTTGCTCGTCCAGGCTACGCTGGGAAACCTGGCTCCCCATTTACCTTTACAGCACTCGATCGACATAGCCAGATCCAGATTGTCCAGGATTTGCAACGTGGAGTGGATCTGTTGCTTGACCGCCCAGAGGTCGATCGCCAGCGGCTTGCCTTTGTTGGGTACAGCTATGGGGGGTCGATGGGTGGGTTATTGGCAGGTATTGAGCGGCGGATTAAAGCCTATGGCTTGATGGTTTCTAGCGGTGGTTCTGTCTCCTTTTGTACGGTTGGTCGGAGACGGCATTGCAACTTGGATGATATTCCGGTAGCTAAACGGCAGCAGTGGTTAAAACTGATGCAACCGATCGAACCGATTCGCTATATTGGGCAGGCAGCGCCAGCCACTCTGTTGTTTCTGAATGGGTTAAATGATCAAGTGATTGAGCATGACGATGCTGTCGCGTTTCAGCAAGCAGCCAGCGAACCTAAACAAGTGAAATGGTATGAGGCAGGTCACGGGCTACCCCCCGAAGCCATCCGTGATTTGGCGAGCTGGTTAGCAGAGCAAGTCCAGCTGGATATGACAAAGTTTAACTATGAGCCAGCTCATAGATGAAGCCTCGTCTGAAGGCTAAAGTGAGGATAGTCCTACTCCAACATCAGCTATGGCATCCCCCGATATTAGTGCAACCCCAGAATCAACCCTAGCCCAATCGGAGTCTAGGCGTTTACCTGACTGGTGTCGTCCCACCATTTCGCCTGAACATGGAGTTTATATTGTGCTGCTAGTGGCTTTCCTCATTGGAGCGGCAGTAGCTCAGCAATGGACTTGGACAACCACATTAGCCCTAATTTGTGCCTTTTGTGGGTTCCAAGCTGAACATCCTCTAGTGGTACAAATTCGCCAGCGCAAATCCTGGAAACCCCGATTTGTAGTCTGGGGCAGTATCTATGGGGGAATTGCTATGACGATCGCCCTATATCTCTATTGGCAAACTGGTTCACTGGTGTCACCGCTCTTGGGGATTTATAGTGGTGCGATCGGGGCTTTGATAGTCGATAGCATTTCTGTTTTCTATCGCGAGCAGAAAGCGATCTGGAATGAATTCCTGACCTTCGCCGCCGTTTGCTTAGCCACGCCTTTTGTCTATATAGTTACGACCAATCAGTTAACTGGAACTGTACTTGGCTTATGGCTCCTCAATACCTTGTTCTTCTCCAGTGCGATTTTTACGGTTAAACTCCGCAAATTCAAATCAAATGAATCGCTAGTAGCCGCCATCCAACGAGTCGTTGTTTACCATCTTGTGGCAACGGCATTGGTTGTTGGGTTGTTGGGGTTAGGCGTAATATCCCTATGGACAGCACTGCCATTCAGCATTGTACTTGTCAAAGTTAGCTTGATTCTTTGGCAACGCCAATGGTACTGCACTACGCGGATTCAATCCGTTGCTATGCTTGAAACTACCTCTGCTTTGGCATTTGGCGTTCTCACCGCTCTCTCAGTTTTGCCAGTTCATCTTCCTCATTAGCAAGTTAGGAATATATTGCCACAACCTCATTTAGACTCCGATCGTGACTCGACTGCTAATCTCCACATCCAGAATTTCTGCAATCCGCTGAATTGTGGTGGCTGACAATTGTTTCCCACTGGCGCCTACATTTTCTGCCACTTGCTGCGGTTTGCTAGCTCCAATAATCACACTACTTAACTCCGAATGGCGTAAGCACCAGGCAAGTGCTAACTGACTCAAACTTAAGCCTTCTTGTTCTGCGATAGGTAGTAATCGTTGAACCTTGAGTAGTTGCTCCTGATCCAGCTTGCCGTTATTCATGAAGGTATTTTGCTGCGGATCACGGGCACGAGAACCTTCTGGTAAAGACTGACCCGGTTTGTATTTGCCAGTGAGTAACCCTTGTGCCAAGGGGGAATAGTTAATCATCCCAAGTCCTTCGCGGCGGCAAAGCGGTAAGATCTCGGCTTCGATCGTGCGATCGAGCATATTGTAACGGGGTTGATCAGAGGCAATGGGAGCTAAATTTGCCATACGGGTCAAGTCGGTAGCATGGGCTAGTTGTCCAGCACTCCATTCCGACACTCCGTAGTATAGGATTTTGCCTTGCTTCACGAGATGATCGAACGCCATCAACGTCTCTGCTAATGGAACGTTAGGGTCATACCGATGAGCTTGATACAAATCAATATAGTCCAGTCCTAAACGCTTCAAACTGGCATCACATTGTTCCAAAATATGTTTGCGGGACAACCCGCGATCGTTAGGACCATCCCCCATCGGAAAATAGACTTTTGTCGCCAGAACGTAGGACTCGCGAGGATACTGCCGTAATACTTTTCCAACGATCTTTTCGGCTTCTCCAGCAGCGTAAACATTCGCCGTATCAAAAAAGTTAACTCCCAGGTCATACGCTTGCTCAATGCATTGCCTAGCTGTATCTTCAGCCGTAGCACCACCGTAGGTTAGCCATGAGCCTAAACAAATTTCGGATACACGAATCCCATGTTTCCCTAAATGCCGATATTTCATGAATGATCTCCCTTGATCGCTGAATGCTGCCTACCGACTGAACTTTTACTGTAGGAGATCCAATAGATTTGTTGACCCTACATACAGAAGGAAACTAGCGCTATCAATAGTCAAACTTTGATTAAATCAAATTTGTATTCATCCATACGGCAGAAACTAACATGGATAGAGCCCTCGATTCTAGAAACTTTTTAGTGGTTAAAGGCTAAAAATTAGCGAAAGTGAATAGCAGATTATAAAAAATTTATTAAATGTACCAAGAAGGAATTTGAACTGTTTCTTTAGTGACTTGTCTAGGGCATTCTAAGCAACATATCGTTCTGATAAAAATACATATTCACAAGCGCCAACTTGTGCTGGCTAGGGTATTCGTCCCTGATATCAACTGCTTCAACAGTGATCAATAAATTCTCTTAGCCGAGTCAAATAGCGGCTGTTAAGGAAAAACTGGGTGACAAATTATTTAACTGAAGAACCGGCAATTGCTCCTAATCAGGAAAATTTAGAGTTAGCGTTGATTTGGGAACCTGCAACCGATCGCTCCCTATCTCCTAAGCTAGCTAAGGCTGACATTCGATCGAGTTTGCAGGCTTCTACATTAGATGGTGTATTTGCCACAATTTTCACCACTATCACAAGTGGCGTATTACTCAGTAATTTTCTGGTGGAATTAAATGCTACCCCATTACAAATTGGGATGTTAGCTTCAATTCCTATGGTGGCAAATTTGCTGCAACCTCTAGGAGCCTATTGGGCTGATCGCACCACCAGCCGACGGTGGTATGGACTGTGGGTATATGGTATTTCTCGCATCCTATGGTTACCCTTAGCGATCGCCATCATTACATTTAGCTGGCATCCCCTTGATCCTCAACGGATGATTATTGCGACTTTAGCAGTACTGTTGGCAACGCATGTTTTAGCCGCGATCGGCAGTGCCTCGTGGCTTGCCTGGTTAGCTACATTGGTCCCCCGCCAGCTGCGTGGACGGTATTTTGGCTTTCGCAATAGTACCTTCAGCCTCACTAGTTTGATCGCAATTCCGTTATTAGGATTTGTTGTTTCTCGCTGGTCAGGCGGCACAATTCAGGGCTTTGGCGTGATGGTACTACTCGCTGTAGTGGCTGGGTTTATCAGTTTAGGCTTTCAAGCCTGTATGGTCGATATCAATCCCCAAACTCCTCATTTAATTGATGCCCAATCTCTCCCTGAAACCATCGTTGGTAGTAATGGCTCTATTGCGGTGACTACTGAACTTGAAAGTAGCCCGATCGCGGATGTCAGTGAACCAGGCGTTGAAATGGTCCATACTAGCATTCTGAACAACAAACACTTTCTATTATTTCTCTTGTATTGTGGGTTGTGGGCATGTGGAGCGAATCTCAGTAATCCGTTTTTTAATCTCTACCTACTGGATAATCTGTCGTTGGATTTGAGTTGGGTAACGCTCTATAACGGTTTAGATGCAGGGGCAAATTTGCTTCTATTACTGTTCTGGGGCAAGCTTGCTGATCGCATTGGTAATCGCCCTATTCTTTTATTAGTTGGTGCTTTAGTCGCCATCGTTCCACTACTTTGGTTAGGAACAGGTAATACTTCAACCTCTATCTGGCTTTGGTTTCCCCTCTTACATTTGCTGAGTGGAGGAACATGGGCAGCCATCAATCTTTGTATCAATAATCTGCAATTAGAGATCGCACCAGTTCGTCACCAAACGCAATACTTTGCCTTAACGGCTGCGATCGTTGGAGCGTCTGGAGCAATCGGCACAATGGTTGGCGGTTGGCTGATTGAACTGCTGGGGGCAAATGGCATGATGAAATTATTTGCTTTATCGAGTGGGCTGCGAGTTGTGGCGCTATTACCGCTACTATGGGTGCAAGAACCGCAAAGTCACTCAGCTCGGGCAACAATTCAACGATTGATGCAACGGATACAACATTGGTTGTTAGGAGCTGAATCGAGCGATCTGCCGGTAAAAAACTGAAAGTAGGATCAGGTCATCGTAAAACAGTGGAAGTGATGGGAAAATTGGCTCCCTGAGTATAGCCGTGCTTTGTCGCTTCATCGTACGCCAGATCTTTCTGGTTATACTGTTTAATCACCGCTTGAGCCGAAGTGTTAGCTGCCCGATTTAATTGCTGGCATGAGGAGTAAGCAGGCAGGCGACTTAAAGTCCATAGAACGGCTTTGCCTGCTTCAATCCCATGAGCCTGATGCCCCTCTTCATGGTGCTGTAACGCCACTATATACTGTTGCCATTCTGTAATTAATGATTGGGGTGTTCCCGCTGGGGGTTTCCATTGGGGATAGGTTAATGTAACGTCAACGTGGGTTTTAGGAGCCTGGAGCACACATTGATTCCCCTCGTAACGATGGCGATAAGACCACTGCACCGTCCAATCCGTTCTCGCATCATAGCGCCGTCCTTCATGCGGCTCAAATAGTCCTTTCTGGGACATTTGCGATCGTAATTCTGAAGCGGTCACTCCAGTAATCGCGTAGTAACGGTAGTGCAGCGTTACAGTAGGAGCGATCGAGGAAGGTGAGGATTGAACGGGTGTAGGCTGAGGCAGTATGTAACGCCGTGAATCAGACGTACCAGCATCACGAACTGCAACCACCGGAGGATATTCTCTGGCTAATCTCGGGGAGGGCGGAACAAAAGTCGTTTGAGTCGAGGGTTTACTGGTATAACTAGTGGCTAGCGTCAGTAAGCTGAATATCAAAACTTGTGAATGTAGCACAACCAAGCGTTCCTTCTTAGCAAATCCTCTTTCAAGGATGCCCACATTCTAGAGATCTCTATCTAAAGATAGATGATACTAATTGAAAATTTACTCAAGCTGCTCAGTTGTAATATCCTTCAAAAGAGAAATTACAACTACCCAATTGATTGGTAATCGTATTAACAAGCTTGGTGAAATTTTTGTAGAGTGATCGGCTTCGAGGATACCCTCCCGATAACGAGGGCTTAAGTCTTAGTTAACGCTTAACCGGAACTTGCACCGTCACAGAGGCCGCGATCGGCTGACCTTGATGAGTCAATTCCTCATGACCATTAGCATTCAGCGTCACAGTAATGTGATGTTGCCCTGGCGCTAAATGAGTGAGGTAATACCAGGAACCATAAAGCCGTGTTACTTTTTTGCCGTCAATATACAGGTGAGCATGCCCTTCAGTAGTTAAACTATTCTGGTTAATTTGTTCCGGCGCAAAGCGAAAATTTGTTACTTGTACCTCTAGATTCCAACCTTGCATTGCATCTGGATGCACCACTAATTTAATCGTTGGCACAGGTTGTCCAGCTGGAATCGCCAAGGTTTTGTGGTGATGCTCATGGCTCTCAGAGCTAGCTTGAGCAGGACTTTTGGTCATTTCGGGGGCTTCATGAGCATGGTGATCTAAACCAGGTTTAGCATTACTGATCATAGAGGTTGTCATCACGCTACAAAAGGCTACAGTAGCGGTTAATAATAATCTGCGATGAATCTGCTGCATAGGTGCATTGATTGATAATCATGAACGATGGTGAATAAAATCAAATTGGCATACCAAGCCTGGGTCGGAGTGTATGATGCCTGACTACAGAAACTAAGTCACCGTTGACTCCCGAGCTTGGCGGATTTGCTGAAGCAGGTTGATGGTGTGTTGATAGGCCACTCGTTTGTTTTGTTGCTGAAACTGTTGAGCCGCCTGCTGCAAATCCCGGAGCGCTTGAGCAATATTGTTGAGATTGTAGTAGGCTAGTCCGCGATCGAGATAAACTTCGGCAAACTCAGAATCTAGCTGGAGCGCCCGATCGAAGTCTTGAATGGCAGTTCGATAATCCCCTTGTCTACCTCGAGTACAGCCTCGGTTAAAGTAAGCACGATCGTGGTTGGGGTTAAGCTGAATTGCCTGATCAAAATCTGCCATCGCCGCTGTTGCTTGTGTTAGAGCCAGATAAACTAATCCTCGCTCTACATAGATATCTGCCATAACCTTGGTTTCTAGGTGTATCGGCTGACTTAAGGCAGCATTGTAATCCGCGATCGCAGATTCATATTGCCCCAATGCCGCTGCTGCTAATCCCCGATTAAAGTAGGCTCGTATATCAGGTTGTTGCTGAAGGAGGTGTGTTGTATCGTCGATCGCGGCTCGGTAATTGCCCAATCGATAGTGAGCCAAGCCTCGATTTAAATAGATTTCCAGGTGAGCTGGCTGAGTTTGCAGAGCTGCAGAACAATCGGCGACAGCGGCGGTATAGTGCTCCAGTTGGATTTGTACCCAACAGCGATTGGCATAGGCTGGGGCAACATGGCGCTTGGTTTGAATAGCTTGAGTAAATAACTCAAGTGCAATCGAGTAATCTTGATTGTTGGCTGCCTGCACACCCTGGGAAAATGCATCAATATCAGTTTCAGCAGGCACAGTACACGCAGCAACCGTTGGAGTCGCTCCTAGAAACAGGATTGTCAAGCTGAGGACAAAGACTATCTGATACCAGAACGCCATATTCAGCCTCTAATATAGTTCAACGATCGTGCCGTTAGAATAGCGAACTATTTTGTCCAGCCTTGCTCGGCCTGCGCCAACACATAATCGGCAACACCTGCAATTTCTTCAGCCGATAGTTTGCTCTTAAAGGAAGGCATGGCGCCTTTACCATTGGTGACTTGATTAATAATGGCTTCTGCCGAATCCATACCATACTGTTTCAAAGTTTCTTTCTTCAGGTTTTTCGGAGCGACGACCATGTTCATGCCCCCAGTATGGCAAGCGGCACAATTAGCGTTAAACACTTTAGCTCCTAAAACCGGATCAGCTGCCCAAGCCGGTTGCATCCAACTTATGGTAGCGACGGCGATCGCCACTAGCAATCCACCCAGAATCTTGCTCATAGGGTTCTCTTTTACCGATCTGTAAGTGCGAACCCATTGTGCAGGCAGCTAACAGGACTGTCAAAAGACAAGCCGTCAAATTTTTGTGGCAGCGCAGGGAGGTTAGATGATTTGTTCTAATGCCTGAACCACTCGAATGTATTCAGCTTCTATGTGTTGCAGTAACCTCTGGATATGTTGAACGTTTTGTTCATCCTGGCTGGATTTCTCGAGTTGACAACACAAATTTGCCATCGCTTGGGCGCCAAGATTGGCACTGCTCCCCCGCAAGCTATGAGCCAGATGTTGCAATTGCCCAAAGTTTTGTTCTGTGAGTGCCAGTTTGAGTGCCTGGATGCGTCGGGAGGCATCTCGCAAATAATCATAAATTAACTGGTTTAATTCCTCAGCTTGCATAAAGGATCTTAGTTCAGTGAGATCGATCGCAGGAAAGGATTTCGGTTCAGTCAAATTGATTGCGGGAGTTACCCTATCCTGGCTATTGGATGAAATGACCTCCGGTTGGGGAGCCCGCTCGATCCCAGGAACTTGCTTGAAAGCTTCAATTAATTTTTCCAGCTTAATCGGTTTCGTTAGATAAGCATTCATTCCTGCACTTAAGGCATCGGTTTGAGCATCTTGCAACACATTAGCACTTAAACCAATAATCCAGGGTTGATGCAGCAGTTCTAGCCGAATTTTGCGTGTGGCGCTCAGCCCGTCCATTTCAGGCATCTGAATATCCATCAGCACCAAATCATAGATCGACTGCTGCATGGCAACGATCGCAGCCTTCCCGTCACCGACAATATCTGGTTGATACCCCAAGCGTTGCAACATAAACCGCATCAATTGCTGGTTTGTGAGATTATCTTCAACTACCAAAATTTTTAATGGACAATAACGAGCAAAATCAACATTCCAAAGTGACGATGGTTGCTCCTGCCACTGGGCGGTATCGGGCATAACTTCTGAGAGAGCCGCACCAGCCCGAATCGTAAAGGAAAAGGTTGCTCCTTGTCCGACCTGGCTGGTGACATGAATTTGCCCACCCATCAATTCACATAACCGTTTACAAATGACTAATCCTAACCCTGTACCACCATACCGACGAGTAATTGAACTATCAACTTGACTAAACGGTTGAAACAAGCGATGTAGTCGATCGGGAGCAATACCAATCCCCGTATCTTGAACTGAAAATTGAATTTCATACAAGTTGGCTTCTGGCTCAATCAACACCGCAGATAGAACAACTAAAACCTTCCCAACCTCAGTAAATTTAATTGCATTTCCCACTAGATTTAAGAGAATCTGGCGGAGACGAGCAACATCACCCATCACTAGTTCTGGTATATTACCTGACACAATTGCTCGTAGTTCTAATGATTTTTCTACTGCTCGATTAGCGAATAAGGATAGAACTTCATTAAGACATTGGCTTGGGTTAAATGGAGTACTTTCTAATTCCAATCGTCCCGATTCAATGCGGGAAAAATCTAAAATATCATTAATTACTGACAGCAGGACTTCACCACCCGTACTGATCGCTTGTACCATTTGCCGCTGTTCTACATTCAGCGTTGTAGTCAGTAGTAGATTAGTCATGCCAATCACAGCATTCATCGGAGTGCGAATCTCATGGCTCATAGTGGATAAGAACTCACTTTTGGCACGGTTCGCCGTTTCAGCTTCTATCCTGGCTTGTTCTAACCGCAGGTTTTTTTCCAATAATTCTTGAGTCCGTTCTTTCACTTTTTGCTCAAGCAACTGATTGGCTTGTTTCAGCGTTTGCCACACCCAATATCCTCGGCTAAACAGACCCGCTGTTCCTAGAGCTAGCAATGGTGCAATTGCAACTAACCACCACCCTACTAAAAACAGGCTATAAGCACTGCTAAACAGAACCCCAGTTGCCAACGGTATAGCAACGATCGCTGCCCGGAGCGATCGGATTGACCACCCTAAAAGCACTCCTATACCTGACCAGAAGCCAATCCATAGCCATTCTAGGCACTCCAGCGGACTTTGCAATGTCGAACGACCATCCAAAGCACTAGTAATCAACTGACTGGCAAGATCCGCGTGGAGTTCTACTCCTGCCCAAGCTTCGCGGATATCCGTCGTATAGGGAGTGAAAAAGCGATCGCCTCTAACGCTTTCAGCCGTTAATCCGATCAATACGACCTGTCCCCGGAAACGTTCATTCGGAATTCGCCCCTCTAAGATGTAGCGAATCGGGATTTTAGGGATTTTTCCCGATGGTAACTTGAGAAAATTTGCCAGAATTTGATAGCCACCGACATCAGCATTCACATAACCACCAGCATTCGGTGTCAAGCGCTGGAATTGGGCTTTTCCTAACTGAATGGTTGTGCCATCTGTTCCCAGGTGGGGGGTGATTTGGTGTTGGGCTAAATAGTTCAACCCTAATCGGGTGCCTAATGCCAGCATCGTCTTTCCACTCTGAGACACCGACAGCAAATGACGGCGAATGATCCCATCTGAATCGACGACTAAATCATTAATGGCAACCTGATCCCGCTGCTCCAGAACGGGTGGAGGTTCAACCACGGGACCATTACGATTCCCGACCACCTTTTTGATACCAATTAGATTGGGGGTAGTATTAAATACCTGCTGCAACTGGGCAGTACCTGGTTCGACTGGCAAATCCCGATAAAGATCCAACCCGATGACAGCAGGCTTGGCTTGCCGCAGTCGTTGCAGCAGTGTTGCTAATTGGGCATCAGACATGGGCCACTGCCCTAAGCGGCGAATGTCCTCCTCATCGATCGCCACAATGACAACAGGTGGATCCCGCTCTTCTGGTGGACGCAACCGTAACCAGCAATCGAGTACGGTTAGTTCCAGAGGTTGCAGGCTGCCAGTCAGTTGGAGCCCAGCCACAACTCCAGCTACACCTAGCCCAATCCTGCCCAATCGATGCAGTGGTAAGCAACGATGTCTGAACAACTGCTGAATCATGTCTGGGCTAAGGGGGGAGGGCATCAGTGCCGTGGGGTAATCGGCTTTACTGATCAGTAAATGAATGGGACGGCATACTAGCCAACTGGGGCAACCCAATCGATTGCAGCAAATTAGTCCAGGTAGACCCTAAAGCAGCATTATGGGGTTGAGCCTGTTGCAGCTGCACTAGTGTTTCCAATGCATCATACCAGAAGCCAGCCTCAGCATAGAGCTTAACTTTGTCAATCCCATACGTTGTTGCTAATCGCTGTTGCAGTAGTGAGTCAGGCTGTTGTTGGCGAATCCAGCCACCAATGATCCAATCGTCAGTGCGCTGATTCTGGTTACAGATTAGTGCCACTGTCCAATAGTAAGGTTGTTGCGCTGATAGAGCCGGAGCCGCCGACGGGAATGAGAACTGCATGAATGTGTCAGTCCGGGAGATGGGCACGATCGTTTGATACAGCCCTCGCCCTTGGGCATCAAATAAACTGAGTTCGGCAACTTGAGCAGTCGTCGGCGGTAGATAAACCCGAACAGTAGGACGAGCCTGGGTCGTTAATCCTACATAGGTCGTTGGACTCAGTGCCGTTAACACGGACAAGTTCCTAGTTTTGGGGAAACAAGCAGATTGGGCGGGACGAGACCCTCCGCCTGCTGTTCCTACCGGTGAACCCTGGTCAGGGGGTGGATCAAAACTGGCGATCGCCGGAGCCATCCCCACTCCCCACATTGCCCCGATGAGTGGGAGTAAACTTTGGGTACCTAAGCGTTTAATCACGAATCGTTTTTGCATTACCTTCTCCGCTCTTGCGCAACCAAGATACGGAACCGCCTCTAAGTCTGGTTCTGAGCGATCCATATCCTGGATTGACCGTCGTTTGTAAGTGTTGAATCTAATTCTGAGTGGTCGATAACCAGCAGGGAAACGCAGCAACTACAGGGAAATAAGTCTAGATCAACAGGGTAGGTATAGAGGCACCCATGTATCTACTAATTATACTATTGAATTTTCTATGACAGCTCAAAATTGTGCCGATCGCGAAGGGTTTCTCCGTATTATTGCTGAATTAAGTCCATTACTTGTAATCCGTGACAGGACTTTGTGAAACTGCTTTCACAATCTCACTCGACCAATCTATAACCAGTTACCGACCAGAATAAAAGGTGCCCAAAAGTAGGGATGCTGAAACTTAGGATGATGTAACAAGGCTAATTGTGCCTGTTGAACGGCCTCGGCTCGAGTCATGTCCGGTTGAGTCAGTGCTTGATAGAACTGGGTAATTAATAGGGCAGTGGAAGTATCATTGACTGTCCACAAGGACGCTAAGGTACTGCGAGCACCCGATCGCACGGCTACTCCTGCCATCCCTAAAGCAGCACGATCATCCCCCTGCGCTGTTTGGCAGGCACTCAAGATCAATAATTCTAGGGCAGCTAAATCCGCTCCCTCCCGTTGCTGTAACAAGGCTTGTAAATCATTCACTTGCACCTTACCATCCCAAGTGCGAATGTAGGTGTCACTCGCTTTAGAGCTGAACTGTCCATGAGTTGCTAGATGTACTACGGGAAATGGCATTGTTCTTAGCTTCGCGGCTAACGCTTGGGTGGTAAATGCCTGATTCATCAATACGGTAGTAGGTAGCTGATGGCTAATTTGATACACTTCCTGTTCCACACCAGGTAGCGCCGTATAGTCTTGAGTTCCTTGACTTAATCCACCTACTAAAACTTGTAATTTTTGGCGTGAAAGAGGTTGAGGGTTAAATAACTGCAATCCTGGTGTAATAGCAACTCGATAGCGTTCAATCAAGTACTGGTTACCATCGTGTAAGGCCGCCATCGGTAGGTTACGGAAGCCGCCATCCAAGACAAACACCAGGGTCTTAATCTGGTTCAGATTCAGGTCCGGAACTGCTGGTTGCACTAACCAGCGATCGATCTCCTGAGCCGCCGCTAACCGTTCTGGCAAAAAGGCAGTGACCCGCATCGATTGTTGCATACGACGAATCCCAGCTCGGATTTCAGCTTGGGGTAAGTGAGTTGTATAGTGGCGCAGGGGATGTCCAGGAATGGAGAGAATCACTTCCAAGCGATCGCGCAGAATGATTGGGTAAATTACTGCCGCCGTTGGGTCAATTTGGTCGATCGCCCGAGGTTGGGCATCCAAACAGGCGGCACGGAAAAAATTAGTCAGTTCAGCGATTTGTAACGATTCAATGACCTGGCGAGCTTGTTGCAACTGCTCTGGCGAGGCTAGTGGCTCTTGCAGGAGCAGATCAACTAATTCACGGTATACAGGTTCCACTTGTTCCCGAAAGGAGAACTGCACCTCGGGATGAGTCAATCCTAAGTCATTCCGCAGTACCTGCAAGTTCTGAACAGCTTGAGTGTAATGTGTGATCGCTCCTGCTCGATCGCCTTGGACTGTACGTAGCCGTCCTAATTGCCACCGCCATTGATAAGCCAGATCCAATGCCAGCTTACTTTGAGCCATCAACCAGGCTTGAGTTGTGAGCCGCTCTGCTTCTACCCATTGATGATTAGATTCATATACCGCTCCTAGCCTGCCTAAAGCATAGGATTCTGCCCGACGATCGCCCAAGGTGCGGGCCTGCTGTAAAGCATTCACCAGCCATTGCGCCATCATGGTGCGCTCGTGATCAGTTTGAGAACCGCGCTCAGCCACTAACTTGAGCAGGCTTTCCGCCAAGGAGATTTGTCCATAAATCGCCATTTGACCTGCTGGAAGAGCGGCTAGTTGGGGCTCAATTGCCGGCAGTAACGCTTGAACTTCGGCATACCGTTTCAGGGCAATGAGTTGGTTGAGTTGATTCAAGGAGGCGGGAAATTGAACCGGGCTTTGGGCAAGCGCTGCTTGCTGATAAAGTTTTAGGGCAGCCTCGGGTTGTTGCTGTGCCACTAAGGTGTTAGCTAAATGAAATGCCGCTGTTTGTTGCGCCGGGATGGACGGCAAGGATTGAGCGATCGTGTACGCCTGTCGCAACACAGTTCCCGATGCCTCTAGATCCCCTACTAAACGCAATACATTGCCTAAGTTGAATAAACCAGTCAACTTTAAGCTGGAATCAGGTTGTTGTTGCAGGGTCATCTCTACCTGCTCTAGCAGGGTTTTCGCCCGCCGATAAAACCCTAATGATTGCAATGCCCTCGCTTGGTTAATTTGGCTACCCACCATGCCTTCAGCATCACCCATTTGGCGATATTCTTGCTCTGCCTGTTGCCAGGTGGTTAAAGCCAGGTTGGGCTGTCCTTGCTGAAGTTGCTGTTCTCCTTGCTGAATTAAATGACTGGGAGCAGCCTCTGACCAAGCCAGTCGGGTCATTGGATGCCCACAGAATACAGTAATCATGGCAGCCAAGCAACAAACCAGGCATTGGATCCACACAGATCTGAAGCGTTTTCTGTTAAAGGATTTGAAGAGACATCGCATACGGACGGTCAAAGTGATGGATTAAATCAATTGAGTCTAGACGACTGAGCAGATGGTTTGCTATCCAGAAAAATCCTGCCATGATTTAGTTTTCGGGTATGCGTGAAGTTGAACAACTACTGCCAAATTGGTGCACTACAGCCCGATCGTCTGCACCAGCCACCAGGAAGATCGTGCCATCTGCTTCAGTCACCCAAGCGGTTGCCTCAATTAAAGGGTCAGGATCAGCAGGATGGGGTTGCAGCGGTTTCCCTGGACTGACAATCCCGCTGCGATGGTGGTTTAAAGGCATGGTTGTTGGTTCACGACTATCACGTTGCTCAGCCTGCCATCCTGCTGGAGTATTCACCACTTCCTCTGGGGTAGGTGGCAATCCGCCCTGTCCTGAGATGACAAAGCTGTTTGCCTGCCCTTGGGAGCTACACCGCTGATCTAGGGCATTGGTCGCCTCTAAAAAGTTGGTTGATAACTGAACCAGATTGCGACTGGGATCCAGATCAGGATCGTTAATCGTTACTACTCCTTGAAACCCAAACTGAGAACTGGCTGTGATATCACTGAATGGTGTCAGCTGCGGTCGAAACGTAATCCCATAGAGTCCTTGAGTGCGAATCTGGATGTTTCCCCCTTGTCCGCCAAAGGCATTGGCAGTAATATCACTATTTTCTAATGCCGGGGCAACAACGAATTGAGCCGCGATCGCAATATTACCGCCATTGCCAGTGCCACCTAATAATCCTGCACTGCTACTCACACGAGAATTGTGACGCATTAGTAACAAATCTCGCACTTGTAATTGCACGTTTCCACCCGTACCCAGCAACGATGCTGCCTCTAAAAAGGCCTGATTATTTAACTGGATAGAGTCGGCTGTAATTGTGAGATTTCCGCCTGTTCCTGTGCCTTGACTGAGCACACTGACACCGGCTCCATTCTCAACGGTTAGGGTTCCTGTCCGGAGGGTTAAATTTCCCCCATTGCCAAAGCCAGTGGCACTAATGAGCGTCGGCAATGCCCGATCGGGAGAAGTCCCCGTTAGTAATGTGGACTCCGTTGCCCGAATCAGAATATTCCCCCCACTGCGATTATTACTAGCCGCCGCGACCTGAGCGCCATCCTGTACGACTAACCGCTGAGTGGTCAATTCTAGATCACCGACCTGACCACCTAATAACCCATTTGTTGCAATACTTGTCGTTATATCACTGACATTAGGAATAGCCAATGGAATGGCGTTACTGCCAACTAGATAAATGCTGTCTGTGGCTCGAATGGCTAACTTACCACTAGACCCCGTGCCTAAGGTTGCTGTAGAGATAAAGCTGTTGCTTTGTGCAGTTAGCCGATCGGTATTAATTGTGACCGCAGCACTATTTCCCTGGCTGCCTAAAAAAGTCAGACTAGAGATCAAGCCTTGATTTAGATCAATATCAGCGGCATTGACCGTTAAACTTCCCGGTTGTCCTGAACTATTAGCCACGCTGGTAATATACGCTCCATTTTGCAGCCGTAACTGTTGCGTATTAATGACTATTTCTCCCACGGACCCCGATGCGGTCGCGATCGTGGCAATCATATTACGAGCATTGGCTGCATCTAATTGTCCGCTAGAAATTCGTTGGATCACTTGGTCATAATTACCAGTCCCAAAAATCTCGATCGCGTCAGTCGCGTTAATTGTCAAGGCTCCCCCGGTCTGAGTACCCAGGTTAAACGACAAAATTCGGGCATCGTCTCGCAGTTGCAACGATCGCCCTTGGATCTGAATCGCCCCCGAGGGATTACCAGATGTATTGATTTCGGCGCCACCCGATAGTTGAATATCGCCAAAGGTGGTGACTCCGGGATAACTCAGGGTTAATCCGCCCTCAGTAGGAGTCAGCGTCACGAGTCCAGCTTCCTGAACACTGCCAATCTCCGCCCGCCCACCAAAGGTAATTAAATTTCCCCCGGATAACGCTACGTCTCCACCGACTAAGGCTAAGGTTTGACCGGGTTGTACAGTTAGCGCTGGAGATTGCTGGACGATCCTGCCAGGATTCATCCCAAATTGCAGCCCTAACGGCACATTAATGGTCAACAAGGGTGGAGCTTGAGGATTGATGGCGCTAAATTCGCTGCCATCTGCAAACCGGATACTGTTAGCTGTTGTGGCGAGAAAGGAACCACCCAGGTTTAGGCGAGCATTGGCTCCAAACACGATGCCTTGGGGATTGAGTAAAAACAAATTGGCAGTACCATTGGCTCGAATAATACCATCGATCGTAGAGATGGAATTCCCCGTGACCCGCGCCAGAATAGTTTGCACTGTGAGCGATTGATCAAAAAAAGCGATGCTGCCTGTAGGTACAGAAAACTCACGAAAACTATGAAATAGATAATTGCCAACTGTAGTGCCACCCGTAATGGTTAACAAGTTGTCAGTTGAAGTGACGATCGAGCGACTAGTATTATCAGCAGTAATCGGATTAGACTGGGCTTGAATGGGAGAGCTGAGAAGTACTCCTGCGATCGCAAGGAGTTTAAGGGATTGCAGGACTCGCCATAACGGGGATACCGCCAGCGGGGGTAAGTCGCGTTGAGCAATCTGGCAAAATACCTGCCAAGAGGTTTGAGCGTGAGTATGCTGATGCACATTATCAAGATTGGTATGGTCAGTTACAATAGAGCACCCGCTAAATTTATCCTACCTTGAAAAAAAGAACTGCGAGAGTTACCGAGCTACTTCCTATCTGTCAGGATGAGGCTAGTGACAAAAGCCGCTTTTATTAGGAGGTAGGGAAGTTGTTCCATCGATGCGCTTTAGCCATCCATCAAGCCAGCTCCGATCAACTATAATTTTTCAGCTCTGTCAGTTCTGAATTGAGAGCGTAAAATTAGTACAGATGTTTGTTTCCTACAGTTTTTGATTATGGTTCAATACACCCTCGTTCAAAGTCCAGATGTCATCTTAACCGTTCCTGGTAAGGATTCAACCAAAGCCCGTGAGAAAGCCATGGATCAACTCATGGCACTACTCGATGAAGGTAAATTACCCACCGATCTATCGGATGGATTCGGTCCTCAACAATTTATTGAAGTGAAAGAACCCACTACTCTCCAACCGGATGCCGAAGATGCGGTCACTCAGGCAGTCCAAGTTCTCAGTAATTTAGCCACACTCAAGCTGAAAGTTCAGGAATCACGAGCTGAAGCGTTTAAGGTGCGGCAACTAGTTGATGTGCTGTTTACTGATGAGGAGGTGGACGAAGCAACGATCGCCACCATGAAAGAGGGGTTTAAAGTGCTGAAAGCTTATGCCCAAACGAATCTGCGCTATCGAGAAGCCCGTTCTCAGGCTGAGGAAGCGCGGGCTATTCTCGATCGGGCACTGGGAACGGCTGATTCCGAGACCCACCCAGAACCATCGATCGCGCAACGTAAATCCTGATTGAGTCCAACGCCCAGCTAAGTATTCCTTAATACTTTCCATAATTTCCACTACCCAGCTCGTTCTGTCTAGTCTTATTGACTGTCCTTGCAGAACTGGCTGGGTTTCAGATTATGCTAGTTCCCCTTAGCATGCCGGTTTCAACCTACATTCAGGCTGGCTATTTTCTATAGGGTAAAAAGCAGACCATGCCAAAATTGGGCTGTAATGTCAGGGCAGATCGATCCTCAAACATTTGTTCCTATACGAAAAATTAATATGAACACTCAGTAACATCCGTAATTTAACGGTTTTTCCCTAGTGTGCGGAAAATTAACTTGCATATAGATCAACGATCAGTGATAACCGAACCTCAAAATTTGGTTTTGCTCAATACGAAAGTCTTTCGGAGCCTAGGGCTAACGTTCAGCCCATCGTACATCTCATTAGATTTTGCTTATAAATCAACAGGCTGTGTAGCAAATTTTACCATGTGTCTTTACTTTCGGGTTGCTGAGCCAGGGCAAACGACCTGAAACCAATGCGGTTGGCTCAGGTAAGAAAGGTGAGGAGTGGAGTTCAAACATACTGAAAATTTTTTTGGGGAGCTTTCATCTATGCGTATCAGCACTTTGTGCCGGATCGGTCTGCATGTCAGCCTTGTCATAGGCATGGTATCAACAACGAACCTGCTACCAGCATTAGCTCAATCACCTAGTTCTAACCGTAGTGAGTTTCCGGGCAGACGCATTGGCGGAGGCACACGGGGAGAATGTTTAATGAACCGTCAATCGCCCGTTGCCTTGAATCCAACGAACAATTTAGGGATTACGGCTAGCGATCGCCCAACGGTCTATTTTGTCATGCCCCAGACCAGCGAATCTTATCCGCTCCAGTTTGTTTTGCGTGATGCTGACGGTAATTCTGTGTATGACACAACGTTAACCCCTAACCAAACTAAACACTTGGTCGGGGTGCAGCTACCCCAAAATACAGTCAAAGTGGGGCAAGACTATCAATGGTACTTTTCGGTCGTGTGTGATCCTGAAGATAGCTCTCAAAACCTTGTTTTATCCGGTTGGTTACGCCGGGTAACCGCTCAGATTCCCACCCAGAACGGTGCTGATGTAGTAGAGCAATTAAAGTTAGCTAACACCTATCAAGCGGCAGGGTTGTGGAGTGATGAAATTGCTGTCTTAGCTGAATTACACCAGACCCATCCCAAACACGATCGGGTGGAACAACAATGGCAACAACTCCTGCAAACATTAGAATTGCAGCAAGTTTTTCACCCCTCGATCGCCAGACAGTAACCAAAGGAAGTTGTCTAAGTGACAAAATTCTTGCGATCAGCCCCTACGGTGATCAAACAAATTCGATCGCAGTTACAACGGCTGTTACGGTGGCATGAGTCCAGGCAACCCATCCCACGGATTGCCTGGGCAGCCGGAGGTTCGATTATTGTGTCGGCTACAGGACTCACCGGCTGTTTCTGGGGAATCCAGCAGGTTGGCGGACTACAAACCCTCGAATTATTGATCTTCGATCGCCTCGTGCAGCGACAGCCTGATGCCGGTACCGATCCTCGCTTACTAATCGTCACCATTACTGAACCTGACATTAATCGCTATCGTTGGCCGTTATCCGATCAAATTGTGGCGCAAACGTTGCAGCAACTTCAGACCTATCAGCCGAAAGTGATTGGTCTGGATCTTTATCGAGATATTCATAATCCACCTGGAACAGCGGCTCTAGACGCCCAACTTCGAGCCAAAAACCTGATTGCCATCACTGAAAATGCCAGTGCAATCGCGGCTCCCAGTGTAGTTGAAGCGGAGCGAGTGGGATTTAATGATCTCACATTTGATGCGGACGGTGTCCTCCGGCGCAATCTAATGTTTGTGGCTGGAAAAGACCAAGATTATTACTCTTTTGCCTTGCGCCTGGTATTGGCGTATTTCAAAGATGACCACCTATCTCTACGCTATACTCCGCAAACCTTACAGGTAGGAACCGCGACGATCGTTGCCATTGACCCCACATCGGGTGGCTACCAGACAGCAGATACCCGGGGCTATCAAGTTTTGCTGAACTATCGCCGTCGCCAAGTCGCACAAACCATTAGCCTCAGTCAGGTCTTAGATGGTCAAGTTAATCCAGCCTGGGTGCGAGATAAGATTGTCCTGATTGGCACAACCGCTCCGAGCTTAAAAGATCGATTCTATACGCCATACAGTGCTGATCAACAAAATAGCTTTCAGATGCCGGGAGTAGTTCTCCATGCGCAAATGACTAGCCAGCTGTTGGATATGACCACCGGACAAAACTCTGGATTCCAGTTCTGGTCGCAAGGCAGCGAACAACTCTGGCTCTGGACTTGGACACTGATCGGAGGATTCTTAGTGTGGAAGCTCAGACATCCTCTAGCGTTTGGGTTGGCGACCTTGGTGTGTCTGTTCATCATTATTGGCATCAGTTGGGCGCTATTTATGTATTCAATCTGGATTCCTATAGCAGAGCCCATATTAGGATTGATTGCTGCCGTGGGACTAGCAATGGCTCATCGCCTGCTCTACACCACAACTCGCGATCCATTAACTGGTCTGCTTAACCAAAGCTCAGTAGGACGCTATCTCCGTCGATCGCTGGATCACCTCTCACGTTATCAACCGCCTGTAACTCTGGGTGTACTGTTTCTCAGCCTTGATCGCTTTCCGCTAATTGCTAAAAGTTTAGGACAGACCAGCAGCGATCGGCTCCTGTTACAACTGATTAGTCGCTGGCAGAGAACCCTACCCCGATCGGCACGGCTGGCTAGAGTAAGTCAGGATGAATTTGTCATTGCCCTACGAGATCCCCAGAAGGATGCCTTCACCGCATTAGCTGAGCAACTCCAGACAGCCCTAGCACAACCATTTCTGATTCATCAGCGTTCAGTCGCCATTACAGCCAGTATCGGCATTGCCTTAACCCAAGCAGATCACTGGCATACCGCAGAAAACTTACTGCGCGATGCCCATACCGCTATGTACCGGGCTAAAACGCTAGGAACTGACCACTACCAAGTCTTTGCCACAGGCATGCTCACTGAAGCGGTTGATCAGTTCACGTTGGAGAATGAGTTACGACGAGGCATTGTCGCCCAAGAATTTGTGCTTTACTATCAGCCGATCGTTTGCCTCAAATCTGGAATTATTGTCGGATTTGAGGCCTTAGTCCGTTGGCAACATCCCAGCCAAGGATTTATTCCGCCACTGAAATTTATTCCTCTAGCCGAAGAAACAGGCTTAATCATTCCATTAGGACAATGGATTTTCCAAGCGGCTTGTCAACAAGCTCACCAATGGCAACGACAATTTCCGGAACAGAACTTGATGATTAGTATCAATCTTTCTGGTCGTCAGTTTGATCAACCTGGCTTGATTGATCAATTAGCGCGGATCATTCAAGAGACCCAAATTTGCGAAGCCAGGCTTAAACTGGAAATCACTGAAAGCATGGTGATGGGAGATGTGGAAGCCGCAATCGATATTATGCTCCGCCTGAAGGCGCTCGGCTGTAAGTTAGGTATGGATGATTTCGGGACAGGGTATTCTTCGCTTAGCCAAATTCGGCGGTTGCCGATTGACACCTTGAAAGTCGATCGTTCCTTTGTCCAAAAGCTGGGAGCAAGTCAAGAAGATTATGAGATTGCCCGGATGATTATTTCACTGGGTCATACGTTGGGCATGGATGTCATTGCCGAAGGAGTAGAAACCCAAACGGACGCCGAAACCTTGCGATCGATGGGGTGTGAGTTTGGTCAGGGATATTTTTGGGCGAAACCATTACCGGCGACTGAAGCAACAGAACGATTACGACAGCAAAACCAGTTGATTACCTGCAATCTGTCAACATCACTTCTTGAGGACTAAAATCAATGCAAATAACAATTCAAAAAACAGCAATTAAGCACCAAAAGCAACATCATTTCAGTAAGCTCTGGGTTCAGCAAACGTTGCGCTGGGGAATCGCTTTGGCATTCGTTGGATGGAGTTCGCTACCGGCTTGGTCACAAACTTTAAGCCAAAAGGTGTTAGCGATGGAAGGAGGATTAGAGAAAGAATTTGAGGATTATTTTGGGGAAAACTTAGCAGATGTTACCCAGACACCTGAGAAAATTGCCCAAACCCTCCAGCAAATTGGACAAGCTACCAATACTAAACCAGCTGTCCTTTGGGTTATTCCCCGCGAAGATCACCTGCACCTAGTATTGCTGACCCCCGGAGGCACCCCGATCGTGCGGGATCTCCACGATGTACCAACCACGAAACTACGCTCTGTGGTTGAAGCATTCCACCTAGAGATGCATAGTTCTCCCAGTAAAGTCAAAATGACAGCCGCGCAACAGCTTTATCAGTGGATCATTCAACCCTATGAAGCGGATTATTTGCAAGCAGAGAAGATTGATACAATCCTATTCTGTTTGGGAAAAGGGGTGCGGAGCTTACCTCTCGCGGCTCTATATGATGGCAAGCAATTTTTAATAGAAAAATATAGCCTGACGCGGATTCCGGCATTCAATCTGATTCAGACAGATTATGTGCAGATGAAACCTGGTCAAATTCTCGCGATGGGAGCCTCAGAATTCCGGGATCAGAGTCCTCTACCAGCCGTGCCAACGGAATTAGCCACGATCCTTAAAGAGCTTCAGTCTGATCGCCCCCCCCAAGCTCAATGGCAAGGTCGATCATTTCTCAACCAAGGCTTTACACTGGCGAATCTCCAACAGTGGGTAAAAACTCAACCCCCACAAATCGTTCACCTAGCCACCCATGCAGTGTTTAAGCCTGGTAAACCGGCTAATTCTTACATTCAGTTGTGGGACAGCAAACTGGCATTAGACACGATCCGTCAAGTTAATTGGGGATCCCCAGCGCTGGAATTATTGGTGTTGAGTGCCTGTAGAACCGCGATCGGGGATGATCAAGCTGAACTAGGGTTTGCGGGAGTTGCTCTCAAATCTAAGGTGAAAACGGTGATGGCGAGTCTCTGGAATGTCAGTGATGAAGGCACTCTAGCCTTAATGAGCGAATTCTATCGCCAACTAGGAACCACCTCAACGAAAGCGGCAGCGCTCCGACAAGCCCAATTAAAAATGCTGCATGGAGATACCCGGATTGAGGGCAAAAAGTTGATTTTGTCACGTGGTTCAGTGACTTTACCCGCAGAGTTGAAGAATGTCACCAGTGATGATCTATCGGCTCCCTACTATTGGGCCGCATTCACGCTGATTAGTAGCCCTTGGTAAGGATCGCTGATTGGCTTTACATTGAAAAAGCTATCGCTTAGTCAATCGGCTTGAGCACCAACCCATGACTCAATACATTCTCGCCTTTGATCAAGGGACAACTAGCTCCCGTGCTATTGTGTTCGATCGCCAAGGGAACCTGCTTTCTCTGGCTCAGAAGGAATTTCAGCAACAGTTTCCGCAGTCGGGTTGGGTTGAGCATGATGCGGATGAAATCTGGTCATCCCAAATCGGGGTTGCCAATGAAGCCCTTGCCCGAATTGGCATTGTTGCCAGTGATATTGCTGCGATCGGCATTACGAACCAACGGGAAACTACGATCGTGTGGCACCGCGCTACGGGTCGTCCCATTTATAACGCGATCGTCTGGCAAGATCGCCGTACCGCTGAGTTAGCCGATCAACTCAAAGCGGCTGGTTATGAAGCGTTGGTTCAAAGTAAGACGGGTTTAGTCATTGATGCTTACTTTAGTGGTACTAAACTCAAATGGTTACTGGATCATGTTCCTGAAGCTAGAGCCCAAGCTGAGCGAGGTGAACTTGCCTTTGGTACTGTAGACAGTTGGCTAGTCTGGAAATTGACCCAGGGCGCATTACACATCACTGATGTTTCTAATGCTTGCCGTACCATGCTCTACAACATCCATACCGGAACTTGGGATGATGAGCTGTTAAATCTGCTGGATATTCCCCCTAGCCTGCTACCAGCTGTTCGCAGTTCCTCAGAAGTGTATGGACATACTGCCACCGGATTATTGGGGGCACAAATCCCGATCGCTGGAATGGCTGGAGATCAGCAAGCCGCGACGTTTGGGCAAGGGTGTCTTCAGTCCGGTATGGCAAAAAATACGTACGGTACGGGTTGTTTTATGTTGCTGAATACGGGGGAAACGCCGATTGCTTCTCACCATCAACTGCTAACGACTGTGGCCTGGAAAGTCCACGATCGTACGCATTATGCCTTAGAAGGTAGCGTGTTTATTGCCGGAGCGGTTGTGCAATGGTTGCGAGATGGACTGGGCATTATAAAGCAAAGTCAAGATGTAGAATCCTTAGCAGCCAGTGTTCCTGATCACGGTGGCGTGTACTTTGTGCCAGCATTTGTTGGGTTAGGGGCACCCTATTGGGACAGTTATGCTCGGGGGGCGATCGTGGGACTGTCTCGTGGTTCCACAGCTGCTCATATTGCCCGCGCGGCTCTGGAAAGTATTGCCTATCAAACCGCTGATGTGATCGAGGCGATGCATCAAGATTCTACTCTGTTCCTTTCCGAATTGCGGGTGGATGGTGGGGCTGCTCGTAATGACTTGTTAATGCAGTTTCAGGCAGATGTCTTGGGTGTACCCGTAGTGCGCCCCAAAGTAACTGAAACCACGGCTCTGGGAGCCGCCTACCTGGCGGGGCTAGCGGTAGGTTATTGGTCAAGTGAGCAGGAAATTATGCAACTGTGGCAAATGGACAAGCGGTTTGAGCCAACGGTGGGGGCTGACCAGCGCCAAACCTGGCGGGCAGCCTGGCGGCAGGCGGTCTCTCAAGCTCGTCATCGATCGCTGTAAAACCAGCTGCTGGAAGTATGGACATGCCGCTAGTTCGAGCCAATATCCTCAACATCCTGCGCCAATCCCGTGAGTGGGATGTGATTGTGATTGGGGGTGGTGCCACGGGATTAGGAACTGCCGTGGAGGCTGCCAGTCGAGGATTTAGAACCCTGCTCCTGGAAAAATATGATTTTGCTAAAGCTACCTCTAGTCGATCGACGAAACTGATTCATGGTGGAGTGCGATATTTAGCGCAGGGGAATCTCGCCTTAGTCCGGGAAGCCTTGCATGAGCGCGGGCTGTTACGTAGGAATGCTCCTCATCTCGTCAAAGCACTCTCTTTTGTAGTTCCTGGCTATGCCTGGTGGTCACAGCTTTACTACGGGGCAGGACTCAAGCTCTACGACCTGCTGTCTGGACGATTGAGCGTTGGTCACAGCCAATTCCTGAATCAGCAGGACACCCTAGAGTCCGTGCCAACCTTACGGCAAGCGGGTTTGCGGGGGGGCATTCTTTACCACGATGGTCAGTTTGATGATGCCCGTTTAGCCATCACTTTAATGCGGACCTTGATAGATCAAGGTGGGGTTGCCCTTAACTATGCTCCAGTCATTGACTTAATTAAAACAGATGGCAAGATCACTGGAGTCCGGGCGCAGGATACCGAAACGGCAGAGATGTTGACGCTAAACGGTAAAGTCATCATCAATGCCACAGGAGTTTTTGTGGATACAGTACGGCAGATGGATGATCCCTATGCTGAAGCGATGTTGTCTCCTAGCCAAGGGATCCATTTGGTGGTGAGCCAGCGGTTTTTACCGGGTCACTGTGCCATGATGATTCCTAAAACCGATGACGGCAGGGTGCTGTTTGCTTTACCTTGGCATGGCAAAACTTTGTTGGGGACAACGGATACGCCCGTCGATCGCCCTGAGTACGAACCTCGTCCTCTCGCTACAGAAATTGACTTTATTTTACGTACAGCGGCACACTATCTTAGCCCTGCGCCTACCGAAACTGATGTTCTCAGCGTGTTTGTTGGGCAACGTCCACTCGTGAAAGCTGATGACACCCAATCAACGGCAGCTCTATCGCGAGAACACACGATCCGGCTGTCTGACTCAGGCTTGCTGACTATTACTGGAGGCAAATGGACAACTTACCGCAAGATGGGTGAAGATGCGATCGATCGAGTCATCGAGCAAGGCACTTTACCACCGCGTCCTTCTGTCACTGCTACTTTAAAGCTGCATGGCTGGACGCAAACTCCTCAGGCTGCCCCACTTGATGTTTATGGAAGTGAGGCCGATTGCTTGCAGCAGTTACCCGGAATTGATCAATTACTCCATCCCCGCCTGCCCTACACAGAAGCAGAGGTGGTATGGGCAGTCCGCCATGAAATGGCACGGAGCGTTGAAGATGTGTTAGCTCGAAGAACCCGCGCCCTCTTTCTGGATGCTGCCGCTAGCCTGGAAGCGGCTCCTAGAGTCGCCATGGTTCTAGCGACAGAGTTAGGCTTGAGTGAAAAGTGGCAACAGGAGCAGATGACCGCTTATCGATCGCTGGCGATCGGCTACCAATTGCCAGCGAATCTCTGAAGTCATTTTATGGTCCCACGTTCAATCGATAGGTTGATTTCTATCTGCTAAATAGACTGTTCATCATACTTTGATGGCATCCCACTTGTTAAACCTTTTTCTAGCCACCCTAGGGGGTAATCCCTCCTGCCGATCGGGTGAAATCTCGCCCATGACCGGCTTTTCTCCAAACAGGATCAAAGCACAATGGAAAGTAGACTCTGTGTGGAGAATCGATTTTGCGACCAACGTCTGTTGAATTCGCTCCTGTTACTCACTCGGATTGCGCCTCTGCTATGCCAACCCCGTTGCCTAAACCCCGCCTATGGATGCCCGATCGAGTTCTATTTACCCCCGCTGCCCTGGAAGAAGCCTGGGGACAGCAAATCTTAGCGCGAGTTCAAGCCCTTCAGTTACCGATCGAAACGTTGTCCCGCAATCGGTTAACTGGGTTACGGGGAGAGAGCGATCGAGAAACCTACGATATCGCCAAGCGCACTCTTGCAGTTGTTACTGCCCCCAAAAGTCAGTTCAACCTTAGCCCCATTCCCCCTTCAGCAGACTGGCAGTTTCATCTCGCTGAGGGCTGCCCTGCCCATTGTCAATACTGCTATCTAGCGGGAAGTTTACAGGGACCACCAGTGATTCGTGTCTTTGCCAACTTACCTCAGATTCTTGCCAACCTTGCCACCTATGAGCAGCCAGGCGATCAAACTTCTTTTGAGGTCAGTTGTTACACCGACCCGCTAGCGATTGAACATCTAACTGGAAGTCTGACCGAGTGCATTCGCGATTTTGGTCGCCGTCAGGCTGGTTATTTGCGATGGGTCTCTAAGTTCGATGCCGTTGCTCCCTTATTAGATCTGCCCCATAACGGGTATACCCGTTGTCGAGTTAGTGTGAATGCTGCTCCCATCTCAACTCGGTTGGAGGGTGGTACAGCCTCAGTGACTGCCCGTTTAGGTGCATTACGCCAGCTGGCCTTGTCCCCACAGCAGGGCGGCGGCGGCTACCCGATCGGATTGGTCATAGCTCCAATTATGCCGATCGAGGACTGGCAAGATCACTATACGCAACTGTTTGAGCAAATCAGTAGTGCGATCGATTTTGACTGCAATGTTACCTTTGAGTTGATTTCTCACCGCTTTACGCCAGGGTCTAAGGCAGTTTTACAGACCTGGTATCCTCATAGCAAGCTCGATCTGGACGAATCAGGACGGGTCATCAAGCGCAATAAGTTTGGCGGCATCAAGTATGTTTATGACCAGGATACTATGAGTCACTTACGCCGTTTCTTTACCCAGGAAATCCAGCGGCGGTTCCCACAGGCACAAACTCTCTATTGGACGTGAGCGGTTTTAGCTCGTTGGTTACAAAGCGCTACAGTCCCGCTTGGACAAATATTGTTCAAGCGGATAGTTCGTTTGACCTTAAGGTAGGATGATTTATCCCTGGTTGCGTTTAAAGGTAAGTAGACTAGATGTAAAGATGCTGTGATCTGGTTCCTGCTCCATTGGTCCGAATTAACCATAACCGTCTAGGTTGAATTATGCCTGGCTGGTTCTCCTCAGGTTCTGTTGGGATCGCCCACGGAAGAGTGACTTGCTCCTGGTAGATTGAGATTGTCCCGCAACAGCAATAGCTTAGTCAGTGAGGATGTACGACCTGTTTAAAGGGTGAAATATATATGGGACAGCGGCATAGCTCTCGATGGATTCAATATCTAAGGAAGTTTTGCCAGTTTCATTGGCTACCGGTATTACTGGGGATCAGTGCCACGATCGGGGTCTTAGGTCTATGGCGACAATTATTAGCTCAGGAACACTTACACATTCAGCAACTGGTACAGCAAGAAGCCGAGGCGATTGGTTCAGAACTTAGTCGAGAGCTAACCCGGCGCATTTTGTCTCTTGAGCGCATCGCCAACCGTTGGCGAGTCAGTGGCGGTACACCCCAAGCGCTCTGGGAAGCAGATGCTGTCGATTATGTTAAACGGTCCTATGGATATCAAGCCATCGAATGGGTAGACCCCTCGTTTCGGGTCCGGTGGGTTGTGCCACTTCAAGGCAATGAAGCCGCGCAAGACCTGGATATGCATCAGAATCATCGGCATCAAGTGACATTGAGTGTAGCCAAAGCCCTGCGCCAAACCCTTTCGACTCGTACAGTTCCGTTGGCTCAAGGCGGTAAAGGGTTTCTAGTCTGTGTACCTTTGTTTGTGAACTATCCTCCCCAGCAACGCCAAGTTGAGCGCTTTGATGGCTTTATTGTTGGTGTATTTCGATTTGAAACCTTCTTTGACAGTATCTTAAAAGCCTCCCCCCGCTATCAGGTGCAAATCTTTGGTCAAGATGGTTTAATTTATCGCCAGAGAACACAGCCATTGCTATCATCCAAATCACAGACTGTTGTGGTGCAGACCTATGGGGTAGACTGGCGAGTGCAGGTTTCACCCACATCAGTGTTGATTGATGAAGGACGATCGCCCCTGCCAACGGTAGTTTTATGGGGTGGTTTAGCCGCTGCCTGGATATTAGCTTTGATTGTTTATTTAGGACAACGATCTGCCCACCAAGCTGAACAAGCTAAACAAATTAATCAACAGTTACAGGCTGAAATCACTTATCGACGACAAGCCGAAGCGAGGCTACGAGAGAGTGAAGAACGGCTACAACTCGCTCTAGAAGCTTCTGCTGAAGGCTGGTGGGACTGGAATATTGCAACGGATGTCGTTGAGCGGAGTTCACAATATCTTAGGCTTTTGGGGTACGCCGTGAGTGAATTTCCAAATGATGTCCATAGTTGGGAAAATGCTATCCATCCTGACGACTTTATGGGCATGATGGAGCGACTCACAGCCCATCTCCAAGATGGTTCTGTACCTTACGCCTGTGAATATCGGCTCCAAACTAAATCTGGGCAATGGCAATGGATTTCTGACTACGGCAAAGTTGTCACCCGCGATGCAACGAACAAGCCTATCCGCATGATTGGGACGTTTAAAGATATTACCGATCGCAAGCAGACTGAGATTGCGTTAGCTGCATCGCAGTTGCGCTACCAAAATCTGGTAGATAATTCTCCCGATATCATTGAGCGTTTTGATCTAGAACTACGTCACCTTTACGTTAGTCCCGCTTTAACTAGAATTACGGGAATTGCGGCAGAAGCTTTTTTGGGCAAAACTTGCCGGGAACTCGGGATGGATGAGGGTATGGTCAATACTTGGGAGTCAGCCGCTGCCCAACTATTAAAGACAGAGCAGAAACAGGTGATTGAATTTGCAGCTCCCACGCTAGCAGGTGTTCGTTCCTTTGAAATGGTGATTGCTCCAGAATTATCTGAAGCGGGCACCCTTGATTCGATTCTCTGTATCTCTAGAGATATTACGGAACGCAAACAAGTAGAGGCAGACCTGCGGCATCAGAAGGAAATGTTTCAGGCGATCGTGGATCATATCCCAGTGATGATTGCTCTATTTGATCACCAGGGGCGAATTGAATTTATCAATCCAGAAATGGAACGAGTTTTGGGCTGGTCAATGGGAGAGTGGCAGCAGCGCGATGTCATGGTTGATTGTTATCCAGATCCAACCTATCGCCAAAGCGTATTGGAACATATGTTGGCTGCTACAGGTTACTGGAAAGACTTAACGACCCGAAATGCCTCTGGACAGTCATTAGAAACCTCTTGGGCAAGTGTGCGGCTCTCCAGAGGACGGTTCCTCGGGATTGGACAGGACATTAGCGATCGCAAACGTAAAGAGGCGGCGCTCCGACAGGCAATGGAAGCGGCTGAAGCTGCTAATGTGGCAAAAAGTATGTTTCTTGCCAATATGAGTCATGAACTCCGGACTCCACTGAATGTGATTTTAGGGTTTGCTCAAGTCATGACACATGACTCATCCCTAACTGCCAGTCAAAAGGAAGATTTGCAAACTATTCGACGCAGTGGCGATCATCTTTTGAGCTTGATTAATGATGTTTTAGATCTATCTAAAATAGAAGCCGGACACTGCACGTTGGAGGAAATAGGATTTGACTTAATTTCCCTACTGCATGGGCTGCGTACCATGATGATTGAGCGGGCAAATTCTAAACGGCTCCAACTGATATTTAACATTGCCCCAGAAGTGCCTCAATTTATAGTGGCTGATGAACAAAAATTACGGCAAATCTTGCTTAACTTGTTCAGCAATGCCATCAAATTTACGAAGCAAGGAAGTGTCACGTTGCGAGTCAGTGTAGCAGTGGGGAGGAGGGACGGGACAGGGGAGTTAAATCCTAACTTGCCCTCACTGGATCATCAATCTCTACCCACAATGCTGCAATTTGAGGTGATCGATACAGGAGTTGGGATTGCGGTGCAAGAACAAACCACGATTTTTGATGCCTTCGTGCAAGCAGAGGCAGGTAAAAATGCGATTAGTGGTACTGGTTTGGGGCTGACGATTAGTCGCAAGCTTCTAGAATTGATGCACGGAAAAATTACAGTACACAGTATTCCCAATGTTGGCAGTACGTTTACTGTTTTCGTTCCAGTTCGTCCCATCAGTGGGATTGATGTGCAGCCAGAACAGCACGATCGCCTGGTGATTGGACTCACTCCTGGGCAGTCTCATCGCCGGATCTTAGTCGTAGATGACCAGCGAGAAAATCGCTTGTTAATGACCAGGCTATTGTCTCAGTTAGGGCTACAGGTCCGAGAAGCCACGAACGGACAAGAGGCTGTACAAATCTGGCAGGATTGGCGACCGGATCTAATCTGGATGGACATTCGGATGCCTGGTTTAGACGGTTACGAAGCCACCAAACAAATTCGGGCAATGGATCAGGAGCAAGCCAGTATTATTATTGCCCTGACGGCTCAAGCGTCTCAAAGCGATCGTGCCCTTGCCCTTGCCGCCGGCTGCAATGACTACATCAGTAAACCTTGTCGCGAAGCTACTATATTTCTCAAAATGGCGGAGTATTTGGGCTTAGAGTATGTCTATGCCCAGGCAAATCCTTTATCCCATCTGATGTCGCTGCCATCCGGTTCGGCTAAACCAGATGTACTCACTCTGCTTGAGCCAAGCGTACTCGCTCACCTATCACCCGACTGGCTAGAAGCCTTAGAATATGCCGCCGTATGTGGATCTGATCGGACAATTTCAGAACTGGTCACTCAACTTGCCCCCGAACTTGCTCCCTTAAGTCATTATCTGGCTAACTTAGCCGACCAGTTTCAATTTGAGCAAATTCTCAGTTGGGTTTATCACGTGGCTCAGGAAGGTAACAATGGCAGCGCTCCTTAAACCGACCTCTGAAATCAGTATTCTGGTCGTCGATGATACTCCAGATAATCTGCGGTTGTTAGCCAAAATCCTAGAGGCACAGAATTACACCGTATTTAAATCCCTGAGTGGCAGAATGGCGCTGCAAGCAGCTCATCACAATCCGCCTGATCTGATTCTGCTAGATATTAATATGCCAGAAATGAACGGTTACGAGGTCTGCCAGCAACTGAAAACATCGGAGGTGACTACCGATATTCCAGTCATTTTCATCAGTGCCTTAAATCAAATTAGCGATAAAGTGCGGGCATTTGAACTAGGTGGGCAGGATTACATTACAAAGCCATTTCAGGAACTTGAAGTCCTAGTTCGTGTTAAAAATCAACTCCTGCTGCAACAGCAAAAACACCAATTGCAACAGGAAATTGAAACCCGTCAACAAGCAGAAGCAGAAGTTCGCCGACTCAATGCCAACTTGGAGCGCCAAGTTCAGGCTCGGACACTAGAACTGGAACAAGCGTTGAATTTGGAAGTAGCACTGAAACGCATTTCTGATCAAGTGCGAGATTCCTTGGATCAACATCAAGTTTTGCAGGCAGCCGTTGAAACATTAGCTTGGGCATTAGAACTGCGCTGTTGTGATACCGCATTGTACAGTGCCGATCACTCAACCTCCACCATCCGCTATCAATGGACTCAACCAGGTGCTAGCGTCACTCAGGGACAAACACTCTGTATGGCAGACTTTCCTGAATTATATGAACAATTACAGGAGCGCATCTGCTTTGCATTTTGCCAAATTCAGCCCAGTTCAATTCGTAATCACTCTGCCATTCTTGCCTGTCCTATTTTTGATGATCAAGTCAACCAAACTGGTATTTTGGGAGATCTCTGGTTGTTTAGAGAAACGTATTCCAGTTTTAATGAACTAGAAGTTCATCTTGTGCAGCAGGTGGCAAACCAATGTGCGATCGCTCTGCGACAAGCCCGACTGTACGAAGCGGCGCAAGCACAAGTCAGAGAACTGGAGCGATTAAATCAACTGAAAGATGACTTTCTTAGCACCATCTCCCATGAATTGCGGACCCCGATCGCCAGTATGAAAATGATTATTAAACTACTCACAACGGTGGTCGATCAAGGGCAAAATTGGGCGACAGCCAGCTCTCAGCCAGCAACTCCACAGCATAAAGTGGAGCAATACCTGCAAGTCTTGCAAGAGGAATGCGATCGCGAACTGGCTTTGGTAGAAGACCTGTTAAGCCTACAACACATTGAGGCAGGAACTTATGTCAGTCAACCTATGCCCGTTCATCTACAAAATTTATTGCTTCACCTGATTGAGCCATTTGAAATTCGCACTCAAAACCAACGACAAACCTTTCAGGTCAATCTCGCTCCTGATCTGCCGATTCTGGAGCTTGACCCGCTTAGTTTCAATCGCATTGTTACAGAGCTGTTGAGTAATGCCTGCAAATACACTCCTGCAGATGAAAGTATTTCAATTTCAGCCAGTATGACTCAAGATACTAGCGTGATGCCGCCAGTTAGCTACCTCCAACTGATGGTAGTCAACACGGGCATAGAAATTGCCCCCGAAGAATTGCCTCGAATTTTTGATAAGTTCTACCGTATTCCTAATAATGATCCCTGGAAACATGGTGGCACGGGCTTAGGATTATCACTCGTAAAGAAATTGGTGGAACAAATGGGTGGGTCGATCGAGGTAGAGAGTGCAAATCGCCAAATTTGTTTTATGATTCGACTGCGAATGCCACCAAAACCCTGAGCCATAATAGTTAGTACAGGATAACTAGATAGTGCCTGGGCTTTACCTATCACCAATAGGGTAGTAACGGGCAATATCGCTGCTAAAAGCGTTTTTGAGCGCACCCTGACTTTATCCTGGAGAAATAATCTCTACCCAAAGGATGATGTGAGTGCGTCAGTTCGTTGGAAACAATGGATAATGAAATTCTTCCAAGCTCCCGACCCTTTGATTTAGACATCTTCCCCGTGAGTGATTCTTCCACATTTCGTGTTCTTGTAGTAGATGACCTGAGCGACAACTTATTTCTGTTGCAGACTATCTTAGAAGCGGAAGGATATGAGATTGAGACAGCCGATAGCGGCAGCGCAGCCTTAGCAAAAGTTGAAAGTTCGCCGCCTGATTTAATCCTCATGGATGTGATGATGCCAGATATGAGCGGGTATGAAGTGACCCGGCAGATTCGGCAGAATGCCAAGATTCCTTTTATGCCAATTTTGCTAGTGACCGCCTTTGAGGAGGCTGATGCGATTCAGGGATTAGCTTTAGGAGCGAATGACTTTATCCGTAAACCGATCGAGTTTGAGCAACTCCTGGCTAAAATTGCCGCTTTTTTACAGGTAAGGAAAAATACCTATTTGCCTTAAGAGGGTAAATTAAATTACTGACAATTTTGGCAGAGCGACAGTGCAACCGTCTAGATCGGTGAGGCATCCGCTTTCCAGGTAATTAAACCTATTATCCTTAACTGGTTTTGGGGAGCCTAAGCCTTGGCTGGATCGCGAATCGGCTCAAATTTGGCTCTAATCTTATTGCGATCTTGATCCTCTATCGATAAGCCAATGAATCATGGGTTTATAGGTAAGAATTATTACACAATAAGAGTATAGACTCGCTTCCTGGGATCAGAAATTGATGATAGGTATTAATCGCGATAACCTGAGTTACAGAATAGTTGTAGGCATTGCTGTCTGCGTACTGCTGCTGCTCACTCCACAATGGTGGCATTCATTAGTAGCCGTGAATGGATTTATTCCTCATGGGCATTGTTACTTGTGGAAGCCAGGCTTGGTTTGGCTGCATGTGATCTCAGACTCGCTCATTGCCCTTGCCTATGTTGCGATTTCAGGAACTCTAGCTTACTTAGTCTATAAAACCCGCCAGGAAATTCCGTTTCATTGGATGTTTTTGGCGTTTGGCTCGTTCATTGTTGCCTGTGGTAGCACCCACTTCATGGAGGTATGGACACTGTGGCATCCAACGTACTGGCTTTCAGGTGCGTTGAAAGTGCTGACCGCGATCGCCTCTGTCACTACAGCCCTGATCCTACCACTCCTGGTTCCTCAAGCGTTGGCTTTAGTAGAATCTGCCAAATTGTCTGAAGAACGCCGCTCTCACCTAGAAACAGCTAATCATAAATTAGCCGCATTTAATCAGCAATTAAAGGAAGTCGATCAACTCAAAACTCAGTTCTTTGCCAATGTTAGCCATGAATTACGAACTCCCCTTGCCTTAATTTTAGGACCGATTGAGAAGCTGCTCAAACAAGAGGACTGGAATCAGGCTTACCGGCGTGACTTAACCATCGTCGATCGTAATGCTCGGCTATTGCTTAAACAGGTGAATGACCTCTTGGATGTTTCTAAGCTAGAAGCAGGGCGGGTTGCACTCCACTATACGCAAGTTGACTTAGCCCAACTAGTCCGGCTGACGGCAGCTAATTTTGATGGTCTAGCTCAGGAAAAGCAAATAACATTCGTGATTGATGCCCCGGAGTCGTTGTCTGCTCAAATTGATGCGGCAAAGGTACAGCGAATTCTGCTGAACTTAACGGCCAACGCCTTCAAATTCACGCCCAACGGCGGTACGATTCGGTGCCAATTAGCCACCCCCCAAACTGAGAGTGCTTCTACCAATACAGATGCCATTGATGTGCCAGCTTTAGCCGATCGCGCCATTCTTTCGGTGCAAGATAGTGGTCCTGGTGTGCCAGTTGAATTACGCGAAACCATCTTTGAGCGATTTAGTCAGGGAGAAGGTGGCACGACTCGGCGCTTTGGCGGCACTGGATTAGGATTGGCGATTGCGAAAGAATTTACTGAGTTGCAAAGTGGCTCGATCGAGGTGACAGACGCCCCCATGGGTGGTGCCCAATTTACAGTCATACTACCTTTAATTGCACCCTCGGGCGTACCCGTCACGACTGCCACTCCTGAATTAGGGCAGACTGAAGAAATGGTCACTTTAATGGTGGAAGAACTCCGTACCCTCAGTCCCCTCAACCTACCCAGTCAAGACATGGCTGACGGCAAACCCTTAGTGCTGGTGGTAGAAGATAATCCTGAGATGAATCAGTTCATCATCACAACGTTGTCACCCGAGTATCGCACAGCAACGGCAGCAAATGGGCAAGAAGGATTGACACAAGCGATCGCACTTCAACCTGATTTAATTCTGAGTGATGTAATGATGCCCTATTTGAGTGGTGATCAACTGCTCCAACAACTCCGCACCTATCCAGAATTGGATACGACGCCAATGGTGATGTTAACTGCCAAGGCTGACGATAAACTGCGTGTACAACTGTTACGTCAGGGAGCGCAGGACTATTTAATGAAGCCTTTTTCGGTGGAAGAGCTAAAAGCACGAGTTGGCAATTTAGTTGCGCTGAAGCGAGTCCGCGACTTATTGCAACAGGAGCTTGCTAGCCAGAATCAGGATTTGGAAGCGTTAGTAGAAGAAGTTAGTCTGCGTCGCCGTGAGCTACAGGTGGCTTTGAACGCGCTGCAACGGCAGTCTGAGGAGTTAGAGCAGGCGAACCGATTGAAGGATGAGTTTTTGGCGATCGTATCCCATGAGCTTCGCACACCGCTAAACTCTATCCTGGGATGGGCAGAGGCATTACGAACTCGCAAATTTAATGAAACTATCACGGCTCGCGCCTTAGAAACGATCGAGCGCAATGCTCGATTACAAACCCAATTGATTGAGAATTTGTTAGACATTTCTCGGTTGTTACGTGGCAAGCTGCTACTGAATAAATATCCAGTGGATTTACGCTCCGTGATTGAAGCGGCAGTACAAACCGTACAACCCACCGCAACAGCTAAAACAATTCAACTCAATGTTGCGGTTAAAGAACTGACTGATCCTGTCTTAGGCGATCGCGATCGTCTACAACAAGTCATGGAAAACCTACTCTCAAATGCGGTCAAATTTACACCCGCCGGAGGCAAAGTTGAGATTCGACTGGAACAACAGCACGGAGAAGCAAAAATTCAAGTCAGTGACACCGGACAAGGCATTCCAGCGGAGGTTTTGCCATATATTTTCGACTATTTTCGGCAGGCAGACAGTTCAACCACACGTAAACATGGTGGATTGGGGTTAGGGTTAGCAATTGTCCGGCAGCTGGTTGAGTTACATGGAGGCGATATTCAAGTAGAAAGCCCCAGCGTTGGACAGGGAACTACCTTTACCGTGCTCCTACCATTGAGTACAACCTCAACTCCACCCGTCTATCTGCGCTAAGGGGCGATCGATCTGCCACTGGTTTGAGCTTCGTTCCCACGGCTACAGGGACAAACCGCTGGAGCCAGCAGAACCAAACCTGTATACGAGAAAACTCTTGAGCGGCATTTCCGGAGTACTCCTTGAGTTGCCTGTATCCATACCCGAAGCGCCTGGTGACAACAAACAGGTAGACAATTTAATACTACAGTTGTAGTATGTAAGCAGCCACATTTGTAGCCCAAAAACGTTAGCCTTCCATGAAACGCCGACTTCTTGCCATGATACCCAGTATGAATGTTTGCCCCAACCGAGGTTTGGGTGGAGTATTCGGGCTGCCTGCATGGCAGGAAATAGCGCCGTTGAGTGACGATAACTCTATTCATGAAGGCATTTTTACAGCGATCGCCGGATGGCTTCATCCGGATCAACTGATCAGCAGCGGGAGGTGCAGGGCAACCTGACACCGATATAGGGAAAGCGTCTCAACGTCCCCCATCCCCGCTTCTATCACCAGGAGCGGGGATTGTTTTTTGAGGAGTAAACCGATGTCCACTCAATCACAGAGTCAGCAGACACCGATATTACAAAACCAGGTGGTCGTTTTTTCTAAAAACTACTTGCCTTTAGCCCGGATCAACATTAAACGAGCGATCGTGTTACTGGTGACGGGACAAGCGGAAGCCTTAGACTTCGGTAGCACTCAGCAGTGGGAAGTCCGTTCTCCTAGTGTTGTCCTGCAAATTTCCGAGCACATTCGGTTAACCAGTGGCAATCCCGAACGGCATTGGAAAGCCCCTCCCGTCAGCCGTCGAGAAATTTTCCGCCGTGACCATCACACCTGCCAGTACTGCGGTAGTACCAAGCATCTGACCCTCGATCACGTAATTCCCCGCTCTAAGGGCGGTACTCATACCTGGGACAACGTAGTAGCCGCGTGTGAGAAGTGTAACTCGGCTAAAGGTGACCGGTTATTGCACGAAACGGGTATGGTGCTGAAAACTAAACCCAAAGCTCCGATTCACCCGGCGATCGTGTTTGCTGAACAGTTCTGGAGAACCCAGGACTAATCACAAGAATGGAGGACTGAGAACGAACAATCAAGGAGTTCACTCTTAGTCCTCATTGTTCTGGCGGCTGCACTGGGCGATCGTCGGCTCCCTAAACAAGTTGTAGTATCCCCTTGACATTTTGTAGTATAAAGTATTATTTTTGTATTACGAGGTGAAACATCAAGGAGCTAATCAATGATCACTCCCTCTCTGCCAAAAATAGGTCATTCCTCTGAAGCGATTAGAGTTCTCACAAGCTCATTTTCTACGCACTTCTGCGTCTCTTCGAGATCATCTTTCTAGGTGTCCTTCAACCAGATTATACAAACAGGGAAAACCATCCTCCGCTCAAGCGACTTCAGTTCTCTCTGACCTAAGACAAACTTATGCTCTGGAAGGGTGTTATTTCTTCTAATCTCTGCTGATGCCAGCAGTTTGTAGTCATCTATTGGGAAGTACGCAAACAGGCAAAGCGACTTGACTTTGAATCAAGTGATTGAGGGTTCGATTCCTTCCTTCCCAGTCGGGGGGCATGAGATCTGGCTGGGTCACGATCTCTATCCTCCTGTTTCACACTCTTATAACCCAACCAATAGAAACACTTGTTTCAAGGGTTACAGTTAGACATGCCATTTTCGCGCCCAAACTTGTGAAGCCTACATACCTCTGGTAACAGGACGTTGTGGGTTCGAATCCCATCAGGGGCTTGATTATGCCCCTGTAGCTCAATGGTAGAGCACCGCTTTGCTAACTTGCGCGGAATCGCAACCGATTAAGTTGTATTTGTCTATGATTTTTACTGGATCAAAGCTACGGAGGTAAGTTCAATGATGTTCGCTAACCCAATTACAAATCTAATTTCAGACCCACTACATTTAGATCACCAGACGTATGAGCGAACATCGTTTGAGCGAAATTGCAATTGAACGTCCCCGAGGCGGGAGGAGAATTAGCCTGAAGCGGCAACAAGGCTTTAAGAAGCGATTAGATCAACTCACCGAGGAAGCAAGCCAGGATGGGCTACTGAGACCCTACCTGATTAAACCCAGAAATAAATCCAAGTACCTTTCCGATCATCTCGGTCCGTTACGGCGACTTTTACGATCGCAGGTGGGGCAACCCTGGAATCAGGTGTACAGCCAACTCTGTCAACGGCTAGACTGCAACACAATGGCAGGACGACATGTGCTTGACCATGTGTGGGACTACGTTGAACGACATGTTGAACTAATTGATGGCATTCCCCATCATAAGTCACGTAGACCATACCAACTAATAACGGGAGGAGGTTATCGACTCCAGCTATTTGTCCATCCCGAAACTGGCATTCTTTGTGATCCAAAAGACTTCTCTCCAGTGCCAGAGTTGGAAGCATCTCAATCTAAATCGCCACCTGATCAGCTCAAGATTGATGATTTACATCAATATCGCCAGATTGATGGGGTTTGGTACTTGATTACATTTCAAGCAGTACCGACAACGAGGTTCGTGTTTGACTTGTTACATCGAACTCTAGTCAAACCTGGATTCAAAGGCTATTACGATCGGCTTTATGCTGCCCATAAGCGGCAGTGTAACAAACGTGAGATCAAGCTGATTCAAGCGCGGCTGAACCATGTGAAGTAATATTCACTTCGTGCCCTAACCGAAAAAGCTTACATACTAGCTCAGTGGTAGAGCACTTTCCTGTCAAGAAAGGTGACGCAGGTACTGCTTTGCGGAAGCAAGCTACAAATCCTGTATATGAACAACAGCCTTTTCAACTTGCACGAAGTGATTCTCTAACATCAGTTATGACTTACCAAAGTATTCAGGAAATTGAATCTATTGTGCGATCGTTTGAGTGTTGCCAGCTGCCGCGATCGCAGTGGACGCACGAAGCTCACTTGGCTGTAGGGTTTTGGTTTTTGACTCACTATTCGCTAGCTGAAGCGATCGAGCGGATGAAGTCAGGAATTCGACGATATAACCAAGCTGTAGGAATTTCCAATAGTCAAACGAGCGGATACCATGAAACAATTACTCTATTTTGGCTACGTAAAATCCAAGCTGTTTTAATTGATCAACCATCGACTCAATTTACACCTATTCTGTGGAATCATTTAAGTCAACAGTGTAGCGATCCAAAGTTACCATTGCAGTACTACTCGCACGATTATTTAATGTCCTGGCAAGCTCGATCGAGCTGGGTAGAGCCAGACTTACAACCCCTATTTTGACGCGATCGCCGCGCCCTGATGCGAAGAACTTACACACTTGTTTTTAGCACAAGCCCAGTGAAACCCGTTCTTTCGACTTGCGCGGTTATCTATTGCCACCGATTGCGGCGATCGCCTCCTAACCATCCACAAGGAGGATACGATGATGAACAATACAGAACGAGACTTGCGGCTGGAGATGCTGAACAGCCTGCTGACCACACCTCACCGCCAGCTGGAGCAGGTGGCAGAAATCCACCAATTGATTGTAGACCTTGACCCCATCTTTTACGGACATCTGGCTGTTTGGTATCAGCGTCATGGCGATGTGCGTGACCACAAGGAAGTGTTCGTGGCTTACCTGTTAACCAGCCATTTGACCGAACACCGGGATGCCGGATTCATGATGCTGCAAGAGTTTCCCCCTTACCAAGTGGCACGGGTGGTTGACTTCATGAAGCAACACCGGAATAAGTTGCCTCGTTCCGCTCGGACCGCTGTACAGCGGTATCTGAAGGTGCGGGAGAACAATCCAGTACTGTTCGATCGGGCGGCACTGCGAGGACGGAAAGCCATGAAGCATTTGTATGCCTCGTTGCACATCAAACCCGGTGAGCGTGCCAATGCGATTCTATTCCGTGATCAGCCTCCGGTAGGGTCGCTGGCGGATGTGCTAAAGCAGTTGGCAAAGGCGACGAGTGCCGCAGAACAAGCTCGGCTGATTGTGGAATTTAAGTTGCCTTACACGATCGCGATCGGGGCGATCAGGCAACTGACTCCCACAGTGCTGGTGGCGTTGATTAACAGCATGACTCCCCAGGAAGTGATCAACAACCTCAAGTCTCTGAAGGCAAGAGGGGCAATGGATCACCCAGAGGTGAAGGCATTGATTGATGCCAAGTTGGATGAAGCGGCGAAGAGTACGCGAGTAGCGGCATTTAAAGCGCAGATTGCCGCCGATGCTGCCGATCTAGATACAGATACCGTCGCTCGGTTGGAGAAGGTAACCAATGAGCAGGTGAAGCGACGTGGTGTCATCGCCCGCCCGACAGCTCTACTGGTAGACAAATCTGGTTCGATGGAAAATGCGATCGAGTTGGGTAAGCGACTGGCTGCCCTGATCTCTGGCATCACTCAGGCAGACCTATTTGTCTACGCTTTCGACACCATTCCGTATCCTGTGACCGCCCAGGGTAAAGAGTTAACTGACTGGGAGCGAGCATTCCAGCACATCCAAGCAGGTGGCGGCACCAGCATCGGCTGTGCGCTGGAAGTGATGCGGAAGAAGCGTCAGGTGGTGGATCAAATCATCATCGTGACGGACGAGGGTGAGAACGCGGCTCCCTACTTTAGTGAAGTCTACAAGACTTACTGTCGGGAGTTAGCAGTGATGCCAAACATCGTGATTGTTCGAGTTGGGGGTCACTATGACTGGCTGGAGGGACAACTGAAGCAGCAGCAGTCCCCTGTGGAAACGTTCACCTTTGCGGGAGACTACTACAGCCTACCCAACCTCGTCCCGCTGTTGACTCGTCCTTCTCGACTGGACTTGTTGATGGAGATTCTAGACATGCCACTGCCGGTGCGGATAGATAAGTGAGGTGAGCATAGGGCGTAACCCATCGATCGATGGGTTACGCCCTCTCTCCTTGGCTAGATTGACGTTGGGCCAGGAATAATTTGGAGTATGAGTAGAATCGTGAACAACTGGAAAGGATGAAAGTCAGGCACAATGGAGATATCCGTTAGCTGTGACAGGTTATGAGAGAACGAAAGCCCTCTGTCAAACTACTGGATTATTGCCAGGAGAGTGCATCGGATCAAATTGTCCCCAACCCTGCGGTTTTAAGAAGTCTGGGTTGGCATGGGCTGCATCTTGAACTTCATCAGCAACCAACCTTTGCCACTGATGAACATCACCACACGATGCATGTGCTGGCTTGTGGGCTAGTTGGCTCATCCCACAACAATGCACCGGGGCTGCGATCGCTCGATGGCAAGCGATCGCGCGAAAGACGGGATGCTGGAGACATTGCGATTATTCCAGCGGGGATTACCCATGCCTGTAGCTGGAATGCTCCGACTCAATTTATGGTGCTGGCAGTTGAGCCAACTCTTTTAAACCAGATGGGACAGGACTGGGTTAACCCCGATCGGATTGAACTCCAACCCCAGTTTATGAGCCAGTCCGATCCATTTATCCAAACCATCCTTTTAACTCTGAGACAAGAAGCTGAGATGGCAGGAATGGGCAGTCCTTTACTAGTCGATAGTTTAAAAACAGCATTAGCTGTGCATTTGTTGAGACACTATTGTGTCACTCGACCCAAGCTCTCCAGTTACTCCAACGGTCTACCTCAAGTTACGTTAACACTGGTGAAAGAGTATATTAACAACCATCTTCACCAAGACTTGAAATTGGCTGAGCTGGCAGCGATCGCCCAACTTAGCCCCTATCACTTCTTACGCTTGTTCAAGCAAAGTATTGGAATTACACCTCACCAATACATTTTGCAGTGTCGGTTGAATCAAGCTAAACACCTTTTACACCATACTGAGCTAAGCATTGTTGAAATAGCAACCCAAACGGGCTTTTGTGATCAAAGTCATTTAACACGCTACTTCAAACGCTGCATGGGGGTTACGCCTAAACAACTCTTGCAATTGCGATCTGGCACTAGACGATCGCAATAATATCCTAAACCTTCGCAACTTTTTTCTAGAGTCTTGATGCGCTGACTTTTTACAGTAGAAGCAGACTCGATTGGAGAAAAAAGATGCAAATTGAGCCAGGTACAAATCTAGCGATCGCCCAACAATTATCTAGCCAACCGATGACCCTTCCACTGTGGGGATTGGTTATTTTCATTTTATGGACGATCGCAGTTGTTGTTCTCTTAGTAGCAGTAAGAATTCGGCATTTAGCTACGGGAGGTAGCCCTAAAGATTTTGGAGTCATCGACGACAATAACCTGATGTGGCGGTTATTTCGAGTTCAAGCTAACCTAGTCGAAAATCTACCGCTGTATTTAGGCGTTGTTTTGCTCTTAGTGGTACGAGGGATTTCTGGAGGCGTCGTCGATCTGCTGGTCAGCGGCTATATTACATTCCGACTCTTGCACTCTATGATTCATATCGTAGGTGCTGACCCAAAGTTACGGGTATTGAGCTTAGGAATTCAATTTAGTTGTTTGATCAGTCTGATCATTGTGGCTATCGTTTAATTGGCTCCTCAATTCAACCCCTTGGTTTGACAGGAACCTGTCAAGTTGGTAAAATGTTGTTATATGAGTCAGCCAAGTGCGAATAGCAGTGCCTTTACCGAACTTATCCTGGAAGTCTTTCGGTTAAACGGGCTTTTGTTGGAAGCGGGCGATCGCTTAACTCATCCAGTTGGGTTGAGCAGCGCCCGCTGGCAAGTGCTTGGCATTGTCGAACATCAACCGACCCCCGTTGCCCAGGTTGCTCGGAGCATGGGATTAACTCGACAAAGCGTTCAGCAAACTGCGGATGCTCTAGCTCACGATGGATTTATCACCTATACCGACAACCCTCACCATCGTCGTGCCAAATTGATGACAATTACGCCAAAAGGTCGTAAAGCCTTAGATTACATCCAACAGCGCCAGATTGACTGGGCAAATCAAGTCAGTGAAACACTTTCGTTAGAAGCATTAAACACGGCTATTACGGTTTTACGGCAACTTGAAGCACGTCTCGAAACTCACCCAGTAGACGAGTAATTGCGCTCACTATCCATCATGCCATTAAGAGAAAAACAATGAAAATTACAGCGTCCGCCATTTCATTGAACGTTGATGATGTCACGGCATCTGCGACGTTTGTCAAACAACACTTTGGTTTCAGTGAACAAATGTCAGCCGATGGCTTTGTATCCCTGGCTAGAGAAGATGCTGGCTTCAATCTGGTGTTTCTGAAAACGGGATTGAAAAGCTTTAAACCCATCCATATGCGTGAACATCGAGCCGATGGATTGCTAATTGCATTTGTCGTCGATGATATCGACACTGAATATGCCCGACTGCAAGTGGAAGGTGTACCAATCACAACTCCAATTGAGACCGAACCGTGGGGTGAACGATTCTTTCAAGTGACAGACCCCAATGGGGTAGTGATTCAATTGGTTCAGTGGATGCCTTAACTGTTGCTTTCTGGTTCAGTCCCCGTCTTTAATAACTTACTGATCTGCGATTCCACCACTACCTTTAACTATGCTTTGCTTGGGGCAGGGCGCAATGGCTTGGTCTGTGAGCATTGAAGTAGCCCAGCCGCATACAGCATCATAGAACGCTATTAATATGAACGATCGCCACATTGAGTTGATCCATCAATTATTTTCAGCGGCAGACCAAATTAATCTACCGTTGTGGTTGCAGGGCGGTTGGGCGATCGATGCCAAATTAAATCGCATTACCCGTGACCATGAGGATATCGATATTGTGTATCCGGACGATCGCACTACAGAGTTTCTTGCACTGCTGCATACTCTTGGTGGCGTAATTACGGAACAAACTTCCTATGGTTTCCTAGCAGAGATACAGGGCATTCTCCTGGACTGTGAACCGTGCCTTCGGGTGGGAGACAGTTACGAGCTAGAAGGCTTACCGCCAGGAACCTGCCCAACTGAACCCACTGGAAGCTTGGGCGGTAAGTTGCTCCGTTGCAGCAGTTGGGAAGCTATTCTTTGGGATTACTTCTATTACATCGAAGAGGTTCCCAAAAGTGAATGGCGACCCAAAGACTTTTCTAGTTTTGCGCTTGTCAAACAGTCATTTGGTGACACGGCGACACAACATTTACATGAGCGGTTCAGACACCAACATTATACTTAAATGATGTTCTGCGAGCGCTTAACAATGTAGGCAATGTATAGTAGCAATGTTGCAGTGCCCTTTACACTACAACCTGTTCGCTCCAGTACCACTAGTAAAGGTGCGATCGCCGTGTATATCGTCCTGTGGATGACCTCAAAACGGGCTCCTTTGCCCTCAGATCAGTCTTGCAAAACTGGGGAATGATCATGCTTGAACAGTTATATTTGCCGCTCAAACTCATTGCAGCTCTTGGCTGTGGGCTAATTGCAGGAGTATTTTTCGCCTTCTCAACCTTTGTGATGAAGGCTTTGGCTCAACAACCACCAGCTCAGGGCATTGCTACGATGCAATCCATCAACATTACGGTGATTAATCCCTGGTTTATGGCTGTGTTCCTAGGCACAAGCATGCTTTGTCTGATCATCATTGTCACTTCACTACTCCAGCGGCAACAAGCTGCTACTTATTTGCTGATCGGTGCTTTGTTCTACCTGGTTGGTTGTTTTGGCGTAACCATGGTATTTAATGTGCCGCTCAATGAGAGATTAGCTGTTGCTGACCCTAACAGTACCGAAGGCGTAAATCTCTGGGCTACATACCTGACGACCTGGACGATTTGGAACCATGTTCGAACGATCGCCGCCTTCATTGCCGCTGCTTTATTCACGTTGGTAAGATGAAAAAAATTGAGGATTTGTTTGTCACTGATGTATTGATTCCAGACTAGAGAAATCGGATGAATAATAATACTGAGCAAATTGTGAGGTTGGGAACTGGCTGTGGAGATTATCACTAAACGATTTCTTCTCCGTGATTTTCTTCAGGAAGATGAGCTTGCATTCCTGACCTATCACGCTGACTCTCGTTATGCTGCATTCTGTTCACCGGAAGAAGTGATGCCTGACTTTACTCATCAATTGTTTCAACGGTTTATACATTGGACAATCGAAGTTCCTCGCCACAATTACCAGTTAGCGATCGTCGATCGCCGCAATTGTGAGTTAGTTGGCTGTGCAGGATTGCGCCAGGATGGCTATGCTGCTGAGCAGGCAGAACTTGGCATTGAGTTAGCACCGCAGTACTGGGGGCGGTATGCCTATGCGATCGAAGTGGGGAAAGCTCTGATTGACTTTGGGTTCCGCGATTTGGGACTGAAGGAAATTCTTGGTATTTCTATGAGTGCTAATCTGAGGATATCCCGGCTAGCAAAACGTTATGGATTCCAGGCGATCGGTATACAAGCTGGTTCTGATTGGATGCGTATGCGAGGATGGAGCCAGATTGAGTGGCAGCTCACAAGAGAATCATGGCAGCACTTATTTCCTCTGTAAAAGATTACCCATTGGATTTTGAGACATCAAATTCTGGGAAACGGAATATACCTGGTATGGACTGTTCAAAATAGGGAGAGCCATATGCAAAGATCGTCTATTCTGGAGCAAAGAGACGCGATCGTGAAAGTTGATTAGCGATGAATATCATAATCCGACCAGAAGTTCCTTCTGATACCACAGCCATTACAGCATTAACAGTAGCGGCATTTCTCAATGCCCCTCATACCAGTCACACCGAGCATTTGATTGTGAATGCCTTACGTAGTTCAGGCAATTTGACCATTTCTCTTGTGGCTGAGGTGGAGGGAAAAATCGTGGGTCATGTGGCTGTATCTCCGGTTTCCATTTCCGATGGCAGCCAGGGTTGGTATGGGCTAGGTCCCATTTCGATCGTGCCAGACTCTCAGAGAGCTGGTATTGGTTCGCAACTGATGCGACAAGCCATAGTGACTCTGCGCGAACTGGGCGCTTCTGGGTGTGTGGTACTTGGTGAGCCTGAGTACTATAGCCGCTTTGGGTTTAAGGCGGAGCCAAATCTTGTTCTACCCCATGTTCCCCCTGAATACTTTCAAGCAATTTCATTCGATGCGCCTATACCCACTGGACTCGTTTCATATCATGAGTCATTTAACGTACAGAACGAATCAGGTTAAGCACCAACAACCACGCCATTGCTTGGTGAGAAAGTGATGAGAGTAAGTATATGGAAATAGTTTGACACTGAACTGAATAGAGCTAGATCGGCTATTTCTGCCCAGGATTTTGCAACTGCTTAGACAGATCTCAATCAATAGCATGGCAGGCATGATGAAAAACAGAATCAGGCTACGCTACGGGTTACTTCTGCTAGGGACATTGATCGTGTTGGCGCTCCAAGTTAGGACACCTGCCACTCAGCCAACTCTTGAGATGGAAATCGATCGCTTCATCATCCACCAGATGACCACTCAACATATCCCTGGTTTAGCTCTAGCCATTACCCATGACAATCAAGTATTACACATCAAAGGTTATGGAAGAGCAAATGCACACGAATCCGTAACGCCTCAGACTCAATTTGCGATCGCGTCCCTGAGTAAATCCTTTACGGCGGTGGCAGTGCTGCAATTAGTGGAAGCTGGACAGATTAATCTGGATGCTCCAGTCAAACAATACCTGCCAGACTTTACTCTGACTGATGCTGTAACAGCTAGCCGAATCACCATTCGCCAATTGCTGAATCAGCTCAGTGGACTGTCTGACCGTGGCTTTTCAGAAGCACTGCTCCCTCAACCCACTACAAATGCAGAACGGGTAACAAGTTTGCGTCAAGCCCAGATTGTTGCGGCTCCGGGAGCTGAATTTCATTATTTTAATCCCAACTACGATGTCTTAGCGAGAGTTGTGGAAGTGGTTAGCGGTCAAACCTTTTCAGACTATTTGCGATCGCACCTCTTTATGCCCCTCCAGATGTCACAAACGCTCCATGCTACAACGATGACTGAAGCACAGCAACGAGCTAACCATCTAGCAACGGGACATTTAATGGCGTTTGCAATACCGTTTGCAGCTCCAGAATTATCAGGCTATCTAGGCGGTAATGCTGGTGTGATTTCTACAGCAGAGGATATGGCAAAGTATCTGATTCTGCACAGTAATGGGGGACAGTTTGAAGACACACAACTGCTAACTCCAGATAGCATGGCTCTCCTGCATACTCCACCATCACAGATTGATAGCCCCTATGCGATGGGATGGTTTGCGACAACGGAAAATGGTAGGCAAATCCTTCAGCATAATGGCATCTTGTCCACGTTCTACACGGATGTTTCTGTGTTGCCCAATGAAAGATATGGCATTGCTTTGCTCTATAACATTAGTGCATTGCCGCTGATTGCGTTTACCTTGCCCCAAATCAAAACTGGGTTAATCCGATTACTCACGGATAGCACCCTCCCTTCAGATGGTTTCAGGATTAATCTTTGGGGTATTAGTCTGGCAATTGTAACAGTCATTGGTGTAGCCTTCGCGATTCGCAGCCTACTGTATCTTCCTCAATGGCAACGAAAGATCCATACGACACCCAAATGGCAGATGATGTTGGGCATCGTATGGATGTTTTTTCCTATGCTTGTAGTGCTTGCTATGCCTTGGCTAGTGGGAATGACTAGCGATCGCATCTTTAACTACATACAACTCTTCCGAGCCATGCTAGATGTGATGATTTGGCTGAGTCTTTGTGCAGGATTGGGTCTGATCAACGGCACAATGCGTCTTATTGCTTGCGCCAATAATGAGCGGTCATGAACTGCTGCCACTGCCCGTCATCTCTCAACATATGGGAGGTCAGGATGCGGTGATCGTTGCTCTTAAACTCGATCACATCTTTGTACTTTCCTAGTTTCTCGTCACCTGTCATCGCAGGTCCATCGGAGTTGAGCGTTAGCACCGCTTCAGCAGCATCCAGTTCACCGTCATATATCCAGAGATACGGCATCATTGACCCAAGCCAAGTGCCCACATACCGCTGCTTCTGTGGATCGTAGCCAAGGGCCATTAGGGTCGTCGCAGGACCACAGCCCGGCATCTCGCCCTGTCCTTCTGCTAATATTCAGAGTCCATCCAGGGAGCGAACAGTTTCAGTTCCCGTTGATTTTACGGCAGGCTGGTCGGGTTCCATTATTGCCTCAGTCTCATAAGTCCATTCACCAACTAGCTTCTGGAGCCATTGATGTGCTTTTTGCGGTTGAGCAGGCATGAAGGAGGTTTATTCAGTTTGGGTTGCTTCCATTTTGGTCTCCTTGTCATGAATAATACTGGGGATTGTTTGCGATCGCATCAAAACTGGTTGAAGAATGCCACATTGCTACCCATCATTAGCTGTAGAACAACCCAGGCGGCAAAGCTTCAAAGTCTTCCATTCTCTGTCCGAATTCAAGGGTTCACTTCATGATGAATTGAGCCGCAAGATTAAGATTCCGGCAGTCCTGCCACTTCGAGAACAGGACGAATTTCGACCGTCCCAACTCGTGCACCGGGGATTTGAGCCGCGATCACAATCGCTTCATCGAGATTTTGAGCATTGATGAGGAAAAAACCACCCAATTGCTCCCGAGTTTCGGCAAACGGTCCATCCGTCACCATGGATTTGCCATCACGGACCTGGACACTGGTTGCGGTTGCGACAGGATGGAGTGGAGCCGTTGCGAGAAATTGTCCCTTGGTGTGGAGTTTCTGGGCGAGTTGAGCCGATTCCCCATAGCAATGCTCCCGCTCAGCCTCGCTCATGGCGGCTTCATCCATATAGATCAGCAGCAAATATTTCATGCGGTTGCCTCCTTTGTTAGTCAGTCGAATAGCGATCGCTTAAATCGACACTGCCCTGAAAATTTTGGATTGAGTACGATCGAGCTTTGCCTCCTTTGTTAGTCATTAGTCAGTCGAATGATGATCGCTCAAATCGACACTTCTAAACAACTCAATTATTTAGTACAATTGTTCTTTATTTTATTACCTCTTTTAGCCGTCAGTCGCATGAGAATGGCTCAAATCGACACGTTGCCAAGCATTCTTGATGTCTTTTTGTAACAGCTATGACTTCAACAACAAAATCAGATGTGGCTCAGGTGATCGCCTCAGTTTATCGAACTGAATGGGGGCGCATCATCGCTATCCTGATTCGGCTAGTCGGAGATTTTGATCTGGCTGAAGAAGCCGCACAGGAAGCATTTGCGGCAGCCGTAAATCAGTGGGAAACCAGCGGGATTCCGGAGCGGCCCCGTGCCTGGATCATCCGAACTGCCCGATATAAGGCGATCGATCGCCTCCGACGCCGAACCCGATTGACGGAAAAACTAGACTGGTACGCAGCATCCGGGTTAATTCCATCCAGCGAAGAACCCACCTATGACAGTGATGATATTCCAGACGATCGCCTGCGATTAATCTTTACTTGTTGCCACCCCGCCTTGGCGATCGAAACTCAGGTTGCCTTAACCCTGAGGATGCTGGGTGGACTGGAAACTGACGAAATTGCCCGCGCCTTTCTCATCCCGACACCAACAATGGCACAACGGCTAGTCCGGGCGAAGCGTAAAATTCGAGATGCAGGTATTCCTTATAAAGTGCCAGAAACAACGGATCTCGCTCCTCGGATAGAGGCAGTGCTGGCGGTAATATACCTCATCTTTAACGAAGGCTATGTCGCAACTAAAGGGGATTTGATGGCCCGGGCTGATCTCTGCACCGAAGCGATTCGGTTGGGACAACTACTGCGGCAATTGCTGTCACCCCAACTCCCTTCAGAAGTTACGGCACTAGTAGCGCTGATGTTGTTACACGACTCGCGGCGCGATGCCCGTTTGGATGAAGCTGGCAATCTAATTCTGCTGGAAGACCAAGATCGGAGTCGTTGGCATCACTCACAAATCGCTGAGGCATTGCCGCTGGTGGAAGAAGCGTTGCGGAGTGGAGCAGGAGTTTATGCCTTACAAGCGGCGATCGCTGCCCTTCACTGCCAGGCAGGACGCGCCGCAGCCACAGACTGGGCACAAATTGTGCGGCTTTATGAGATGTTGGAACGCTTGCAGCCTTCACCCATTGTCACCTTGAATCGAGCCGTAGCGATCTCGATGGCAGAAAGTCCTCAAGCAGCATTTGGATTAATTGATCCACTTGCCCCAGAACTCGACAGTTACCATTTATTTCATGCCACTCGTGCAGATTTGTTACGGCGGGTCGGAGCATTTGAGGACGCCATCCGGAGCTATACACGGGCGCTGGAATTGGTGACCAATGATAGTGAGCGGCGTTTCCTGGAACGTCGGCTGGATGAAGTTCAGCTCTAACATCACTGAAGTTGTGTGGTTAGGGCACATTAAACCTTAGAAGAACCGGCAACTGAACAAAAGGTAAAAGTCTCCAGGACTTGATGAATCGTTGACAAAATGTGCTTATGCCTACGTTAATCCAACCGAATCAGATTACGATCGATGTATCACTATTGCCCAAAAGCAATGCATTCAGATTGCCAGCAAATTTTGAGTAGTGGTTCAGTTCAAAGAAGTTTATGAACTTGGAAACCCTACTTTGTTCGTTTTTAACGACTTGCTAATCGTCAATTCCCATTAATGGAGTACGAGGAACAACTACCATGAGCGTTATTTACGAACTTGAACATACCACCATTTACCGATATCGTAATCCTGTTACCTTTGGGGAACATCGTGCCATTTTTCTACCTAGTGTCGGCTTTGTCGGGCGGCTCTTGAACTATTCCTTAGAAACCAACATTCCGGTCAAAATTCGCTGGATGATGGATACCCTCTCGAACAATGTGGCGCTGTTGGAGTTTAGTGAACCGGCAGCAGAACTGAGCGTGACGTATCGCGTTAGAGGTGAGCATTTTGGTATCCCTGCGATCGCCGAATTCCCTCTCGATCCCCGTGCTAAAGAAGTCCCTGTGCAGTATACCCCCGATGAGTGGATTGACTTATCAGTATTTATGCGTCCCCATGCCGAAGATCCGGATGGGAGCGTTGCAGCTTGGGCAAAAAGCTTTGTAGTTGGAGATCAAGACGATACCCTGGATGTCTTGCAACGGATGATGAATACCATTCGTCATACGCTGACTTATCAAGCCCGCGAGGCAGAGGGCACTCAGCCCCCTGGTGAAACCCTACGCTCCCAGTCAGGGACTTGCCGAGACTATGCTTGGTTAATGATTGAAGCCCTCCGGCGATTGGGGTTTGCCTGTCGCTTCGTCAGTGGCTATCTCTATGATGCCGCCTTGGATGGAGGTGAAATTGGTATGACAGGTTCGGGGGCAACCCATGCCTGGTTGCAGGTGTATTTACCGGGAGCGGGTTGGCGAGCTTATGATCCCACGAATCGGATTACTGCCGGATTTGATTTAATTCGCGTTGCGATCGCCCGTCATCCCGGGCAGGTCATTCCGTTATCCGGTTCCTGGTTTGGTGATGCTGAAGATTACCTAGGCATGGATGTCAATGTTGCCATCCGAAAACTGGGAACCCTACCTGAATTTGAAGAAGCACCATAAGCCAGCACCATAGTTGTAGTCAGGCTAAAGATTCTCCGGAGTGGGTATGTTCCCCTTTGTATCCCTACGGGTTCGATCGTGATGGAATCAGCAGAAAAGTTATGGGTTCAGTGAATCGTGTTATTTCCAAATGCTTGCGATGGTTCTCAAAACTTCCTCTTCAGCCATGCCTCATCATTCTAGCTTGCATCATTTTTATCATCATTGGCGGGTATCAAATATTACCGGTCAATTCTCGCCCGCCGCAACCATCGCCAGTTTCCATAGCCACAAAGGCGCCTCAACAGGTCAATCTAGGACAACTCTTTCAGGACTTAGACATTGATGGCTCAATTGTGATCTATGACCAAGATCATGATCAATTCTACGAACATAATTCTCCGCGTAACACAACAGCTTTTTCTCCTGCTTCCACCTTCAAAATTCTGAATGCCCTGATCTCCCTTGAAACAGGCGTGATTAAAGATGACATTGCGGTTTTAACCTGGGACGGTGTGCAACGCGAATTTCCTGCTTGGAATCGAGATACCAATTTACGCCAAGCATTTAAGGATTCAACTGTCTGGTTCTATCAGGTTTTAGCGCGAAGAAATGGTCATCAACGTATGCAGCAGTTTGTTGAGCAGATCGGGTACGGCAACCGTCAGATTGGCACACCAGAACAAATCGATCGCTTTTGGCTAGATGGACCGTTGCAAATTACTCCAAAACAGCAGATTGAGTTTCTGCAACGGCTCGATCGTAATGATCTGCCTTTCTCTCAACGGACGCTAGATTTGGTCAAAGACATCATGATCATAGAACGCACACCTGCCTATACACTGCGTGGAAAAACCGGCTGGAGCAATCGCGTTACCCCGAACGTTGGCTGGTTTGTCGGCTATTTGCAGCAAAACAATCATACTTATTTCTTTGCTACTAACATGACTTTAGCTCGGGCTGAGGATGCACCTAAACGGCTAGAAGTTACCCGTCGCAGTCTGAAATTGCTGAGGCTACTTTAATAATTTCTCCGATCAAAAAACTGTTCACTCAGTTAGGAGAACAACTGATTTAAGATTGTCTTGCTCCTTGCGATCAGGGTTTTTCCAAGCTCAGCGGCACAACAGCGGCATTAATTACTATCGGCAAGCCTACTCGAGCGACTGTGGTTCACCAGTTTGCCACAGTGCGTTATCTTGAAAGTGAATCTATTTCGCAGAAGGAGAAAATAATCAGTATTTTACGGGTTTAATCACTCTAATGGCTAAACATAAACTGAATATCTCTGTTCTGGATGCTAGATGGCTACTTCGGTCTACCTGGGACTAGCATTAAGGGCTAGCCTAAAACCATGGGAAGTTATCAGAGTTTTAACGTTACTCCAGACTGATTGCACAGTCGCTGATTATGTTTACACTTTCAGGCTATTAGCTGAGGGCGCTACTCTATGAAAGTTCCAGAAGTTTGATCGATCAGGGCAATCGTCAGTCTGACCAACTTGCGGTCATGCTCAAATCTGACAATTCTTACTCCAAGTTAGTTTACCTGCATCACCATTACCCCAGAAGCTCAGCTATGAAGCCGCAACTTACTAATCCTGGAGATCGCCTGCCTATTATTCCAGGGTATCAGATCACCGAGTCGCTTTATGTCGGAAAGCGTACTCTAGTCTATCAAGGGGTTCGGTTGGCAAATGGTCAGCCGGTAATATTGAAGTTGTTAAGCAAAGATTGCCCTTCAATCCAAGATTTGCTGCGATTTCGCAACTACTATACCATCACCCAGAACTTGCATCTACCAGGGATTGTACAGGTGTTGGGGCTAGAGCCTTATGGTAATGGATTGGTTCTGGTCATGCCAGATCAACGGACTTTAGCACTGTCTGATTACATGACTAATCATCCTCTTAGCCTGCCCGAGGCTTTAGCGATCGCCATTCAACTGGCTGAGATTTTACACTATCTCTATCAACAACGAGTTATTCACAAAGACATCAAGCCTGCTAATATCCTAATTCACCCAGACACTAACCAAGTCACGTTAATTGACTTTAGCATTGCCTCGCTACTGCCCAAGGAAGCTGAAGAGGTCAAACATCCCAACCTTCTAGAAGGAACACTCGCCTACTTGTCGCCCGAGCAAACGGGACGGATGAATCGCGGGATCGATTACCGCAGTGATTTCTATGCGCTTGGGGTCACCCTGTTTGAATTATTGACCAGGCAATTACCATTCCAGTCTACCGATCCCCTGGATTTGATCCATTGTCACATTGCGGTCCAGCCACCTCTAGCTCATGACTTGAATCTCAACATTCCTCCCATCCTGTCTGAAATTATTGCCAAGCTAATGGCTAAAAATGCTGAGGATCGCTATCAGAGTGCGTGGGGGCTGAAGTATGATTTGGAACGCTGTCAAGCGCTTTGGCAGGAATGGGGTCAACAGGTTTGGTTTACGCTGGCGGAGCGGGATATTTGCGATCGTTTTCTGATTCCCGAACAACTCTATGGACGAGCAGCCGAGGTAATAGAGCTACTGAGTGCCTTCAATCGGGTCAGTAGTGGCACGAGTGAGCTACTGCTGGTAGCAGGCTTTTCCGGAATTGGCAAAACGGCGCTTGTGAATGAAGTTCATAAACCGATCGTGCGCCAGCATGGTTACTTCATTAAAGGCAAATTTGACCAATTCAATCGCAACATTCCCTTCTATGCTTTTGTGCAAGCACTACGCGATCTGATGGGACAATTACTATCTGAGCCAGATGCCCAACTCGCTGAATGGCGTACCAAAATCCTGACTGCCGTAGCCGATAACGGACAAGTACTAATTGACGTAATTCCTGAACTGGAATATGTCATTGGCAAGCAACCTCTCGCTCCAGAGCTCACGGGAACTGCCGCTCAAAATCGGTTTAATTGGCTATTTCAAGCATTTATTCATGTTTTTACGACCTCAGAACATCCCTTGGTAATGTTTCTGGATGATTTGCAGTGGGCAGACTCTGCGTCGCTCCAATTGATCAAAGTGCTGATGGAGGATAGTCATTATCTATTGCTATTGGGTGCCTATCGTGACAATGAGGTGTTTCCGGCTCATCCCTTCTTGTTGACGATCGCGGATCTGCAACAAACTGGACAGGTTGTTAATACCCTGACCCTAACGCCCTTAACCTTGCAAGATACTAATCAGTGGATCGCAGACACGTTACATTGTTCAACGGAGCGAGCGCGTCCCCTGACGGAATTGGTCGATCGTAAAACTCAGGGCAATCCATTCTTCATTGCCCAGTTTCTCAAGGCACTACATCAAGACGGGCAGATTACATTCAATCATGATCAGGGCTATTGGGAATGTGATATCGCTCAAGTCAACGCCTTATCGCTTACCGATGATGTTGTGGAATTTATGGCGCAGCAGTTACAGAAATTGGCGGCTGCCACGCAGCATGTTCTCAAGTTAGCGGCTTGTATTGGCAATCAGTTTGATCTAGAGACATTAGCGATCGTCTCAGAACAATCGGAATCTGCGGTGGCAACTGCCTTATGGCAAGCCTTACAGGAAGGTCTAATTTTGCCCCAAAGCGAAGTCTATAAGTTCTACCTCAACCATCAGGAAACAGACACCCCGCCCCGCCAGCTTGAACCAGTTGCCTATCGGTTTTTGCACGATCGCGTCCAACAGGCTGCGTACTCATTAATTCCAGAAGCACAAAAAGCTGTCACCCATCTCAATGTTGGGCAATTGCTGTTGCACCAAAGTTCTCCTGCCGACCGGGAGGAGAAAATTTTTGAGATTGTCAATCAGCTCAATTATGGCTCTTCTTTGCTGACCACGCTTGCCGATCGCATCGAGTTAGCTCAGTTAAATCAGTTGGCAGGTAGTAAAGCCAAGGTCGCTACTGCTTACACAGCGGCATTGGGATATTTCACCACTGGATTGCAATTATTAAATTCAAAGAGTTGGCAGCAGCACTATGAGTTGAGCTTAAAATTGCATGAATCAGCAGCTGAAGCAGCTTACCTGAGCGGCAATCTAGCCCAGGTCGAACCATTAGTCCAAACGGTGTTGCAACAAGCGAAGACGGCTGCCGAGAAAGCGACTGTTTATCAAGTACAGATTCTGGCGGCTTCAGCCCAGGCTGAGTTGTTCCAAGGCGTACAGATCGGTATCCAGGCATTGGCAGATCTGGGCATCGATCTACCTACAACAGTGCAACCGCATGAGGTTGAGCAAGCCTTACAGGAGATTGCTACCCAGCTTGCCCAGCGATCGCCGCAAGAGCTATTAACCTTACCTCGCATGACCGATGCCACCATACTGGCAGCCATGCGAATTTTATCCGATATCAATAACCTGGCGTACCAGAGCGCCCCTCAGCTCCTACCGCTGATTATGCTCAAACAGGTCGAGCTTTCGTTACGCTATGGCAATTCTCCAGATTCAGCCCTTGCCTATGCCGGATATGGCTTTATCATGCTCAATGTCATCGGTGATGTTGAAACGGGGTATGCCTTTGGTCAACTGGCACTGAATTTGCTGGATCAGCTTGCAGACAGTGCGATGCGAGGCAAAATTGGGTTTCTGACTACCGTATGGTTTACCCACTGGAAGCAACATGCGAATAGGGGCTTACAACCCTCCCTGAATTACTATCAAACTGCACTCTTAGCTGGAGATCTGGAATTTGCGGCACTCTCCCTGTTCTTGCACTCTTATACCTCCTACCACTTGGGGCGAGACTTGCCAACCTTGCAGCAAGAAATGGTACAGCATCATCAGGCAATCCTGAACCTGAAACAGGACGGTAGCTTACGCCTCCATCAGTTTCACGAACAATTGGTCGCTAACCTGCAAGCACCTTCCCTGAATCTGCACACTTTGACCGGGAAGTATTACGACGAACAGCAGCAACTTGCCGTGCATCTCAGCCGTAATGAACGTAGTTTGCTGTGTCATTTATATATTAATAAGCTGATGCTTTGCTATTGGTTTGGTAACTATGAGCTGGCGGCAGAAAACGCTAGCAAAGCAGCTGACTATTTAGATGGCTTACCCTCTACCCTGACGATCGCCCTGTTTTCCTGGTACGAGGCCCTCACCTTACTTGCCCGTTACCTTCAAGCTTCTAGCTCGGAGCAAACCGATTGGATGGAGCGGGTGAATACCCAACAACACAAGCTACAGGTTTGGGCCACCCATGCACCTATGAACTTTTTGCATAAGTGGTACTTGGTGGAGGCAGAGCGCCATCGTGTTTTAGGAGACTATCTAGCCGCGATCGAGGCATACGATCGTGCCATTACGCTCGCTAAAGCGCATGACTACCCCCATGAAGCTGCCCTAGCCAATGAATTAGCCGCTCAGTTTTTCCTAGGCTGGGGCAAGGAAACCGTGGCTCAGACCTACCTAACCCATGCCTATTATGGCTATGCTCATTGGGGTGCGATCGCGAAGGTGAATGATCTAGAACAGCACTACGCCCAGCTGCTATCTCCTATTTTGGAGCAAACCAAAATTACCGTCACCTCTAGAGATACAGTTCCCGCTGAAAGCACTAACCACTTCGTTACCGCCCTCGATTTACATACCATTCTCAAAGCCTCTCAAACCCTTTCTAGTGAAATTCAGTTAGATCAATTACTGCAAACTCTGATCCAAATTGTAGTCACTAATGCCGGAGCCGATAAAGCTGCCCTGTTTCTTAATTCTAGCGGTTCTCTAGAGCTGGGAATTCAGTATTTTGACCATACTGTACAATCGCTGAAACGCCAGCCCGTGGAGGCTTGCCAACATGTGCCCCTCGCTCTGATTCATTACGTGGAGCATACTCTAGAAACAGTGATTACTGATTACAAAAACCATGCCATCACTTTCAGCGACCCATATTGTCTTCAGTATCGCCCCCAAAGCTTACTGTGTACGCCCATTTTGCATCAGGGCAAGTTGATGGCAATTTTGTACCTGGAAAATGCTATCACAGCTAATGCCTTTACCGATGAGCGGGTTGAACTGCTGAGAGTACTGGGTGTGCAAGCGGCAATTTCCTTAGAGAATGCCAATCTATATCAGCAGTCCCAATCCTATGCTCACCAGTTAGAAGCATCCCTGCATCAATTACAGGAAAGTGAAACCCGCTTTGTGCATTTGGCGACTAATATTCCGGGCATCATTTACCAGTTTCGGATCGCTGCTGATGGCATGGTATCAGTGCCTTATGTCAGCTCGGGTTGCTACGACCTATATGAGGTGGCAGCGGAGGAGATGATGGCAGGCAGATACAACTTTCGCGATTTTGAACATGTTGAAGACCGGGCAAAAGTTGACCAGATCATGCTTGCATCTTGTCAAACCTTGCAACCCCTTGGTCTGGAATTTCGCATTGTCACTGTATCAGGAACTATCAAATGGATTCAAGCCGTCGCCCAACCGACCAGACAACCGGATGGTGCGATCGTCTGGGACGGTGTCATGATGAATATTAGCGATCGCAAAGTCGCCGAAGTTGAGCGCGATCGCTTAGTGCAAAATCTCTCTCAACTCAATACCAGTCTAGAACAAGCCAATCACCAGCTGGCAGAATATTCTCAAACTTTGGAACAGCGAGTCGAAGAGCGAACCCAGGCACTCTCCCAAGCTCTCACCAACTTGCGAGCGGTGCAACAAGACCTAATTCAGTCAGAAAAAATGGTAGCGTTAGGTCAATTGGCTGCCAGCATTGCCCATGAAATCAATACACCTCTTGGTGTAGTTCGGGGAGCCACTAGCAACATCATGGCGGCGTTTCAAACGTCCCTAGAGCAGTTACCCATACTGCTACAACGCCTATCTCCTGGGCAACAATCTAGCTTTCTTCATTTAGTCAATACGGCTTGCCAACACCAAACGTCGATCTCAACGACAACTGAGCGCCAACTGAGAGCGCAACTCCAAACCGAACTGCTTGCCCAAGGGATTGCCAATGCTAGCCATGTTGCCACCCAACTGACCCTACTGCGGCTCGACTCTGATCTGACCCACTACCAGTCAATTTTGAGGGATGCTGACTGCATCGCCATCTTGCAAGCTGCTTACAATCTAGTCTTGCAGTACCAGAATGCTAAAAGTATTCAACAAGAAGTCGATCGTGCCGCCAAAATTGTGTTTGCTTTGAAAAGCTATAGCCATCACAGCCACAACGGCGAAAAGCTCCCAGTTCGGATTACGGATGGCATTGAGGTTGCCTTAACGCTATATCACAACCGGCTCAAACAAGGCATTCAGGTGATCCGACACTATGACCCGGCACTACCTGAACTACTCGGCAATCCCGATGAACTAACGCAGGTATGGGTGAATTTAATTGACAATGCCATTTATGCGATCGGGCAACAGGGGGTTTTAGAAATTGCGGTTAGGCAAGCGATGAATCAATTAGTGGTCGAGGTGATAGACTCCGGCAACGGCATTCCAGCAGAGGTTTACCCCCACATTTTTGAGCCATTTTTTACCACTAAGCCTCGGGGTGAGGGTAGTGGTTTGGGGTTGGATATTGTCCGACAGATTATAGACAAGCACAGTGGGGATATTCAAGTTCAGAGCCAACCAGGTCGAACTCACTTCACAGTCACGTTGCCCTTATGGCTGGACGAAGTTACCCCTGTTCCCTAACCATTGTTCTGATTTGAAAAGCCGAATGCCCATGTTGGAGATGATTGATGAGTATCCCTACCATTCTATGTGTTGATGATGAGCGGAACGTTCTGCTCACCCTAAGAACTCAGTTATCACGGCATTTCCCTCATTACACGATCGAAATTGCCGAAAGTGCGGCTGAGGCACTAGAACTCTTAGAGGAACTGCTAGCGGCAGGTGGTGTCGTTCCCCTAGTTATTGCCGACCAGATTATGCCGGGGATGAAAGGAGATGAATTTTTAATTGAACTCCATACCCGTCATCCAGAGACCTTGACAGTTATGCTGACTGGACAAGCCCGGACGGAGGATGTAGGTAATGTTGTAAACCGGGGTAATTTATATCGCTTTATTGCTAAACCCTGGGATGAAACTGACCTCACTCTCACTGTGACCGAGGCAGTACGACGTTATCAGCAAGAGCAGCAGCTAGTTCAACAACAGTTAGCCCTGCAGCAGGCAAATCAAGAACTTGAGGTATTAAATGCGAATTTAGAACAACAGATTCAGGAACGGACTCAAAAACTACGACAACATGAACATCAACTTAGATTATTTGTAGAACATACTCCAGTTGCCGTAGCTATGTTCGATCGCAATATGTGCTATCTCCTGACTTCTCGTCGTTGGCAAGAGGAATATCACCTGGATGGCGAGATTATTGGGCAATCACACTATATGCTCTTTCCTAATCTTCCCGATCGTTGGCAGAGGATCTATCAGCGATGTCTGGCTGGAACAGTGGAATATTGCGAAGAAGATGGTTGGGTGCAGTCAGATGGCTCACGGATCTGGATGCAGTGGGAAGTTCGTCCCTGGTACACGGAGACGGATGAAGTCGGTGGTATCATCGTGTTTACTCAAAATGTTACTGCGCATAAACAAGCAGAAGCTGCACTCCAACAAAGTGAAACTCGGTTTCGCAGCATTTTTAACTCCGCCTTTCAATTTATTGCCTTAATCTCACCTACTGGACAATTGCTATCTGCAAACGAAACGGCTCTGGCGTTTGCTGGCTTGCGGATGGAAGACATTGAGACCGAGCTATTCTGGGAAATCGCTTGCTTTAAACATCTACCCACCTCCCAAGCCCACGTTCAGCAGGGGGTATTGATTGCCAGCAGCGGTAACCTTCACCAAGTAGAAATACAGGTTGAAGGTCAAGACGGCATAATTGTGGACATCATTGCTTCTTTCAAGCCACTGTTTGACGCCAATGGGCAGGTCTATCAAATTCTGGCAGAAGGTCGCGATATTACCGAGCGCAAAGCTGCCGAACTTGCCCTCCAGCAATTAAATGAAGAATTAGAACTGCGAGTAGAACAGCGAACTCAAGAACTCATTCGATCTGAACGCGATTTACGCACCATTTTTAATAATGTCTACGACGCAATCTTAATTCATGATTTAGATGGCACGATTCTAGATGCGAACGATCGAGCCCTGGAAGTGCGCGGGGCAACCCGAGGACAACTGCTTGCTGCCAACATTCCAGATTTATCTGCTCCCGACGCCCCGATCGAACGCCTGCCCGAAATTTTGCAACGGGTACAAGCTGGCGAAACCATGCGATTTGAATGGCGCGAACGTCGATTTGACAACAATTCCCTCTTTGACGTGGAAATCTCGCTGCGTAGGGTTACTCTAGGCAATCGACCCGTATTTATTGCGGGGATGCGGGATATTAGTGATCGCAAACAAGCCGAAATTGCCCTACGAGAATCCCAACTCTTTCTCCAAACTGTGATCGACACGTTTCCCCTGATCGTGTTCTGGAAGGATTGTAACTCTGTCTATTTAGGTTGTAATCAAAAGTCTGCCCAAGCAGCTGGCTTAGCTACACCAGCAGATATTGTTGGTAAAACTGATTACGATATGCCTTGGGCAGAAACGAATGCAGAAGCCTATCGAGCTGATGATCGCGAAGTATTAGATTCTGGTGTTGCTAAACTTGGCATTATTGAAACGCAAGTACGAGCGGATGGTTCAGTGATCTGGATTGAAACAAATAAACTGCCGTTGTATAACCTCAATGGTGAAGTAATCGGTTTATTAGGAACTTACCAAGACATTACCGATCGAAAGCAGGCAGAACAATCCCTAAGAGATAGCGAGTCTCGCTTGGCAGAGAGGAATACGATTTTGCAGTCTGTGATTGAAAGCACTCCAGATGTGGTGTTTGTCAAAGATCGACACGGACGAATTGTTATTGCTAATTCTGCCTTTGTTCGCTTTTTCGATTGCCCCCTAGAAGCTCTGATTGGCAAAGATGATGCAGATTTATGGTCGCCTGAGATGGCTCACCAACTACGCGAACTCGACTACCGCATTATGACGACAGGCATTGCTGAAACCCTAGAGGAATGCGTACCTCACCCTGAAGGAATGCGGACCTATTTAACGACCAAAAGCCCTTGGTACGATGCTCAGGGCAATATCATTGGCACAATTGGATTATCCCGCGATATCAGCGATCGCAAACAGGCTGAAGAGGCTTTACAACAATTGAATCAAGAGCTAGAACAACGGGTGCAAGAACGCACCATGGAACTACAACACGCGATGGAAGCTGCTGAAGCGGCAAATCGGGCAAAAAGTGTTTTCCTAGCCAATATGAGCCACGAACTACGAACCCCCCTGAATGCAATTCTGGGATTTGCTCAGCTTATGTCTCGTGATCACAGTTTAGAACTAGAAAAACGTCAACAACTCAGTATTATTAATCGCAGTGGCGAACACTTGCTCAATTTAATTAATGACATTCTAGAAATGTCCAAAATCGAAGCTGGACGAATTATCTTTACGCCCAATTGCTTTGACCTTTACAGCTTACTCAATATTCTGGAAGAGATGTTTCGTTTGCGAGCAGCCGAAAAAGGTTTGCAATTTATCATTAACCTCGCACCGAATTTACCGCGTCATATTGAAACAGATGAAAATAAACTCCGTCAAATATTAATTAATTTGGTAGGGAACGCAATTAAATTTACTCAGTACGGTCAAATTATTCTCCGAATATCTACATTTACCCCTGATAAAGTAATCAACTATCCATCAGTAGCTAAACCAGATAAAGTTCAAGGTAGCTACTATCTAGGAAAAGTGAATCTTAAAATTGAAGTTGAAGATACTGGCATTGGGATTGCCTCAAATGAATTAGATAGCTTGTTTGAGCCATTTATTCAATCAAATAACCGACAATCGGCTCACGAAGGAACTGGCTTAGGGCTGCCAATTAGCCGTCAGTTTGTGCAATTAATGGGAGGTGATTTAACGGTACGTAGTACACCAGAAGTTGGTTCTATCTTTGCCTTTACGATTCCGGTGCAACTAGTGGAATCAGGCGCTCTAGCGACCTCATCCTTACCACGTCATATCCTGGGCTTAGCACCTAATCAACTGACTTATCACATTCTGGTGGTCGAAGATAATGAAACGAATCGACAACTGTTGGTGCAACTATTGCAATCAGTTGGCTTTAAAGTGCAGGCAGCCACAAATGGGCAGGAAGCGATCGCTCTGTGGGAAACCTGGCAACCCCAATTGATTTGGATGGATATGCGAATGCCTGTAATGAATGGCTATGAGGCAACTAGACAAATTCGGGCACAGGAGCAGGCGAAACGCCCTCAAGCTGAGCGTACCAAAATCATTGCCTTAACAGCTGGTGCTTTTGAGGAGGAGCAAAATAAAGTCGTAGAAGCAGGGTGTGATGATTTTGTTCGCAAGCCTTTTCAAGAAACTGAGTTATTAGAAAAAATGACGACTCATCTGGGGGTGCAATATCTTTATGCGGAACCAGAGGTTGCTACTAGTGTGCCCTCTTCTTCTAGCTCATTTGATGTGATCGCGGCACTGCGTGAATTATCCACTCCGTTGCTAAAACAGCTTTACCAGGCAACCGTGGAGCTAGATAATCAACAACTCATCGGTCTGATCAATCCACTCACGACTAGCCAACCCCAACTTGCTACCCTACTGCTAAACAAAGTCAACACTTTCGATTTTGTTCCGATCTTGCAACTTCTGCAAGCGGCAATGCCGCCCGAAACCTGGACAGAATCCCAGTGAGATCAGGTAGCAAGCTAGGCTCACCAAACCACATAACTATATAACTAATTCAAAGCCAAGCTAGTCCTAGAGCTGAGGGCAAGGGAACTTTAGCCTACAGATGTCAGGATACAATAATTCCTTGCGCTACTGACTGTACGGGCAATCCTCGCTTCACTCCGGATTGGATCGCACAATCTCTAACTCTGTCCCAATCCGCCCTAGGGCTGCCATAGCTTCGGTTTTTACCTGAAGATTAGCATCCGTAGTCAATGTATTTAACATAGTCATAATTTGATCGATATTCTGCCCCTGTCGGTTGATCGCTAACTCACCTAAAACAGATGCTAATGCAGCTCGCATGACGCTATCAGGATGATCAAGATACTGAACTAGTTGCTCCATCGCCTCGATCGGTTTTGCCTGATCCAATTGGGCAATTTCCGCTAGAACACTCAGAGATGGGTGGACCAGTTCCTCAGATATTGGTTCTGTGTTGGGAGCCTCTACTATGGGGGTAATCTCTACCGGGGTCGTTGTTGTTGCCAGCGGATTGACTACTTCTGACAAGGGGATAGAGGTTGCCAGCGGCAGGTCTGCTACCGCATCAGTTAAAGCCGCTTCCAGTTCATTTGGTAATTCTGATAATGACGATCGATCCGGCGATCGCTGAGCCTTGGACGCAGCGGGAAGCTCAACATCACCCACGGCATTAGAAAATTGTTGATAGCGCAATAGACGACCGTTCTCGATTTCTGCTCGTCGTTGCCAAACTCGATAAGCAGACCATACCGCTGTATAGAAAGCTGCCAGTAACCAAATTGTGAGCACGATCGTCATGCTGCTACCCCCTCAAGCCTTCGAAGTGATACCCGATATTGCAGCTCAATTCAGGGTTTCATGACATCTGCCCAGATAAAGAGTTTCGACCCTGACCACCAGCATTCCAGTCGTAAGACGGCAAATCCTGGCAAAAATCAGTCTAAAGACAGAGAATTCCGCTTGACGATTTGTTTTGCATTAGCTGAAAAAGTGCTACGATAGATAAAGTTGGAGATACAGAGTCGGTTGCAGTGTTTGTTTCTAGTATTGACGGATTTTTCACGTTGTTCTTGGCAGGCTTCTCTCCGAAATCTCACTCTCTACATCTTTTTGATTTTGGAGATCATTGAATGTCGATTTACATTGGTAACCTGTCCTACCAGGTATCTGAAGCGGATGTAACTGCCGTTTTCGCAGAATATGGAACTGTGAAGCGTGTTCAGCTACCTACCGATCGCGAGACCGGACGCATGCGCGGCTTTGGTTTTGTCGAAATGAGTTCAGATGCTGAAGAGGATGCTGCCATTGAAGCTCTAGATGGGGCAGAATGGATGGGTCGTGATCTGAAAGTGAACAAAGCGAAGCCCCGCGAGAATCGCAATTCTTTCGGTGGTGGCGGCGGTCAGCGTCGGGATGGTTTCTCGCGCAATAACTTCTCGCGTAGCTACTAGTTCGCTTCAGTGATCCGATCTAGGATACTCAAGTTTCATGCTCTTAGCATAGAAGAAATTTGACTTTTTAAGCCCAGGCTCTACAGTCTGGGCTTTTTTGCATACATACTCTATCGCTCTATGCCTCATTTTTTTGGGATAACTATTGAGCTGTATAAGTTATAAGTTGGGATATAGCCATTTGCGAAAGAACTGGGTTAAGCGGGGCATGATCAAGTAGGTCAGGAGAACAACAGTAAGACCCGTGATGATTAAAGAACTGAGTAATTTCGGTAGCCCTGCAAGTAGTGGTACTAGCAATCGATTGAGCAGAGATATCGTGAAAAACACTCCTAACCAGGTCACGATCGCCATTTTGTAGCGTGGAGGTGGAACTGGCATTGGCTTTTTGGGTAGCGTAAACCAGGTCTCTAGCCCAGTCAGGGTTTGAATCGCTTCTGGTCTGGTGATCAAGGGTTGCAATCGCTCAATCCATTCCCGCCGAATATCAGATTCTAACCAGTTCTTAAGATTGTTGTAGCAATCGAACTTGAGAATCACCACATATTCGGGATGGGTATGCTCCTGGGGACGAATGGTGCTGACACCCAGATGCCCGTTGAATTTTCGGGCATCGGCGGCAATCCCCTGAAACCAGGCTTCGTAACTTTGCTCGCGTCCCGGTTTTACAACATGAGAAATCACAGCAGTCACTAAATAGGGTTCTGCATCAGTGTGGTTCGTTAACGGTTCATCCAACATAGAATTAACGTTTTGGGGAGTTAATAGTTAAACCAGGGACATGGTTTTGACTGTGCCTGCATCTATCCTAAAACTGAAATGTTGTTCGAGTCATGCTAACAAAAATTGTGTCATTCATTATTGCTGTTGGGCTCTGAGGTGATGGTGGTGCAAGAAGTTGCGCATAGTTATACTGAGCCAACCCAGGTGACAATGCGCTGTTTCGGAGCAGACTACAGGGGTGAAATCATCGCCAACTCCGAAATTGAGGCGATCGCATAGTTGAGTTATGCAGAATTAGTTCGCTGTGCACCAGCCACACAACAGGACTGGAGGAGTTGTATCAGCGTTCATGGATTAATTTAGGCACGATCGCGGCCTCTACTGCTGACACCAGCAAAGCCTACAAATTAAGCAATTGAACACTCAAATCTTTTAAGGTAATCGTGAAGTGACGTGGTTCGCCTGTCGCAATATAAAGAGACGATATCTTCACAGGTCACCGCCACCGTTAACATCACCAAATTACGTGCAAGTGGATAATCACAGACATCATCATTGACATCAGACGGAACTCGATAGGTACCATTCCAGATCACTTGCATAGTCCGCAGTTAGTCCAGCATGCAGGACATTCCGGTGCGATCGCTATCCTCCTTCACGACTTGGCGAGAGAAGCTGTTGTCAAATACATCCACAATTAACCCACTATCTATTCATGCAAAAACATGCTCAATGTCTCACCACTTCCAGCGTTCCGTTATATCCACTTATGAGAGCAGGGCAAAACTAAGCGTTGCCCGCAGTTTTTTTAATGGCGATCGGGTAACGATTTATCTCTGTATCTTGGACGTAGAAGGTGACTGTTCGATTACTAATAGCATGTTCTAGACGTATTAGCGCTATTACTGAATGAATGTTTGATAGAGTAGTCGCTAATTTTGTTTTAGTTATTATAAATGATTAAATTTAGGCGCTGACTGAGCCAGAACCCGAGATGGATGAGTTGGAGTAATGGTTGGAGTAGACGATCGCAAAGCTGATATTAACTTGAAAGGCGAGTGATTGGCGGATGATTGTGCCGCCACGACAATTTAACACTACTGGCACTTGAAAAGAGCTGTTTGGCTAGCTGAAGCCCAATCAGTTAACAAGAATTATATGAGCGAATAATGGCTGCAAAAGCAGGCGATCGTAGGGGCGGGGAAATAGACGATGTTACCGATTTGGCTGCCTAAAGCCCACCCCCTACAGGGATAGATTACCTAAAACCAGAATCTACCAAAGCGCACGAATTCCTTCTCCACCCCCGGCTCCACTACCTGTGCCGTCGCCAGTAGTATTGTCAATGCCAGTCCCCCCGGTGCCACCCCCGGCGCCTGAGCCAGCCGGGTTAGTGACTCCACCATTGGTGCCAGCTCCACCCGTACTATCAACGCTACCAGCTCCATCACTAGTACCCGACCCCGATCCGGCTGGGTTAATTACCCCGCCATTGGTGCCAGTACCACCCGTGCTATCAACGCTGCCAGCTCCACCACTACTATCAGATCCTGGGGTCATGCCACCGCCAGCACCACTACCTGTGCCTGCACCGCTACCTGTACCCGGTGCAGGCTGATTGGGGTTTACTGCACCACCATCAGTATCAGGGCTAGGATTACCAGGGCTGCCCATGTTATCAGTAGTTCCAGTACCACTGGGAGTATTGCCAGTGCTGCCTCCGGTGCTACCCCCGGCTCCAGATGTACCGCCACTCTGAGCGATTAGCTGATCTGTATCTAAGGCAACTTGATTTAGAGGCGAAGACTGAGGACTGATCGCGGCTAGAGCTGGAAGTCCGAGGAATACGCTGGATGCTACAATGCCGACAGCACCAGCCAGCTTCTTGATTGCATGTTGACTATAGTTCAAGTTCATTGCTTTCCCTAAATGATTGCTTGAAGGACACTAAAACCTGTTGATCGTTGTGCACAATTAGCGGCACTTAAAGTTATGAAAAACAGGATGAATCTGTCAGGTTGACTTTGAGTCTGCATTGTTGTTCGCAGTGTCTAGAACCATAGCTCACTCAAAAAAATAATTTTTCCCCTTCAAGAAAGATTCGTATATTAAGCCGAATTGTATTCTCCTTTAATAGAAAAATCTTGATCTACTTTTACTAATTTAGTCATCCGACCGATTGCTTAATGTCATGCTTTGGTGCCACCAAATCTATTCCTATAGGTTGGTTTTTTGGTTGCCAGAGTGAAATTATGATCACAGCTATTGCGATGAAATTGAGGTGAAGGCAATAGAGATGATGTTTCAATAAAACCTAAATAACAAAACTTAAATTACTTCATAATTAGCGGATATAGTGGCTGGTTATGCTTTCCTGTCAGGCATTGCAATGCCCAGAATTGAATAGTAACTCGGTTCGAGGATGAATAAAACGCCTCATCTAAGTGTTGCCTATATCAGTACATCTTTGGGAGGTAATTTCTGACTGAATTACAGGAATCCTTCCTGCGGGGGTGATTAATCTTTCTATTCACGATCGCCGCCTAGCCAACCTGCGAAGCCTTAGGTCAGTAGTTTCGGTCAGACAGGCTACGAGTGTCCTGTAATGATTCTTGGTTTATCTAATGTTTGTAATCAATTATGCCTAGACTGGCACACTTTCAACTTCTGCCCTATGGAATTGCCTTCCTCGCCGATGCGATCGCGTTCCTAATTACCTGGGCACTGCAACCCATGCTTGCCCCAACCTTCTTTGCCCTCTTTTACCCTGCTATTATCATCAGTTCATTATATGGAGGGCTAGGACCTGGGCTATTTGCCAGTGGGTTAGCGACTCTTATTTCCATTTACTTATTCGTGCCGCCCTTTTACTCTCTGGCGATAGATACACCAGCTCGTTGCTTTCAATTAATTGTTTTGGTTTCGGTAGCCCTGATTCTATGTGGTTTAAGTAGCCGCTATCGTCGAGCAAAGCAGCGGGTTGAGAGAACTGCCTTAAAACTGCAAGAGAGTCGAGAATTATTTGAAGGTTTTATGAATTACAGTCCGCTCACTGCCTTTATTAAGGATGAAGCAGGGCGGTATCATTATGTCAGTCCGGTCTTTGAGCGACAATTTAACCGTCCTTTAGCCGAATGGATTGGTAAAACTGATTTTGATCTATTTCCTGACTCGATCGCTCAATCGATTCATGAGCACGATCAGGCTGTGCTAGCCGCAGGGCAGGCAGTAGAAATGGAAGGAGTGGACTCTCGCTTTGGCGAAGATCACTACTATCTGTCCATTAAGTTTCCATTGCAACATCTGGCGGGTAGACCAATGCTGGCAGGTATGTCGTTAGATATTACGGAATGGCGACGCACTCAGATCGCATTACGGGAGAGTGAAGCCCGCTTCAACCAGTTGGCAGATACGACCTTAATCGGCTTTTTAACTTGGGATTTAGAGGGCAGGATTATTGATGCTAATGATGCTTTTCTACAATTAATTGGCTATACCCGACCAGAATTAGAATCAGGTCAGCTACAGTGGCAGGCTCTAACTCCACCTGAATACCACCACATCGATCGCGATGTCCTCTCTGAACTCTGCCAGTTAGGCATCAACCCCCCCTTTGAAAAGGAATTGATTTGCAAAGATGGGCTACGAGTTCCAGTGCTGGTAGGTAGTACATTGGTGGGGCGATCGCGGCAGCAAGGAGTGAGTTTCGTTTTAGATTTAACCGAACGAAAACGAACGGAGAATGCCTTAAAGGAAAGTGAGGAACGCTATCGACTATTAGCAGAAGCGTTACCGCAATTAGTCTGGACTAGCGATGCAGTAGGACGGGTGACGTACTGTAATCCCTTTTGGTATGAGTACACTGGGCTAACTCCTGAGCAAACCATGCAGTTAGGATGGAGAACGGTAGTGCATCCAGATGATTTGATGCAGTTGTGGGAGCAATGGCAGCAAGCGACTCGTACAGGAGCAAGTTTCAATACCGAGTGTCGAGTTCGGGCGGCTAACGGACAGTACCGGTGGTTTCTTGCCGCCATTGGAGCAGCTCGGGACTGGCAAGGTCAAATTATCCATTGGGTTGGTACTGCTCAAGATATTAGCGATCGCAAGCGCATTGAACAAGAACGAGAGCAATTGTTAGCGAATGAACAAGCAGCACGCGCCGAGGCAGAAGCTGCCAACCGGGTCAAGGATGAATTTTTGGCGGTGCTATCCCACGAGTTAAGAACTCCGCTCAATCCCATTTTGGGTTGGACAAAACTGCTGCGCACCCGGCAATTTAGTGCCGACAAAGCGGCTCAAGCTCTGGAAGTGATTGAACGCAATGCTACTCTACAGACTCAGTTAATTGAGGACTTGCTCGATATTTCGCGGATTTTACGCGGTAAGTTGAAGTTAGAAGTTGCTCCTGTAAATTTAGTAACTGTGATTAATGCCGCGATCGAAACTATTCGATTAGCGGCTGAAGCGAAGTCATTGCAGATTAATTGCCAATTGACCTCTGAACTCCGCCCAGTGTTAGGTGATACGGGGCGGTTGCAACAAGTCATCTGGAATCTGTTATCTAATGCGGTGAAGTTCACGCCACCGGGAGGGCAGATTACGGTGCGGTTAGAGGCGATCGCAGGTCAGGGAACAGATTCGGCGCAAATTACCATTACGGATACGGGTAAAGGCATTAGTTCCAGCTTCTTGCCATATGTGTTTGATTATTTCCGGCAAGCCGATGGGAGTACCACTCGTCGTCATGGTGGGTTGGGCTTAGGGTTGGCGATCGCACGGCATCTGGTGGAACTACATGGTGGTCAAATTATGGCGGCGAGTGAGGGGGATGACAAGGGTGCAACGTTTACCGTTTGCTTACCCCTGATTATGCCGCAGTCCCCATCTCAGTCCTCTGTGAATCGAGTCACTAATGCGGTCAATTTAAGTGGATTACCCATATTAGTGGTTGATGATGAGCCGGATTCCCGTGAGTTAATTGCTGTGATTCTGGAGCAGGCGGGTGCTGAGGTAAAGGTAGCGAGTTCTGCTGGAGAAGCCCTACGCTTGTTGGAACAAGCTTTACCCGCTCTACTGATTAGCGATATTGGCATGCCGGAAACTAACGGTTATGAATTGATGCGGTTAATTCGCTCCCGTTGGCTAGCGACAGGAGAGACATTTCCCGCGATCGCCCTAACTGCATATGCTGGTGAGCTCGATCAGCAACAAGCCTTAGCCGCCGGGTTCCAGCGCCACCTGGCTAAACCTGTCGCACCCGAAGAATTGCTCCGAGTAATTGCGATCTTACTCAACTGCGTTGGTTAATCGCTACTGCGCTAGTTACACAGCCTATCAATCGAAGTCGAGCTAGATCCACACTGTTGCCAACTAGAGATGTCAGTTCACCATCAGCTCATCTCTCACCCACAGTTGCAAGACGCTCTAGAGCGCCGAAATCAGACCCTGTCCCAGTTGTAACTAAGTTACGATATTCACCATTGCATCAATTCAGTCACTGCCAGGCAGCACTCATCACATGGTCGTTTCAACTTGGAAACTACCTGTATAAACAGAGCCGTCGAATCCGTCAATGCTTTTTTGATATTGGAACAACTGACCAGAGCCGTATTGATCGCCTGCTTTGACTTTACCGTAATCGAATTCAAAAATCCGGTACTTCAACCCATCCACTTCGATATAATAGTCATTCTTATGGGTATGCAGGCTACCTGTTCGTCGTTCCAAGCTCATGATCATGATTTATCCGGTAGGGTTTCAGCCCTATGCGTCTACTCTACTCTGATAATTACATTTTGCAAAATCTGACGCTTCCATCTCACAGTTTTGCCACTGAATTGTAACGAAACACAAGGCTTTTTTCGTTTTTGGTGACTATAGGATTTAGTGTGGAATCCTTAAATTAAGAAGGCTGATTAGGGAATAGTTCTGCAATTACCCGGCTTATTCAGTTCATTAGTTATGGAGATTCCTCAACCTTATTCAAGTATTGGAGATGGTTCAGTCATTGATACAGATGCAGATGGCGAGCAGGCAAACCTGCCTTGCTCTTCTCTACAAGCTTATTTTGATTATGCCTTTGATGCCCTAATTATTACCGATGACCAAGGGTTCTATCTAGATGCTAATCCCTCTGCCTGTAAACTGTTTGGGCTGCCCAAAGAAAGGTTAGTAGGGCGCAAAATTGTAGATATTTGTAAACTAGAGGCTGAGGTGGCTCAGGCCTGGCAGGATCCTCTTCCTACCAACCCCGTCAAAGGTCAGTTTGGCTTCACACGATCGGATGGAGTAGCCCGGCAAGTCAATTATGTCGCCACCCTGTCAGGCTCGCTGCACAGCCGTCTCTGGATCTTGCAAGATATCACTGCTCTTCAACCTTCTCAACCTAGGGTAGCCGTACAGACAGCCGCGTTAGCAGCCTGTGCCAATAGTATCGTTATTACCGATCGCCATGGCACCATTGAGTGGATCAATCCTGCCTTCGCCCAACTCACAGGCTATACCCAGGAGGAGATCATTGGCAAAAATCCCAGAGATTTAGTCAATTCTGGTCAACACGATCGCGCATTTTTTCGTCAGTTGTGGGACACCATTTTGACCGGTAATACTTGGCATGGTGAGATCACTAATCGGCGGAAAGATGGCAGTCTCTATATTGAGGAAATGACAATTACACCCGTCAGGGATGAACACGGTGAGATTGGTCATTTCATCGCTATTAAACAGGATATTAGCGATCGGCAGCAGATGGAAACGGTGCTGCGCCAGAATGAAGCGAACTTGACGGCCTTAATTGAGAATACAGATGGCAGCATTTGGTCGGTCGATCGTCAGTACCGCTTGATTATTGGCAATCACCAGTTTCGGAGCAACTTTAGCCAAGTCTTACAGCGTGAAGTCGCTGAACATGAATATGTTTTTCCAACTGAAGTATCCTTAGCCCTGCGCGAGCAATGGCAAGGCTTTTACGCTCGGGCACTGCAAGGTGAGAAATTCAAAATTGAGGTTCAAAAACAGACTACTCCAGCACCACTCTGGTTTGATTATCGCTTCAGTCCGATTCAAACAGCAGATGGACAAATTATTGGAGTCACGGTCTTTGGGCGTGATATTTCGGAACGAAAACAGATTGAAGAAGCTCTGCGCAACAGTGAACACCGATTTCGGCAAATGGCAGAAAGCATTCAGGAAGTATTTTGGTTAGCCAACCATGATTTAACTCAAATCCTGTATGTCAATGCAGCCTATGAAGAGATTTGGAGACGCTCTCGGGCAAGTCTCTATGCTCAACCTCGCTCATTCATTGAAGTGATTGTTCCAGAAGATCGCGATCGGGTGTTACCGATCATGACTCAGCAACGGCAGATTGGCTGGACGATCGAATACCGGATTCAACAACCGGATGGGGAAATACGGTGGATCTGGGAACGAGCTTTTCCAGTTCGTGATCAAACAGGACAAGTTCACCAACTGGTGGGCGTGTGTCAAGACATTACTGAACGTAAACAAGCAGAGGATGCTTTAAAGCATTCCGAAGCAGAATTAAAGGCATTATTTCATGCGATGTCTGATGTGGTGCTGGTGATCGATCGGAATGGACGGTACGTTAAAATTCCGTTAACAAACCCAGCTCTTCTGATTGCTCCGGCTGAGGAACTACTCGGTAAAACCGCTTATGATGTTTTTCCCCAGGTAACAGCAGAGCGGTTAATCCATTGCATCCAGCAGGTATTAGCGACCCGACAGCCACAGACGATCGAATATGATTTTCTGCTGAACCAACAGACTACGTGGTTTAGTGCTAGTGTATCACCCCTTCACGCCGATCAGGTGGTATGGGTATCGCGGGACATTACAGAACAGAAGCAAACCGAACAAGCCCTCAAAGCTAGTGAAGAACGGTTGCGCCGACTACATACGGCGTTGATTGAGTTGGGGAAACACCCAGTTCTATATAACGGCAATCTAGCCACAGCCTTGCAACTTCTGACTAAAACGGCAGCGCAGGTACTGCAAGTGGAACGGGTCAGTATCTGGTTTTATAATGCTGAATCTACCTGCCTTATTCTGCAAGATCAGTATGAGTTAAGCTCCCAGTGTCATTCAACCGGGATTGAGCTGTGCGCTGCTGATTATCCTATGTACTTCCAAGCGCTAGCAGACCATGCCGCGATCGTCGTTGCTCAAGCTGACACCGATCCACGCACTCAAGACCTATTTCTGCACTGGTTACAGCCTCATCACATTACCTCAATCATGAATATTCCGATTCATTTTGAGGGCAAAACGGTTGGGGTAATTTGTCATGAACAGGTGTATACAGTACGACAATGGGCGATCGAAGAACAGAACTTTGCCAGCTATCTTGCTCATATTGTGGCGCTGATTCTGGAAACGCGGGAACGGCAACGAACAGAAACGGCATTGCAACACAAGGAAACAAAATTACTTGAAGCGCAACGAGTGGCGCATGTGGGCAGTTGGGAACTTGATGTCCGCACAAAAAAAATCACTTGGTCAGAAGAGAGTTTTCACCTATTTGGGTTTGATCCCACTCAACCAGAACCGTCCTACGAAGACCATTTTCAGCACATTCACCCCGACGATCGTGCCGCTGTGCAAGCCGCCATTGACCAGATCACGATGGCTGGACACGCATTTGTAGTTGATTTTCGGATTCTGCATCCTGACGGGAGTGTGAAATATATTGAAGGTAGAGGTGAAGCCATTCAGAATCGTCAAGGACAAACGATTCAGTTACTCGGCACTTTGCTGGATATTACTAGGCGAAAACAGGCAGAAGCTACCTTGCAACAACAGGCGGAACGCCAACGCTTGCTCAGTACGATTACGCAACATATCCGACAAAGCCTGGATTTGAATGATATTCTTACCGCTACAGTCACCGATGTTTTAGAACTATTACACTGCGATCGTGTGCTGATCTTGCGGGTTTATCCCGACCAGAGTAGCAAAATTGAAACAGAAGCATTGGTTGCAGGTGAATCATCCCTCGCTGGGGAGACTTATCTCTGTAATTGCCTCAATGAGTGTTATCCTCACTTCTGTCGAATGACCCCAGTAGTAGTTGATGATTTTGCCTCATATCCATCGGAGTATTGTCCTCTTGCTTATCTGCTAGGGTTGGAAGCTGTTGCACAAATGGTGGTTCCAGTGCTGCATCAAGACAACCTATGGGGATTGTTGATTGCCCATACATGTCACCAACCACGGCACTGGCAAACCTGGGAAGTAGATCTGCTAGCGGAGATCGCCAACCAGGTTAGTATTGCTATTCATCAAGCCCACCTCTATCAACAGGTGCAACAGTTCAGTCTGAAGCTGGAACGGCAAGTGCAAGAACGCACAATTGAACTCTGGCAATCCTTGCATTTTGAGGCTTTATTAAAGCGAATTACCGATAAAGTGCGGGATAGTTTAGACGAGCAACAAATTCTGCAAACGGCGGTGCAAGAGTTAGCTTGGGGGGTTGAAATTGAGTGTTGTGATACTGGAATTTATAATGCCGAGCAAACCACATCTACTATTGCTTATGAATTCACTAGAACTCTACGCCCAGCCCAGGGACAAACGTTTATGCTCGCCACAGCTCCTCATGCTGACATTTATAAACACTTATTAAATGGACAGTTTTGCCAATTTTGTGACAGCATTCCTAACCCGGTCCGATCGCAGCATCGCTTGTTCTCTGTCCTAGCCTGCCCGATTGTTGATGATCAAGGAGTGTTGGGCGATTTATGGTTATTCAAGCATCGGGAAGAAATTTTTAATGACCTGGAAGTTCGTTTAGTCCAACAGGTGGCGAACCAATGCGCGATCGCGTTAAGACAATCCCGGTTATTTCAAGCAGCACAAGCCCAGGTCCAAGAACTGGAGCGGCTGAATCGCCTTAAAGATGACTTTTTAAGTACCGTGTCTCATGAACTTCGCACTCCCATGTCTAATATCAAAATGGCGGTTCAGATGTTAGAGATTATCTTGAAACGCACTGATATTTTACAAACTAACGATCGTGCTAACCAATATCTTCAGATTCTCAGTCACGAATGTCAACGCGAAACTAACTTAATTAATGATCTATTAAATCTATCGCGGTTAGATGCTAAAACTGAACCATTAATGTTGACAACACTCGATTTGAGAATTTGGATTCCAGCTATTGCTGAACCCTTCGAAGAGCGCACTCGACAACAACAACAACAATTAAAAATACAAATCCCAGCTAAGTTACCGTCAATCACCACGGATCTGAAATATCTAGAACGAATTCTGACCGAACTGTTGCAAAATGCCTGTAAATATACTCCGGCTGGAGAAACGATCGCGATCGCCGTGGCTGTGTTGCAACAGGTTGCTCATGCTCCTAGTTCGCTTGAAGTCACCATTAGTAATTCTGGTGTAGAGATTTCTCCCAAGGAATTACCTCATGTCTTCGATAAATTCTATCGAGTTCCGAACAATGATCCCTGGAAACATGGTGGTACAGGCTTAGGGTTAAGCTTGGTCAAAAAACTTGCCGAACGGCTGCAAGGTCAGATCACGGTTCAAAGTGGTGAGAATCACGTGCAATTTACCCTGACCCTGCCCCTGGTTCTCGCTTAAAGCTACTTAAAAAAGCCCCTCTCTGCACTGGACGACTGTTACAGTCAGCAGAAAGGGGGGAATTCACCGGAAACCAGCATGAATTAGGGGCTAACCGAGATAGGTTTGCAACTTCTCTACTAATAGCGGCACATTGGGATGTTTGAGAATCCCCAGGTGATCGCCTGGGATATCAAAGATGTCTAGATGTTCAGTGAAGGCTGACCAGCCCAGACAGCGATCGCTATAGTCAAAGGCATCCCGGTCCATTGCTCGGAACAACACGACCCGTCCAGAGTAGGGTTGAGGCGTGTAGGATTGGATGGCGCGATCACGTACCTGTTGACGAATATCTTGGGGTAGGGAGTTAACCTGATTGAGATACAGTGGCTGCTCTGCGATTGCTGAACGTTGAAAGAGCTGATTCAACGGGGTAAAGAGCTTTTGCTGCAAGGATGCCAGACTCCTCTGGGCTTTACGAACAACATAAGATGGACCTTGTTGCCATAGTAGTTGGCTATGTAACATCAGGCGTTGCCGCCGAGAAATATAGTTACGACACAACGGAGTCTGAGAGTCAAACAGGGCAACCAATGCCACTTCTTCGCCCATCGATTGCAGCTGTTGCGCCATTTCAAAGGCAACAATTCCCCCGAAAGACTCCCCTGCCAGGTAGTAGGGACCTTGAGGCTGCAATGTGCGGATTGCTTGGAGATATCGGGCAGCAATCTTCGGTACACTAGAAAAAATCGAAGTTTGCTGGTCAATTTTCCCAGTTTTCACTAAATCGACTTCTTCTTGTAGATAAACGCCATAGACCGGTTGATCCGGATCGCACTGCTCGGCTAACTCCCGATACAACAGAATGCCATATAAGCAGAATAGTGGTGGTTTGTTGCCTCCCCGTCGCAAAGGGACTAAATCGCCCAAGTTCTCTTCGCTGTCGGCATTTTTCAGTAAGGGGGATAGCTCCGCGATCGTTGGAGCCTGGATCAATGTAGTGATCGGTAAGTTTTTGCCAAATACTTCTTCCACCTTTGCCCAAACCCGCACCGCTGAGAGCGAATGTCCACCCAATTCAAAGAAGTTATCATAAACGCCGATCGATGGCACCTGCAAAACCTCTTGCCAAATTTCAACTAGCTGCCGCTCCATCTCATCTCTAGGAGCCACAAAGGTTTCACTCGGATCAGTCGCCAGCGATACTGTGGGAGTGGGTAATGCCCGCCGATCAACCTTACCATTCGGGGTGAGTGGGAGAGACTCTAACTTAACAAAGGTAGAGGGCACCATGTAATCAGGTAGTTGTTCTTTGAGGAACTGCCGCATCGTCTGGATCGTCGGTATGGTATCGCCTTTCGTCGTGAAATAAGCCACCAATCGCTGATCACCAGGCACATCTTCCCGCACGACCACCACTCCTTGCTTAAGCAGAGGATAGCGGCTAAGGACGGCTTCAATTTCACCCAATTCAATCCGGAAGCCACGCAGCTTCACTTGATGATCCATGCGTCCCAAGAATTCCAAGCTACCATCAGGTCGGAACCGGGCGAGATCCCCGGTCTTATACAAGCGAGCACCTGGGCGATCGCAGAAGGGATCAGGAATAAACCGGGAGTGGGTTAATTCAGGACGATTTAGATACCCACGTGCCAAACCATCGCCCCCAATATGGACTTCTCCTGGAATCCCGATCGGGACGGGATGGACGGAACCCGCGACTGGATAAGAGGATTCTGCTAAGACATAGATTTGCGTATTGGCGATCGGTCCAGCCACTGGTACAGGTCCTGCTCCAGGTTTAACCTCACACGCAGCCGACCACACGGTTGTTTCAGTGGGTCCATACATATTCCATAGGCTACCACCCCGCTCTAGCAGTTGATCTGCTAGGTTCCGAGACATCGCTTCTCCACCACACAACATTTTCAAGCGACGATCGCCCTGCCAACCGCCAGTTAATAGCATCTGCCAAGTTGCTGGAGTAGCTTGCATCACAGTTGCTCCTGAGTTTGCCAACAACGCTGACAAGCGCTTAGCATCAGCTGCAACAGTGCGAGTTGCCAATACTGCCTGCGCCCCAACCATCAGGGGCAAGTACAGTTCCAATACAGCAATATCAAAGGAGATCGTCGTCACTGCCAGGAGGACATCCTGCTCAGTTAACCCCGGTTGTCGCCGCATGGAGTTAAGGAAGTTCACTGCTGTGCGATGACAAATTTGTACCCCTTTCGGTTTCCCCGTGGAGCCAGAGGTATAAATTGTGTACGCTAAGTTGTCTGCCCCTACCCCGCTAGTGACATTTGCAGTCGGCAGTTGCGCAATCGCACTCCAATCAGTATCAAGACAAACAATCTGAACAGGTTGGGTCGAGAACTGAGTCCGTAGGGCGTGTTGGGTGAGCAGGACAGGCAATCGCGAATCTTCGATCATGTAAGATAAGCGATCGAGCGGGTAAGCCGGATCCAGTGGTACATAGGAGCCACCCGCTTTCAGAATTCCCAATAGACCCACCACCATTTCTAGAGAGCGTTCTAGGCAAATCCCGACTATTACTTCCGGTCCCACGCCTAACGTCTGTAGATAGTGAGCCACCTGGTTAGCCCGATCATTCAATTCTCGATAGGTCAAATGCCGTTGTTCAAGCACCATCGCGATCGCGTCAGGAGTCCGTTCGACCTGCGACTCAAATAACTGATGAATACAGCATTCAGGTGGGTATTCTAGTGCAGTCTGATTCCAGCCCAGCAACACTTGGTGTTTTTCCGTTTCTGTCAGTAGCGGCAAGGCGGAAAGGGGTTGGGAGGGTTCAGCGACAATTCCCTGTAATAGGGTCTGGAAGTGACTGACCATGCGGCGGATGGTGGCGCGATCGAATAAATCCTGGTTATATTCAAACTCAGCGATAATCCCCGCTTCGGTCTCTTCCATCATCAGTGTGAGGTCGTACTTGGCAGTACCACTTTCAACTTGTAATGGATTCAAGGTCAATCCAGGTAAGTTGGCTGGATCCGTGGGAGAGTTTTGCAGAATAAATAATACCTGGAACAGCGGACTATGGCTAGAATTTCGTTCTAGTTGGAGCGCTTCTACTAACTGTTCAAACGGTACATCCTGGTGAGCATAGGCATCTAACGCTACCTGCCGGACTCGCTTCAATAATTCCGAAAATTGCGGATCGCCACTCAGATCAATCCGGAGTGCCAGCAGGTTAATAAAGAAGCCAATTAACGGTTCCAGTTCTACCCGGTTGCGATTGGCGATCGGGGAGCCGATGACAATATCTTGATGGTTACTGTAGCGCGAGAGTAAGGTTGCCAAACCTGCCAACAAGGTCATGAATAGCGTGGCGCCAGACCGCTGACTGTATGCCTTCAGTTGTTGAGTCAGCGATGCATTAAGCACAAAGAATTCTGTACCACCCCGGAAACTTTGGATGGGCGGACGTGAGCGATCGGTGGGTAACTCCAGCAGGGGAGGTGCGCCAGCCAACTGCTGTTTCCAGTAGGCTAACTGTTGTGGCGGTGCTTGCAGGCGTTGTTGCTGCCAGGCAGAAAAGTCAGCATACTGAATGGGTAACTCTGCTAAAGGAGACGCCGAACCTTGGAAAAAGGCGGTGTAGAGGGTTGCCAGTTCTCGCCGGAATACCCCCAATGACCAGCCATCGGAAGCGATGTGATGCATGGTGACAAGCAACACATGAGACGTTGTCTCTAAGCGTAGTAGCGTACAGCGGAATGGACGATCGAGGGCGAGATTAAACCGACGTTGGGCTTCTGCCTGAGCTAACTGATGCACCTCTGCCATTTGGCGATCGGCGGGAATAGACTGTAAGTCTATCATCGGTACTACGACAGGTTGGGGGGGCAGAATCCGTTGCACTGGCAGCCCTTGAACCAGGGGGAACGTGGTACGCAAGGCTTCGTGGCGGCGAGCAATTTCGGTTAAGGTTCGCTCTAAGGCTGTGAGACTCAATGCCCCATCTAGCTTTAAGGCTAGCGGAATATTGTAAGCAATCCCCTCCTCTAACTGACTCAGGAACCAGAGGCGAGACTGAGCAGAAGACAACGGTAGATCGTTGGTGCGTTGAATTGGCGTAATTGGCACTAAACCAAAATCAGCATCAGCCGATTGTTGCTTCAGCCGCGTCAGATAGTCAGCAAAAGCTGCGATCGTGGACAGCTCAAATAAGCGACTAATCGGAATCTCTAGACTTAAGGCGTCCTGCAAGCGATAGATCACCTGAGCCGCCATTAATGAATGTCCACCTAGTGCAAAGAAATCATCATGAATGCTGATTTGCTCCAAGCCCAACACTTCTGTCCAGGCTTGCGCGAGTAACCCTTCTAGTTCAGTGCGAGGAGCCACATAGGCAGCATGCTCCAACTCCGATCGCGAGAACGTGGGATCTGGTAGTGCCCGCCGATCGATCTTCTGGTTCAGGTTGACTGGCATTGCCTCCAGAATGACAAATGCAGCGGGTACCATATAATCGGGCAATCTGACTTGGAGAAACTGCCGCATTTCAGCGATCGTCGGTGGGGCAGCTTGATCCAATACCACGTAAGCCACCAAACTTTTTTCACCCTGCACGTCGCGATCGATGACAATCCCTTCTCGGACACCGGGAACTTGACGTAACGTCGTTTCAATGTCGCCTAGTTCAATCCGAATCCCCCGCAGCTTAATCTGAAAATCCAAGCGACCGAGAATCTCAATATTGCCTTGAGCATCAAACCGTCCCAAGTCGCCAGTGCGATAAAAGCGTTGCTGATCAATGGTGACAAACTTTTCTTGAGTCAGTTCTGGTTGATGCAGATAACCTTTGGTAATCCCCGCTCCACTGAGGTAAATTTCACCAGCCACCCCGATCGGCACCAAGTTTTGTTGTGGGTCATACAACCGCACAGTGACATTATTCAAGGGTTTACCGATCTGGCTTTTTGTTGCCACCTGCTGCCGAGGAACGGGATAGGCACACGCCATACAACTGACTTCGCTACAGCCGTAAATCACATAGACTTCTGCCTGCCGAAATACCGTTTTCATAGTTTCCAGCAAATCAGCAGATACCAGATCGCCACCGCAGGAGGCATGTCTGAGGTGCGGAAATCGTTGCAGATCTAAACCATTCTCTTTGATGTAGGTCAGCAGTTTGCGCATTAAGCTGGGTGATGTGTGAATTACGCTCACCTGAGTCAAAGTTTGTGCCAGCCGTTTGAAGTCTAGAATATGCTCCCGCTCCAGTAGCATCAGTGTGCCACCGGCGATGAGCGGTGACAGTAACTCAAAGAACGTGATACTGAAGGTAAACCGCGCGATCGCAGGAATCACATCCTGTGAATTGAAGCCAAATTGATTCTGGGCAACCAGCAGATAATGGATCAAATTGCCGTGGCTTGCCATCACGCCTTTGGGTTTGCCCGTCGTACCAGAGGTATAAACGAGGTAAGCGGTTTGCTCAGGAACGATCGTGGTATTAGGGTTGTGGCTAGGCTGGGACTGGAGGCTGTGCCAATCTGTGTCGAGGCAGAAAATATGCTCAGCTAAAGCCGGTAAGTTGGGGAGCAGATGAGATTGAGTCAGCAACACTCGAGGCTGAACATCCTCCAGGATGGTCGTCAACCGAGCCGCCGGATAAGTCGGATCAAGGGGAACATAAATCCCACCTGCCTTGAGAATGCCCAGTAGACTGATGGCTACCTCTAAGCAAGGTTCCACACAGACCGCGACTGTCACCTCTGCCCCCACTCCCAGGTTCTGGAGGTAATGGGCGAGTTGATTAGCGCGGTGATTCAAGGTCGCATAGGTTAGAGATTCAGCGTTAAATGTAACCGCGATCGCGTCAGAGTGCTGAACTGCATGAGTTTCAATGTAGTGGTGAACTGGCGTTTGAGGATAATCAACAGTAGGGCTACTCCATGCCAGCAACAACTGATGCAGTTCTGCCTGAGTGAGTAAGGGGATTTGAGCGATCGTGGCATCACCATCCTCAATCATACCCAGCACTAATGTCTGCAAATGCCCTGCCAGCCGCTTGATAGTATCAGGTTTGAATAGGTTCGCGTTATATCTGAGGATGCCGGAGATCGTATGCTCCTGCGGGAGAATCAATAAATGTAGATCGGGATTGTTGGTCAATTCAGAGTTGGCAGGAAATTCAGCCAACCAATGCGCTTCATCTTCTAGGAAATGATCAATCAATGTGATTGCAATGGGCAGTGACGATCGCGGTGATGGCTGATTAACAGTGAGTTCGGCTTGCTGCTGTAACGTGTGATTGAATTGCTCAATCAGTTCTTGAACAGTCGATTGGTCATCAATATGGGTATAAATTTCAGCTATATAGTTTTGGTGCTGCTTGGCAATGATTAGGTCTAAACCAATAGTTTCCTGCTGAGTGTAGCGATAGAGTAGAGCATGAAAGGCTGCTAATAGCAGCGATCGGAGGTAACCTTGAGCGGAGATTGCCTGATCGAGTTGAGATTCAATCAGGCAGGCTGGAAATGTAAAAGCGAAATATTCCGGTTGATAGGGTGTATGCGGCAGCTTCAGAAAATCGCCTGATAATTGGAGGGGAGAAACGTCTGGAGTTGCTAGGAGTGGTTGCGCACTGAGCGCTGTTGTGCCAGATGATACAGTCGTTGAGGCGATCGTCACTTCTAATGTTGAAGTAGGCTCCGAACTGATCATGGCTTGTTTATTGCCTGACACCACTTTGGAATTACTAGCAACCATGTAAGTCTCCTGTATGGGGCGAACAGTTGAATGAATTTGGTACTGCTAACTGATAGACGTAACTGCTAAATGTACGCAGTAGGCTCTGGCAGTTTTAATGTCGGAAATCTTATAGGGCTACAGTCGCTGGACAGCCCACTCCTGATTATTACTGGCTAAATTAGAACAACTTCATACTTCTAGAATTGGATTGATAAAAAAATAGCTCAAAATGTCCAGAACAGAAGGCTAACATGGCTTTTTTGAGGAAACCAGTAATTGCCCGGAAAGTTCATTAGAAAAAAACATAATTCTATAGACAGATGTAGGGTGATCTCAACAGCAATAAGTATCGGTTTGAGGGTTAGTCAGGGTTTTTAATAAGAACTTAGATTAACCTCTCATCCAAGAAAACTTTATAGTCTCGATAAAATGTATAAACAATCACTGCTTCCAATCTTGATTATGGTTGCTACACCACGCTTGTAGGCAATTCCGCACTACTTAGGGGAATATACGGGCTGATCTTGATAAAGTCTTCGAGTTTCATAAAGACTACATAAATCGACTATTGATCCGGTTTCAACCCGCCTATAGTGAAGTCCAGACTGAATAGCAATAGATTATCCCTGCAACATTATTCCCTTAAGTCGGCGTTAAGTTTGTCGTTATGGCTCAGCACTTAGCTCCAAACTAATCACCTTTAGCATTAAGGGTGGTGCATAAAGGGTAAAACTGAACCCTAAAACTATTTAAAGCTGAAACTATCTCCTATCCTGTTCCGTTTCATTCACCCGTCCAGAAGCAACAATCATGAGAGACATCTACCCTATCAAAGGACTCGACCATCTGGAATTTTATGTTGGCAATGCCAAGCAAGCTGCCATGGTTTACGCGAAATGCTTCGGATTTACGACTACAGCGTATCAAGGTCTAGAAACTGGTGAACGTAAAACTACATCCTATGTGATGGAGCAAGGAGAGATCCGTTTCGTCATTAGTTCCGCATTAGGTCTAGAGTCCGCGATCGCACGGAGTGTGTTCAAACACGGTGATACGATCGCGGTGATTGCTTTGGCAGTGAGTGATGTATTCACGGCTTACCAAAGTGCTATCGAGCGGGGAGCGATCGGGGCGATTCCGCCGACAACTCAGGAAGACTCATATGGGGTATTCCGATTTGCTGCCATTCGTGCGTTTGGTGATACTTTAATTAAATTTGTCGATCGCAACGACTATCATGGCATCTTTGCCCCAGGCTTTGTGCATCGGTCAGCCTCCAATCAGTCTATGGGTCTGAAGAGCATCGACCATATCGTTGGCAATGTTGAATTTGGCGCCATGGATCATTGGGTTGAGTTTTTCGTAAAAACTCTGGGATTTGATGTCCGGATGCATTTTGATGATCATGCAATTTCAACTGAATACTCAGCCTTAATGTCAAAAGTGCTAGAAGATGGTAACAAAACTATCATCAACATTAATGAACCCGCTCCGGGACGACGCAAATCTCAGATTCAGGAATATTTGGATTATCATTATGGTCCTGGGATTCAACACTTAGGTTTAGCCACCGATGACATTGTTCAAACTGTAATGCAACTGCGGCAGGCAGGCGTGGAATTCTTACCGATTCCTAAAACCTATTATGATGATTTAGGTGACTGGGTTAAGGAAATTGATCTGCCAGTCAACCAACTGGCCGAACTAGGTATTCTCGTTGATCGCGATCACGAAGGCTATCTCTTGCAACTATTTACTAAGCCGATCGGCGATCGTCCCACTCTATTCTTTGAAATCATTGAACGTCACGGTTCCCGTGGATTTGGTGCCGGAAATTTCAAATCCCTATTTGTCGCTTTAGAGCGGGAACAAGCTTTACGCGGTAATCTTTAGCATTAGTCTATGATGCGGATGGCAATGGAGCAAAAACCATTGCCGCTTTGGAGATTCTCGTCAACGACCCTGGAGGTGCTGCGATGATGTCTTGCTCTTTGTCGGATGTTGTCTCTAAAGTTCCATCTGAATTTGGAGTTCAAACAACAAAATCTCCCAATCGCTCTTGGTCAACTCCGCTTCCGGGGCGCCAAACACTTTCTGGATAAATTGCTCCCGTTGAGATCTGGTCCAGCCAAGCTGCTGAATCCACTCCTCACTCACCTCTTGCAGCACTTCCACAGGGATGGGATAGTGATGTACTACTTCCTGCAACAACATGGGTGATTCTAGGAAGTCGGTCAGGTCAGGACGCACATACCAATCCGCTTGTGCGAGCGCAAACTCTGGCGGGGGTGCTGTAAAGTAAATTGCATCTAGCTCATCGTCAGCCAACAACCAACCCACCATCCGGGCGATCGCTAACCAATCTTCTTCATCAGGCTCTAGAAAGCGAGCCCCCACGGTGACCAAGTCTACCTGGGCTAGCGGGTTATACACTCCGATCGACCAGGCTAGCGCGGCTTCCTCCGGGTGGTCCTGGTGATACTGAGTTAATAGGGCTTCGATCTCTGCCTGCCTTGCCCCATTCTGTGAGCGTTCCTCAACCGGCTGTGTCAGCCTGTCCGTTAATTGCCGGATCTCCTGCCACCCAGTTTTCCCCTTCTGCCGCTTCGTCGCTCTTGGTGCTCCAAACCCACCTGGCATAAATGCTCCATTCTATACATCATTCACCAGACATTCATCCCCTCCGATGAGCCAGCAGCAATTAGACTAGCTTGTTCAGGCTGGGTAGCACTCTGACAAGAATACTGGACAGTTCCTATCAGAATCACATCTCTACCATCTAACCTCTATTGCATCCTAACAAGATGCTGTCTCTCCTGTATAACCTAACTGCGTACAAAACAAGTCGAGCCGATTCTCCCTAGCCCTCCTTAACAAGGAGGGAACCGAACCAAAGATCATTTGAAGTCCCTCTTAAAAAGGGGAATCGGTCTACTGCTCTCCTTTCAAAATACGAGGGGGATCAAACCCGAATTTGCGACTCAATCAAAGATCTGTGTACACGGTAGCCTGTATAACTGGATAACCGGACGATCGATATCATCATGACTACAACCTATTGGAACGCTGGATAGCAGATTGTTGAGCTAGAACCATAAGGGGCAAGCTGATCTGAGTTCCAGAAGTAAATTATTCCAAGCTGACGAACGATCGCCGCGATCAATTTGGATGTGTAGGTCGAAAAACTAACCTGTTCAGATACAAACTTAGCCTAACTTTTTCTCTGGTAAATTCACTAAATTCTGTTGACGATTCCAATACTTCTTATAGAGAAAACTCAAGTAGGGATCCGCTAAATGGCTGGATTTTGCTAAACGTTAAGCTTCATGAAGAATTTACGGGCATCCTACAGAAGATTCCTACTTCAGGATAGCGGTATGTCACTCTCCAGGTTTAACCATTGGCTATACTTCATTCATTCTCGCCGTTTTCTCGTATTGTGTAGTCTCACTGGAGCGGCACTCGCTATGACTACCGTAGCTGTGTTGAGCTATCGCACGGCTCGGGAACTCCTGTTAGATAATCTGAGGCAGCAAGCACTCGCCAAAATTCATCAAGGCAGTGCGGAGATTGACCAGTGGCTCGCGGTACGCAAAGCCGAAGTACAGATGCTGGCTAACAGCCCAGTAGTACAAACTTTAGACTGGTCCCAGATTGAGCCGTATTATCGCTCAGAACTGCGCCGCAATAGTGAATTCCATATCTTCTCGATCGCTCTGACGGATGGCTGGAATTACAACACGGCGAAGGGACAGACTGGCATCAGTATCAAAGACCGGGAATGGTTTATCAATGGCATGGCCGGGAAAGTGAGTGTTGCGAATCCCATTCTCAGTCGCACTACAGGGGTTGTGCAAATCAATGTTAGCGCTCCAATTCGGCTCACTGCTCGTCCAAAACCCGTTGGAGTGGTCAGTGGGGCAATTCCCATCAACCATGTCCTGAAGGTGGTAGAACAGCTCCAGTACGGTCCACAGAGCTATGCCTTTGCCCTGAATTCGTTGGGGGTGCCGATCTCTCACCCGAATGCCGAGTTAATCGGTACTCCTGAGTATCCAGCTCCCAGCTTTTTGCGGTCTAAAATGCCTGAATTGGCTAGGCTAGCTGAACGCATGGTTGCCCATGCAGAAGGGGTAGAACTGGTGCGCATTGACGATCAGTGGCAGTATGTTGCTTATGTGCCACTGAAGGAAGCTGGTTGGTCGATCGCGCTGGTGATTCCGCATGAGAATCTTGAACGACATTTAGATGCTCTCAATTTTCTGGCTATAGTAGTGGGAGCATTGATGGTGGTCGCCATTGTTGGTATTTGGCGACAAGTCCAAGCCTATGAATATGCCCGAACCCGTGCGGCTCAAGAAGCGTTGCTCAACCGCCTCACCACTCGCATTCGGCAGTCCTTGGAACTGACAACGATTCTTCAAACCACGGTGACCGAACTAGCAAGCCTTGCCCCTCTTGAGCAGGTGTTATTTGGCTGGGATAAACCTGAAATGCATGGTCTTGAGCTGCTTTACCGCTCTCCAGCCGCAGAACCTGCTGGGTTATTTACCTACGACCCAGCCTGTGATTTTAAGAGTACTTTAGCGAGCGGAGCCTCGGTACAACTATATGCTAGCTCTGAGCCGCTTCAACAGGTGTTACAGCTTAGGGCGGGGCATTATTTTGCATTAACGCTACCTACTGAGCAGGGAGAGTTAGGGTACTTAATTGCCTGTTATCCCAAGCGCCTCAGTCAAGCTGACCGGGAACTGCTACACGCAGTCATTGACCAACTGGCGATCGCCGTGCGTCAAGCGGAGCTGTACAGCCAGACGCAAACCCAGGTGGAATTACTCAATCAAACGCTAGTTCAGCTCCAGCAAGCCCAAACTCAGCTCGTGCAAAGCGAGAAAATGTCCAGCTTAGGGCAACTGGTGGCGGGCATTGCCCATGAAATTAATAATCCGGTTAACTTTATCTATGGCAATCTGACTCATACCGAGGAATATGCCCAGGATCTATTGAGGTTAGTGCAGCTGTATCAGCAAGCTGGTTGCCAGCTGCCGCCTGCTCTCCAGTCACAATGTGAGGCGATCGACCTAGAATTTCTGAAGGATGATTTGCCGAAACTCCTCGCCTCCATGCGCGTTGGCGCTTGCCGTATCCGCGAGATTGTCTCCTCATTACGGGTATTTTCCCGGCTGGATGAAGCAGAAGTCAAGGCTGTAGACCTCCACGAAGGCATCGACAGCACTCTAATGCTTCTGCAAAATCGCCTCCAGCCCACCTCTGAGCAAGCCGCCATTGAAGTGATCAAGCACTACGGGGATTTACCCAAGATTGAGTGCTACGCGGGACAACTCAATCAAGTATTGATGAATCTTCTGAGCAATGCCATTGAGGCTCTAACCGAGCGGAATGGGAGATCCCACCCAGGTGCGACAACGCCTGGTCGCATCACAATTTGGACGGAGACCAAAGACACACAAGTGATCATTCGTATCGCCGATAATGGTCCTGGTATTCCGGCACATATCCAGCCACGCTTATTTGATCCCTTCTTCACCACTAAGCCAGTGGGACAAGGGACAGGGATGGGGCTGGCAATCAGTTATCAAATCATCACGCAGCAGCATCAAGGACAGCTGCACTTTGTTTCTGAAGTTGGTCACGGGACAGAATTTATCATTGAGATTCCAGTCCACCTAAAATCTAAAGTTGATTGATACGAATGCTAGAGTTTGACGTCTGTGAACTACCTACTTTAACTCCTCAATCTGCCAGTTGAGGTCAGGAACATCCGGCAAGGCAATGCTGCGCTCAAAGCTGGTGCCGTTGAGGATCCAAAGACCAGTTTGTCCAGTGACCGCATGACGCCAGAGCAAATCGAGATCACCATCGCCGTCAAAATCTGCTGTGGCTTCCATTTTCCAGTTGAGGTCAGAGACAACCGGTAGGCTCACAGCCCGATCATACTGGGTGCCATTGAGTAACCATATCCCCAATTGACCGGTTTGAGTGTTGCGCCAGAGCAGGTCTACCTTACCATCACCATTGAAGTCGGCGGTTTCTTCAATCTGCCAGTTGAGGTCAGGAACATCCGGCAGGGCAATACTGCGCTCAAAGCTAGTGCCGTTGAGGATCCAAAGACCAGTTTGTCCAGTGACCGCATGACGCCAGAGCAGATCGAGATCGCCATCGCCGTCAAAATCCGCTATGGCTTCCATTTTCCAGTTGAGGTCAGAGACAACCGGCAGGCTTACAGCCCGATCATACTGGGTGCCATTGAGCAACCATATCCCCAATTGACCGGTTTGGGTATTACGCCAGAGCAGGTCTACCTTACCGTCGCCGTTGAAGTCGGCGGTTTCTTCAATCTGCCAGTTGAGGTCAGGAACATCCGGCAAGGCAATGCTGCGCTCAAAGCTGGTGCCGTTGAGGATCCAAAGACCAGTTTGTCCAGTGACCGCATGACGCCAGAGCAGATCGAGATCGCCATCGCCGTCAAAATCTGCTGTGGCTTCCATTTTCCAGTTGAGGTCCGAGACAACCGGTAGGCTTACAACCCGATCATACTGGGTGCCATTGAGCAACCATATCCCCAGTTGACCGGTTTGAGTGTTGCGCCAGAGCAGGTCTACCTTGCCGTCGCTGTTGAAGTCAGGACCGATGAGTTTGTCATCATTCGTAATCGTGCCGATTACAGTGCCAGCATTAAGAGCAATCTCGGCGTTGGTGGGATTGAACAATCGCAGGCGAAAGGTTTCATCGGTTTCCGGTCTGCGATCGCCCTTGACATAGATCGTAATAGTCTTGGTGGTTTCGCCGGGGTTGAAGGTCAGGCTACCACTGGCTGCCACGTAGTCATTGTCTGCTGTCGTGGCGGTGCCATCAGCGGTGGTGTATTGAACTGTAATAGCGCGATCGCTAGCATTGGCAAGAGTTACTGTGAAAGTATAAGCAGTAAGAGCATCCCGACCTTCAGCTTGACTAACACTATTAATGCTGATTTCTGGAGAGTCAAGCGCAATGCCAAATACGTCTTCTATTCCATTAAGGTCGCCTCCCACTAGATTGTCAGCAGCACTCGTGAAGACAAGATAGCTACCATTGCTACTGATAATGGGAGAAGTAGAGTATTGGTTACCACCACCGCCGTCTCTTGATCGACTGACTAGCTTCATACTATTCGATTGGCGATTCCAGACAAACACATCGGTAGAACCATTGCTATCATTGGCAACCAAGTTGCTAACACTACTAGAAAATGCCACAAAGTTGCCATCCTCACTGATCCTTGCACTACCAGAAGAACTGTAGCTACTGCTGCCTGTACTGGATCGGCTAACCAGGGTTATGCTGCCCGTCACCCGATCCCACAGAAATACATCCTCACTACCATTGTCATTCGCCGCCAGATTGCTCGCGCTGCTGGTAAAGGCCACATAGCGTCCGTCACTACTAATCGTCGCGCCATACGAATTTCCAAAGCCACTGCTGCCTGTACTGGTGCGACTGACCAAAGTTAGGCTACCCGTTACCCGATCCCATAGAAAGACGTCATAGTAGTAGGTGTTGTTCTTGGCATTCGGCACCAGATTGCTAGCCGCACTTTCAAACACCACATAGCGCCCATCACTGCTAATCGTCGGGCTAGCAGACGTACTATTGCCACTGCTGCCAGTACTCGTCCGGCTGACCAACGTTATACTGTCCATCACCTGATCGTACAGAAACACATCCTGGACACTGTTGTCATTCGGTACCAAATTGCTCGCGCTACTCGTGAAAACGACGTAACGCCCATCGCTGCTCATTCTTGGGCTACTAGACGTACTATTGCCAGTGCTGCCAGTACTCGTCCGGCTGACCAACGTTATACTGTCCGTCACCCGATCCCACAGAAATACATCGTAGGCATTGTTATTGTCATTCAGTACCAAATTGCCAGCGCTGCTCGTGAAAGCCACATAGCGTCCATCGCTGCTAATCGCCGGGCTAGCAGACGTACTATTGCCACTGCTGCCAGTACTCGTCCGGCTGACCAACGTTGTGTTACCCGTTACCCGCTCCCATAGAAAGACATCCCCATTGCTATTATTGTCATTTGGTACCAGATTGCTTGCATAGCTCGTGAAAGCTACATAGCGCCCATCGCTGCTAATTGTCGGGCTATCGGAAATACGATTACCGCTGCTGCCACTACTTGTCTGGCTAACCAAGGTTACACTATCCGTCACTCGATCCCACAGAAACACATCCTGGCTATTGTTATTGTCATTCGCAACTAGATTGCTGGCGTTGCTCGTAAATACTACATAGCGTCCGTCTGCGCTTACAGAAGTAGGTTTAGAGCTACCACTACCAGAGACCGATAAGATATTGGGATCGCGCTGAGAAACTAAACTGACGGTGCCATTGGTCAGACGATAGGCAAAGACATCTGCCATGGAGTTATTGTCGTTTGATACCAAATTATCTGCTTGACTGACAAACACGATCGTTTGACCATCGGTGCTAATCACAGTATCCGATGACTTTTGATTGGCACTGCTGCCGCTACTGGTTCGGCTAATCAGCGTCGTCACGCCAGTACTCAAATCTCGCATGAAGATATCCTGGCTATAGTTCATGTCGGTGGCAACGAGATTATTGGCCTCGCTGTTAAACACCACATAGCGCCCGTCACCGCTGATCCTGACAAAATCACGAGAATCAAGATAGCCACCAGAAGCACCATTACCACTGCCCGTTCCAGTCTGATTGACACTAGCTAGAGTGGTCACCCCCGCAACCATATCGCGAACAAATACATCTATGACTCGATTAGTGTCACTGAGAACCAGGTCGCTGGCGTTACTCTTGAACGCAACATAGCGTCCATCTTCACTCATCGCAGCCGCTCCTAAAGTACTAAGATTACCGCTGCCTGTCCCCACATAGTTGACGCTGACCAATGCAGTTGTGCCAGTCACCAGATCGCGTCGAAAGACATCACGTTGACCATTGAGGTCATTGGCAACCAGGTTGCTAGCATCACTGCTGAATGTAACATACCGCCCATCCTGACTAATTTTAGGGAAGTCAGAAGAGCCGCTATCACGATTCCCACTGCCCGTTGCTGTGTAGTTGGCACTCACCAGCATAGTTGTTCCAGTTAAACGATCACGCACAAACACATCACTGCTGCTGTTTGTATCCCCAGCCACAAGGTTACTTGCTGTACTGGTGAACACAATGTAGCGCCCATCTCCACTCATACTGGGATTGTTGGATGCTTTATTGGCGCTCGTAGATCCTGTCAGATCTACACTAATCAGTATGGTTGTGCCAGTAAGCAGGTCGCGCATGAACACATCCTTGGCATTGTTCGTGTCATTGGCAACCAAATCACTGGCGCTACTTGTAAAAACAACATACCGATTGTCATTGCTGATTCTGAGATACTCATACTCAATGCCAGAAATACCATTACCGCTGCCAGTTCCAGCCAGATTCGCACTGACTAAAGTGGTTGTGCCAGTGAATAGGTCGCGCACAAACACATCCCGAGCATTGTTGGTATCATTAGCTATTAGATCATTTGCAGAACTGGCAAACACAACATATCGTCCATCACGACTGATATTCGGCATACTGGAAGCTCCGTTCCCGGAGCCTGTCCCTGTCTGATTGGCACTGACCAGTTGTATGGTGCCAGTTTGCAAGTCGCGCACAAAAATATCCGTTGCGCTATTCATGTCATTGGCAACGAGGTTACCAGCACTGCTCGTCAGGACAACATACCGTCCGTTATCACCCACCGTTCCAGAGATTGCACCTGCCGTATCACCAGGAGATAGGTTCGGATCTGCGGTCGAAATTAGCTCAACAGGCAGAATGTGGTGGTAATCCGCGATCGTGCTTGCCTGAAAGATCAGAGCAGCAGCGATTTCGCCGGTGTTAACCTCTAGCACCCAATTGCCACCTAGTTGGGTGCTGCCAGTCCAATCTTGCGAAGCGGCAATATCGGCTCCGGTCAACTGCGCCAACTGCTGTACGAACGTGCGACCAACCTCGCCCTGGGCAACATTACAACCGTAGAGAAGAATATCAGCATCAGCGGTCAAGGCACTGGTCCAGGTTTGGAAGTCGTTGCGATAGCTGTGGAGGTTAGCAGAATTCAGCCAGGTGTTACCCAACTGCAACTCTCCGGCTTCCCCATGAGAGACAATATGCACACTCGCAATCCCACTACGCCCTAGAAGCGTTTGCGTGATTTGGGCTACGGCATCTTGGGCTGGGTTCAGCATATACACCTCAGTGCCTGGTTGCACCCCAGCAATTAGCTCCTGGTAGTCTTGTACATTGGAGTCAATGAAGACGATCGAGCTTGCCCGACTCAACTGCCCGTTCGCTGGTTCCAGTGATTCTAGGGACGATCGCGCTGTAATCCCAGCATCCGCATTGGGAATAGATGAAGTGAGCAGTGGTTGAGAATGCAGCGGCTGATGAGCAGGTGAAGACGTACTGAAGTCCATAGCAGTGGCTGTATAAGTGCAGGTAGATAGGGAGCCAAGACTCAGTCACTAATGACTGAGTATCCTTACTCATGCTCCCTTTCAACTTACAAAACCTCATCGTCAGCTCTACGGAAGTCGTCAACATCTGAGTTGAAGTTTCTGTTGCTGCGCCTAGGAACTTAATAAAGTTCTGCCGTTGCGATCAGCAACTAGCGCTTTGCAGCTTCAGTAATTTCCTCAGAGAGCTAGATGGTTCTGTGGAGTTTAAACAATTAACGATTCAGAAAGAAAAACAAAGGAGTCCGACCGAGATATGGCAGCCAGCCGAGGAGTATGCCAAAAGTTAGATTTATACGATCGATGCAGCGCAACACTGAGCAAATTTTCTACGATCGCAACAGAAGGCAAATTGCTTCTTTATTTTATTCTCAACGGAAATACTCTTACAACCATGGCTTTGTTAAACTCACAACAAGAGAACATTCTGACTGCGTTTGTAACGGCCTTAGCTCAGCAAGATGCAGCACTACCATCAGGACTCCAGCAACAGCTCTATTCAATTGCTCAGAACTTGGAGGCTCGGGTGGTGGAACTCCCAGTAATAGCCGCCAGTCTACCCGGCTTAAATCAGTCTTACCAAGCAGCGCTAGCAGATGCCCAAGATCCAGATCAGAAAGGAGCAACACTCGTTGCTGTAAATCAGGCAGATCACAGCGTCAAACTACACGATCGTGCCGTCAAAATTCTCACTGATGCCGATCCAGTTCAAGCAGCTCAGCGAGCCTTGTCTCCAGGGTTAGGGCAAATAGCCTTTAACCCATTGAAACGGTTGTTTGGTAAGGGTTAACGACGGAGAACTGACAAACCCCAAAATTTCAATTGATTTCAGCTCTCAGCCTGCTTGCTATCGTTAAGCTGATCAGCTGGGGAGCTAGAACGCTCTGCTCAAATACCTGCCTGCTGTTCATTTGCATTAATTTCAGGGCAACTTAAATCCAGTCACTGCGGTTGAGATTAAGAATGCCCATGCTTCAAGACTACTGGATCCCTGAAAAAACCTGGATTTTTGCTGTCGGTATCCTGCAATGGCAGAACTCAGAAGCCTTCTCCTCTTTTCCAGAGGCGATGCCCAACCGGGCTGATCAGCGGTTGCTCGACCTCTTCCAGTCCCGGGGAGTGCCACCCGACCAAATTTGTTACCTGCAAGACCAGGAGGCAACGCTGGCGCAAATCCAGGCAAAGCTGCCGGAAATGTTAGCGAGTGTGGATGAAGATAGTCTGTTCATTCTGTATTTTGCTGGTCATGGCGATTGGGATGCGGACACGGGCGAGCATTTCTTCATTAATTACGATGCATCGGCGGACGATCGGGACAACTACTGGTCTGTCTCTTCGATCGTGGATGAGATTGAAGCGTCGTTTCAGGGATCTGGGGTCCTGCTGCTGGCAGACTGCTGTTACTCCGGCGGTTTAGTGGATCACATCAAGCCACGTTCCTTAGAGCCAGCGATCGCCTGCATTACGTCAGCCTATACCCACAATACCTCTACCGGGCAGTGGACCTTTACCGAAAGCCTGTGCAAAGGCTGGAGCGGAGAACGTTGTGTGGATCTTGATGGAGATGGAGAAATCTCCCTCTACGACTTAGCGCGTTATACGGAACTGGAAATGGCGTTTGTGGAAGAACAAAAATCCATGTTTCTGACGACAGGTAACTTTGATGCCCAGATGCAACTGGCGATCGTTGCGCCCGATGATGACTCAGAACCCGCACAACGAGTCGAGGTGTACTGGGCAGATGACTGGTACAAAGCCAAGACGATCGGGCAAGAAGACAGCAAAACTTGGATTCGCTACATTGAGGACGGTTCAGAGGAATTAGTGGAAGTGGACAGAATTCGCCCCTATCAACCAACCGGCTTCCCGGTGGGAGCACAGGTCAGTGTTGCCTTTGATGAGGAATGGTATCCGGCAAGCGTACAGAAATTTTGGTATGGGCTGCATTTCGTTCGCTATGACGATTATCCTGAAAGCTGGAATGAATGGGTGAGCCGCGATCGGATCCGTTGATTGGTCAGGTTGAGCGGAAAGATTCTCTAGGTAGCTAGTTTTATCTGTAAATTGGATCTAGCAAAATTTAGCTTGTTTATTCTGGCGTCCTCAATCGTTCCTGCTCTTCCCGTAGCTATTGCTTCCATGTCGCTTCTGAGGGAAGTTCAAGCATGGGTGAACTCAATTCGCCAGACAGTGTCTGGTGAATTGCTACTGGCTCTAATTTGGCAGACGCAATCAAGTGTGGCAGGATCGTGTCTTGAGACAAGTTTAATTAATCATCCGCGTAACAGCAACTTGACTACAGCTTTTAATGTAGCCTATTCCAGCTAGGAGACGCTTGTATTCCATGCTGACCTAATTGACGTATCTAGATGACGCGGGGCAACGGTAGATGTTGCTTTTCTGATTCGAGTTAGCGAATTCAGTCAAATTTTAGCTGTTAGAAATTAATTTGCAATTGCATGCTAAGTATTTTTTTACTAGCAAGTTTTTGATCAACTTAGGTTTGTACAAGAATCTAGTGTGACCTGAGCCGAACCGAGTGTAAGTTAGCAGGATTGTACAACAATCTTGACGATCGTTCTATTGCTTCCCTTTCAGAATTCCTAGAATTGAGGTTAAAAAGCATTGACTCATTCTGGCTGCTTACAAACATTCTGGACTTTTACACTAGCAACACTCAAGTTTAATTTGCTGCTTGGAAATTTCCATCCCTACCGATAGAGCAAATAATTAGTACTAATCTCTACGATTGGAGTGGGCTAACCACTGGCATGATGCCCATCGTCATTCAGGAGGAACTCGACGATAAGCCCGTGGATTGGATGAAACAGATCAGTAACAAAGCAGTACCAATGTTGAATGTGGAGCAAAAGGAGATTGTTCGATGAAAGCAAGCGTTTATTATGCTCCCGGTGATGTGCGGGTGGAGACGGTTCCCGATCCGGTCATTCAACAGCCTACCGATGCCGTTGTCCGCATCACTCACGCCTGCATCTGCGGGTCTGACCTCTGGTTCTATCGGGGTGAGGAAGAGTGGCAATCGGGTTGGCGGACAGGACATGAATGGATGGGCATTGTGGAAGCGGTTGGCTCTGAGGTGCATACTCTGAAAAAGGGCGATCGTGTCCTGGCTCCCTTTGCCTTTTCCGATGGCACCTGTGAGTTCTGCGGTAAAGGTATCCAAACTTCATGCGTACAGGGAGGATTTTGGGGAGGAGCCAAAAACGATGGAGGACAAGCCGAAGCCATCCGTGCGCCTTTAGCTGATGGCACTTTGGTCGCCATTCCTCAGGGAGTCGAGAATGATGATAGTCTTCTCACCGCCATTCTGCCGCTCACTGATGTGATGTCAACCGGGCATCATGCAGCTGTCTCAGCAGGGGTTCGCCCAGGCAGAACCGTTGCCGTTGTGGGTGATGGCGCCGTGGGGTTGTGTGGTGTACTGGCTGCCAAACGACTGGGTGCTGAGCGCATTATTATCTTAGGACGGCATACATCGCGGTTGGAGATTGCCAGACGGTTCGGAGCAACGGATGTGGTTAGCAGTCGTGGAGAGGACGCGATCGCCGCTGTGCAAGAGATGACCCAAGGTGGTGCAGAGTCAGTCCTGGAATGTGTAGGCAGTGAGTCCTCAATGGAAACGGCGATCGGTATTGCCCGTCCCGGTGGTGCGATAGGGTATGTGGGTGTGCCACACGGCAGCGGTCATAATTTCAATTTGGGTCGGTTATTTAGGCAAAACATCACCTTACGTGGTGGTGTTGCTCCTGCTCGTGCTTACATTCCAGAACTACTAGCCGATACGGTCGCCGGTAAGCTCGATGCCTCTGCTGTCCTCGATTTAACCGTCGATCTTGATGGTGTTCCCAAAGGATATGCCGCAATGGATAGCCGGGAAGCCATCAAAGTTATGGTACGCCCTTAAACAGGGCTACCTCATTTCCATGTCTCTATAACCGAATATCCGATTGCATTAAAGGGTGGACGACTACACAAGAATTCGATCGTCCACCTCATAGCAGTTTCAATCCCTGTAGGGGATGCAATGGCTTTAGAACCTAAATCCCGTCTAATACTTCCGGCTCATTAAGATTGCAAATCTCCGGAGATGGAAGACTTGTTTTTGGTAAACCACCGCAGCGTCTGCCACGATTCCATGTAGGTGTAAAACACGGGGGTCAGGTAGAGGGTCAAGAGTTGCGAGAAGATTAAGCCACCGACAACTGCTAGTCCCAACGGACGACGGGCATCTGCACCCGCACCAACTCCAAGGGCGATCGGGAGCGTTCCCATCAGGGCTGCCATCGTCGTCATCATAATTGGACGAAACCGCACCAAGCAGGCTTCATAAATGGCGTTGTAAGGACTTTTTCCAGATCGACGAGCTTCGATCGCAAAGTCTACCATCATAATTCCATTCTTCTTGACAATGCCGACCAGCAAAATGATGCCAACATAAGCATAAATATTCAGATCAACTTGAAAGAACAAGAGGGTCAGCAGGGCACCAAATCCAGCTGAGGGTAAGCTAGAGAGAATGGTGAGCGGATGAATAAAACTTTCGTAGAGAATCCCTAAAACGATATAAATTACCAGAATCGCAGCTACTAGTAGCCAGCCTAACCCCTGAAGCGAAGATTGAAATGCTTGGGCTGAGCCTTGAAAGCTAGTGCTAATGCTGGCTGGCAGAATTTTATGGGCAGTTTGCTCAATAGTGTCAGTCACGTTGCCTAACGATATGCCCGGTGTGAGGTTAAACGATAAAGTGACGGAAGCCAGTTGTCCGGTATGGTTGACCGTCAGGGGACCCACATCGCGAGTTAGAGTAGCTACTGCATTCAGGGGAACGAGAGCATTACTGGCAGCGGGTGAGGTAGGATCGCTTTGTGCCTGTCCGTTTGAGCTACTTTGTTGATTCTTGAGCGATCGCACCGATAACAGATTTAAAGCCTCTGCATCGTTTTGATACTGGGAGCCGACGCCCAAAATTACCTGATATTGATCATCTGGGGCATAAATCGTTGAAACCTGTCGTGTGCCATAGGCATATCCCAACGCATTTTCAACCTGGGTGACATCCAGCCCTAAAGTTGCTGCCTGTTGCCGATTCACATCCACTTTTAGCTGGGGATTGTTCACCTGCAAATCGCTGTTGACATCCTGAAGCTCAGGTAACTGACGCAGTGCTGTTTCCAACTTAGGAGCATATTCTTGCAATTCCTCAAAGTTGGGGCTTTGCAGTGTGTATTGATACTGGGCTTTGCTTTGTTGTCCCCCAATATTGATCGCAGGTGGATTTTGTAGAAAAACTTTAATCCCCGGAACCCGAGCCAGTTTCGGTCGTAGTTCCTGAACGATTTGATCGGCATTCAGAGCCCGATCGTGACGTGGCTTTAACCGAATAAAGATCCGCCCAGAATTAGCCGAGGCATTGGGCCCACCGGAACCGATCGTTGAATTTAACGCATCAATATTGGGATCACGCCGAATTATATCTGCGATCGCCTGCTGATGCTTCTGCATCTCACTAAAAGAAATGTCCTGGGCAGCTTGAGTGTTGGCGGTAATTTGCCCAATATCTGTACTGGGGATAAATCCTTTAGGGACGATGGTGAACAAGATCACAGTAGCGACGAGAATTCCCCCTGACAACAGCATGGTGAGGCGATGATACTTCAGAGAGAGCTGCAAACTCCAGGCATAGGCATTTTGCATGGAATTAAAGATGGATTCAGAGGCGTGATAAAGCCGAGTTTTGACGCTACGAGATTGGCGATCGTTCGGAGCAGGATGCTCCTGTCGCTCATCGTTGGGAGCATGATGCGGTGGACGCAGAAACCGACTACATAACATTGGAGTCAGACTTAAAGAAATCATGCCTGAAACTAAAATAGCAATGCTCATGGTAACGGCGAATTCCTGGAACAATCGCCCTAAAATACCACCCATAAATAAAATAGGAATAAACACTGCCACCAAAGAAATTGTCATTGAGAGAATCGTAAAGCCAATTTCTCTAGAGCCATTCAGAGCAGCCTCAAACGGTTTTTCACCCATTTCCAGATGACGCACAATGTTTTCTAACATTACAACAGCATCATCTACGACAAAGCCCACAGCTAAGGTCAACGCCATCAACGAAAGATTATCGAGTGAATAGCCCAGGAGCAACATCACACCAAAGGTTGCTACTAAAGAGAGTGGTACAGCGAGACTGGGAATAATCGTGGCAGATAAGTTGCGCAGAAATAGAAAGATGACCAGAACTACTAACGCGATCGTCAGCAAAAGGGTAAATTGCACATCCTCGATCGATTCTTTAATAGGTTGGGCGCGATCGAAGAGTACCTCCATGGTGACGGCGGCAGGGAGTTGATTCTGAAATGCAGGCAGAATCTTTCTGATCTGCTGTACTGTTTCCACCGTATTGCTTCCAGGTTGCTTTTGGATGGCTAATACGATCGCGCGTCGTCCCGGAAAGGATTGCTTCAGCGGATGGGATGCCCCGTCTGTTGGCGGCTCACTGGTCTGTAAACTTCTGGAAAAATACCAGCTTGCTACCTTATCGTTTTCAACGCTATCTAGCACCTGCCCCACATCGCTCAGTTGCACCGGTGCACCATTGTGGTAACTGACAATCAGCGATCGATACGCTGCTGCATTGACTAATTGACCATTCGACTCAATTGTTAAATTCTGCTGCTGTCCATATAAGTTGCCGGTCGGCAGATTAGCGTTGCCATTTTTAATTGCATCTGCCACTTCATCGATACCCAGCCCCTTTGCTGTCAGAGATTGCGGATCTACCAGTACGCGAACGGCATACTTCTGAGACCCATACACATTCACCTGAGCAACGCCATCCACCATCGAGAGGCGTTGGGCTAACTCGGTTTCGGCATACTTATCCACCGTTGCTAGGGGCAAAACTTCCGAACTGAGCGAGAGATAGAGAATGGGCTGATCGGCTGGATTGACCTTACGATAGGACGGGGGCGTGGTCATCGTTGCCGGTAGTTGCCGCGAGGCCTTGGCGATCGCAGCCTGCACATCCTGCGCGGCTCCATCAATGTCTCGACTTAGATCAAACTGCAATGTCACCTGGCTACTGCCCAGAGAACTACTGGACGTCATGGAGGTGATGCCAGCAATACTGGAAAACTGCCGCTCTAGGGGCGTTGCCACTGAGGATGCCATTGTTTCAGGGCTGGCTCCCGGTAAACTGGCGGATACCTGAATTGTAGGAAAATCCACATTTGGCAGGTCGCTAACTGGCAGTAAGCGATAGCTGGCAATCCCGAAGATCAGCACACCCAGCATCACCAACGTAGTCATGATTGGGCGGCGGATGAAGAGTTCAGAAAGATTCATAAGCTTACAGTGCGAGGGGCAGATCAAGTCAGACTCAAATTAGGGTCAAGCTTTTGCAGCTCAAACCAGCTATCCTTCCTGCAGTGATGGCTGAGCGGATTCTTTCCGTGGCTTTTCTTGCACGGTAGCACCAGGAGTGAGGTTAAATTGCCCATCTACTACAACCCGATCGCCAGTTCGTACCCCCGACTTAATGACAGTCTGATTGGCGATCGTGCGTCCAACGGTAACAGGTTGGGCTTTAACTGTTTGATCGGATTGGATGACATAAATAAATTGCCCTTGCTGTCCTGCTTGCACTGCTGCTGCCGGAACCACTAGTGCCGCTGGTTCTTCGGTGAGTTTCAATACGATATTGACAAACTGCCCTGGTGTCAGACGAGTAGCCGCATTAGCAAAACTAGCTCGCAGTTTAATGGTGCCAGTGGTTGGATCAACACCGCTATCCACAAACACCAATTCTCCTCGATCTAGCTGACTGGCATCATTCGGTGATTTGGCTTCCACACGCAATTGCCCTTGGGCCTGATACTTGCGCAACTCTGGTAACTGACTTTGGGGAATTGAGAACTCTACGTAAATTGGCTGAATCTGACTGATTGTGACTAAAGGAGTGGTGTCATTTTCCTTCACTAAATTGCCTTGGTTCACATTCAGCTTGCCTAACCGACCTGCACTCGGCGCTGAGATTGACGCATAAGACAATTGCACTTTAGCACTGTCAATGGCGGCATCAGCCCCTCTTACCGCCGCTTGAGCATTCTGTAAATTCGCTTTTGCAGAGTCCACGGCAGCTAGGGCACTACCGACCTGGCTGCGATCGGCAACTACCACCGCTTGCTGGGCTTCTGCGGCGGTGCGAAACTGGTCTGCCTGCTCCTGACTCACAGCTCCTGAACCTAAGAGACTGGCGTAGCGCTGGGCTTGCGCGTTGGCATTATTGACTTGTGCCACATCGCGGGCAACGGTGGCTTGTGCCTGACTGACTTGTGCCTGAGCCTGTGCCAATGCTGCCCGTGCCTGACTCACCCCAGCGATCGCTTTTGCCCGGTTGGCAATTGCCTGCTCCAGGGCAGCCGCTAACGGTCGGGAGTCGATCGTAAATAATAAGTCGCCTTGTTGAACTGTTTGACCCTCCTGGAAGTATACTCCAGTCAGTTGCCCAGCAATTTGTGACTTGACGGCAACAGTCGCATAAGCCTGTACAGTTCCAGTGGCTTGTACCAGTAAAGGTACGGTTTTGCGGGACACGGTCGCTGCCACTACTGGGACGGGACGCTTCCCTACACTACCTGATTTGACCGATTGGGCATCAGACGCGGCACAGGCAGATAGTCCTCCTAGGGCTAATACAATCAATCCCACCTGTAGCTGCTTCCAGGCATGGTGTATCAGGGTAACAGAAACATAAGCAAGGCTTTCACCTGACTGACGGAGGCGATTGTACATAGGATTTGTTGATGGCAGCACGGTTCAATCTCACCCTGGATCAATAGCTTCTAATTTTAAGTTGTCGAGTAATTAGTTAGTTAAGCTAACTGATAGTTTGCCATACTTTTAGAAAGGTGGGTACTTTCTTAACTTCAGATCGCTATTACTTGGAATCGTGCTGCCAAAATACTGCCAAAAGCACCGATTAGATGGTGATTTGGTCAGGGGAGAGGGTCAGCTTAATTTTGCTGGGTAGAAATAATTCACCTGCTGCCTTTTAGCCGCGATTGGCAGAAGTTCACTGGTGATACGGCGTTGTTAGAACCATGCTTGCTGGGATGTTCAGGGCTATGACTGCCAGATATAGACAGTTGTGCGATCGCTTCCCTGATTTACCTAAGCTGGATTGAATATTCTCTCTTGATCAGGCACTCATATGATTGCTACAGCCTTGCCTATTCTAGTGCTGCAATATCCTCCCTCGGCAAGTATAGCTGGCATGGTTAAGGGAATGACTATAACTTCGGATGGGTTGGCTGCATTGATGCTTAGTAGAGCGATCGCTGACTTTGGGAAATGGCGAGTGATCGTGTTGTGGCGGATGGATTCAACGAGAGTTTCACCTTATTGCTTTTTCAGTGTTGATTGAATTAAAGCCAGTTTCATCAATCGTGATGCTTTGTTGATGTTTAGTAGTACCTTATTTGCTCCAACGTGAACCTCAGTACGTTAAACCGCGTGTCTAAATTTGTCAGAATCATCAGTATTTCATTGAATATTGATGCTGACTCAGTCATCTCCCGACTTAAATTGTTCTCTGTAAAGGTTGAGCTGCTTTTCAGGATCTAAGCATCCCAAAAAAGCGCCGTACAACCCACCAGCGGTAGAGGCAACACTGCTGCCTAAAACTGTGGTCAGAATGCTATCAAGGGCGATCGCTGGACCCACTCCAGGAATCAATAAAATTCCTAATCCAAGCGTAAGTGTTGTTAATCCAACTCCCACACTTCCTAGTATTGCTCCGGCTTTTGCCCCCTCTACACGAGTGATGGGCTGCTGATTGGCTGGGTCTACTAAATTCTGGATCAAGTTTGAGTCTTTGGTCACTACGGGGATTTGATGCATTGGGGAATCGCTGCTTTGTAACTCAAGCGGTGCTTGTTTTACTGTTTTCTGATTTGGAAAAGCACTAATTCCTTGTTTAGAATTGTTCGGATTCATGATTTATTCACCGGGTAAGGGTTCGGTAGTAATTCTTCTCATATCAGGGGCATATCGGAAATCCAGTGCCGTTTCTCTGGGAGCAGCTACTTAAGGGGCGCGAAGCGCCTGAGCAGGGTGGCTAATCCAATCATGGGTAAGCCGATCGCAATGCATAGGAGAGCTTGGCTGATATTCAAGGCGGCTGTATCAAAGAGTTGATTCATCACACTCCACTGGCTAAACAGCGTTTGGAAGATGAATGCGGCACCGATGCCCAATAGCACGGTGTAACCAAAGGGTTCGGTTTGACCACGTAGTTTGGCAATGACGGCTGGGAAAAAGCGGCTGATGCTCAGCAGGTAAAAGGCTTCGGCAGCGACCAATGCCTGAATTGCCATCGTCCGAGCCAGCGCTTCGTTGCCCGTTGTCCGAACGATCCACTCAAAGGTGCCAAAAATAACGATCCAGTTAAAGAGAGAAACGGCCAGAATACGGGTGATTAAACGGCGGGAGAGCAGCGGTTCATTGGTTGGACGAGGGGGATCTTGCATCACATCCGGGGAGGGTGGCTCAAATGCCAGGGGCACAGAGAGCGCGATCGAACCCACCATATTCAGCCAGAGGATTTGCACCGGCAGAATCGGCAAGGGGGTGGCTAACATCACCGCGATCAAGATTGTCATGGATTCGCCCCCATTCACAGGCAAGATGAAGGCGATCGCTCGCAACAAATTCTTATAAACGGTGCGCCCTTCTTCAACGGCTCGTTCAATTGAGGCGAAGTTGTCATCCGTCAGAATCATATCTGCCGCTTCTTTCGAGACTTCGGTACCAGTGATTCCCATTGCAGTACCGATGTCGGCTTGTTTCAGAGCGGGGGCATCATTCACACCATCCCCAGTCATGGCGACGATTTCACCATTTGACTGAAGGGCTTTGACCAGGCGGAGTTTTTGTTCCGGTGCCACCCTGGCAAACACATGACTTTGGGCAACGGCGGTTGCCAGTTCCGTCTCACTCATCTCTGCCAATTCTCGCCCGGTGAAAATGAGGGCATCGGCGGTTTGATTGATGCCCATCCGTTGAGCAATTGCCGCAGCCGTTTTAGCATGGTCGCCCGTGATCATCTTCACCTGGATTCCGGCAGACTGACAGGAGCGAATGGCTTGTATCGCTTCTGGACGAGGGGGATCAATCATGCCTTGCAGTCCCAGAAAAATCAGGTCTTGCTGAATGTCGGTATGATCAAGAGAGGACTTGGAGCGGGCAGCAGTTTTCCTGGCTAAAGCCAGTACTCTTAGCCCCTGATTCGCCATGCGATCGACCCTTTGTTCAATGGCGGTTGCATCCAGAGCAGTTGGATTCCCCGTCGCATCGAGCATCTGGTGGCATCGCTTCAGGATCGCCTCAATCGAACCCTTGACGTAAATTAATGGCTGGGAACCGCGATCGTGTAGGGTTGCCATGTACTGAAACTGGGATTCAAATGGCAAGGTAGCCCGACGCGGCAGGGTTTCTTCCAGGGATGCGGGGGTTAGCCCTGCCTTATGAGCTGCCGTCACCAACGCGCCCTCGGTGGGACTACCCACCACTGTCCAGGTGTTTTCTTGCTGCTCAAGATGAGAGTCGTTGCATAACAGCCCGGCTTGCAGACATTCCGAGAGGGCAGGCGTTTTAGTTAGATCAATGGAATGTCCATTGACTGTAATGGCTCCCTCCGGCGCGTAACCACCCCCACTGACCTGATAAAGCTTCCCTCCGGCATAGATTTCCTGCACCGTCATCTGATTTTCCGTCAGCGTCCCGGTTTTGTCGGAACAGATTACGGTAGTACTGCCCAGGGTTTCAACAGCGGGTAGCTTGCGAATGATCGCGTGATGCTTTGCCATTTGGGAAACCCCGATCGCCAGGGTGACGGTCAGGATGGCAGGTAATCCTTCGGGAATGGCACTCACGGCCAGCGCCACGGCAGCTTTGAAGACCTCGACCCAGGCTAATCCCTGAGCCACTCCCACGGCAAAGGTGAAGGCTGCCAGCGCCAGAACGACATACAGCAACGTTTTGCCAAAGCGATCGATTTTTCGGGTTAGGGGAGTTGTCAGGCTGTGGCTCTGCTGCATCATCTGGGACAAATGCCCCGTTTCAGTCTGCTCACCCGTGGCAACCACCAATCCTAGCCCCCGTCCAAAGGTGACTAAGCTGCCGGTGTAAGCCATATTGGAACGTTCTGCCAGAGGCATCTCTGGTGGTAATGGAGTCAGGTTCTTTTCGACAGGAACCGATTCTCCGGTCAAGCCCGACTCATCGATCTGGAGGTCAAACACTTCAATCAGGCGCAAATCTGCCGGGACTTTATCCCCCGATGACAGCAGCACCACGTCTCCTGGCACCAGTTCACCCGAAGAAACAAGCTGCTTTTGTCCATCCCGCAGAATTGTGGCTTCCGTGGTGACCGATTCTGCCAGAGCCGCGATCGCATTCTCCGCTTTGGATTCCTGAATAAAGCCAATTACAGCATTGAGGATCGTGACCCCGAAGATCACAATTGCATCAAGCCATTCGTGCAGAAAAGCAGTGACAGTACCTGCTGCCAGCAGAATGTAGAGCAACGGTTGGTTGAATTGCTGGAGAAAGCGTACCCAGGCACTCTGACCTTTTTGGGCAGTTAGTTCATTGGCACCAAAGCGATCGCGCCGTTCCTTCGCTGCTTGCGTAGAAAGACCTGTTTCAGGATCAGTTTCCCAAGCTTGCACAACTTCTTTCGCTGACAGATGATGCCATTGATCCTTTCTTGTTTGTTTCGTCAGTGTTTCAACCATTGTGTTTTCTCTACTCAAACTTGGTGATCGCACAGCAGCAAGGCTGTTTCCCATTCCCTCTAGCGTCGATGAGAAAAATGAACTAAATGTGATCACTGGATTCTAGCGACTCACTTTTCGATCACATTTATCCTTCAGGCAGTTTTATGGGCGTGGCATTCGATCGCGATATTTCGGGCAGCACAGACAACGGTTGCCTAAATGCCGCCCCTTTACAGAGACTGACCTTTTCATTCATGCTCCCTTGCATCCGATAATGAAGGGAAAGCAAACCTTCTTCAGTGTTTCATCATGTCCGATCTGTCATCCTGGGGTACATCCCTAACCTCCACTGCTCAACGGTTGCTCTTGCTGGGTTCCGGCGAACTGGGCAAAGAAGTTGCCATTGAAGCCATGCGTTTGGGATTAGAAGTCATTGCCGTTGATTCCTATGCCAATGCCCCCGCCATGCAAGTCGCCCATCGATCGCATGTCATCAATATGCTGGATGGAACCCAGGTACGGCAGATCGTTGAGCAGGAACAACCGGGACTGATTGTGCCGGAAGTCGAGGCGATCGCTACGGCTACCCTGATTGAGCTAGAGCAGGAAGGCTGGCGAGTCATTCCCACGGCGAAGGCAACTCACCTCACCATGAATCGAGAAGGAATCCGGCGACTGGCGGCTGAGGAGTTAGGGCTGAAAACCTCACCCTATCGCTTTGCTGAGACGGAGGCGGAATACCAGCAGGCGATCGCCGAGCTGGGCTTGCCCTGTGTCGTGAAACCCGTGATGAGTTCCTCTGGCAAAGGTCAGAGTACTGTCCGGACGGAGGCAGACATCCAACCCGCCTGGGAGTATGCGCAAGCCGGGGGACGCACCAAAGGCGGACGGGTGATTGTGGAAGGCTTTGTCCCCTTTGACACCGAGATTACCTTACTGACGGTTCGTTCGGCTTCGGGAACTCACTTCTGCCCACCCATTGGTCATATTCAAGTAAGTGGTGACTACCGGGAATCCTGGCAACCTTGCGCCCTGAGTCCCGGCACTCTAGAGCAGTGTCAGGAGATTGCCGAGAAGATTACAACTGCCCTGGGAGGATGGGGCATTTTTGGCGTTGAACTGTTTATTCAGGGAGCCAGCGACACCGCGCAAACGGTTTACTTCAGTGAAGTCAGCCCCCGTCCTCATGACACAGGCATGGTGACGCTAATCAGTCAGAATATGTCGGAGTTTGAGTTGCATGTGCGGGCGATTACCGGACTGCCGATCGGTGAGATTACCCTGATTCAACCGGGGGCATCGGCGGTGATTCTCGCTGAGGTGGCAGGCGACAATCCCCGATTTACCGGACTTAGCGACGCATTGCAGGTTCCAACCAGTAAAGTTCGTCTGTTTGGCAAGCCTCGCGCCTATCGCAATCGGCGGATGGGGGTGGCGTTGGCGTTGGGCAATACGGTGGAGCAGGCTAGAGAGCGAGCAAAAGCCAGCGCAGCGGCTGTTACTGTATTGGTGGATGCCGGATAACTGAGTTCAAGAGGGGTGCAGACAGAAATCCGGCAATCTCACCCCTGGTCTACTCGATAATCTCGTAGCGAACCAGTTGGCGGATTTCCTGTCGTGACAGTTGCAGTTCTGTGGCGATCGCTGCCTCAATTTGTTTTGGATCAGTTGTGGCGAGTTCTAATTCCACTCGTTTCACAACTGATTCGGCGGTTTCAACTTTCACCTGAGTCATCTTTTGGTTGCGGTTAATCACGGCATTAATCAGCAGAATATTCACCGAGACAACCGCTTGAAGTTGCGTGTCGGCTTGCAGCTTTGTTGGAGTTAGCTGAGCTTGCTGCAATTCTTGCGCCGTTAAAACGCTGGAACCCAGCCAGAACAAGATCGCCACCAATGGCAGTGGCAACCAAAATTCTGCCCCTGATGCCCGTAACCAGCGTTTAATCATCTGCGATCGCGGCTCCTGATTTTCATCACGTTCTCTCTCTGACTGTAATCTAACTTCTGGTGACTTAAAATCTAGCTTTGAGGAGATGTGTAACTCATCTCAACTCTTAATGCTAGAACTACAAGCTAGGGCTAAGCGGGATGAAGGTATTGCTAGTCGAGGACGATCCGAAACAACTGCTGCCACTCCAAATTGCATTGTCTCAAGCAGGGCATAGTGTGGATGGGGTTAAAGATGGAAAAACGGCGCAGTGGCTTCTATCTGAGAAGGACTATGATCTATTGGTGCTGGACTGGATGTTGCCCCATGTCAGTGGCGTGAATCTTTGTCAGCATTATCGTGCTCTGGGAAAAACAGCTCCTGTGCTAATGATTACGGCAAGAGATACCACGCCTGAAAAAGTGACGGGGTTAGATGCGGGAGCCGATGACTACCTGGTGAAACCGATCGATTTAATCGAGTTCATGGCACGGGTGCGGGCATTGCGGCGGCGATCGCCCCTGTGGGTCGGAGATATGCTGAACTTAGAGGATCTGTTCCTTCACCTGGATTCACTGACGGTAGAAAGACAAGGTAAATCGGTCACTCTTTCTAGCCGTGAGTTTCAGTTGCTCGAACACTTCATGCGCCATCCTCGCCAGATTTTGACGCGTGACCAGATTGAGCAAGCCGTCTGGGAATGGGGCACCGAGCCAGACAGCAATGCGATGACCGTTTTAGTGCGGAAACTGCGGCAACGCTTACAGGCGGTAGCAGCCAGTGATTGGGTTGAGAGTATTTATGGCATGGGGTATCGATTATTTCCTCCCGAACATTAATCCTGACTGGAATCACAATCCTATTAGCAGCAGCCTGTGTTTAATCAGAGTCGCCGCAATCTAGCCCGCTGGTTTACCCTCTCCATGGGGAGCATTCTGGTGCTGTTTGCCGGAGTCATTTACCAGATTGAGGTGCAAGACAAACGAGAAGCGATCGATCGCTTGCTACTCGACAAAACTCGAATTATAGCGGCGAGCGTTCATTACGATGTGCGTCAGCATCAAACGGCAATCGATCTCACAAATGTGCCTTTACTGGGAAGTGGATCTCACCCACTGGCTGAGGATTTGATCTATGTGCGCTGGTACAACGTCCAGGGACGCTTGGTGCGGTTCTTTGGGGTGGCTCCTGCCTATCAACTCAATACACCTCCGGGGTATCAAACAATTCAGCCGACGGATCCCCTGTTGCAGCACCATCGCTGGTTACGCCAGATTACCTTACCCGTCGGGGGGCGCACCGGGACATTGGGCTATCTTCAAGTCGCTACCCCCCTAACCGAAACCCACAATCAGTTGCAAGAGCTTCAGCTAGCGTTAACCCTGGCCGTGCCGATCGCCTTGGGGTTCATTGGCTTAACAGGTTGGCTGCTGAGTGGCATTGCTATGCAACCGATTCGGCGGTCTTATCAACAACTCCAACGGTTTACCGCCGATGCCTCCCACGAGTTGCGATCGCCCCTCTCGGCTATCCTGACCAATGCCCAGGTGGGATTAATGCTGGCATCGGCTGAGGCTCAGTTTCAGCCACCTCTAGAAAATATCGTCGAGAGCGCTAAATCAATGGGTGCTCTGGTGAATAATCTGTTGCTGCTGGCACGTCATCCGGGCAAGCTGGCTCCTGAGTCGCTCAAACTGCTCACCCTCAATCCATTTCTAGCGGAGATCGTTGCTCAATTTATGGAACTGGCAGCAGTGCAGGGCGTTCAACTCAGCTATGAGCCGCCAGAACAGGCAGTTCAGATTTGGGCGGATCCCGATTTGCTCCGGCAGGTGATAGAGAATTTGCTCAGTAACGCCTGTAAATATACCTCGACAGGGGGATCAGTACGGCTGCGACTCATTCCCCATCCGGGTTGGGCAGTGGTTCAAGTCACCGATACTGGAATTGGCATTCCAGAAACGGACTTACCCTATATCTTCGATCGCTTTTACCGGGTTGATACAGCGCGATCACTCGACAGTGGTGGCTTTGGGCTGGGATTGGCGATCGTGCAGCAAATTGTTCAGGCTCACCGGGGGCAGATTCATGTCACAAGTGTTGTCGGTCAAGGATCAACATTTCAAGTCGAACTGCCCCTCAAACTACCCGTCTCGTAACGCTGCCACCGTCTGACCTAACCTCTGGGAGCATACATCATGATCAGAACACCCACTAAGATAATGCTGGCTCCAACCCAATCCAGGCGATCGGGAACCACGTGATCAATGCGCCAACCCCATAGGATGGATAGCATGATAAAAATCCCGCCATACGCGGCATAGGCTCGTCCAAAATTCGTGGGTTGCAGCGTGGCTACAAATCCATAGGTGGTCAGCAAAATAGCACCAATCAATGCCAGCCAGAGGCTTTTGCCTTCGCGGAGCCATAACCAGAGCAGGTAGCCACCCCCAATCTCACACAGACCCGCTAGAACAAAAATTAATAGTGAAAAAATTGCTGTCATGATCAATCCAGCCATTGAAGCCTATAGTAATCGGTAACGTTCAATTCTTTGATGGTTTAACGATGTACGTGGTCATTGGTGGCGCGGGGATGATGGGACTGGGGCTAGCCCAGCAATTACTCAAACAGGGGCATACGGTTGCCATTATTGATATTGATCCCCTGGCCTGTCGCTTTGCGCGGGAGAAAATCGGGGTGATGGCATTTGAAGGCAGTGCCGTTAGCACAACAGTTTTGCTAGAAGCCGGAATTCGCCAGGCAAATGCGGTAGTTGCCGCCCTGAGAGATGATGCGTTCAATTTAGCCTTGATCACATTATCAAGAAGCTATGGGATCTCTCATATCGTGGTGCGAATGCGCGATCGCGAGTTTTTGGAAGCCTATCGTTTAGCGCAAGCTAGCCACATTATCAGCACCGTGGATTTAGCGGTAGCCACAATGGCCAATGCGATCGAATACCCGGAAGTGGAATCGATGATGCATTTTGAGCAAGGACAGGTTGAGGTGCTGAAGCTCCCGGTGCCTAATGGTTGTTATGTAGCAGGACGTACCGTTGCCCAGATTGCTCAAGATTCTCGCTTCCCAACGGGTTCACTGATCATTGGCTATCAATGCCATTCCTGTGCCAGTTTGGAAATCCCGAATGGCAATACCGTCTTGGAAGCAGGCTCCACGATTCTGGTGGTGACTCGTCCTGACTCCGTCCATCCCATGATTGATTTCCTGGGCATTCAGGCTAGTCATCTTCCAACGCGAGAAGTTTCTCATCCAAATCTTTGATGTAGGGCTGCACCAAATCTTCAGGCACAATCCGCTTACGGAGGGCATCGCTAACGGCTCCTTTCTCTGCCAGCAGCAATTGGCGACGAATGGTATCGAGTCCGCTGCGATCGCTGTTCAATTGACCTGCCCGATATTGGTTATACAAATCTCGCAGTACCCGTTCAGATTGTGCCACTCGCGCTTGATACGATGCCCAGAGTTCTTCATAAATTGCCTTGGGCAGCACCCCTGATTTCAGCAAACTATCCAGTTCATCCTGGGCAGCTTTGGCGGCAATCAACTGAATCTGAAGCTTGCCCACTTGCTCCATCGCGTCTGAAACGGAGCTAATTTTCAGCCGCTTAACTAACCAGGGTAAGCTTAATCCCTGTCCCACCAGGGAGAAGAGAACAGCACCAAACACTAATTCAATGATGCCTTCCCGTCCCGGCAATGCCAACGGGATACTCAATGCTAATGCCATCGATAGCGAACCTTTGATATTGCCCAGAAACAGAACGTGCTGCCAGCGTAAGGGGATGGGGCGATCGAACCAGCGCAACCCTGCCAGTAATAGATAAACCGAGAGAATTCGTCCCAATTGATAAGCCAGAATCACCAGCAGGATGGCAGGTAAAATTCTCCATAGCGTAATGGGGTTAATCTCAATCCCAATCAGCAGAAAGATAAACGTATTAACGCCAAAGCCCGCATATTCCCAAAAACTCAGTAAAGACATGCGATCGGAGGCTGATGAACTGCGGGGCAGTCCTAAATTGCCAAAGATTAGCCCAGCAATGACCACGGCAACCGCCCCTGATACTCCCAGGAATTGCCCAATCTGAAAAGTTCCTAATGCCAGAGCAACCGTTAACAACAAACTGCTTAAGGGATCATGGAGTCGGGTAAAGATCGGTAAGCTCAAATACCCCAGTACCGCTCCTACCAGCGCCCCACCCAAGGCAACGATCAGCAGTTCTTTGACGCCTTCTACAGCGGTGAGGGAACCGGTTGTATAAATGACTAGAATCAAATTAAACGAAACCAGAGCCGCCGCATCGTTGAACAAGGTTTCTCCTTCAACAATAGTGGATAATCGGGAAGGAACCCGGATTTCCTTGAAAACGGCAATCATGGAGACGGTATCGGTATTTGCCAGAATCACGCCAATCAGTAAGGCAGGAATCCACTCCAGTCCCAGACCATACTTCACGATCGCGGCGATGATGGCTGACGAGAAGATTGAGCCTGGTCCGGCTAACAAGGCGATCGGCTTGAAGGTACTGCGGAGACGGCTGATATCGGTGTTAATTGCCGCTTCAAAAATCAGAATGGGCAGGAACAAATTGAGGACAAGCGAGGGATCTAAGCCAATCCGCCGCGAGAACACCTCTGTAATGGGCAATCCTGCCAGGACTAAACCTGCCACATAGGGAATTCGTAACCGCTGAGTGACGAGCGCCACCACCGTGGCAATCATGAGCAGAATGATCAGGATAATTACCAGTTCAGGAATGCTGCCTGCCACTTGACTACTTTCAACCGGACCGCTGTCTAACGGATTCTGTTGGGTAACAATCCACTCCATTGCCGATCCTCCCATAAATCGCTTTTCCCCAAAGTTCAGAGTTTGACTACTGTTTGAGTCTACAGGGATTTCAACGATGCTTGTAGGATCGGTAGCCTAGGGATGAGGGCATAAATTAACGTAGGCTAGGTAGCAATATCATTGGAATGCTCGACCTGTCTTGAATATGAGGTAGCTCATAGAAACGATGTTACGGGTTTGGCAGAGTAGAGAGGTGAAGTAAAGGCTAGTTTTGCATTGGAAGCTTCCCAGTTCCCTTTACAAGTCCCTAGGCATTCGCAAAATGGAGTTCAAACGCAATGACGACCTTTCAGCTTGATCACACGGTAGGCTCTATTGTACGGGATCATCCTGCCTTATCTCGCCTCTTCGAGCAAGTTAAAGTAGATTATTGCTGTGGTGGGCAAAAAACGTTAGACGAAGCCTGCCGTCAACGAGGGATTGATCCGCAACAGTTCTTGACCCAGCTAGAAGACTATGCAACCTTAGAACCCGCCCCAGAAATCAATCTTGCAGAACTTTCCCTCACTGAACTGGCAGATCATATTGAGCGGATTCACCATGTCTACCTCCATGAAGAACTACCTCGACTAGAAAAAATGGTGATGAAAGTTGCGGCTGTGCATGGCGAGAAAGAACCCCGTCTTGAGCAAATTAAACACATATTTCTGGCATTGTCAGCGGAACTGACCACGCATTTAATGAAAGAAGAGCAGGTGCTGTTCCCAATGATTCGGCAGCTAGAAGCGATCGATACTCTACCCAGTTTTCATTGCGGTACTGTAGTCAATCCCATTACTCGGATGAGTGTTGAACATGACGGAGCTGGCGTTGCACTTGCACAACTGCGTTACCTGACTGATGATTTTACCCCTCCAGAGTGGGCTTGTAATACCTATCGGGCTTTACTTGATGCACTGCTGACGTTTGAACAGGATATGCACCAGCACATTCACAAGGAAAATAATATCTTGTTTCCTCAAGCCGTTTTACTAGAACGACAAAAAGCAGAGTAGTGCAATGACCCGATCGTTCCTACAAAGGATCGCCGCGATCGAGCAGCGTTCATTTAAAGGCAACTTGAATGGGTTAAACGTAACCCATTGGTTTCTTTGGTGAGTAGAAATCTGTCTGTCGAATTGGGATTTGAATGACAAATTCAGTGCCAGTTTCAGGTGTAGAAAAACAATTCAGTGTGCCATGGTGCTTTTCAGTAATAATTTGATAGCTAATTGACATCCCCATTCCTGTACCTTTGCCAACTGGCTTGGTAGTGAAAAAGGGATCAAAGATTCGTTGTCTAATGGTTTCAGGGATTCCAGGACCATTGTCTGCGATTACAATCTGTACCCACTGAGGGTTCATCACTGTCGTACTGATCACAATCTGGCTAGGAGTTGATTGGATTTCCTCATAGGTGCGGTGGGCATTCATCTCCTCTATAGCATCCATCGCGTTGACCAGAATATTCATAAATACTTGGTTCATTTGTCCGGCGTAGCATTCTATTTCAGGTAACTCACCATAATTTTTGATAATTTGAATTTCAGGATGATCGCTTCTGGCTTTGATGCGATGATGTAGGATCATTAATGTGCTATCAATGCCTTCGTGAAGATTGACAGGTTTCACTTCAGCTTCATCTAAACGCGAGAAAATGCGAAGAGATTTAACGATTTCGCGAATCCGCTCTGTACCCACCTTCATCGAATTCAGTAGTTTTGGTAGATCCTCACTGAGAAACTCTAAGTCAATATCGTTGATCTTGTCTGAAATTGCGAGGGATGAAGTGGGATGTTCATGTCGATAAAGATCTACTAGATTGAGCAAATCATTAGTATATTCCTCCGCATGGGAAAGGTTTCCATGAATGAAATTAACTGGGTTATTGATTTCGTGAGCAATGCCAGCGACCAATTGCCCTAGGCTAGACATCTTTTCGCTTTGGACAACTCTTGCCTGAGTGCGTTTTAGCTCTTGCAGCATAGATTCAAGTTCTTGGCTTTTCTGGCGAGTTTTGGCGTAGAGTTCTGCCTGATCGATCGCGATCGCCAATTGGTTACCCACTGCCCGCAGCAATTCCACTTCACTATCTGTCCAGGGACGCGGCTGATGGTAAGTCAGGCAAATAATTAGCCCCACTCGCTCTGAATGCGTTTGGATTGGTAATAAGAGTTCAGATTCACACTGAATCTGTTGGAGGAATACACGATGAATGGGTTCATCATACTGCTCAACATGATCAATCCGCAGAATTTCCTGATTGAATAGCCACCGGTCAATAGGACCAACCAGAGACGCAGGATAACTGCCAAGCTTGCTAGAAATCTGTTCTAGGTGTGCTTCTTGAATCACCTCCCATCTCGGAGAATTAGCATCTGCGTGATACCAAGCAAAGCAACAATGGTCTATTTCCAGTAAGTCACGAATAGACTGAATGGCTGTCTGAATAACGGTAGTTAAATCGAGAGAGTTACGAATTTGATTTGCTAATTGATTGAGTAGGAGCTGGCGTTCAGCATAGTCTTTTAGTGTGACTTCAGCCGTTTTGCGCTCAGTAATATCTTCAGTAATTCCTAGCAAATATTTAGGGCGACCATCAGCATCGACAATTGCCGTTTTTTGCGTGTGTAATAACCGTGTTTCACCACTACGAGAGCGGATTACCTCTTCAGCAATGTCTAACATCTGGCGATTGTTGAGCACTTCTCGATCTTTCATGGTGAAAAAATCTGCCTGCTCGCTTGGGAAAAAATCATAATCATTTTTGCCTAGAACATCTTCTGCTTTTAGACCTAAGATTTTTTCGGCAGCCAAATTCCATAAGACAAAGCGCAAGTCTTCCGCATCTTTAGCAAATACGCTCACTGGGAGGTTATTCAGGATTGACTCTAGAAACTGCTTTGTTTGTTCTAACTCTGCTGCCGCTGCTTTGCGATCGCTGACATCCCGCGCAATTCCGTGAAAACCGATCACATCACCAGAAGCATCTTTAATGGGGGAATTATTGCAAACGATCCAGAGCCAAGTCCCATCTTTTTTCCGAGTTCGGAACTCAAGTCCAAATTGCTGTTCTCCCGTTTCAAATAGGCGCTGATTCATCCTAATCAATTCAGGTAAATCCTCTGGATGAACCAGTGGAGCAAAAGGCTGATTAGTAAACTCAGCTACCTCATATCCATACATGGATGTAAATTGAGGAGAAAGATAAGTGAATTTGCCATCCGCTGCTACTTCGTAGATGAGGTCACTAGCATTTTCAACAAAGCGGCGAAATTTAGCTTCACTTTCTATGAGGGTAGCTTCAGCTTGTTTGCGAACAACTTCGTTATGTTTTGCCTCAGTGATGTCATGAGAAATGCCAACTGTCATGATGACTTTCCCAGCTGAGTTAAAGACGGGTGATTTAACGGTACTCCAAAGTTGGACAATCCCATCATGGCGAGTCACGGGTTCTTCTGGGATATGAAGGATTTGCCCAGTATTGAAGACAAATGCATCATCTTGTACATATTGCTGGGTATAATCTGGCTCATTAAAGGGAGCATCAATCAGACCTCGCAGTTCTTCCTCACTCATCCCGTAGTAGTTGCGGAAGGCTTTATTGGCAAATAGAATCCGCGATTGTGCACCTTTGATGAGAACTGGATCACCAATAGCATCCAGGATTTGTCGATAAGTTTGTTCGCGCTCCCGTAATTCTGCCTCAATTGCCTTATGCTGACTAATATCGATCGCGGTCACAATAAGTTGTTCGCCCTGATCCTTACCTTCAGGAAACGGCTTAACAGTTAACAACCACCAGAACTCTTGTCCATTCTGATGAAAGTGTTCTTCAAACGAAATCGCTTGTCCAGAACGCACACACTTACAGTACTGCTGCTGGTGATGGTTTGCCATCTCACTAGGTAAGGCTTCTGTGACTGTCCTGCCCATCAATTGTTCGACTGGGATCGGGCTGATACGAGCGATCGCTGGATTAAATGCTGTATATCGAAACTCTGTGCCTGCCTCTAATACCTCCAGCAGATAAATACCGTAGCTGACTCCTTCCCAAAAATGTTGTAAAACCTGGGATTGTTCTAGATTGAACGATCGTGAACTCCGCTCGATAGGAACTTCCATGTAGACTTTCTCAGAGGTAATGGAGATCTTCAGCAATTAAAGAAGCATTAATTAGAGTTCCCAAAAAAGCAAATTTTACGAACAGGGAAAATCATAATTTACTCACAAAACTGAATTAGATCAACAAATTGACGCTCCTACCCCTGAAGGTAGTGGGAGGCTTGGCTCTATCAGGTTTACACCAACCAGAGTAGGGGCTGCCTCTCTCTAAGCATTACATGGTTCAAGACGATAGCATCCGGTATACCCAACCATACTCAACCCTCGACGGAAGATAGTTCTAGCGCCATTGTGGTACTCATCCGGTTCCCGATCTCTCTCAACCTATAAGACCATACTGTTTGCACTGAGCTTGTAACTTCTGTTTGAGTCTTGACAAAACTGGTTCTGGCGATACAAGAATACAAGCTTCTCCGTAACGCATCACTTCACGAAAGAACCAAAAGGTATTTGAGATATAGCGCGCAACTCAGCGTATCGGCACTCAGTATGTATATCAGCTGTTTTAGACTTACTAACAGGGGCGGTAAATGGTTAACACCTAAAATTTTAGGAAGCCTCTACTACGGGCTTGCCAGCAAAAAGTGTTCACTATAAAGCGCTCTCCGTAGTATAGGCAAAGATTAATCCTCCTAGTAAGGGGCATAGTTTATTTCCAATGGAGATAAAGGTGTTTCTGATAGTGTTCAATCAATCCTGCGCCAGTTGGGGCACCGCTTGGTGGTCCGATCGAAATTACGGTTGGGGAAATCTTCAAGTGGGTGACTTGAACCCAGATCGATTTAATGAACCAGCTAGTCCCATTGCGCTGCAAGCTGGAGGTTAAATTACAACAGGGGCAATCCAATCTGTTTCTACAGTAGACCCAACCAAGCCTGGAAATTCAGGGGGTGATGCTATTTCTTCGTTAGCAGAGGTAATGTTACCCTTACCAGTATTAACACAGGTATCACTACAACAGGGATAAACTCATGCGGCGTTACCAGTGGAGGCACAATCAACAATTGCAGCCCCGAACCAGATTACAACTGGGCAATTAGATAGCGATGCAAACTGAAGTGCTGACCTTAGATGGAATGCCGAAGATTCTGCAAAATGCAGAGGACAACATAGGTGCAAGACCCGCCTTAATCTACGTCAGCTTTACCCCCAACCCATTGGCTACACCAGACAACTGCACACCTGGACAACCCGATCCCCAAGATCCCACCCAAACACGCCTGATCCTGATGGCTGGAACAAGAACATGTTTCAGCGTGATCTCTTGTCCTGTGATTCGATCGAACTCACCCTTGCTACCAGCGAGAGCGATGGCTGACTACAACCCTTGCTAGTTAATGATTCTGGCGTTTGCAATAACTGCGATCGCAAACAGGATATCGGTAGTAATGCATAGTAATGGTGATTTGATAAGCTGGGAGAATCAAGCATTGCAGCTAAGTCGATGAACTGTCCCAAGTGCCAATCTCCTCAAATTATCAAATACGGGCATACCCATTACGGCAAAC
>VRZD01000079.1 GCA_016743235.1 Pantanalinema sp. GBBB05 | reverse complement strand
ATTGTCTGGTTTCAACTCCTCAAACAGATCCGAATAAGCAAAGATGTTGCCGCACAACACGGGTTTGAAATTGTTCTCAAATCATTGCCCAGCTTGGTTTATTGGGAGAGGTGCAAGATCTGAGTTAGTGCATTAATGCTTAGATCGCTTGGGAATTCCCCGATGAGACGCTCTTGCCCGGTGCTTGGATCAATTTCAAATAGTCGATCAAAGGTTGAACCATACAGCAGCCCACTGGGAGACAGGGCAATGTCTGTAAAAGCATGCCCCTGATAGACAGATTCTACGGTTCCACTGCCAGAATTGATTCGTAAGATTTGTCCTGAGCTCGTGGATAGATAGGTCATGCTATCGTCAGCCCAAGATGAACCCAGAATGGGAGTTTTGAGATCAGGGATTTCGATCGAGGGAGGGATCGATCGAGAAAAAGGTGTTGTCACTGCCGCCATCTGCACGGCTAAAGCCGCATTGAGCAGCCCTGCTCCTGTCTCCGTATCCCATCCCGATTGTCCTAACTCCGTTGCCGTTGCTTTCAAAATTTCTTTGACCTGCTGATAACTAAGATCTGGATTAGTTACCCAAATTTGTGAAGCAACTCCAGTGACATGAGCAGTCGCAATCGATGTGCCAAAACTTGTACCTGTTCCATGACCGTGGAGTGAAACAACAGGAGCTTCAGCACTTCCTCCAGGCGCTAGAATATCGAGTCCTGAACCATAACTAGAGTAGTCAGCCCGACTTGTTAGCTCAGAATTTACCGCACCAACGGTAATAACATTGTCAAATTCTAAAGAGGCTTTACCTAATGCAGACATCTCTCCACCCTGGTTGCCTGCTGAAACGACTACCAACACATGATTCTGCTGGGCATATTCTAATGCAGCCCGTTCAGCTAAGGTTAATTCCGTCCGGGTCGTAGTGCTGCCATCGGGATTCAATTGAGTCAAATCCAAACTCAGATTTACAACGGCATTGGCTTGTCCAGAGTCTTTAGCTGCATCAACGAACTCAATCAAAGAGTTTGCCCATTGTCCGGAGCCTGTGGCGCGTCCTAGCCAAATGGGAGCCTGATCATTCACCCCATCAATACCAACATCGTTATTTTGAGTTGCACCAATGATACCTAAAACTTGCGTACCATGTTCATTCCCTTGCCCCGGTTGCAGCAGTGGATTATCGTCTCTATCAATCCAATCATGTCCCAAGCCAATTCGTGAATAGTCGATATCTGGATTATCGTAGCTAAAGCCAGTATCAATAATCCCAATTAAAGGTTGATGTGAGGGTTCATCGACATAAGCGACTGGGTAATCAATTAATACCTGACCAATCTCAGTTTGTCGCCAATCTCTATCAGAAGCAATGACATCATCAAGATGAACTGCTTCACCCGTAGCACCTTGAATGTGGAAGACAACATCATTATAATCCCGATCGGAGTGACCATCCATCCGCAAATCTTCAAAGGCGAAAATGCTGCCATTGCCAGTCACATCAGCAATCTGCCCTACCTGGAACGCATCATTGGGGTTAGCGGTTGCCATAGAGAATAACGGACGATTTTCCCAGGCACAATTAGGATGCTCTAGGACGCTCTGCACCGTACCATTAGGAACTAGCATGAAACCAATTTTGTCTCCTGGTCGCATACTGGCATACTTTGTTCCCTGATATTCACCTGTGTTAAAGTCACCTTCCCAGGCAAATTCACGGCTAAACCAGGCGGCATCTGTAGCATCTGAAATTACCACATGCCCTAACTTTGAATCGCTCAAAGCCCGCCGTGCCGCTTCCTGAATAAACTCTGGAGAGCCAGGTTCAAACTGTTCCATATCAGCCAAACTAAACATTGCTAGTTCGCCCTGGAAGCCACCACCATCAAACAGAAAATCAATTTCAACCTGACCTGAACTACCAACGCTAAACACACCAGAATCAAACTCGGGATAGCGATCGAAAGGAATGTTATCTGGGAGTGTATTAATCCAAGGATCTGGCTCAATTGTTTCATCTGCTGGTTCAATGTCAAAACTGTAATCAGTATGTGGAATAGTGAGTGTAGTGTCATTTAGATCAGGCAGATCAACATCTGGGAGTTGGGTTGGTTGGGGAAGGTAGGCGATCGCCATTTCAGGGGTTCCATCTACTCCGTCGATACCAACAGTCGGTGTCAAAATAGGTTCTAGGATAAAACTGGTTGAAGGCTTGGGCTTGGTAGATAATTGGAAGCCTTGAGCCGCAGAACGTTGTTTATTACCACGTCGAAACAATTTCATCAGACACCTCAATTAAGGATAAAGTCAGTCATAGAGTTGATGGATTAAGCCAACACCTATGCCTATACCTCTCTCTGTTCCTTCTCACCTGAATTTACGCAAACCGATGTATGATTTTTGACTGGAATTATAGTCAGAACGTTATACTACTTGATTAATTATTGGCTCTCTGAATAAAAATTGACACGTACAAACAAATATAGTAGTCAAAACTCACGCAGAGAATAGAATTCCTTGCAATTATTTGTCGATCGCCCTGTTAGCTTATTGGTAACTCTGGGAATTTTCTTAACAGAGGACGAGCTAAACTGGCATGAACAAACAAAATCTGGGTAGATCTACAGGATTAATGACAATTTTGGGCATTGGTGGTGCATTATTAGCTTCCATGCCTTCTGGTTTCTGCCAAATTACCCCTGATGACACATTAGGCACAGAACGATCGGCTGTAACTTCTAATATCCTAATTAAAGGTGAATTAGGCAATCAGATTGAGGGTGGAGCCTTACGCGGCGCTAATCTCTTCCACAGTTTCCGCGAATTCAATGTCAATTCTGGACAGCGAGTTTATTTCTTCAATCCGAACGGTGTTAGTAATATCCTGACTCGTGTTACCGGCAATACTCCTTCAAACATTATGGGTAAGTTGGGAGTCGAGGGTGCAGCCAACCTATTTTTGATTAACCCGAATGGGATTATCTTCGGCGCTAATGCCAGGCTAGACATTCAAGGTTCTTTTATTGCTAGCACAGCCAGTCAACTCACTTTTCCTAATGGACAATTCAGTGCGATCGACCCTCAAGCTCCTCCTCTATTAACCATTAATGTGCCGATCGGGTTGCAATATGGTTCCCAAGCTGGTCAAATCGTCAACGCTGGGTTATTAGAAGTGGGACAGGATTTATCACTATCTGGTAGTTCTGTAATCAGCACTGGACAAATGCTGGCTCCCAATGGCGACATTCGCTTAACAGGTGTATCCGGTGATGTGGACGTTAACCATCTCAATGCTAGAACTGCCACACTGACCGCAACTCAAAATTTAAATTTGCTTGAAAGCCAACTCACGACAACAGGTGATTTAAACTTATTGGCTCAAAACAGCCTAATCGCTCGGGATAGTGTCACGAATCCACTGATTGTCCAAGCAGGTGGACATTTATTAATGCAGGGAGATCGAGTGATCGATATCTTTGCCTTAAATCATCCGAACAGTGGGTTGGTTTCTGCGGGGAACATGACCCTCCGTTCTGCTAACACCGTCATTGGTGATGCCCATTATTGGTCTGGTGGTAATTTCCAAATTGAACAACTAGATGGAAGTTTAGGCAGCTTATCCAGTCCTACCGATCCAGTCATTCGGAGTAGTGGAGATGTCAGTTTTCAGTTTTACTCCGGTGGGTCGCTACATATTTTGGCAGGAGGTAGCGTTACTATTCCGATCGGAGTGCAGATTACCGGCGCAGATCCAGTCAATGGTTTAGTAGATACGGTTACATTATCTGACGGAACTCCTCTCCCGATCAACGGCAGACTACAACCAACTCTTGATATTCGAGCAGGCATAACTGCCTTTGGTGCTCCTAGTATCACAGGTGGTGGTTTCTTTTTTCCGGCTCCGCCTCTCATCAATGCGGCGGCAACGGGGGCAAATATTATTGTAGGTAGTATTGTCATCACTCAACCTAACGGGTTGGTGCTTCTGACAAATCAGTACAGCCCCAATGCTCTACCAGGCAATATCTTGGTTAATGGATTCATTAATGTCGGAGGCTCTCTAAATGGAGCACCCAGTGCAACGGGGAACGGTGGCAGTGTTTATATTGACTCTAAAGGTAGCCTGCAAACCAGAAATGTTATCAACGCATCTGGTATTGACACATTCTTTAATCCCTTTATTCCAACATCCCAGGCTGTTCCACCATTTAACTATAATGCAGGTAATATTACCTTACTGGCAAACAATGACTTAGCTACATCGCATCTGTTAGCAAGTGGGGTATTAGGAGGAAGGATTCGCCTTGCCAGTCCAGCACTAATCTCTTCAAGCAACAGCATCATTAATACTACTAGCGTTTCCGCCACCCCGAATGCTAGAGGTGGGGATATTCAGGTTGATGCTGGAGCAGTACTGTTAGACAATACTTCTTTAACTACTAATGCGTTCCTCAACGCACAGGGCGGCAACATCTTCCTCAGGGCTACTGAGTCTGTAACAATGACTGGCTTAGATGGAGGCTTGTATGCTCAGACAAATGGAGTGGGGAATGCTGGCAACGTAGAGGTAAATACTCGGAATTTTACGGTTCGAGATGGAGCAGTTATCTCAACTAGCACATTTGACTCAGGAAAATCAGGAGATATTACAGTGAATGCTTCTGAGTCTGTGCAAGTGATTGGTAACAACTTTTTGCTACCTCCTAGTTTTTTATCCACTCAAACGGCTGCTTCTGGAAATAGCGGTGATTTAAAGATCAATACAAGAAATCTAGTGGTTCGAGATGGTGGGGTTATTTTATCGGCGAATTCTCGAGAAGATGCGTCTAATCCTGAAATAGGAGCATCAGGCAATATTGATATTATTGCTTTAGAGTCGATGCAGGTGACTGGAAGAAGCTCAGTAACTACATTTACCGATAATGATCAATCTGCTGGAAATATTAAGATCACAACCGGAAACTTGCTAGTACAAGATGGTGGTTCGCAGATTGCAACTTATCCTACCGATGTAGCGACTGGCAGAGGTGGAGACATTGCACTGCAAGCGAATCAACTAATTGTTCAGAAGGGGGCACAGGTATCAGCCGGAACATTTGGGGATGGACAAGGGGGCAATTTAGCGATTGATGTTGTGGATCTGGTGCAAGTTTCTGGAGATGATGTACGTCCTGGGTTTCCTGGTGAGCAGATCCCCAGTACCTTATTTACTGGCAGTTCTTCTGGAAGAGGTAACGCTGGTAACTTAACGATTACAACTGGAAGATTAGCAATTCAAAACGGAGGAGTGGTTACCGCTGAAACTCGGGGATCTGGTCGGGCTGGAGACTTAAGAGTAACAGCCTCTGAGTCTATCGCTGTGGTAGGTGCGAATAATAGAGGTGGCTCAAGTGAACTCACCACCACAACAACACGCTCTGGCAATGCAGGTAATTTGATCCTCTCAACCCAAAATTTCTTGGTTCAGGATGGTGGATTGGTAACGGCTGAAACTCGAGGTAGTGGTCGGGCTGGAAACTTAAATATTGCCGCATCCAACTCTGTACAAGTGGTTGGTAATACACCTCGAGGAGTACCCAGTCAGGTTACAGCGCGTACATTCGGTTCCGGTAATGCTGGAGATTTAATGCTGGCTACAAGACGGTTACTAGTTCAAGATGGTGGACAAATAACCGCTTATACAACCGACCAGGGTAAAGCAGGTACTTTGACCGCTAGGGCTGATGATTCTATTGACCTAAGTGGTACTACCTCAAGAGGCTTCCCCAGTACGATCGCGTTTGATACCTTTAGTTCTGGAGACGCAGGGGAGTTGAGAGTTGAAACTAGCCGATTAACGCTTCGTGATGGCGGACGAGTGTCCGCAGCTACGTCAGGCACTGGACGAGGCGGAATTATTGTAGTAGATGCATCGGATACCGTTGATATTGCGGGTACTTCACCAGATGGTCAATTTGCCAGTGGGTTATTCTTCGATTCCCGTAGTGCAGGAAATGCCAGGGGGATTCGTGTGAATACCAATCAACTAAGCGTGTACGATCGCGGGCAAATTACCGTCAGTGGGAGTGGGCTAGGTAGAGCAGGAGACGTGGAAGTGAATGCCCGATCTGTATTGGTGGATAGCCAAGGAGAAATTACTGCCACTACAAATTCCAGTTTGGGAGGAAATGTCAGGCTACAAGGATTAGACTCATTAGTCATGAATAATGGCAGCCGCATTTCTACCTCCACTGTGGATGGGCAGGGAGGCATCGTGGATGTATCAGCCCGTGAAGTCGTTAGGATAGGTAGCGGTAGCCAGTTAGCTTCTGAAGCGACTGGCAGTGGTTTAGCAGGAGGTGTCCGGGTCGCTACAAGAGCATTGAATGTTCAGGATGGCGCCCAGGTGTCAGTCAGTAATACTGGCTCTGGAAATGCAGGTAATTTGGAAGTCGCGGCAAATTCAGTATGGCTGAGCAATTCCGGTCGATTAACGGCTGAAACCCGGAGCGGCAGTGGCGGCAATATTCAATTTCAAGGGCTAACGTCTCTCACGCTCAATGATGGCAGCGAAATCTCTACGTCTACAATCGATGGTTTAGGTGGGACGATCGATATTGTGGCACGTCAGGCGGTTGTATTAAACCGGGGCAGTCGTTTATCCGCAGAATCATTGGGCACAGGGGTAGCGGGTACTATCCGCGTTGATGCTCAAACAATTGCAATGACAGACCAGACCCGCATTACGGGTCGAACGGCGTCTGGAGAAGGGGGGAATATTCAGCTTAATGCTAGAGAGTCGATAACGCTGCGTCGGGATAGTGATATTCGTACCCAGGCTCTTGGTAGTGGCAATGGTGGCAACATTAACCTGCAAGCCGGAACCTTTATTCTAGGCATCCTTTCTGAGGATAGTGATGTGATCGCTAGTGCTGTGACTGGTAAAGGGGGAAAAATCGATGCTAAGGCGATCGGAATTTTTGGATTTCGGTTATTTGATGGTCAAGAAACACCCGACAGCGACTTTGTTGCCAGTTCAGAATTCGGTATTGATGGCACGGTGACGATCAATTCCCAAAACCCCCAGACCCTACCTCCCTTACCAGTCGAACCAGGTGTGCCGCCAATTGCTTTGGGTTGTCAAGCGTTGAATCAAGAACAGGGAGTTAGCCGATTTTTTAATAGCGGTCGCGGGGGTTTACCGCCTAATCCTAATCAGATCTTAAGTAGTACTTCTATATGGGAAGATGCTCAAACTTCAGCGTCACCCTCTACACTGCCTCATTTAGCGACAGATCCTCAGTCGGCAACCGCAATTATCGAAGCCCAAGGATGGGTTAAACATCCTGACGGCTCGATCATCTTAGTCGTAGAGCCTACTCCTGCTAGCTCCTATATTCCCGTTACCCTATCGGCTGATTGCTATGCCCGTTAAACGTCAAGGATTATGGCTGCTTCTGGTACTGATTACAAGCGTACTGTGTATTGTTATGAGTACAGTGTCCAAAGCCGATGGATTGTCAGCTGCGGCATTGGTACAACAAGGCAAGCAGTTTTATCTGATCGGCAAGTTTGACCAGGCTTTAGTGAGTTGGCAACAGGCAGAGAAGGCTTATATCCAGGCAAACGATCCTCGTGGCATTGCCGGTAGCTTGATTAATCAAGCCAAGGCATTAGAAGGAATGGGATTACAACGGCAGTCTTGTAAGGTACTCGTGCAAGCTTTGAAGGTAGATGAGCAGATTTGTGAGATTGGTAATCAAGCGGTTACGGTTGTGCCTCAGCAGGACGATCATACACTAATACTAAATGGCTTACAGAGTTTAGGAGAAGTATTACGATTAATTGGTAATTTAGAAGCCTCTCAGGCGGTTTTACAGCAAACCTGGAAGTTAGCACAGCAGACGCCTACTTCAGACATGCACAGTTCGATTTTGCTGAATTTGGGTAACACCGCTAAAGACTTAGGCGATCGCGATCTCAATCGTCGGGGAGTACTCCGGCTTACTCCGGATACGACGACTCTCAGATGTGATAGTCAACCAAATATTGCCCAAAAAGACGCTAATGCATTCTATTTACAAGCGATCGCCTGTTATCAGCAAGCGGCGAGTTCGTCTGCATCCACATTAGTATCGCTCCAGGCACGCTTGAACCAACTTAAATTACTCGTTAGTATGCAACAGTGGTTGCAAGATAATGGGCAACGTCAGATAACTCAGGAATGGTTAGTACGATCGCGTTTGCAAGCGTCTGAGCTAATTCATCAGATCAAGACACAAAATTTGCAACACCCTCTCAGCTATGAAAGTATTGCCGCACACATCAATTTTGCTGATAGTTTAATCACTACAAATAATTTGGAAATTAATGAGGGTATAACTAAATTTGATGACATTCAACAGCTATTAGAAACCTCAATTCAGCAGGCAAAACAAATTAATCATCGATCACTAGAGATTTACGCGATCGGGAACTTAGGACGTTTACATGAACAGGCTAAAAAATTAACCGAAGCCTTAAAATTAACCGAACAAGCGCTGCAACTCGCCAGCTCTATTCATGCTCAAGATAGCCTGTTTCAATGGCAATGGCAACGGGGACGAATTCTGACCAAACTAGGCAAACAACAGGCTGCGATCGCAGCCTATGAACAGTCTATTGCCATTCTAAAGGAAGTCCGTAAAGATCTGACATCTGTACGTCCTGATGCTCAATTCTCTTTACGGGATAATGTTGAACCGGTTTATCGAGAACTAGTGGATCTATTACTAATCGAGGAGCAGCCTAGTCAAGAAAATCTTCAACAAGCTATTCAACTCTTTGATAATCTCCAACTAGCCGAATTGGAAGACTTCTTTCGTTGTGAACTCCGGGCGGCAAAATCCATCCGAGTTGAGCAAGTCGAAGATCCAGCCGCTGCCATTTTCTATCCCATCATTTTAAGCGATCGCCTGGAAATCATTCTGAAACTGCCTCATACTCCCCAACTGGCTCATTATCGAACTGCCGTTAGTCGGATTGAGTTAGAAGCGCAGCTCAATCAACTTCGTCAACAACTAGAATCAATCGATTCAGAGCAGGATCATCAAATAACGTCTAAGAAAATCTATGATTGGATGATTCGTCAAGCTGAGGGTTATTTAGATCCAAAAGCCATTAAAACATTAGTATTTGTAGCGGATAGCAGTCTGCGGAGCATTCCGTTAGCGGCTATTTTTGACAGTCAACACTACTTGATTGAAAATTATGCAGTTGCGGTTACACCAGGTTTGGAGATACTAGGCCCCAAACACCCACCGGCTAACCAACTGGGAGCGTTGCTGGTTGGACTTGGCATAGAACGTAAGCTGGAGGTTCAAGGTCAAACAAGGCGGTTTGCACCCCTGGAGCATGTGCAAGGTGAACTAGAACAGATTAAAACCTTGCTGCCGCATTCTGAAGAACTATTAGATCAACAATTTACGACCACCAAGTTCCGCGAACGTGTTACAGCATCCTCTTACCCGATCGTGCACGTGGCTACCCACGGACAATTCAGCTCCGATCCAGATGCAACCTTCCTCTTAACAGCATCGCCACAACCGGTTAACACCAACGAGTTGCAATCCCTGCTACACGATCGAGCCCAGGGAGGCGTTGTTCCGATCGAACTGCTGGTTCTCAGTGCCTGTGAAACGGCGACTGGTGACAAACGAGCAGCTTTAGGATTAGCGGGTGTAGCGGTACGAGCGGGAGCATTAGGCACGATCGCGTCTCTGTGGGCAGCGAAAGATGCATCTACTGCTCTACTTATGACGCAGTTCTATCAAGCATTAAGTCAGCCGCAGGGTTTGACCAAATCTCAAGCCTTGCAACAAGCGCAGAAATCCTTTTTGCGATCGGACTCGCCCTATAATCACCCCCGGTATTGGGCACCTTTTGTATTGATAGGTAACTGGCTATAGTGGAGTATGGTGAATGGTTTGCTTGGCTAAAGATTCTAAGCCAATGGCTTTTAGCAATTTATTCCATTCAGTTTTAGCTTGTGAATTAGTATCACGTTGATTGGCAACTAAGGTGAATGCATCAGACCACAAACCTGCCTGGGTATAGAGAGCAATTTGTTCTATAAGCGTAGTCGTTTTCAGTCGGCTGTTTAATGTAGGATTAAGTTGAATCCGGCGTATCCATCCATCGACAATTGGATTACTGGATGGTTTATCTGAATTACACAAAATTGAAAAGTACCAATGATAGTTCTGATTGATCTTCAATTCTTGAGATAATTGCCAGCGCACAATTCCTGAGGTGATGGGAAGTTTTGTGATCTGGGGTTCCATCACCATTTTTCCATACTCATCCCGGATCACTAACCGTGCAGATAAAGGGGGCTTAGAAGAGTAGGGAATATAGAACCATAACGTAGGAGACTCTAACGCACTCAATGTTTCTCCAGATTCGGGAATTAGCGCTGTCAGGTGGCTGTCTGGAGCGGTATTAAGATTTGAGCTAAGTGCGGGGCACTCTCCCCGATCGCCCCCACTCCGCCGATTTGGATCTCTCCCTGAATTAGCCTGGGCATGACTGGGTAACTGATTGGCTAGTAGAGCAATACTAATTCCTATAACAGTGCAGATAGCTTTGATGCGAGTCATAAACTTGTTAAGATTCTTTACTTTGTCTAGTGTTCCCTCTCAACTTGCCAAATATTACAGCAATCGGAAACCAGTACCACCCAATATAAAGGGTGCTGAAGTAGGTAATTAGAACTGGAATGGCTGGTATCCAAATCCCACAAGAAAAACCAGATAAACTGCTACTCAGGATCACTGCAAGTCCAATTCCCTGCACCACCCAAAACTGACGGCGGGAAGACTTGGCTCCAACTGCGATTCCTCCTAATATCGCCCAAACACTGATCCAAACGTTCTCCAGAATAGGTGACCAGCAGGTAATAAACGCTGATTCGTTCAACGTAGACTTTAGAACTTGGTTGATAATATGAGCGTGAATTCGTACCCCAAACATCTCACCGACAGGGGTAGGATGACGATCGCGGGTATTACTACTTGTATAACCAATCAGAACAATGCGATCGCGTAGAAATCGAGATTCAGGCTTAGTCAAAATTTCGCTTAAAGAAACCTCTTCTGCGACCTGGTGAGAGCGTTGGTACGGAACCAGAACTTGCCAACCTAGACCGACATTCTTCGATTGCTGATAACCTCCCGCCTGTGATTTGAGGATAGGAATCAACGGAGGGCTGCTGTGAAAGGTTCCCTGTGGAGTGAGGCGATCGCGTAGGGTGGCATCGGTCAGATAATGTTGAGCAACCTGTAAGCCAAAAGAAAGCTCGGTTGGGCAGGCAGAGTCTCCTTTAGCCATGGCGAGTGAGTAGCGTCGGACGATGCCATCTGGATCTCTCATTAAAGCATCGGCGAAGCCTAGTTGAGCAGGAGATACGCCGGGAGGTTGGGGAACTGGCGGCAACCGATTGGGCTCACCAACATCACAAATCGCAACGACTTGTTGCATTTGTCGTAACTGTTGTAATAACGCTGTGTTACCTGGTTCTATGGGAATATCTCGATAGATATCTAGCCCAATAACTCGTGGTTGATAACGTTCTAATGTCGTGAGTAGACGATATACAACTTGGTCGGAAAGTGGTTTTCCTAGTTTAGCCACATCAGCGTCCGTAACCGTGACTACTAATAACCGTGGATCAAGTTCTTGATGATTTTGTAGCGGCATCGCTCGATCGTATGCCCACAGTTCCAATGCTTCTAGCCATCCAATAGTGCGGAACCCAAGCGTAAACCCAACTACTACAAGGCTAATGAAACAGCGAGTTCTCAGCTTGAGTGGTTTTCTATAATTAGTTCGGTTTGCGGGAGTAATTGGAGCTTGTTTCAGCGTAATTGAACGAGTAGAAGTTGACGGACTTGATGAACTGAATTGATGTGGATGGTTTTCAGCTAGATTAGTGGAGAGAGCAAGCCAATGGAATGGACGATGAGCTGGACTTTGGCAAACGATCGGCAACCAACTCACACAGGGATATTTATCTTCTAAGCTATGAAGACGTTCACGGGCTTCGCGCAGCGAGGTATACAGCGATTTATGGTGATTCGCAAAGGCAGTGAGAAAGTAGTGAAGAAATTTTTGAGCAGCCTCATCCGGGATGCGCTCTCGCATGACGATCGTGGTAGGAAGCTGGATATCGGCTAAGTCCTGTGCAAGTTTTAAACCATCGCAAGAATTGAAAATAGCCAGCTTTAAGCCGTGAGCAATGGCGTGACTAAGTGCATGTTTTAAGTCAGCGATCGTCAAGCTAGTATGTTGATCTAAAAAAATCTGCCCTTCGCCTTGGCTGGAACTATGCCCAGCAAAAAATAGGATGTCCCACGCTTCAGTCCATAATTGATTGCTAATCTGTTCGCGCTGGATTGGGGCTGGCACATAAATATCAGCATCCGGCAGTTGCTGTTGCAGGATGTTCAGATCAGTTTGAATATTGATGTTGGTACTATCGCCTAATAGCACCAGAATTTTGACTCGGCGATCGCCCGTTGTTTGCTTGGCAACTGTTGGAATCGTGCGGAGTTCCTTAGGATATAAGGCAACTTCAACATGCGGATGTTCTTGCACCAGATCCCATAGTTGCCAGGGAAGCTGCCAGAGGAATAGGTGATCTGTTTGAATCACAAACCGCACTTCACTGGATTGAGAGACTGTCTTCAATAAGTGATCCCGGATCTTTTGAAACGCTCGATCGCCGCTATTTAACCAGTGATTGATTGCCTGTGTCAGTTCTCCTGAGATCAGCTTCAGGTTCGATCTCTGGCGGGTAACTTGGGCATCCGGAACTTTGAGTTGGCGATAACTCCCTGGTGTGCCTCGGCTCCGGTAGCTAAACTGCCAGGACTCTAACAAATTGGGTAAATGAGGCGCAGGTGGTAGGCGACCTTCAATCTCTAATGTTGGTAGCTCTCCGTCTACACCGATGCGCAGTGTCACCGGAAACCCCTGCTCAAAGCTACCATCTCCAATTCGGAGCACTGCCAATTTACCCATGCTAGTGGTATTAAATCACAAAGTTTTCCACAATCTCAGTACCATTCCAAGCGACATGTACACTAAAGCGATCGTTCAGTGAACCACTAAATTTGAGTTGTATCCAGTCGTCCGCTTCTCTAGTCTGTTCCTGCAAAACAATATTGCCTGCCTCGTCTAGAATACCCAAACTTAAAGCGGGAGGTAACGTCTCCGTGTTGACAGGATATACCCGCAGGTGAACTCCAATGTCATCTTGGGCTTCCGGTGTCAGCGTCATGATAAGAATGACCTGCTGTTGTCTAAATTGCAATCCTAATTCAAGCAACTGTGCTTGTCTGACAGCGGCTTGCGGATGATCTGGGTCGATTTTCTTGAGACTAATGGCAACTTGCCGCCGGATCTCTTCATCTGCATCAGTATTTAATAGCTCAACGAAAGTGTCGATCACCTCCGCTTGACCCACAGCGATAGTGCCGAGTAATTCAATCACTTGTAGCCTCGCCCAGCGATCGGGTTGCGATCGGAGCAATTCTAATAATGCTGGGATGGCATCTGGTGTATTCTGCGCAATATTTTGCGTCAGTCCTCTTGGGGCAGAACGATAGGCTAAAGTCAAACTTCCTAATGGTTGTTGCAAGTCTTCTAGTAGAGCCTCCAAGGACTGCCATCCTGCTACAGATATGCCTCGCCACCACTGCCTTAAATTAATCTGGGTTTGTTTAACGACATTAGAGCCAGTAGGACTTAGACTCAGTTGTTGTAGAGTATCCAAATATTCTAAAAGACCTGCTAAAGGTTGCAGTTGAGCGACAGGAATATCCTCAGTAGTAATTTCTTGCACAAATCCTAACAGAGTGCCGGTGCGCAGAGAAGGATGCATGGCTACTGCCACATAGCCAATCCGATCTGACCAGGATTCAAAAGGAATATGAACTATTGAGGAATCTGGCAACACGGGGCGGCATTCCAGTTGACCTAGATGTTTGATCCGTAAATCGGCAACGTCTGCAAGTGCAACGAGCGTAGAATCTTGGCTATCACTCGCTGCTAGGTCAGTTTCAATGCCTAGCCCCTGTAGATAAACATTGACGGCATATACTGCCAACGTATTTAAGTAAACCTGTTTTGCTTTACGAGGATGAGATTGCTGTTGACGAAAGGTATCTGCCAACTGGTGAGCTGCGGTTGGCAAAGGCACAGTAAAGGTTGTAGATCTAGTGAAGCTGTTCATGGCTCACTCCTGCAAATTAGAAACATTGGTTTTGGCAATACTGCTTGATCAATGGGGCGAAGGCTTTCAGACGACGCTGATAAAAGCTAACAAGACTGGTATAAGGAATTTGAACCTGTTCAGCAATTTCCTTAAAGGAATAACCATCTACATGATGACGCAACGCGATCGCTTGAAAGTTGATGTGAGGATACTCCCGCATTTGCTCACATTTGAACTGATCGTTGCAGTCCTCTTCTAAACACCGCTTAATTAGTTGGGAAGGTAGAGGCGGTACTTCTGGCATAGGTAACTCTTCAAGATCAGTCACATTGGATTCTCCATCTAAACTAGCCAGAGTGGGTCGCCGCAATTGAGCCTCGGCTTTGCTGAAGCGAGCGATCGCCTCTCGCAAAAAGCGTCGATCTAACTTCATGTTGACCCATGCCATCACGGTTCCTCGGGTTGGGTCATAACTACAGATATTTTTCAATATATATTCCATAAGATGAAAGACCGCTTCATCATAGATATCCTCATAGTTCCCAGAAATCTTTTCTCTAGGAGGACGATAGAGTTTACCGGATTTATAAATTTCTTCCCATAACCTCATCAGGTAGATGCGCCCTTGGGCAGTTCCAAAGTGAATCTTAGCCTTTTGCGCCAAGTCTTCTAAACGTGCGTTCAGATTATCCATGCACAGCTTTCAGTAGTAGAAAACAGGAGGGATGTAGATCCAGGGTTAGCAGGATGTCCTTAATCATTAGACTATTCGGTTTCAATGACTGTCTATATCTTTAGAGAAGATTTAATTCATGCTGGCTGACGACAACTTTCATAATCTTCTCTGGCATGAAAGAAAAGCTTTTACGCAAGTCAAATTTTTAGATTGTAGAGGGGTTCGACATTTCAGGCCAACTACTCAAACACTGAGTTTACAGAAGCGTGGGCTATGGCACTACCAGAGCTTTTAGTTCTTCAGACCCAACTTGCCATCCTGCTGGCTAAAATACGGCAAGATAGGTGCGAATACAAGATGGCAGGCGGAGTACGGAAACTGAGATCTTGCACCATTCTCAGTAAGGGTTGCCAAAGGAGCCAAAATCTGAAAGAAAGGGCGTAGCAAAAAATCAGAAGACGGTCATGGAAACCATTCTTCAACACGCCCAAGGGCTAGTGTAT
>VRZD01000007.1 GCA_016743235.1 Pantanalinema sp. GBBB05 | reverse complement strand
GTATACAGAACTATGCTTGGAACCGCTTGGGCTGAAGCCATGACGATAGTACACCCAACGGGCAGCCAATGATGATTACCCCTGCAATCCCAGCATCACCATCGGCACTGCCACGACCAAGAGTCACTCGATCGAGCTTGAAGTCCCATGCAGCCGAGTTTACGATTTTGCTTTATCGATCGCGCGGTATAAAGCGGCTTCAAACCGACTAGCAGCATCGTCCCAGGTGTAGTTCAAGACTTTGTTAAACGCTTGATCCGACATAGTTTGCCAAGTGGAGTTGGAAAACTGATAGATCTGCTCGATCGCGCGTGCCATATCCTCCGGGTCTTCTGGCTTCACTAAAATCCCCGCGCCATCGCTTAACATTTCAGGCGCAATCCCGGCTGGGGTTCCAATCACCGGAGTACGACAAGCCATCGCTTCTAATATGGGCAAACCTACCGCTTCGTAGCGACTAGCAAACAACCAGGCATCACAAGCCGAATAGTACTCTCGCAGTTGATGTTGCTTTGGATAAGGGTCGTACAGAAAGTCAGATAAAAAAGGGAGTTCCAAAGGTTGACCAAATCCAAAAGATACGAACCGTAAGTTGGGAATACGCTGAGTCGCTAGTTCTAGAGCCTTAAAAGCAATATCAGGACCTTTCCAGTGAGCAGAGCCATACATCATACCAATGGTTAGCACAGATTGCTTATCCCGCTTTGGCGCAAAGAATTGCTCCGTATCGACGCTAGGCGGCACAACATCAATCTCGCGATCGCCGAACTGTAGCATGAGCTTATCCCGAATCCAATTTGCCACAGTGATCTTATACAGTGGCATCTTATACGTTGCTTCTACCCGCTCCAACGGCAAGTAATCGAAGGTTTCATAGTGTTGGATGTAGTAAGCTTTTGCCCCCTTTGCTGGAGACAACTTCATGACCCATTCGGCAGTTTCCCACCACGTAGCAATCACCACATCAGCATCCGGCAAATCATCATCAGTAACGGGTCGGCAACGCTCTAAGATGTGGCAGGTTAGTCCCAGTCGTTCAAAATGATCCAGCTGCATCTGACCAGGCAATAGTGGTTCTCGCTTCAGGACTGATTTAACCCGCTCCTTCAATGTCGGTTGGGCTGGAGGGATAGCCACTAAGTAAACATCATGACCAAGCTTTTGTAACAGACTGGCATAGACAGCCGTCACCCGCATTCCACCTGACAAGTTAGGCGTAGGATTGACGAAGGTAATTTTCATGAATATAGATCTCCTTTAATCAGTAGCGACTTACTGATCTGTTCGTTCCCCAGTTCTAGTCCAAGCAGGGTGAGCTAGAGGCAACTTGGCGCGGAACTAATTGCCAACCTAATAACTTTTATGACAGATGATGCTCCTAAGCTAAATAGTGGTTCTCGCACTAAAGCGTAGTAGCGCAGAGGCTCTTTCAAAACTCACCTGACATCAAAAATAGAGCGTATCGACTATTTTGTAACTCCCTAAATTCACGCATCCCTAGCATAGGCTAAATAGTTGATGTAGAAAAAACCCTGAATACCTCTAGGGAATCAACAATTTCCGGCTGAATCTTGCACTTCATCCAAGAAGCAACCAAGTGATCACTTCTCTGAAAACATCAATCAAATCAGAGAATTGATGCCTAACCAGCCCCCAGGTTATACCTAAGAGCTGACGCAGTTTATGCTAGAGCGGTTTGCGACTCTCTAGAAAAGCAGACCTAATGGGGGAAAGGACAACATTTTCTTTAGTGGTAAGTTAGATACAAGATTCTTGCAGAGCAGGGCAAATTAACTCTGTTTTCATTCACGTTAAATGTTCAAATTAACCTTGACGATCGTGATCAGTTAGCATTCAGCCACTTTACGGATCAGTAAAAGTCTCTTTTAAAACGGTGCGAGCCGCTAAGTAGTTTCGAGTTGAAGTCAGAATTTCCGCTTCTCGCTCTAATCGAGCCGCTGTACTTTGCATTTCCAACAATGATTGCTTTTCATCTGCCACCCCATACAAATTACTAGCAATCCAGTAAGACAATTCCAAGGGTAAATCAGGCATTGTTTCGGGCAATTCAATATCTTGCTCAGTTAATTTGGCAGATAACCGGACCACATCTTGCAATAACTGAGCCACATTACCCGCTAAAGGACGCAGATCCTGATCAGTAGGATGATCTTCAATCCACTCAACTAATCCCACCCGATAAGGCTTTTCTCGCACATACTCTAGCACTCGAAACCGCTGCTGCCCGATCGTTTGAATTTTCATTCGATCATCCGGCAAGCGTTGAAACCGGACAATTTCAGCACAGCATCCTACAGCCGCTGGCTTACCCTGCACTTGATCCCACATCAGTACACCGAATCGCCGATCCGTTTCCAGGATCGTATTCATCATAATCCGATAACGAAATTCAAAAATATGTAGCGGAAGCGGTCTCCCTGGAAATAAAACCACTTCTGGCAAGGGAAATAAAGGAAGTTCTCGGACTGCGATCGAGGAAGAGGATGCCATTCGTTCATTCATAAAGACAGCCGTTCTTGTTCTACTCTAGCCCATCTCGCCGATGGATTAGCAGTTAAAAAGCACTTCTCAGAGCGAATTCTCTAAGAAGTGCTTTTTGTTCTGGTAAGCTTAGCTACCTCACAGATCGTCTAGGCTCCGCATAGCAGATCAGTAGGCAAACCACTTAATCACCAATGCAGAACTGAGCTATACGGTCAAGCTTAGAAATGGCATCACCTGAATTGCGATCTAAATTTCGCCTAGACCTATAAGCAACAATTCTATGCCACTAAAGTTTCACTTCAATATCCACACCTGCTGGTAAGTCCAACTTCATTAAGGCATCAATTGTTTTAGAGGATGGTTGGTAAATATCAATAATGCGGTGATGCGTCCTAGTTTCAAAATGCTCACGCGAGTCTTTATCCACGTGAGGCGAACGCAATACACAATAAATCCGTCGCTTGGTTGGTAACGGAATCGGACCGATCGCCGTCGCATTGGTGCGATTTGCGGTATCAACGATCTTTTCGCAGGAAGCATCTAGCAACCGTCGATCAAATGCTTTTAGCCGAATCCGAATCTTTTGTTGTTGAATCGTTGCCATAAATACCACTCAAATTGTCAAGGTTCTGAACAAGTAGGCAATACATTGCAGGTAGCTAAAGGCGCTACCGCAGAAGATTTGGCTTGACTCTTAATTGAGCCAAGCCAAAGAGATTGAGGACACGGAAGTATTAACTATCCAGGCTGCGGATAGTTAATAGGCAGAACCCGTTTACTACTTCAGGATCTTAGCAACGACGCCTGCACCAACTGTCCGACCGCCTTCACGAATAGCAAAGCGCATTCCTTGCTCGATCGCGATCGGGTTAATCAGTTCCACGGTCATTTTAATCCGGTCACCAGGCATGACCATCTCAGCCGCAGAACCATCATCCGCTGTGAAATCGCTGATGGTACCCGTTACGTCGGTAGTACGGACATAGAACTGAGGCTTGTAACCGGGGAAGAACGGAGTGTGACGTCCACCCTCTTCTTTCTTGAGGATGTACACTTCGGACTCAAACTTGGTATGAGGGGTAATGGAACCTGGCTTCGCCAACACCATGCCCCGCTCAATATCCGCCTTTTGAATCCCCCGCATCAGGATACCAGCGTTGTCGCCAGCCATCCCTTCCTCCAGGCTCTTCTTGAACATCTCGATCCCGGTCACAACCGTTTCACGAGTTGGGCGAATTCCCACAATCTCAATCTTGTCGTTGAGTTTGACAGAACCCCGCTCAATCCGACCCGTGGCCACGGTTCCCCGACCAGTAATCGAGAACACGTCTTCAACTGCCATCAAGAATGGCTTGTCTACTTCCCGCTCAGGAGTGGGGATGTAAGCATCCACTTCATCCATAAGTTGGTAGATTGCATCAACCCACTCATTTTCTCCCCGTTTTAACTTGGGATTACCCACCATAGTTTCCAGGGCTTGGAGAGCGGAGCCAGCCACGATCGGGATGTCATCACCAGGGAACTCGTAGGAACTGAGCAGTTCACGAACTTCCAGTTCCACCAGTTCTAGCAGTTCTTCGTCGTCTACCATATCCTTCTTGTTCAGGAAGACAACAAGTCTAGGAACACCCACCTGTCTAGCCAGCAGAATATGTTCCCGAGTTTGAGGCATTGGACCATCTGCGGCTGATACCACCAGGATGGCACCGTCCATTTGCGCTGCACCCGTGATCATGTTCTTCACATAGTCAGCGTGTCCAGGACAATCCACGTGGGCATAGTGGCGCTCAGCGGTTTCGTATTCCACGTGAGCGGTGTTGATCGTGATACCACGAGCCTTTTCTTCAGGTGCAGCATCAATTTCATCATACTTTTTAGCAGCAGCCTGACCCAGGGCAGCCAGGGTCATTGTAATGGCAGCCGTGAGTGTCGTTTTACCATGGTCAACGTGACCGATGGTACCAATGTTGACGTGGGGTTTAGTCCGTTCAAACTTTGCACGTGCCATGAGTTATGCGTTCCTTTTCCTGATTATGCGTTCCCTTTACTTTTAGCGATGATTGCTTCGGCCTCGCTACGGGGCACCTCGTCGTAGTTGCTAAACTCCATCGAGAAGATCCCCCGACCCTGGGTTTTGGTTCGGATATCTGTAGCATATCCAAACATCTTTGCCAATGGAACCTTTGCAGTTACTTTGGCAATTCCAGCCTCATTATCCTGTCCCTCAATCTGACCTCGACGAGCATTCAAGTCACCAATGACGTTCCCGATGAAATCATCTGGAACCTCAACTTCAACTTTCATCATCGGCTCGAGTAGGACAGGAGATGCTTTCATCACAGCGTTTTTAATCGCCATTGATCCAGCGATCTTAAACGCCATTTCCGAAGAGTCTACATCGTGGTAGGAGCCATCGACCAATGTAGCTTTGATATCAATCACTGGATAGCCAGCCAGAATGCCAGACTCGCAGGCTTCTTTCATCCCTTGTTCAGCCGGAGAGATATACTCCTTAGGAATAGAACCACCGACAATTTTAGAGACAAACTCGAATCCACTACCAGGCTCACCCGGTTCTAGTTCAATTACGACGTGACCGTACTGACCCTTACCACCACTCTGGCGGACAAACTTACCTTCGGTGCGAACTGATTTACGCACAGTTTCACGGTAAGCCACCTGAGGAGCGCCGACATTTGCTTCAACTTTAAACTCTCGCAACATGCGATCGACCAAGATTTCCAGGTGCAATTCACCCATCCCAGCAATCACAGTTTGATTCGTTTCAGAATCGACACTCACTCGGAAGGTTGGATCCTCTTCGGATAGTGCTTGCAAGGCTTTGGAGAGTTTCTCCATATCTTGCTTTGTCTTTGGTTCAACCGCCACCGAAATCACCGGTTCTGGGATAAACAGCGATTCCAGAATCACCGGCGAATCTTCAGCACAGAGGGTATCCCCTGTCAGAGTGTTAGACAGACCAGGAATTGCCCCCAAGTCACCCGCTCGCAACTCTTCTACATCAATCCGATCGTCCGCCTTCAACACAATCAGACGGGAAACCCGCTCTTTCTTATTTTTGGTTGAGTTGAGGACGTAGGTACCTTTCTTCAGTACCCCGGAGTAAACGCGTACAAATGTAAGGCGACCTACAAACTTGTCTGACATTACCTTAAATGCCAGTGCTGAAAGTGGTGCTTCATCATCTGCTTGACGTTCAGTGGAGCTACCATCCGGCAGAGTTCCTTGAATAGCCGGAACCTCTAGGGGGGAGGGCAGGTAATCGATAACTGCATCCAGAACTAACTGAACACCCTTGTTTTTGAAGGCAGAACCGCAGAGCATCGGCACGATCGAGCCATCAATCGTTCCCTTCCGTAACGCCGCCTTGATTTCAGCCTCAGTAAGCTCTTCACCTTCCAGGTATTTCTCCATTAAGGCATCGTCTGTTTCAGCCACCGACTCTACCAGCTTGAGGCGAAACTCTTCCGCTTGCTCCTGCACATCTTCAGGAATGTCAGCTTCTTGAATATCGGTACCGATGTCGTTCTTATAAAGGTAAGCCTTCATGCGAACTAGATCGACAATGCCTCGAAGCTGATCTTCGCTACCAATCGGCAACTGAATTGGCACGGCGTTTGCCCGTAGGCGATCGCGGATTTGTCCATAAACCTTGTAGAAGTTTGCCCCTGTCCGATCCATCTTGTTAACGAAGACGATCCGAGGAACGTTATAGCGATCAGCTTGCCGCCATACCGTTTCAGACTGAGGCTGAACTCCACCCACCGAGCAGAAGACAGCAATCACACCATCTAACACCCGCATAGACCGTTCGACTTCGATCGTGAAGTCTACGTGTCCTGGAGTATCAATGATATTAATCTTGTACTCTGGCTCTCCGGCTAATGGCTTGGTTGGATTTGACGGATCCCGGCGAGTCCAACCGGTACTAATTGCGGCAGCGGTAATGGTAATGCCCCGCTCCCGCTCCTGCTCCATCCAGTCTGTAGTAGCAGTTCCTTCGTGGACTTCACCAATTTTGTGAACCACGCCAGAATAAAACAGAATCCGCTCTGTTGTTGTTGTCTTGCCAGCATCAATATGAGCGGCAATCCCGATATTTCTAACTAATTCGAGCGGGACAGTACGTGGCACAACTACCTCCTTAATCTCTGCCGCAATCGCTATTGCGTTACTGCTCTGTTAAGATTTTATACTTTTTCGATCGTGTAGAGGGACGAGCCATCACTCCCTACCCATCCTCCAGTTAAACTGGCATTCCAGAACCCAATCCCCGTCTGCGTCAACAGCGCGGGACTATTAAACCAAAAAACTGTTCTGCTCAGAAATCGCTCTAGAGGCTGATTTCTCCAATTAAGACGATGAGGTTAATAGCGATAGTGAGCAAACGCTTTGTTCGCTTCTGCCATCCGGTGCGTCTCTTCCCGCTTCCGAATTGCGCTCCCTGTTTCGTTCGCTGCATCCATCAGCTCATTCGCCAATTTACCGGCCATTGTCCGACCTGCTCGCTGACGCGAGAACTGAATTAGCCACCGTAGTGCTAATGCAGTGCCACGATCGGAACGCACTTCAACCGGAACTTGATAGGTTGCACCACCCACCCGCCGAGCCTTCACTTCAACCAGCGGGGTAGCATTTTTCACAGCCCGCTCAAATACTTCGATCGGGTCAGTTCCAGTACGCTGCTTGATGGTCTCAAAGGCATCATAAATGATGCGATTGGCAAGCGACTTTTTGCCACTCCGCATAATCCGCCGTACCATCATGCTGACAAGGCGAGAATTATAAACCGGATCGGGAGGAACAGGACGCTTTTGGATAACAGTACGACGGGACATAGTCAGCCTTTTGGATGTTACAGAACAGGAAGATAGCGGTTAGAACAATGAGAACCAACAAAACTTAGCTAGAGACAAGTCTAGATAACAGTAACGCCACAGCAAAAATCTCTGAAACTTGACCTTATGACAGATTTCAGAACTGGCATGACTATAGAAGCGGTAGCCAAGAATGAAAATTTGCTAGCTTGACGCGTTAGAGTGCTTAGGCTTTTGCTTTAGGACGCTTCGCCCCATACTTAGAGCGACCTTGCTTACGATCCTTCACACCAGCCGTATCAAGAGTGCCTCGGATAATATGGTAGCGAACACCGGGCAGATCTTTCACACGTCCACCCCGAATCATCACAACAGAGTGTTCTTGTAGATTATGACCGATACCTGGAATATAGGCAGTCACCTCAAAACCAGAGGTTAGACGAACCCGTGCAACCTTTCTCAAAGCAGAATTAGGCTTTTTAGGAGTTGTCGTGTAAACCCGTGTGCAAACACCACGACGCTGAGGGCAACTCTTTAAAGCGGGAGATTTTGTTTTCTTTAGAGTTTTCTGGCGTTCACTACGAATGAGTTGCTGGATAGTGGGCATGTTGGGGAGTGTGCGATTAAATTCCGACTAATTTTTCCAAATGCTAATTGTATCAACTCAAAAGCTTCAATGTCAATCAAGTTGTTCAGTACTGGCATGGCGAGAGTCACAAGCTAACAGCGGATAGGTTCAAAAGCTGAACACTATCCGCTGTTAAGACGTACTTCTCATTCTAGACTGACAACTGACGCAATGCGAAGGAATTCCCACAGCCGCAAGTCTGCCCAGCATTCGGATTATGGAAGCGAAACCCACCCCCCATTAAATCCTCTGAGTAGTCAATTACCAATCCTTCCAAGTAGTTCAGGCTGGCATCATCAATAACAATTTGAATTCCATCACTCTCGTACACCCGATCGCCCGCCTGTAGTTGGTGATCTAAACCCATCGCATAAGACAAACCGGAACAGCCACTTGACTGAACTCCCAAACGTAGTCGCAACTCACTCTCTTGACGTTTGGATCTTAAGCGTTTTACTTCGGCAGCGGCTGAGGGACTAAGCTGAATCATGATCTAACGTTGAGCTATATAAGTTATCACGCCAGTCCAATCCTACAACTGAGCCGAGTTGTTCATAGGGTTCAGCGCCAGATGTAACAATTTCGGGCAACTAGTTAAGCTTTGGTGCGGGCGTAATCATCTTGAAACCGAACGATATCATCTTCTCCCAAATACTCGCCATTTTGAACTTCAATCAGTACCAAAGGAATCACACCAGGATTTTCTAAGCGATGGAGAGTGCATTGAGGCACATAAGTAGATTGGTTACTGTTAAGAATATGCTCTCCTTCTCCACAAACAACCTTCGCCGTACCAGATACAACAATCCAGTGTTCACTCCGGTGGTGATGCATTTGCAGGCTAAGACGATGACCTGGCTTTACCTCAATCCGCTTAATCTTATACCCCCGCCCTTCTTCCAATATCGTGAATGATCCCCAGGGGCGTAACTCCGTTGCTGCTACCCCTTTATACGCTGAAGCTGGCGATGAAGAGCTAGAAACTGGCTGGATTTCCTGAGCTTGAACCACGATATGTTCTCCTGGGTAAAGGGACTTAGAAGTAATAGAAGATGCAGCGGTTAAATTAGCAAGATTTTGTAGGAAGCGATCGTCAGCAGGATTGATCCCGACGCTAACCATAACAAATTCTGCTCAGCCGATGTCAGCGTGAACGAACCCAGATTAACCGAATCCACATTAAATCTTCCTCTGTAATCCTGCGGCTTTACCAAACCTTTATTCATCTGCAGAGAATAATCGTCATAGGAAATTCAGGTTCGCGCTATGCCGCTGACCACCTGATAACAACGATAAATGGCAGCGACAGAGAAGTTGAACTTAATAGACAGTTTCATAACTGGTATTAAACCGATCCAATCCTATTTACGTATTTTCAACTAGGGTTGGACAAAAACACCGATTCCGTTATGCACTCTAGCGGCGGTTCGAGCTGGGCGATCGAGAATTTGTCCACCCAAATACAGCGTTGTCGAACTACCACCATCTAGATTGACCGCATCGATCGCCCCTAGCTGCTGCATCAATTGCGCCATTTCAGTCAATGTGGCTCCAGATCCACCTAATCGGTTATGGGCTGCCACAATCAAGAAATTACCATTCGCGGTGCGACCGATCGCACTCCGCGCCGCTTTCTCAGTAATAAAGGCATTACTGAATTGTTCAGCTTTGGCATTTAAGACAATCTGGCGATTTTGGAGTAACAGAGGTCCTGCTGCCACGATGTAAGGATAACGGGCAAAATCTGGCGGATTCGTTGTGCTTTCTAGGGTTAATAGTGTTCCTGGCACAAACGCACTGGCGGCACTTTGATTCGATCGCAGCACTAATAAGTAACCATCAGCAGGAATAGGAATAGGTGTGCTGCCTGCTTTGGCGATCGCTTGCTGACCTACCACCCGATTTGCCTGCACGGTGACTAAAATCTCATTGTCAGCCATGGGCAAATACGTCGATCCCCAGTCTGGGGTATAGCGAGCGATTCCTGCCTGGACATAACCACTATTGAGATGCGTTAACGGCAAGCGTTGTCCTGTGGCAGTGATGACCGTTTCCTGCAAGGTTAGGCGATCGAATTTTGCCTCGCCTGCCGCATTCCAGGCGATCGCGCCCCGATTTAGAATGGGTCCCGAGAACCAGCGATCGTCGCGCCGCACGGCTCCCAGTGGTAACTGATTATTACGATTGAAAAAGCCCCCATTAATTGCCGCTACCACCTGATTCTGTCGTGCCGTTTGCAGCAGTGGAGCCGTTCCCGTCATCGTCGTTGGATTTGGCAGGATTGGACGCACACTTAATCCAGGCTGACGGGGATTGACTTCTAGCCATACCACTGGAAACCGTGCCGCTCCTAAGGTGACGATTTCCTGCCGCCACCGCAGTCCGGGCGACCAGAGTAAAGAGCGATCCACCAGAGAATCGGGACGGACATCGATAATGATGCGATTGGGAGCCGCTAGCGTCCAGACTCGGGGACGCAATCCGGCAGGAACGCCTAAACGGATGCGAGTTTGGTTCGCTGCCGATTCCAGCTTGACGGATTGGACTAAATTTCCAGAACTCGATCGAAATGCCTTGAGAACACCTGGATCGATCTGAGCATCTACGGTCAGAATCACTTCTTGAGTTTGGGGATCAACCTGCCAGGGAGCCGGACGATCGAGATCCAGCACTAAGCGATCGCCCCAAGGTTGCTTACCCTGACGGAATGCCAAGACTTTAGCGGCTGGGCTGGTAATTTGTAACGTACTGCCACTCGCCTGAACGCGCCAACCAGACTGTTGAGCTAAATCCGTAATATCCAGATAGCGAAAACCATTGGCTAACCGAGTCAGTAAGGTTGGTGAACTGGCTGTTGATGGCGAGAACCACTGCACTGGCTGTTTACTGGCATCCTCGGTATTCAGTAAATCAATGCCGATCGCTTGCATCAGTCCGGCATCCGTAATCCCTGTACGGAGTGTGCCACTCGCCTGCCATTGCATCCAGTTAATTGGCAAGGTACGACCGTTAAGCTGAATTTGAGTGCCTTGGGCAGCCGGACGAGGAGTCATGGGCAGTTGGCTAGGTACAGGAGATTGAGATTGAGCGATCGCGGGACTACCGAAGCCATTTCCCAGAATTACTAACGCGATCAGTAGTAAGCGGCTGAAGGTTGGTAACTTTAGCGATCGGTGGTTGGCGATCGAGAACCAAAAACTTATCACTCCCATCTGCACCACACCTCTCCTAAATTCTTTGCTCAAAGGAATGAAATACAAGCCCCGTCCTTCTAGAGCGGCTTTTGATACACTGAATGATAGAGCTAATACTCTTCTCCCTCTGGACTCAAGACACGTTGAAACAGCTACGGTGCGAGTAGGCGCAGAGAAAGCCTTGAAAGGCAATGGTTTAAAGTCCAACCTCAAAAGGCAAAGGTTTGTGAGTTGACAAAAAAGCAAAGTCGCCATAGGGCATTGGGAGACTCTAAACGGATAGGGAGGGCTGGTCAGACTGGTTCGCCAGCACAGCCTGTTGAACTGTCAAGCACCACCGCTGCTTCAGCACGGTGAATATGTCAAACAATAGAAGTAGCTCATTATGAACTGTATTCCAGTCAGGAAATCATGCTTGTTTGGTTGCATTCTGTACTGACCTGCGGTGGATTGCGATCGAACGATGATGTTTGACGAGCTAGGGGCGATTTCAGCCAGTCTTCAGCAGGTAGGGTGCCGGTAATCTTCATGATTTATCTGGTTGGGATCAGGGATTGTCAGAGTAGGATCTTTTTTATTAAGATTCATATCTCTACTGCTTTAGAAATCTTGGTTGTCAAGTCAGCCGTCTCAAAAAGTTTTCGCTTTACTGCCTGAATTAAGGTTCAGTCAGCTAGGGCAGGGATCAATCACTTTTAGGGATGGTTCGGCAAGGAATTGGTATTCACCAGTCTGGCAATAGCGCGTGACCTCCCCCTGGTTTCCTTATGACACTGGTATCTCGTTGTCCTGAGGAGCGCATTGAATCACCTGTTTTAAACAGCAAGGTTAAGAGAGCCAAGCTTTAGTCGCTTGTAGGCACTGTCTTCAGCAATCGATCACACCAGTCATCTCATGGGTAACACAACAGTGAATCAGGACAATCAGTTCAGTTCGAGTTTGGATACAGGGTACGCAGGGCAACGATGGTTGGTTGAGGAACGAGATGCCTGTGGAGTCGGATTTATTGCTGACCTACAGGGGCGGGCAACCCATGAGCTGATTGAAAAAGCACTGCCAGCGTTGACTTGCATGGAGCATCGGGGTGGTTGTAGTGCCGACCAGGATTCTGGCGATGGCGCTGGTTTAATGACGGCGATTCCCTGGGAATTGTTCACCCCCTGGTTCGCCGCTCAGGGGATCAGTACACCTGAGGTCGATCGCATTGGGGTGGGCATGGTGTTTCTGCCTCAAGAAGCTGAAGTCGCTGCGATCGCGCGTCAGTTAGTCGAACGGATTGCCACCGAAGAAGGCATGACCGTTTTAGGCTGGCGGGTAGTGCCCGTGCATCCCGACCAATTAGGGGTGCAGGCAAAGGAAAATCAACCCCAAATCGAACAAGTCTTTATTCAAGCGGCGTCCTGGCAAGGGGAAGAGTTAGAACGTCATCTCTATTTGGTGCGGAAACGGATCGAGCAAACGGCGATGACGCAAGCTCGCCAATCAGACTATCCGACCCTGGCAGACCTGTATTTCTGTTCCCTCTCCCATCGCACGATTATTTACAAAGGCATGGTGCGATCGGCGGTGTTAGGTGATTTTTATGCCGATCTGCATGATCCGGCTTACAAGAGCGTGTTTGCCGTTTACCACCGCCGCTTTAGTACCAACACGATGCCCAAATGGCCGCTTGCCCAACCGATGCGGCTACTGGGTCACAATGGCGAAATTAATACTCTGCTGGGCAATATTAACTGGATGATGGCGCGGCAAGCTGATCTATCCCATCCCAATTGGGGCGATCGCTTAAAAGATCTAAAGCCGATCGTCAATGCTGATAATAGTGACTCAGCGAACCTGGACAACGTGCTGGAACTTTTAGTCCAATCTGGTCGCAGTCCTCAAGAAGCATTAATGATGTTGGTGCCAGAGGCGTATCAGAACCAGCCAGCCCTGAAGGATTATCCTGAGATCACCGATTTTTATGAGTATCACAGTGGCATTCAGGAAGCCTGGGATGGTCCTGCCCTGATTGTGTTTAGTGATGGCAATGTCGTGGGGGCAACCCTCGATCGCAATGGTTTGCGTCCGGCGCGGTTTAGTGTCACCCGCGATGGCTATGTGATTGTGGGGTCGGAAACCGGAATTGTCGATGTTGCCGAAGCCAACATTATCGAGAAAGGGCGGTTAGGTCCCGGTCAGATGGTGTTGGTGAATCTTGAGACCCACGAAGTGCTGAAGAACTGGGAGATTAAACAACGAGTTGCCCAGGAAAAACCCTATGGGCAATGGGTACAGGAGAATCGTGCCAGTTTAGAGCGACTACCATTTATCGCGCCTGAAAGTCCAATTTCCCCAGAAAACCTATTACGGTATCAAACCGCCTTCGGCTACACAGCAGAAGACGTGGAAATGATCATTCAGGAAATGGGCGCTCAAGGCAAAGAGCCGACCTTCTGCATGGGCGATGATATCCCATTAGCGATTCTCTCCACCAAGCCGCGTTTGCTCTACGACTACTTCAAGCAGCGGTTTGCGCAGGTAACCAACCCCGCGATCGATCCCCTGCGGGAAAAACTGGTGATGTCGCTGACGATGCAATTAGGCGATCGGGGCAATTTGCTGGAAGAAACGGCTGCCGGAGCGCATTTGCTGAAGCTGGATTCTCCCGTGTTAGGAGAAGCAGAACTCGCCTGGATGCGGCAATCGGAATTCACGACAGCGACCCTTTCCACCTTGTTTGCCATTACTCAGGGACCCGACGGACTCAAACAGGCGGTCAATAACCTCTGTCAGCAGGCAGCCAGTGCCGTGCGAGCCGGACAGAAAATTTTGATTCTCAGCGATCGCATTGGTCATGGAGCACCGCTGGATCTGAGTGCCGAAGTCAGTTATATTCCGCCTCTATTGGCGGTCGGAGCAGTTCACCATCACTTGATCCGCGAAGGCTTACGGATGAAAGCGTCTCTGGTGGTAGATACTGCCCAATGTTGGAGTACGCATCACTTTGCCTGCTTAATTGGCTATGGCGCTAGTGCCGTTTGTCCTTACCTGGCATTGGAAACAGTGCGGCAATGGTGGTCTGATGCCAAAACACAGAGCTTCATGGAGCGGGGCAAACTCAAGGCAATCACGCTAGAAACAGCTCAGGCTAACTTCCGGAAGGCGATCGAAGATGGGTTGCTAAAGATCCTCTCAAAGATGGGGATCTCGCTGCTGTCGAGTTATCATGGTGCCCAAATTTTTGAAGCGATCGGGATTGGCTCGGATCTGCTACAACTCGGCTTTTTTGGTACAGCGTCTCGATTAGGTGGCTTAACGATCGCGGATTTAGCCCATGAAATCCTCTCGTTCCATAGTCGTGCCTTCCCCGAGTTGACCCTGAAAAAGCTAGAGAACTACGGGTTTGTCAATTACCGTCCAGGTGGCGAGTATCACATGAACAGCCCGGAAATGGCGAAGTACCTGCATAAAGCCGTAGCGGATAAAAATCAGGATCACTATGCGCTGTATCAAAAGTACCTGCACAATCGTCCCTTGACTGCCTTACGGGATTTACTCACCTTTAAGAGCGATCTTCCCTCGATTCCGTTAGAAGACGTTGAACCCGCGTCTGAAATTGTCAAGCGGTTCTGTACGGGTGGGATGTCCCTAGGAGCCTTATCGCGGGAAGCCCACGAAGTGCTGGCGATCGCCATGAACCGGATTGGTGGTCGCTCTAACTCTGGGGAAGGCGGCGAAGATCCCGTGCGCTTCCGGATTCTAGATGATGTGGATGCCGAAGGACGATCGCCCTTATTGCCCCACTTAAAAGGTCTGAGGAACGGGGATACCGCTAGTTCTGCAATCAAGCAGGTCGCTTCGGGTCGCTTCGGGGTGACACCGGAATACTTGATGAGTGCTAAGCAGATCGAAATTAAAGTGGCTCAAGGAGCGAAACCGGGCGAAGGTGGACAATTACCTGGACCGAAAGTTAGCCCGTACATTGCCATGCTGCGGCGCTCCAAACCGGGGGTAACGCTGATTTCGCCACCACCGCACCATGACATTTACTCGATCGAAGATCTGGCTCAACTGATTTTTGACTTGCATCAAATCAATCCCAAAGCCCAGGTTTCCGTGAAATTGGTGGCAGAGGTCGGCATCGGCACGATCGCGGCAGGGGTGGCTAAAGCCAACGCCGATATCATCCAGATTTCCGGTCATGATGGTGGGACGGGTGCTTCTCCGCTCAGTTCGATTAAACATGCGGGCGGTCCCTGGGAACTGGGGCTAACGGAAGTCCATCGCGTCTTAATGCAAAATCAACTCCGCGATCGGGTGCTGCTGCGCGTCGATGGTGGAATCAAAACTGGCTGGGATGTGGTAATGGCTGCCTTAATGGGCGGTGAAGAATTCGGCTTCGGCTCGATCGCGATGATTGCCGAGGGCTGCATTATGGCGCGGATTTGCCACACCAATAATTGTCCCGTTGGGGTCGCCAGCCAGAAAGAAGAACTGCGGAAACGGTTTAGCGGTATTCCTGAGCATGTGGTTAACTTCTTCTTTTTTATTGCCGAAGAAGCCCGATCGCTGTTAGCTAAATTGGGCTATCGCTCCATTAACGAGATTGTTGGTCGAGCCGATCTGCTGACCATGCAGGAGGACGTTAACCTAACGAAAACCCAAGGACTGAATCTGGATTGTCTGACTCAGCTACCGGATACCCGTAGCGATCGCTCCTGGCTCCAGCATGAGACCGTTCATAGTAATGGACCTGTTTTAGATGACGACCTGCTGAATGATCCTGAGATTCAAACCGCAATTCAGAACCAGACCCATGTGACTAAAACGGTTAATGTGGTGAACACCGATCGCACGATCGGAGCCAGAATCGCGGGTGCGATCGCGCAACAGTATGGCAATAGCGGCTTTGGCGGACACATTACTCTCAATTGCCAGGGTAGTGCGGGACAAAGCTTTGGGGCGTTTAACCTGCCGGGAATTACCTTAAACCTCCAGGGAGAGGCTAACGACTACCTGGGGAAAGGGATGCATGGCGGTGAAATCGCTGTGATGCCGCCCACCAGTGTCACCTATGATCCATCCCAGAATGTGATTATTGGCAACACCTGTCTGTATGGAGCGACAGGCGGTAGTTTGTATGCCTACGGACAAGCAGGAGAACGGTTTGCCGTGCGGAACTCCCAAGCCCAAGCGGTTGTAGAAGGCGTTGGTGATCACTGTTGTGAGTACATGACAGGTGGAACTGTCGTTGTCCTGGGTCGCGCTGGACGGAATGTGGGGGCGGGAATGACAGGTGGTTTAGCCTACTTCCTAGACGAGGATGGTGACTTCCCAGAAAAAATCAATCCCGAAATCGTCAAACTTCAGCGGGTGGTTGCCCCAGCCGGGGAACAACAGTTAAAGGAATTGATTGCGACTCATGCCGATCGCACCGGGAGTCAGAAGGCAAAAACGATTTTGGCAAACTGGTCGGAGTATCTGCCGAAATTCTGGCAAGTTGTCCCACCCTCGGAGAAAGATACCCCCGAAGCCAACCCAGAAACGGGAGCCGAACGGGAACTAACTCCTGTGAAGTAATAGAACTGAGAAAGGGGCAATATATATCGCCCCTTTTTTAATCGATTAATCAACGAAGTTGCTGATTAAGCTTCAGTGACTCGTTGGTAGAGTTGAACAATTTGCTCGACCACTTCCGCGATCGTGTAATTGTCGGTTTGCAATTCGATCGCGTCTACCGCTTTTCTCAGGGGCGCGAGAGTACGGGTACTATCCTTACGATCGCGCTCAAAAATCGTTTGTTCCAGTTGATCCAGGCTAATATCGCCCTTACCTTGATTTTTCAGATCTAACTGGCGGCGACGCGCCCGTTCCTGCACCGAAGCGGTTAAATAAATCTTCAGTTCGGCATCAGGGAAAACATTCGTGCCGATATCTCGCCCCTCGATCACAATGCCACCATGCTGACCGTAACGGCGCTGTTGTCGGACTAATTCCTGCCGCACAGCAGGTTGCGCCGCGATCGCCGAGACATTGGCAGTCACATCCAAATTCCGGATCTGCTGAGTTACCTCTTGTCCGTTAATCCACACTTTAAACGAGGGACGCGTGACATCACCGGACGACTCATCCTGCCGTTGCAGATCAATCTCACACTGGCTGACTAACTCCGCCACACCCGGTTCATCATCCACCGCAATTCCCGACTGTAAGACCAACCAGGTCAGGGCGCGATACATGGCTCCCGTATCCAAATACAACAGTCCTAGGGTTTGGGCAACTAACCGAGCCACGGTGGACTTACCTGCTCCTGCCGGACCATCGATCGCCACGATCGGTTGGCGATGGGATAGCAGCACATTATCAATCAACCGGGTGGCACCCAGACGAGCGGCAACAGCCAGCAAGCCAGTATCTTCGACAGTTTCTAAGGGTTGCATTGTGGTGGGATCTACTAACTCAACATACTCTGGGGCAATCTCGGCGACCGTTGCCAATTCAGCCTTGACCAAGCTGATTAATGCATGGCTCAGACGTTCACCCGCCTGGAACGCGACTTCAACCCGTTTTAGCCCTCTGTAGAGTATAGCCGCTTGACTCCGCTGTTCAGTCGTTAAATATTGATTGCGTGAACTTAATGCCAATCCACTGGGTTCCCGGACGATCGGGCAACCAATAATTTCCACCGGTAGATTCAGATCCGCCACAAACCGCCGAATAATCGCTAATTGCTGAGCATCCTTCTGCCCAAAATACGCGCGATCGGGCTGGACTAGATTCAATAATTTGGTGACGATCGTCGCCACGCCCTCAAAGTGACCAATTCGAGATCGACCACAAAGACCAGAGGTCATGGGGAGTGGGGGGAGAACTTGGGTGGGGGGAATGGGAGATGAGGAGGAGGAAGATGGGGAAGTAGATAGTTGGCTAATGCCCATTTCTTGGGGGTTAGGAGCGAAGATGACATCGACTCCAGCGGCTTCACAAAGTTGTTGATCCTGTTCTAGGGTGCGGGGGTAGCGCGAAAAATCTTCTTGGGGACCAAATTGTAACGGATTGACAAAGATACTGACGACAACAATTTTGTTTTCCCGGCGGGCTCGTTGGATCAAACTAAGGTGTCCGGCGTGGAGAGCGCCCATTGTGGGCACTAGACCGACGGCAGACACTTCGCCGATCGGGGAGGCTTCGTATTCTCTCGATGGCGGTTGACTCGATCTGTGTAAATCTAGATAACAGCGCAGACCCGCAATGGTTGTCAATCGACGCACCATGATTCCCCCCGTGACTCATGCTCCGTTAACAGTGTATAGAATCTCTGCCCGGACAGAGGTGAGTCACGCCAAACTGGATCTTAATAAGGCTCTAATGCCCCTCGCTTAAAGCTGATCCACTACCTCTAGCAACCGATCGACACTGGCATTGTGATCCAGAAAAGAAAACAAATGTTTGTACTGAAGCCGACCGCGATCGTCTAAAACAAATTGAGCGGGTAGGGGTGCGCCCAATGCCTGCCCCGTTTGATACAACCGGAACGCCCGACAACTGGGATCAATTAACAACGGCATTTTTAAGCCCAAGTCCTGCACCACCGTTTTACTTTGACGCTCATCGGTACTGGTAATCATCCACAGTTCTACATCTCGATCACGGAATTCGTCATAGCGATCGTTCAGCTCTTTGATGTGGGGATAGCAAAAGGGACAATATTGTTTCTCAGTAAAAATCCGCGTGAACGCCAGAATGATTGGCACTTCGCCCCGATAGTCGGCTAATTTCACCGTTTGATTATGAGTAACATCCAGCAATTCAAAATTGGGAGTCAGCATTCCCTGACTTAACGTATTCGTCGCGGGAATCGGGAGAAAGTTTTGGACAAAGCGATCGTTGATCAGCCCGCTAAAGTCTGTAGACGTAAGCATAGACAACACAAAATTGAGAATAACGGCATCGAACCTAACTACTTCATATACCTTAACGTAGGCTTGAGTCTCAGCCTATTCAGCTTCATGACATTATTTATGAGTTGTAGTCATGTTGAAACAGAGGCAAACAAAAAGGGTGTGTTACACGGAGATGAACACACCCTCAAAACTAGATGACCGACGATAGATATAGATGATCCGCGATTACACTGCTGCGAAGTAATCTTTCGACTTCACGGGGTCGGGGTTCATCGTGGCATCTCCGGGCTTCCAGCCAGCGGGGCAGACTTCATCGGGATGAGACTGCACATACTGGATGGCTTGTAGAGTACGGAGGGTTTCATCCACACTGCGACCAAATGCCAGGTTGTTGATCGTGGCATGTTGGATGGTGCCATCTTTGTCAATGATGAATAGACCACGTAGGGCAATTCCGTCATCCGTCAAGACGTTGTAAGCGGTACTGATTTCTTTCTTGATATCAGACACTAGGGGATAGTTGAGGTCGCCGACGCCACCGGACTTACGATCGGTCTGAATCCAGGCCAAGTGAGAGAATTCGCTGTCAACTGAAACGCCAAGAACTTCCGTGTTGATTTGCTTGAATTCCTCGTAGCGATCGCTAAAAGCCGTGATTTCGGTCGGACAAACAAAGGTGAAGTCGAGAGGATAGAAAAACAGAACCACGTACTTGCCACGATAGTCAGACAGCTTGATGGTCTTGAATTCTTGATCAACAACTGCCGTAGCCGTGAAGTCGGGTGCGGCTTGACCAACTCTCAGGCATCCTTCGTTGTGGTGGGTCATGGGATGATAGTCTCCTTTGAATGGGTGCGTTCCTAATCGTGCAAACAGTAAGGTCAGTTCAGTACCATATCTACGGGTTAGGGCGATAGACTGAATGCCTTACGAACTGTTACGACTATATCATACTCATAACGATTTTGAGTAAGATTTCTGGGCAAATGGATGATTTAGATACACGGGAATGGTTACTCACTAATGGTTTGGGCAGTTTTGCCAGTGGCACAGTTTGTGATGCCCGCACCCGCACCTATCACGGTTGGCTGCTCGCCGCCCCACAGTTTCCCGGTCAACGATCGCTGCTACTGTCTCATTTAGAGGCCAGCCTAGAGATTGCTGGTCAAGGATTTGCCCTAGGAACTAATTTTTGGGCTAGCGAACAAGTCGAGCCGCTGGGGTATCAACTCCTACAATCCTTTGAGCTAAATCCTGTACCCACCTGGACTTGGGGGCAACCCGACAATTGGCAACTGCGTCGCCAGCTACTCATGCCGTCTAGTTCAGTCTCATCGCCTTCATCCCGCCATCACCTCCTCATCCACTACACCTATCAAGGCAACGAAGCCGCCGTATTGCGATTACGCCCCCTCATTGCCGATCGCGACCAGCATGAACACCAGCAACAATCTCCTGGATTATCGTTTTCCCAAATTATTAGTTCTCAGCACGTCTTCCTCCAAGCCTTAACCGCCACTACTATTGGGATTCCCTGGCAGTTACGCTGGAGTCAGGGACATTATCACCCCGATTCAGTGTGGTACTGGAGTTACTACTATCCCGAAGAAGCCCGAAGGGGTCTACATTGCTTGGAAGACTTGTACAGTCCAGGTTACTTGAGTGTGTTGTTACAGCCCGGAGAATCTGTCACGCTTGAGGCATGTGTTGGTTTACTAACTACGGCTTTAGAGTCTTTAGATGCCCAAACGTTCGATCGTGCCCTTAAGGCAGAACAGGACCGTTTAGCCACAACCTTCGCACCCTTACTACAGCCGGAGCTTTGCCCTCCCCTCTCCTCAATTCCAGTAACAGACCTCCTGAAAGCCAGTGACCAATTCATCGTTTATCCTGACGATCGCACTCAAACCAGTATCATTGCCGGATATCCCTGGTTTGGGGAGCGGAGTCGGGATAGTCTGCTGGCACTGCCGGGGTTAACTCTGGCAACAAAACGGTTCTCGCTAGCCCGCAATCTACTGGAGCGCCTGGGGAGATTTTGCTGGCAAGGATTAATTCCCAATGTGTTGCCAGTCAACGGCAATGATCCGGTCTACCGCAGTTTAGATTGCTCTCTCTGGTGGATTGAAACGTTGGGACTCTATCTTGAAGCGACTCAGGATTGGGAGTTTCTGGCAGCTGAATATTCTGTGGTCAAGCAAATTTATAAAGCGTTTACAGCTGGCACATTACATAATATTCGCGTGGATGCCTCTGATGGGCTGCTTACTTGGGACGATGCCAATGTAGCGCTAACCTGGATGGATACGATCGTTGATGGTAAACCTATAACTCCTCGACATGGCAAGCCCGTGGAAATCAATGCACTTTGGTATTCAGCGTTATGTTGGGCGAGTCAATGGGCAGCTCGATTAGCCAACAGTTCGAGCGCGATCGAGGCTGATAAACTGCAAAATCAGGCAAGACGGTATACTCAGCAAGCTGAGCAAGTTAAGCTATCCCTACACAAGTTTTGGCATAGTCGGTTAGAGTACTTATTTGATCGCATCGCGCCTGACGATCAATTGGATCACACCATTCGTCCTAATGCTGTAATCGCCATTTCTGTCTATCACTGTGGCTTTACACCAGAGCAAGCCCGTCAGATTTTACAGGTTGCCCGCGATCGACTGCTTACCCCTTATGGCTTGCGCAGTCTTGCTCCCAGCGATCCAGCTTACATTGGTCGTTGTGAAGGGACGCCCTGGCAGCGCGATCGGGCATACCATCAGGGCAGTGCTTGGAGTGGCTTATTAGGTGTGTTTCTCCGGAGCTGGCACCGCTTTTATGGCACTGATACCCCACTCCCGATCGAGCTACAACCCTTACAGCATCACTTCCAAGCACAGGTTTGTTTCCAGCAGATTTCCGAAATTTTTGATGGCGATTTCCCCCATCAACCTAGAGGCGCGATCGCCCAAGCCCAACCGATTGCCGAACTGATTCGCTGGTTAACCACAGAGCAGTAATCACTAACCAACTATCTTCTCTCTATGCTTCTAGTTCTAACTAACGATGATGGTATCGATGCTCCGGGCATTCAAGCCTTAGTTCAAGCCGTCCAACCTTTTAGTGATCAAGTGGTCATGATTGCGCCACAAGCACATCTTTCCGGCTGTAGCCATCAGGTCACCACAACAGAGGCAATTCAGGTAGAAACAAGATCAGACAGTGAATTTGCGATCGCAGGAACACCGGCTGACTGTGTGCGCTTGGCGATCAGCCATTTGTATCCCGAGGTGCAATGGGTACTATCGGGGATCAATGCTGGCGCTAACCTAGGAGCCGATGCCTATATTTCCGGGACAGTAGCCGCTGTCCGGGAAGCCACACTCCATGGGATCAGGGGTATCGCAATTTCTCAGTATCGCCAGGGCAAACGAGCCATTGATTGGGAATTAGCGGCTCAGTTAACCACCCAGGTTTTAGCTAAATTATTTGATCGCCCACCGGAATCAGGCACTTTCTGGAATGTTAACCTGCCGCATCTACTACCTGAGGCAAGCATGCCAGAACCTGTATTCTGTTCTGCCTGTATACAGCCACTACCAATTGATTACCGAATCGAGGGCGATCGGTTCTACTATGCTGGCAACTATGCCCAACGTCCTCGTGATCCAGGTACTGATGTCGAGGTTTGTTTTTCTGGACAGATCGCCATTACCCAACTGCGGCTTTAGGATCAACCGTTAGAACTGCCTAATCGAGCATTTCAACAACTGCTGCCTCATTTTTTGGACCTACAAACACCCCCTGAGATTTCCCGGAGATCCTCGAGCTGATTCATTACATCTGCTACTGATAGCTTCTTGTTAATTAACAAACAGTATAGGTAGGCAACCTGACAACAGGTCATAGTAGGGAAGCTTTTGAAGATTCTGAACGGTTTAGTAATCTTGATTACACTTCGTTAAATATTTGACAGCATACAGTAGATTCACGTACGCTAATATAAATCCTGTTCCCTGAATTACCGCAAATTTGTTTAACAATCATTAAGTTGTAGAGAACGACGAAGCAGCAACGTTAAGCATCAGCTAGCTTCATCGTCTCAATACAAAGTCTGCCACAATTGCTCAACTGGTCAGGGTAGTGCAATGTTACTAATCCGTGAAATCGTTAAAGAGTCTCTGGCAAGCGGGTATCTATCATTAGAGGCAGAAGATAAGCTGCGCCAGCTATTAAAAACTAAATACGATGCCCACGATCTAAAAGCGTTTATGGTGTTGCAAAAAGCCGTGATTTCGGGTGTTGTACGACAGGAATCACGGGAACTCCATGAGCAAGCGATCGCCGTTGCCTCCTAAGCACTAACAAACGAAGAGGATAGAAAAAAGTATTAGTTCCGCCTATCCTCTATCAGACTCTATTGAGACAACCGTCGCTACGCTCTAAGATGCGATCGCTTCAGCCGTTCTAGGCAACAGACCTGGCGCTTGGACAAATGGCTCTTCGGAATGCTGCAAGAGGAACACCAGCAGGGGATTACTCTGGAATTCACGCCGGAGCATTTTGATCAGTTCTCGTTCAATCTGATAGCGTAAGCCATCCCAATCCACTTCCAGGCGCTCATCCCCGAAGGGACGGGCAAACTCAGTCCACCGATCCCGCAAAACATTAGTGACCGTGTCTTGCGTCTTTTCCTGCAAACGAGCTGGGTCTAGTGACGATACTACACCCCGTAAATGCACTTGGGGCTTGGATAACAGCGTTCCTGCCCAGTCTAGGGTGGCAGCGATTGTCACCACACCATCCTCAGCCAGTTGTTGCCGTTCCTTCAAAACGCGATCGTTGACTACGCCAGAACGCGAAGCATCCACCAGTTCAATGCCTGAAGGCACTTTACCGGCTGCCTTAATACTGGTGGTTGTCAGTTCCACCACATCTCCATTGTCGATAATCACCATATTTTCGGCTGGAATGCCCATGCTTTGCGCCGTTTGGGAATGCTTCACGAGCATTCGGTGTTCTCCATGGACTGGCAAGAAAAACTTGGGACGGGTTAACCCAATCATCAACTTTTGATCTTCTTGACAGCCATGACCAGAGACGTGGATGCCCTGTTCGCGTCCATAGATCACCTTAGCGCCCTGCATCATCAACTTATCGATCGTGTTGACGACAGCGATCGTGTTGCCCGGAATCGGGTTGGCCGAAAACACCACTGTATCCCCAGGGCGAATTTTAATTTGGCGATGTTCGTTATTCGCAATTCGAGTTAATGCCGACAACGGTTCACCCTGAGAGCCGGTCGTTAAAATCAGGACTTTATGCTCTGGCAGTTTATGGATAGCATTCAGTGGCTGGAGGAGTTCATCCTCACACTTGACATAGCCTAAGTTACGGGCATGCGCAATCACATTGAGCATTGATCGCCCCAACACTGACACGACCCGATCGTGTTTTTTTGCCAACTCCAGCACCATGTTTAATCGGTGCACCGACGAGGCAAAGGTGGTTACCAGTAAACGTCCAGTTGCTTGACCAAAAACGCGATCGAGATTGGGATAAACCGATCGTTCGGACGGAGTAAATCCAGGGATCTCCGAATTCGTCGAGTCACTAATTAAACAGTGAACGCCCTGCTCGCCATACTCAGCCAAGCGTTGGAAATCGAACACTTCACCATCGACTGGAGTATGGTCAATCTTAAAATCACCCGTATGGATCACCACACCCACAGGTGTACGGATTGCCACAGTAAAGCTATCTGCAATCGAGTGCGTATTGCGGATAAATTCCACAAAAAAGGAGGTGCCAATACGGACAATATCGCGAGGACGAACCGTTCTTAGTTCCGTGCGATCGGCAACTCCCGCTTCTTCCAGCTTGCCTTCTAGCAAGGCCATCGCTAACCGGGGTCCATAGATGACCGGAATATCAAACTGCTTTAAGTGGAACGGGATGCCCCCAATATGATCTTCATGTCCATGGGTGACAATCATGCCTTTGATTTTGTGGCGATTTTCCCGCAAATAGGTCATATCCGGTAACACGATATTGACCCCATGCATTCCATCCGTGGGAAAAGCTAACCCAGCATCAAGTAAGACAATTTCATCATTAATCTCAAATACGCAGGTATTTTTACCAATTTCGTGGAGTCCACCTAAGGGAATAATTTTTAGGGTTGGTACAGAATTTGATTGGGTCATGAGTTATTTCAGTCGAAAGGTTTAGAAAATGAGAACAATGTTCGTTCAATCGCAAATTAGCTGGGTAGATCGGGCTATTGCCATTCGTTGTTGAGAATTACTCACAACTGAAGGCAGATGGCTAGTAGCAGATGGCTAGTAGCGGAGGACAAATCACCCAAGGGAACTATTCAATTGTCAGAAAGCCTATAGACTAACCAGTCTGCGGATCACAGCAGGGATAATTCCGTTAAGACAGACTGTAAGGTTTCAGTCAGCTGAGCCGATGCGTCAGCTAGAGGTAGCCGAGTAGAACCAACATGCCACCCTTGCAGGTTTAAGGCGGCTTTCACCGGAATGGGATTGGTGGTGACAAACAATGCTTTAAACAATGGAAACAATTTGAGATGAATTTGGGTTGCCGTTTGCGGATCCCCAGTGGCAAATGCCTGAATCATATGCTGTAAGTGGGTTCCCACCAGATGACTGGCAACACTCACAACCCCCGTCGCCCCGATCGCCAAAAGCGGCAAGGTCAATGAATCATCTCCCGAGTAAATCGCAAACTCCGGCGATGTGGCACAGCGGATTTGGCTGGCTTGGTCTAAACTGCCGGTCGCTTCTTTAATTGCCACAATATTCGGAATCTCAGCCAGGCGAATCACTGTTTCCGGTTGAAGATTCTGCCCTGTCCGACCCGGAATGTTGTACAACATCAACGGTAAATCAGGTACAGCTTCTGCGATCGTCTTAAAGTGTTGATAAAGACCGGCTTGCGGTGGCTTATTATAGTACGGCACCACCTGGAGCGATCCATCTAACCCTAGTTTAGCGGCTTTTTTGGTCGCTTCGATCGCCTCATGGGTGGAGTTTGATCCAGTTCCGGCAATCACCTTTGCCTTTCCCGCGACAGCCTGTTGCACCACCCGAAACAGATCATGCTCCTCATCCCAAGTGAGAGTAGGAGATTCACCCGTTGTTCCGCAAACTACAAAGGCATCCGTTCCCTGAGCAGCGAGATGTGCCGCCAGTTTTTCTGCCATTGCATAGTTAACACTACCATCCTCATGGAATGGGGTGACCAATGCTGTGAGAACTCGTCCGAAATCTACCACACGTTTTTCTAGTAACTCGTTGTTTGTTGTTAATTATCACTGGGACGGCAGGCAACCATCGATCGGGCAGAATACCATCCTACTCAGCCCTAAGCACTACCGTCGATTAAGCCATTGCCATAGCTGGTTTAAGCAAGTTCTTTTCTACCAGTAGTTCGGCAATCTGCACCGCATTGAGGGCAGCCCCTTTCCGAATTTGGTCGCCACACAACCAGAGTTCCAATCCACAGGGGTGCGATAAATCTTGGCGAATCCGTCCGACCAAAACATCATCCTGACCGCTGGCATCGATCGGCATCGGGAAGTAATTTGCCGACCAATCTTCCACCAGCTTCACTCCTGGAGCTTGAGCGATCGCAGCTCGCGCTTGCTCAACACTCATCGGTTGGGCAAATTCTAGGTTAATCGATTCGGAATGGGCTCGTAGGACGGGTACCCGCACACAAGTGGCTGTAACCCGCAGCTCAGGAACCCCGAAAATCTTACGAGTTTCATTCACCATTTTCATTTCTTCCTCACAGTATCCCTGCTGATTCAGCGGCGAGTTATGGGGAAATAGGTTGAACGCTAAGGGGTAGGGAAAAATTTCGGCGATTGCCGGTTGATCTTGCAGCATCGCCTGCGTTTGGAGTTTCAGTTCTTCCATCGCCCTGGCTCCTGCCCCACTTGCCGATTGATAAGTAGAAGCCACAATTCGCTGAATTGGCTGAATTTGATGTAGCGGGTAAATTGCCACGCTCATCAAAATCGTCGTGCAGTTAGGATTGGCGATAATCCCTTGATGGCTAGCCGCCGCCTGGGGATTGACCTCGGGCACCACTAACGGCACATTGGCATCCATCCGAAAGGCACTGGAGTTATCAATCACCACAGCACCTGCTGCCACTGCCGTGGAAGCCCAGGCACGGGAGGTAGAACCACCGGCTGAGGCTAAGACAATATCAACCTGATCAAAAGAATGCTCATCGACGGCGGTAATTGGCAGCGTTTCGCCTTTGAATGTCAACGTTTTGCCAGCCGATCGGGGTGATGCCAACAACTTCAAGTCCGCTAGAGGGAATTGCCGCTGCTCTAGTAATGCTAATAGTTCTGTGCCAACAGCACCCGTCGCTCCTAAAATTGCGACTCGGTAGGATTGAGTCAAACTAATGTCCTCCAAAAATTATCGATCGTTAAACCAGGATCCACTGAGATACGGAATACAGAAATGGGAATGTTAAGTCGTTTCACTAAAAGTGTTTAATCGCAACCGAACCTTAAACGGTTCTAGCCCTGTACAGGTAAATAAGGTTCTAAATAATAAGGTTATCGAATCATCAATTGAACATAGTGAGTTGAGCGGTGATCTGAAGCCATCACTAAGCTACCAGAATGCAAAGGGACTGAAATCTTCAGAGACACAGCCGCCAAGCATGGCATTGGCATCTCATGATCATAATCGAGTCCATCAAGCGAGTTCCAAAATTTTAGCGGATTTGCCAGAAACTCGGATCGAATCCCGCCAAGATACTTATCTGCACAGCCTAGCATGTTAAGATGTATGGCAATTCTGAAAACTTGTGCTGGAGAGGTCATTTATACATGGAAGTAGCGCTGCTCTTAGCAAAACTGCCGGAAGCTTATTCAATCTTTGATCCTCTGGTAGATGTTCTACCAGTGATTCCTGTGTTTTTCCTCCTGCTAGCGTTTGTTTGGCAAGCTGCCGTTGGTTTTAGATAACCTAAATATTCTTTAAAAGAAGTCGCTTTTTCCTGGGCAGGCAATTTGTCTGCCCTTTATGGTGTTAATACAAGTTAATTATTAGCCAGCATTTTCTCCTGTCTATCATCAATAGCTGCATCCTTGGCGCACCTATCCCATGCTTGAAATTCTGGCTGTACTCTCTGCTTCCGCCGCTGCCGGAATGCGAATTGCGCTGCCACTGCTAATCATTGGGCTACTGTATGGCGATCGCCTATGGTCACAGGTGCCACTGCTATCCGGGGTATCTCCCCCCATTGTCTTGGGAGTCTTGGTCAGTTGGTCACTGTTTGAAATCTTCGCCTCCAAAGACCGCTTAGGTCAACGGGTGCTGCAATTAGTCCAGCTGCTATTTAGTCCAGTTGTCGGAGCCATTATCGGTATGGCCGTAGCGAGTGCCGTCGGAGTGAGATCATTGATCTGGCTCATGGGCGTCATTGGCGGTTTATTTGCACTGGTATTGCAACTAGTTCAGGTGGGCTGGTTCTATCGCCTGCGGGAAATTCCGCTCTGGGTAATTTTCTGTCAGGATCTGCTCTGTGTTGTTCTGGTACTCTTTGCCTTTGATGCCCCACGCCAGGGTGGCTTAATTGCCTTGCTACTATTGTGGCTAGCCATCCGCAGTTCTAAAGCGTGGCGACAGTGGTATCAAGCCCAGGCTCGACCAGAGGAGCGAGGGAACCCGCGGCGGTATAAGCGAGATCCAGATTAGTGGGTTAGGACAATAGGGCAGAGGGGGGAGAATACCCTAACTACCCAGAAAAATACCCATACGGCGGGCAGTAGTGGCTAGAGTGCCTGCAGGATTAACCGCCGCATATTGCGCGATCGCTTCAGCAATGGGAACACTGACAATCTTACGATTCTGCCAGGTCACAACTTGATCGTATTTTTCATGAGCAATCAGCTCAACAGCCGCGACCCCAAAGGCAGCAGCTAGTAAGCGATCGACTGATGTTGGAGCCGCACCCCGCTGCGTATGACCTAAAACGGTCACCCGAGTTTCAGCATTAATTCGACTACAGAGTTGTTGCGATAGATATTGACCAATCCCGCCTAACCGACACCCTTCATTGGTTTCTGCCAGAATGACCGAATCACCTGACTCCGTGCGCACTGCTTCCGCCACAATAATCAGACAGTAATTTTTACCTTGCTCCTGGCGCTGCTGAATTGTTTGGCAAATGCCATCTAGCGTATAAGGAATTTCGGGAATCAAAATGATATCCGCTCCACCCGCAATCCCAGCACACATGGCAATATGTCCAGCATCCCGACCCATGACTTCCAGGATCATGACGCGACTGTGGCTGGCAGCCGTGAAATGTAAGCGATCGAGCGCTTCAGTTGCCACACTCACAGCCGTATCAAAGCCGATCGACATCTCGGTCACGGCAACATCATTGTCAATAGTTTTAGGAATGCCGACCAGATTGAGCTTGCCTTGCTGAGCAATCCGGCGCAGAATCGCTAAGCTGCCATCGCCACCAATACCAATTAAGGCATCCAGCCCTAACGCATGATAGCCTTCAATAATTTCGTTTGAGCGATCGCACACTGTTCCATCTGGCATCGGAAAGGCAAAGGGATTGCCCTTATTGGTAGTGCCAAGAATCGTTCCACCAGCCGTTAAATAAGGATCCAAGCGATCGGGAGTCAAGACCAAAGCCTCCGGTGGGCGGGTCATCAGTCCCTGGGTTGCCTGCCGAATTCCTAAAACCTCCCACCCATAGGTATTGACTGCACTGTGAACCACCGCTCGAATCACTGCATTTAAGCCAGCGCAATCGCCACCGCTAGTCAGAATCCCAATCCGTCTCAGTTCGCCCATAGTCGTTGTTTGAGTAATCAGTATCGCGTTAACAATCAATTGGTTCGCTAGTTTCCATCTGCTTTAGATCATCTGCACGTAGAGGCAAGCAGATGCGCTTGACCAATTTCTACCCTTTCAGTAGATGACACGACCCAAACTAGCAAACTAAAATCTGACTTTATCGGTTTACGGTACTAAAGAAGCTTAAGCAGGGTTGAAGGATTTGAGCGATCGGCGTGACGAAATCGGATTTGAGAGTGGCGGAGGCATGATCCCCAAACCGCCCGAGGGATTTAGATCGGGATTTGTGGGGATTATTGGTCGCCCAAATGTCGGCAAATCCACACTTATGAATCAGTTAATTGGGCAAAAGATTGCCATCACCTCCCCAGTCGCCCAGACGACCCGGAATCGGCTGCGCGGAATTTTAACCACTCCCGCTGCCCAAATTATTTTTGTCGATACTCCTGGCATTCACAAACCCCATCATCAACTAGGGGAAGTGTTGGTCAAAAATGCTCAGATTGCCATTCAATCGGTTGATCTGTTGTTGTTTGTGGTCGATGGTTCGGTAGGGATTGGCAAGGGCGATCGCTATATTGCTGAATTACTCGATCAGGTTACAGTCCCAGTCATTTTGGGTTTAAACAAAATTGATTTGAGAGCACCAGACGATGAGGCGATCGAGGAGGGATATCAGCAGCTAGCCACCTCCCGTCAATGGAGCCTGACGACCTTCTCCGCCCTAACAGAAACCGGGTTACCCGCATTGCAGGAGTGCCTGGTACAACAGTTGGACCTGGGTCCCTATTACTACCCGCCCGATCTCGTGACTGACCAACCCGAACGCTTCATTATGGGTGAGTTAATCCGGGAACAGATTTTATTACTGACCCGCGAAGAAGTTCCGCACTCAACCGCGATCGTGATTGATCGAGTGGATGAGGAACCCACAATCACGCGAGTGCTAGCCACTATCCACGTAGAACGTCCCTCGCAAAAAGGGATTCTGATTGGGAAAGGCGGCAGTATGCTGAAGGCGATCGGCACCGCTGCCCGCCAACAAATTCAGAAATTGATTGCAGGCAAGGTGTATTTAGAGCTGTTTGTCAAAGTGCAGCCTAAATGGCGACAGTCACGTACCCATCTAGCCGAACTCGGGTATCAAATTGAGGAGTAACAAGTTATTATTCCTTTAGACAATAATTAACGAATATTGTTAATTATTTTTTAAACGATAAATTAGTCGATTTCTGGCAGCAAAAGTTCACCAAAAGTGTCAGTACATTTCACGATTCTTCTCGCTTAAGCCTATGAAATAATGCGGGGAAAACCGAGGGATTGCCGAATTAAGCGGTGATTGCGACCAAATTATTCCTTGTTTCTGCCCGATTCCTGCGATCGGCTTTTGCTTGGAGTTCCTGTGCTGCTGAGTGTCAACAGTGATTGTTCGTCTGTTCTACTAGCCCAGCTTTGAGCTAACGCTTCCCCATGGACTTAAATCACCTGGGAATGTCAGTCAATCCATTTGCCCGTCAATGTGCGCTCCAACCTGCCCCCCGATTGCCAGAAGACTCTCACTCCTTGACTGAACCTGGCATAGTTGCTCGACCCAGTTTTTTCGCAAGTCAACCGCCATCCTCTGGCTACCAGACGCTCGGATGGCTACAACAAGCCCTCTGTCAGGGCGGAGTTTTAGGTTGGATGATGATTAGTCAGATGTCGGATGGACTGCTGCTAGTAAAAGTTGACGATCGTCAGGTCATTGCCTGCAACCCAGCGTTACAACATTGGCTGGGGTACTCCGAAACCGAACTCCTTGCCCTCACCTGGGATCAGTTATTGGTTCAGAATCCTACTAGCCTGACCCCATCCCAAATCCTCAGATCAATTCCAGACCAACCAGAAACCGGAGAGCAACTTTATCGTTGTCGCGATGGGTCTATAGTCAAGTTGGCAATCAACACCTGTGTATTAACGCTACATAACCAAGCTGTGTTGTGTATTGTTGCCCGTGAACCGACCTGCGACCTGACCACCGTATCACTGATCTCTCATGCTGAACGGGAGCGCATCTTGAATACGATCGCCCAGCAAATCCGGTATGCCGTTGACTTAGAGCCAATTTTTACGATTGCAGCGACTGAACTATCCCGGCTATTAAACCTTGAAGGCATAGAACTGTGGCAGTACCACCTGGAGCGTCAGCGTTGGCAGATAGTCACTGACTACTTCCCAAATCCAACCCATCCATCTCACTGTGGGACAGAAATCCCAGACCATCCCTACTGCCTGAGTGAGCAACTGCAACAGCTCAAGGTGATTCATATCCCAGCCCACGAGTTACCGGGGGCAGGGGATGGGCAGTCGGAGTTAACGGAGATCGCGCCAGCTCCCCGTTTTATGGTGCCGCTCTATTTACAGCGATCGTTATGGGGTGGCCTCAGTCTACTCACCCACGCCTCCTCCCATTCTTGTGACGCCGAAATTGATCTGATCCTGGCGGTCGCAGAACAGTTGATGATTGCCATTCAGCAAGTGCAATTGTATGAACGACTGCATCAGCTCAATGCCAATTTAGGGCAACAAGTGCAACAGCAAACGGCTCAACTGCGACAGGTGCTCACCTGCGAAGCGACACTCAAACGCATTATCGATAAAGTTAGGGATTCCCTCGACGAACAGCAAATCCTACAAACAGCTGTAGAAGAACTAGCGACTGTATTAGTAGTCAATTGCTGTGACACCGGTCTATACGCCCCCAATCACACAACTGTCACCATTCATTATGAATATACAAATGCCACCCATCTCGCTAGTGGCAAAGTTATTCAACTAGCGGATGCCACTGAAATTTATCATGTCTTGTTGAGTGGGCAATCAGTGCAGTTTTGCCTACTGAATCAGTCGTCCCCGGTGGAACGATCGCATCAGGCGATTCTGGCCTGTCCCATTCTGGATCAGCAGGGAGTCATGGGTGATCTGTGGCTATTCCGGCAGGGGCAGGAGTGTTACGACGAGCTAGAAGTTCATCTAGTCCAACAAGTGGCTAACCAGTGTGGGATCGCTATTCGACAAGCGCGGTTATATCATGCCGCTCAAACCCAGGTGGAATCCCTAGAACATTTAAATCAACTGAAAGATGATTTTCTCAGCACGATTTCCCATGAACTGAGAACACCGATCTCCAATATTAAAATGGCGACCCAGATGCTGACGATCGCCTTAAGCCGAGAAGGATTGCTGAGTACAGAACCTAGTCCCCTGCGCGATTCTCCTAAGATTGCTCACTATCTCAAAATTTTGCAGGATGAGTCTAACCGCGAAATTAATCTGATTACCGACCTCCTGGACTTACAACGGCTGGAGGCAGGTACACAAACTTTATCTATGCAGCCGATTCAATGTTCTCCCTACCTGGTTCGCATTGCTCAATCTTTTCAAGAGCGGATACAGGAACAAGGGCAGCACCTTCAGGTCAACATCCCTCCTAATCTGCCCTATCTCCTATCCAACGCCCAAAGCTTAGAACGGGTATTAGTAGAACTATTAACCAATGCCTGTAAATATACGCCAGCTGATGAATTTATCACGGTTTCTGCCCAAGTAGCTATCCCCAGAGATGCAAACCCAGCATCCCCTACAGACCGCTACACGTCCTATCGCTTGTCATCAACGGGACGCACACAGCAGGACAACACGATTTCTACCCGACAACCGACAACCGATCGGGCAGAAATCCTTCAAATTACGATCAGCAACTCTGGGATCGAAATTCCGACCAACCAACTCAACCATATCTTTGATAAGTTCTATCGGGTTCCCAACAGTGACCCACATAAGTATGGTGGCACCGGGTTAGGACTCGCCCTGGTTAAAAAGCTGGTGTCCTGTTTAGGCGGCAAGATCTGGGCAGACAGTGCTAACAGTCAGACCTACTTTACGCTAGAGTTGCCAATCCAAGCGACTCCACATCCATAGCCGTCAATTACCAAAAATATCGAGTTGTTCGATCGGGGATTGAGCAGGAGCGCGATAGCCTTGACCATTTTTCTCCTGTGCGGAACCACTTGCTTGCCGACTTTTGCGTAATCCCACAGCGATTTTGCTGTGCTGCTCAATCTGGGTCATTACCTGCCGAGCGCGTTGAATTACCGAAGCAGGCAACCCTGCTAATCGCCCCGCCTCAATGCCATAGGAGCGATCGGCTCCTCCCGGTTGCACTTTATGCAGAAACACAATTTGATCTGGTAATTCCTTCACTGTCACCTGATAGTTAGCCACGTTAGGCAGGATTGAAGCCAGTTCATTCAGTTCATGATAGTGAGTGGCAAAAATAGTACGGGCAGTAATCTCGATCGCCAAATATTCTGCCACTGCCCACGCGATCGATAATCCATCAAAGGTCGCCGTACCCCGTCCAATTTCATCGAGTAACACGAGCGATCGGGGGGTGGCATGGTTCAGAATGTTGGCGGTTTCGTTCATTTCCACCATGAAAGTGGATTGTCCTGTCGCCAGATCATCAACAGCTCCCACACGAGTAAAAATGCGATCGCAGATGCCTAAGTGAGCCTGTTGAGCGGGCACAAAACTGCCAACCTGTGCCAGCAGTTGAATTAAGCCGACCTGCCGTAAATAACAACTTTTGCCACTGGCATTGGGTCCAGTCAGGATAATCAAATCCGGGGCAGGTTGGGGATCGGCATCTCCTAACGCTGTGGAATTGGGTACAAAAAATCCGGCAGGTAACGATTGTTCGACCACCGGATGGCGACCCTCCAGAATCGTCAATTCTCGCGTATTAGTGATTTCAGGACAACAATAGCCCTGCAAGGTTGCCACTTCGGCTAATCCACACAACACATCCACGGCTGCCACCGATCGGGCGACTTTCCGAATCATTTCAACCTGTTCCCCGACTTGCGATCGAACCTGAGTAAAAATTTCGTATTCCAGTCGATTCAGATCTTCTTTTGCCAGGAAAATTCGACTCTCTCGTTCCTTCAGCGCCACCGTGATATAGCGTTCCTCACCTGTCAACGTTTGCTTGCGCTCATACTCGGGCGGCACTTGATTAGCTTTGGTGCGAGAAATGCTGATGTAGTAGCCAAAGGTTTTGTTATAGCCCACTTTTAGAGTCGAGATGCCTGTGCGTTCCCGCTCTGTTGCTTCCAGATTTTTGATCCACTCCTGATCCGCCTCAACTTGCTGGCGAAGGTCATCCAGTTGGGGATTCACTCCGGTGCGAATCAAGTTCCCTTCGGTCAAATATAACGGTGGTGTATCAACCAGGTGCGATCGCAACAGTTGTCCTAGCCCTTCTAACTCAGGGGGGACGTACTGCAAATCCTGTAAATACCGAGCTTTGGCACTGCTCACTACTGCTGCCAGTTCTGGTAACTTCTCAAAGGATTCCGCCAACGCCACTAGATCACGGGCATTCGCCGTCCCCGAGCCTGCCCGACCCGCCAATCGCTCCAGATCATAGATTTGTTTAAGGATTCGTTGAATTGCCTGCCGCAAGGCACTATGTTCAACCAGTTCCCGAATTGTGTTCTGGCGATCGCAAATGGTGGCAATTTCCAGCAAAGGTTGCAGTAACCAACGCCGTAATGCCCGACTGCCCATTGCCGTAATGGTGCGATCCAATGCCCACAGTAAGGAGCCATGAAATGTGCCATCTCGTGCCGTTTGGGTAATCTCTAAATTGCGCCGGGTTTGATGATCGATCGTCAAAAACTCCGTCAGCATATAGGTGCATAACGGTTGCAAGGGAACTGGTTGCAGAGAGGCGTGATGGGGAGTAATTAACCCTTTACCCGGTTTACCGGAAGAGTTGCCAGCGTCTCGCTGCCCTTCGACTCCTCGCTCTGAGGTCGTTTCCAGATATTCCAGCAATCCACCGGCAGCCCGCACTGCCAACGGCAAATGTTCACAGCCCATACCTTCCAGCGATCGCACCCGAAATCGTTGCAGTAAGCGATAGCGCGCCTCAGCTAACACAAACGGAGTTTGAGGACGTAGGGTGTAACAGAATTGGGTAGGCAAGCAATCGGGCAACTGATCAGACTTTTCCCCTGGTCGCAGCAGACTGACTAAATCCGGGGCATTGGTTGGCAGTAAAACCTCGGCAGGTTGCAGGCGCATCACTTCCTGGGTGAGTTGCTCCAAATCTTGCGCCTGCGTCGTCAAAAATTCTCCCGTAGAAACATCGGCATAGGCTAAGCCCCAATGATTTCCAGCCATGACAACAGCTGCCAGGAAATTGTTGCGTCGGGCATTTAACATGCCTTCTTCCAGCACCGTGCCCGGCGTGATCACCCGAGTCACCTCTCGCTGTACTAACCGCCCTTGAGCATCGGCAGCATCTTCAGTTTGGTCACACACAGCCACGGCATAGCCCTTTTCCACTAAGACTGCACAGTAGCGATCGAGGGCATGGTGGGGAATACCTGCTAAGGGGACCCGACCTACTTCCTTCCCAGCATCCTTAGCGGTCAGCACCAGTTCCAACTCGCGGGCAATCGTCACCGCATCCTGAAAAAAGGTTTCAAAAAAATCACCGACCCGATACAGCAATAAAGCTTGAGGATATTGATCCTTCAGTTCTACGTAATGCCGCATCATAGGGGTCAATAACGCCCGATCGACCGCTCGGTGATGGTCGTATCGCACAGCATGTTTAATCAAGCGATCGGGCAACCCAGAGGTCGAGTCAGAGGCAAAATCCGTCATACGAGTCGCAGCGATAAATCCTCCATTGACTCTATCGCAAACGCCGAACCTCGATCAGAGTCTATGTGGCAGGGCAGCTAGAAGCGATCGCTTACCAGCCACACTGACGGCGCAACACTTGCAGTTCTGTGGCAGTCAGATCACGCCATTGGCCTGGGGATAATCCAGCGATCGATAAATTGGCAATCTGAACACGAACCAGGCGGAGCGTCGGAAAGCCTACTGCCGCTGTCATCCGGCGAACCTGGCGATTTCGTCCTTCTGTCAAAGTTATCTCTAACCAGGTGGTCGGAACTTGTTTGCGATAGCGAATCGGTGGGTCACGCGGCGGCAGGGGAGGTTCCTCAACTAACCGCGTGACCTGAGCGGGACGAGTTCGATACCCCTGAATCACAACGCCTTGCTGAAGGTGTTGTAACGCCGCCTCGTCTGGAATGCGTTCAACTTGAACCCAATAAGTCCGGGGATGCTGAAACTGAGGATCAATCAAGCGATGCTGCAATGTCCCGTGATTGGTCAGGAGCATCAACCCTTCACTATCTTGATCCAAGCGTCCCACCGGATAAACGTTGGCAACAGCAATGTAGTCCTTTAAGGTTTGCCGGGTTGTCTGCGCTGGTGGACTGTCATCCGTAAATTGACAGATGACGTTGTATGGCTTGTAAAACAACAGGTAACGGTACTTACCCATAAAAAAACTCAATCAGCAATGAACCAGCATCCTGCACCCACCGTCCCTCAGGGTTAATTAATCTTGACGCGGAAGCGAACTAACCCAACATTATCAGGCGGCACATTAGAAATTGTCCCCAAGTCAAAGATCAGAGAACCATTGGGATTAGTTTGGTTGGTACAGGCGTTATCGTTGGGCAGAGGAGCTAACGCAGTAAACACTGTCCCACTGGGAGTTGGACTGCCGTTGCCGATCGCCACACGACTACTGGCAGGAAGCAAGCTTGTGCCTGGAGGAATTGGGTCACAGAGGCTCACATCATTGACTGGAGCCCCCCCGTCAGCCAGGAAGTAAATTGAGTATTCCACTTCATCCCCACTCCGTAACGGCGTAGCAGGATCGATTTGCGGCGTCCCTAGTGGTAGCAAGGTTGACCAACCTGGAGCCGTATCATTGGGATCATTAGGATCGTCAATCACCGTATTAAACGGAATAAGAGTGCCATTCCGCACGATCGCTGTAATCCGCTTGACTAACCGAAAACTCGGCGCACCTAAGACCACCCGTGACTGATCGTCTTCATCGGGCTGATTATTATTGGGCGTCGAGTCGGGGTCAGGCTGATCAGAACCGGTAATTTGAGCCACATTAGTGACCGCATTACTAGTGAGCGTTGCCGTAATTTGCAGCGTGGCATTTGTGCCGCTGGTGACGCTACCGACTGTCCACACTCCAGTCGTTTGATCATAAGTTCCCTGGCTCGCTATGGCTGAGCCAAAGGTTAAGCCTTCGGCAAGCCGCTCACTCACAACCACATTGGTTGCGGTCCCTGGACCATCGTTCGTGAGGGTAATGGTAAAGGTAAGCGTTTCACCAATTCTGGCATTCGGACGATCGACAGTTTTGGTTAACCGCAAATCAGCAGTGGTGTTGGCCACAATATTGAGCGGGATTACCAGTGCCGCACTGGGATAGTACGTCCACAAATCTAGACCTTTCTGGTCACCAAAACCAGCAAATGCCCGCGCTCCACTGGTCGTATCGAACCCGATCGTCAGGTTACTGTTGGGTGGCGTTGGGGCACCACCAGGGAGGGCTTGATTCACAGTGCCGACGATCGAGCCATTGCTGGTACGGTAGCCGCGATCGTCATAAAACGCAGAGGTACAGGGAGCGGCAAAGCCAGGAGGACAAACACCTCCCGGGGGATTAAGTAACCGATAGGTTGGGCTACCCGATAGACTATTCTCGACATCCAACAGGGGGAAGTGATACTCTCCAGCGCGAATCACCAACCGAGCAGGATAGTTGTTGCCGATCGGAAAGGCAATGCCACTATTGTCCAAGCCATCCCAGAGGACAGTTTGAGTACCCGCCGCTCCTACTCCCCGTAACACCCGGTTTTGGGGATTGGTTGGATCAAAATCATTCCCATCTCGACTAATGATCAATTCATAGATATGAGAGACATTTGCCGCATAAGCAAAACTCCCCCCTGTCCCCACTAGACTGTTGTTACTGCCTGCCGTCCCGGTAAAGCTGTAACTTCCCGGCGTTATCACCGGAATCGTTGGCGCTAACGGAATCCCCAATGCTGCCACTACCAGTGGATCAGGAGGACTAAAAAACAAAGGATACTCCGGCGGCGCAATGATCACCCCCCCTTGCACCGTATTCAGCAGATTATCACTTGCCACCACATCCCGATTCAGCGGCGTCCGACCATCGGGATCCAAAAACCCTAAGCGATTGCCGTAAACCACAAAGCCATTCGGATCAATTCCTCGTAACCCTGTTTCGTACAAAAACCCGTCGCTGGTCAGGGTATATACAGTCGAGTCGATCGGGCGGTTATTCGCCCCCGTAAACAGTGCCAGGTAGTAGGTAAACAATCGACCTGGCAAGTTTGTGGTAGAAACCAAACTGTCTCGCACCGTTACATCCCAGGCCGCAACCGTTGCATCTTGACCTGCACCCGTTTGAATGGGATTCAGTGTTCCCGTTGGGGGGGTATCGTTGTCAGTGTTCGCTCCTGAAGGTCCCAAAATCGCTACAGTATAGAATCCTGTCGCTGGCGCCTGGTAGACACAGGGTGTATAGCCATTAGTCACTCCGCCAGCTGGAATGGTATCCGCCCCGGCTAGCTCTTGCGCCCGATTGCCGATTACTCCCTGAGTCGGATTGATGGCGTTTTGAGTTGAGCATCGAAGGGTGGCAGCAGCTGGATTGACCGCCTCCTGCCCAACGGGGGCAAATGGCACCACACCAGGGTTAAATACCAGGATGTCGCCATTGTTGACCCCAACCGTACTGGAGCCCAGTAAAATCACTTCGCCCTGACGAACATAGACACGTAACAGCGTCCGCCGTGTTAACAGGTTGTATTGCCCTGTTCGCCACTCTAAATTGGCGCGGAAGCCAGTAGGGTTAGGAAACAGGCTCCGGCTCCCTTCTGCTTGCACAGGCATGATCATGCTGACTGTGCCTAGAAAGATTGTCGCCAAGCCAAAAATTGCTCTGAAACCATATGTCAAATAGCGGGATGACAGCATCAAGCCTGTGCCTCCTTAAAAGAGAGATCACTCTCCCCAGTCACAAATTTGCAGTCAACACCCTAGATGAAAATTGAGTTCAGTGACACTGCCATGAGGACAGGGTCGCCGCCGTAACTCTGCCATTCCCCAAGTTGACAGCCTGGCTAAAATTCGGCTTCTGTTTCAGCGAAGCAGAGGGCAAATCGGCGTCCTATGGCAGTGCCATTAAAGTTTAGTTAATCCTGACGCGGAAGCGGACAAACCCAACATTATTGGTTGGTGTATTGGGCACAGTTCCCAGGTTAAAAATGACGGCCCCATTCGGATTGTTTTGATCCGGACAAGAGTTGCCATCCGGAAGCGGAGCCAACGGTGAGAAGACTACGCCTCCCGGCACTAGTTGACCACTGCTACCCACCTGCACCCTGGGACTGCCCCCAATTAGTTGGGTCAGGACTGGAATTGGATCACAAATGTCAGTATCGATCGCAGGTTTACCGCCATCAGAGAGGAAATAGACCGTGTACTCAACTTCGTTACCGCTGCGGAGGGGTTCAGACGGACTGACATTGAGAACCCCCACAGGAGACAATTGCGACCATCCAGCCGCGTTGTCATTGGTATCGGTCGGATCATCCACAAAGCTAGAGAAAGTTTGAGTTTGACCATTCCGAGTCACGGCTGTAATCCGTTTAATAATCCGCAGGTTCGGCAATCCTAACGAAGCCGAAGCCTGATCATCTTCATTGGCTTCATTGTTGTTAGGAGTTGAGTCACGATCGACTTGATCGGTGCCTGTCACCTGGGCTGTATTGGTTATTGGATCACTCGTATTCAGCGTCGCAACCAACTGGAGTGTCGCTGTCCCATTAGCGAGAACAGAACCAACGTTCCACACCCCAGTCGTATTGTCATAGGTCCCCTGGCTAGGAGTAGCCGAAACAAACGTCAATCCATTCGGTAACCGCTCTGTCACTCGCACCCCCGTTGCCGTGGCAGGTCCAGCATTGCTTAACGTTAGGGTAAACGTGACATTCTGCCCTAAGGTGGCGGCTGGCGTATCAACCGTCTTTCTCAGGCTGAGATCGACCGTGTCCGAAGAGATAATATTCAGCGGAATCACTTCTGGGGCACTTGGATAATAAGTCCATAAATCCAAGGCTTTCGTGTTACCAAAGGCAGTAAACGTCCGCGCATTCGGGGAAACCGCTGTATTAAACCCTAGGACTGGATCACTATTCGGCGGATTGGGAGCATTCGCAGCTAATGCCTGATTCACGCCCGGACCCACCAATGTTCCCGATTGAGGCAGAATATAGCCGCGATCGTCATAGAAAGCGGAAGTACAGGGAGCCACAAAGGGAGGACATACCCCCACTGGCGGATTCACGAGTTGGAGCAAGGGCGTGCCATTAGGAGCATTTTCCACGTCCAGCAGTGGGAAATGGTACTCCCCAGTTCGCAGGACTAACCGCACCTGGTAGTTAGTACCCACGGGAAACGGAGTGCCACTATTATCCAAGCCATCCCAGGCAACCGTTGCGGCTCCGGCGTTGCGGCGACCTCGCAATACCCGGTTTTGGGGATTAGTCGGATCAAAATTGACGCCATCCCGGCTAATCACTAACTGGAAGCTATGCTCCAAGTTTGCCTGGTAAGTGAATGTTCCGCCTGTGTTAAAGAAACTATTATTACTCCCAGCTGTGCCTGTAAAGGCAAGGCTATTTGGCGTAATCGTCGGAGCAACGGCTGCCAAGGGAATCCTCAGGGCAGCCACAACTGTTGGATCCGGTTGGGCAAAGAAGATGGGAAAGGCAGGGGGACGGAAGTCAATTTCAGCGGGACGATCGAGCAACTGATCCGTCGTCGTCACCACATCCCGTTCTAGCGCAACCAGTTCCCCACCTTGGTTCACCCTAAACCCAGAGTTATTGCCATAAATGACAAACCCGTTCGGGTCAATTCCATTCAAACCAGTCTGGTACAGGTAGCCATCACTGGTGAGGGCAAAGACATTTGAGTTAACAAAGCGTCCATTTGCCCCAGTAAATAACGCCAGATAGTAACTAAACAAACGTCCAGGGATATCAACGGTGGAAGCAGGCGTCGTCCGTACCGTCACATCCCACGCGGCCACAGTCGAATCTTGAGCCGCATCCGTTTGCACCGCGGCAATGCTACCGGTGGGGGCTGTATCTCCGGTCGAGTTAAAGCCGGAGGGACCTGTAATTACAACCGTATAGATACCAGTCGTAGGGGCAACATAGGAACAAGGGGCATAGCCCCCAGCGACGCCTCCCGCCGGAATCGTATCTGGTCCTGCTAATTCCTGGGCACGGGTGGTAATCTGCCCTAGCGCCGCATTTCCTAATGCAGTTCGTTGAGCATTACAAGAAAAGGATGCGACCGCAGGTAGGGGTTCCTGCCCGATCGCTGGCGTTACCGTGTCAAAGTTAGGACCCAAGGTGGGGTCAGGCTGCACCAAACCAGGGTTGTAAATCAGAATGTCACCCAGGTTGACCCCAACCGCACTAGAGCCAGTCAGAATCACCTCTCCAGCATTAGCATAAACCCGCAACAAGGTGCGGCGGGTCACGAAATTAGCATATTGCACCGTAGTATCCCGCCACTCAATATTGGCGCGGTTACCTGTAGCGGTAGCAGGATAAAGGCTACGGCTGCCCTCCGCCAGGGCAGCTGGTGTGCCTAAGCATAGCGCCAACCCAGAAACCAATAGACGAGAAGCTGTTTTGAGCGCGGTAGATTTGCGAACCACTGATGCCACCACTATCTATTTCCTCCTTCAATCTGGAGGTCCTCCTCCTGAACCACCACATCAATTTCGCGAATGTCTCTGAACATAAATTCCACCCGACGATCGCGAGCATAATCCACCCGATCTCGCCCCGGGGTTAGCAGCCGTTGTTCCCCAAAGGAACGAATCGTCATACGTTCGTTCGCAATCCCCTGACGAAGCAGATAATCCCGTGCGGCTCTTGCCCGGCGTAGCCCTAGCTGCAGATTGTAAGCATCACTCGCACGGGGGTCCGTATGCCCTTCAATGTCCACTAGAATGGTGGGATTCGCTTGCAACACCTCAGCAATGCGATCAAGGACTCGGGCAGTCGTGGCACTGATTGTCGCTTGATCAAGAGCAAAGTGGATTTTATTTGGCACTGTCAACCGGATCGGAGTTGAGGGGGGGATCTCAGCTTGTGGTGGCTGCTGGAACGGGGTGACACAGGTAGGGGGCGAGGAAGGAGGTTGCGCCGTTGGGGTTTCTAGGGCAGTTCCTGTAGCCGTCCGAATGCGAGCTGGCACAGCCGGTTCAGATGTCCCCGTATCCGGTAAGGTGGCAATGGCACTAATGCGATCGCCAATCCGCAAGTTACTCAGAGTCACCTCAAACTTGCCGGTGTCATCAGCTTCAGTTGTGGCGATCGGCTCGGTTAATGCGCCGTAGTCACCCTGACCGGTCACCCGATATAGTTCAATTTGAGCCCGCGGATCCGCCTGACCAAACACCTGTACGGCTTGAGCTTGATTCGTCGCTTGGAGCAGAGGGGATTCGGAAGCGGTCGTCGTTTGACTCAACGCAAAAAACTCTCGACTAACAAACTGTGGCGCATCGATCGCGGCATTCCCGGTATAGATGCGGCGATTGTTGGTATTACGAGCCGGATTCGCTCCATCTCCCCGCTGATAATCAGTCACGCCGGTCCCCGCCGTACCCTGCTCGGTGACGAGATCAATACTGAGTCCTTCTAGCGCGCTAAAGCGATTTGACCCAATTTGGTTACGCCGACTTTGGGGATAGGCTGCCACGACAACACCGGGACCTGCCTGCTGCACAATCTGATTGCCCGTTACTTGATGGTTATTCCCCATCAAGTAAATAGCTGCCCGGCGGAACCGCCGACCATTAAACGTGATCTGGTTATTGGTAATCTGCACCGAGCCTTGCGGTTTAAACAGATAAACGCCGCTGCCGTCATTACCACAGACTAAATTACCCGTAATCTGGGATTGAGCAATCTGACCTTCCAGACGAATCGCATCCGGCATTCCGGCTAAGCCGTTACTGGTAAGAACGTTTTCGTTCACCTGCAATTGTTCGGCATTCACCGACGTAATAATGGCACTCGCATCGTGGTGAGCAATCCAGTTGCGCCGAATTTCGACGTTCTTGCCGTTAAATACATAGACGCCAAACGCCGATCGCGGCGAAGCCTGGGTATATAAATCAGTTGCCGTTAGCGGTGCCGCCGTAGAGCGGCGTGGTGCTATACCCAGCCAATTATTTTCCAGCGTCACAGTCGTGGCTGGACGATCGTCTTTGTAAAACGGGGCGAAGTTAGCGGGAGTCGGCTGTTGACTGATATCGGGCGGGGGAAAGCGATGAGCAATGAAAATATCGGCTGGCGGGGTAGTGGCAGTTAAATCTCCCGTAGCCGTGAATCCATACAGGCTCAAACCCCGAATCACGACGCCTTCCACAGACACCGTTAAACCGCGAAAAATCTCCTTGCCCGTTGCCGGAGTAATTGCCACGATCGGCACGGGAATCGCCATTTCATTGATCGCCGAGCGATTGGCTGCATACCCTGGTTGAGTAGAACCATCCAGCACCGTGCCAGGGCGCTCCAATGGCGGTAACTCGGTCTGGAGGGAAATCGTGGTTTGGTCAGAGGGCAGGTTAAACTCAATTTGCGAGGACACTGGACCCTCTAAAGGAGTGACCTGCGATCGTTCGGACGCTGAAAGTTGATCTAACGGTAAGCGACCATTCACAATCAACATCGCTTCTCGGAGCGTGATCGCGTCATCGGCTTGAACTACCCCATCTAAGCCACTATTGACCATGACACGATAGGGCGGCACGACAGACGGTTGTTTTGCCGAATTTGCCAACGCGGGACTGATCAGTAACCAGCCGATGGATACACCAGCCAGAACGGCGGGCACGTGAGCAAGGGCAGGAGTCACTAATTGCGGCACTGTCATTGAGTCAGACTGTAATTTCATTAATCCTGCCCTCTCAGTAATGCAGCTCCCCCTCCGGGCAGCAGTTGAGTGTGGGACACTGGTTTCACGGCTGGAACAGAGGGAATTTTCAAAACAGGCTGGCTTTCGGGGGCGGGAGGAACCTGAGAACTGGGTTGCGGCTCTGAAGGCGACTCCGGTGCTGGAGATTGGCTTGCCACGGGTTTGACTAATGACTCTTGCTGTTGCGGTGGCGCAATATTTTCTTTGCGCAAGCCACCCAGCGTATTGTTGAGCTTAACGGACAAGCCAAAGTACAGCCCATCTTTGTGCCGATCGCCAAAGTCGCGATCGTTGATGCCACCAAAGTTGTAGCCCACAGCCAGACGGAGGTTAGGAGTCAGGTAATAGCCAATTTCTGCCAGCAGCCCGACTTCGCTGAAATCAGTTACAGATTGACCAATCCAACGCACTTCTCCAGCCACATCCCAGCGATAACCTAACCGATAGGTCGCCCGGAACTGTGCCAGGTTAATCGCGTTCGTGCCGACCAGATCTTTCGCGACATAGGATTTGGTATTACGCAGGGCATACTTACCCGCAAATTCCCAGCGGTAGTTAGGGGCATAGATAGCTTCCAACGACACCAAGTGCGCGGTCGAGCCAGTGCCACTTCCAACCAGAATTGAGTCAGGGGTGACAGCGGGATTCTGACGAAACTCATAACTGAGGAGCGCATTGAACTTATCGTCCGCTGGATTACGATACGCCAACCCGACTTTGACATTGACGGTATCGGCTAACCCAGTGTCCTCCAGTAATTGGTTGGCGAAGTTAGCCTGCTGGTAGCGCGCAATCATGGTCAGGGCGGGGGATAACTTCCCTGCCGCTGCCGCCGAGATCACCATGCTATCCCCAGCTTCCGTATCGCGGTACTCAAACCGCCCGCTAGCCTTGAAGTTAGGGTTATCAAAATACTCTAGACCAACGCTGTAGCTGTCTCCTTCCGTTACGCCTAACACCGAGGAACTTTGTCCCACAGCCACAGGCGTAATAAATTCTTGCCCAGCAGCCGTATAGACAAAGATGTCACCAAAAATCCGCTCGTATGCCAGATTGAGGCGGAGTCCTGGGGCAATCAGCAGGCGATGATTCACCCCGATCGCGCCTTGACTGGTTAAGCCGCCGAGACTGTTTAACAGCGAGTAACGTCCGGTGACAATCGTGTCTTCAGACAACTTTTGATCCACCAGCATATCTAAGCTGGTGATGGAGTTACTTTTAAAGTTCTGGTTACCATCGATAAACTGTTGTGCCAGTCGCATTGTTAGACCTGGCATTGCCGCCCAATCTAATGCGAAGGTTGTGCGGCTAGGATAAATCGGATCGCTACTCGCTAAGTTGCGTTCATCCTGCGCTCGGAACGTCAACGTTTTTGTCAATGGCCAGTTCAGGCGTGATACCAGTTGATTACTTTCACCACTGAGGCGATCGGGAAAGATGCGATCGTCACGGGAACGATTCACCCAATCTAGCCCCAGCTCAACCGCGCCAATTTTTTGCGTCAAGCCAGCCCGAATGGTAGTCAGGCTATTATCCACGCGGTTGCCTAGGATCGGATCGCGGCTGGGATTGAATAGATCCCCAGTGCCAACGCTAGCAATCGCCGAAATCCCTCGCCCGGCTGGGGCAATGCCAAAGTTAATCTCTCGATCGATCTGTAACTGAAGTTGAGTGGTGGGCGACAGTTTAGCCGCCAGGTCACCACCGTACCGAGTTTGACCAGGGGTAAAGCTGAAAGTGGCATTATTGGAGAAGCCTTCCTCTACCGATCGGTAGTAGCCTCGGGCAAAGACACCAGGAATAATCTTGCCGAATGCCTCAACGCGATAGGCATCGCCCTCAATATCACCGAGAAAGACGGAATTATTCAGAGAGCGGGCAAATTCAGCCGTGAGTTGTCCACTTTTGCCCAAGGGCAGCATTAAGTCGGCACCATACAACTCAAAATCACGATCGCCTTGGTCTTCGCGGAAATAGGTGGCACCCAGCCAACTTTCCCGACCTAGCTCGCGGGAGAAATGGTACTGTAGCCGCCCCGCATAGATTTCATTACTGCCTGCACTATCGTACTGATAGGTGACAACAATCTGGCGTACCAACGTTCGCCCAAAGATATCGAAGTCGGTTTGGAGAATCGGTCGGCGGAACAGAATGGCGCCGCGATCATAGTCAATTTCATAATCCAGCGTCCGACTTAACGGTTTACGCTCAATGATCGTGCCTGGACGCCCCAGTTCTTGGGTCTCAAGGTAGACATTTTCACTGCCACCCAGCACCAGCCGCCGCGACAGGAAGTAATAACCACTGGTACCGTTCGGCGCGATCGTATCCCGCTGGAACCCTTCCACATTGTTGGCGTACAAGCCCGTAATTTGCAGATTTCCCAGGTTGTAGTTGAGCTTTAACCCGTGCAGTTGCCGATTCGTTGCTGTGAAATATTGTGAGGCAGTGGCAAATTCTGAGGTAGTGTAATCCCCCCACATCAGAAAATCAGTTCCAGCCCCCAACACAGGTGATGTGCGTTCAATTTTGGCAAACACACTGTCGATCGAGGGCGTGAGATAATCCACCGTGGAGCTATCCCCAAACGTGGGATAGACCTGATCACAAAACTGTGGATCACGGAACAACCGAGTTGTGCCATCACACTGCTGGTTGAGTGGACGCTGGTTATTGAAGGCACCGGTAAATAACCATTCCCCAATTCGCCCAGACGCAAATACAGCGATCCCCAGATCGGCTCGGGTACCATCATCAAAGTATTCCGGGCTGAGGAAATCACGGTAGCTGCCGTAATAATCCAACCCAGCTGCCCCAACTCGCAGGTTCACCGTTCCCGAAATAATGAATGGGCGGAGGTTGGTGATGAACTCTACTTGGGTATACGTTTCCAGCGGTGCCTCTGCCGTCACCGGACGCTCAATCTGCGCCAACGGTGGCTTGGGAAAATTGGGCGTATCGGTATAGGGCTGTTTCAGTTGAGTCACGGGCACCCGATACAGCTGCTCAGGCTGATTCTGCGGCAGTTTTAACAGGTCCAAGCGATCGATAGCCGCTCGAATGCGCACCATTTGCGGCTCCAGACTGGATTGGAGCTGGGCAGTAAATTTGCCCTCCCGCGCCATCACCTGGAAGCCCGGACGATCGCGATCGTGGTCAGCCCCAACAAACTTCCCCGCACTACTGGTTAGAGTAACTACGACATCGGAAGTAATCTGTTGCCCTGCATCATTGAGAATCTGCCCCTGAACCGTCAACACTGATCGCCCATCGGCTGGAACCCTTGCGGGTTCATCGGGTTGTAGAAATTCGATCGTGGCAGCGGTTGCTTTGACGGTAACCGTTACACTCACCGACGTACCAGTGTCCGGCTGCACCGTTAAGGTATTCTCTCCTTCTTGCAGCGGAATCTGATACCAAACTTGCGTAGCCGTAGTGTCCGTGCGATCGACCTGGGTAGGAGTAGCCGCATCAATCGGCTTACCATTCACGGTCACCGTAATCTTCGTCGTGACTGGATATTGCACCACCAGATTGGTCGTCCGCTCTCCTACCACCAACGATTGGGGGCTAAGAATTCGCACCTCGGATATAGCCGCATCCGCTGCCGGCTCTGGAGTTGAAACATCGGGACTTGTGGGAGCTTGAGCGACCGGGCGACCCATTGCTGCTGCTAATGCCCGGAGGTCGGGAGCTTTAGAATTAGCTACTGGTTGAAACTGTAAGGCAGCTGTTGTGGCTATGCTAGGTGTGGCAGGACGCTCAACCGCCCGAGCCGCCGTGATTAGCCCGATCGCCCCCAGAATCGACGTTAGCAAACTAATGTTTGCGATCGTAGAAGTGATTCGCATACTACCGCTTGCCCTCCTCTCTAAAGGTTGGCGTGACCGCAAAATTCATCCGCACCATTCCCCCCGGTGCTAGGCGTACCAGGCGAGAAGTGCTATTGCCTTCAATGCGATAGAGGTTAGGAGCGATGGTGTATCCCGGCAAACTCGTCAAATCTAGCGTTCCAGTCCGCAGACCCGAAATCGCATAGGGCATTGAGAACAAGCCATCGGCATCCGTTGTGATCCGATTGCCATCGTCCATAAAGATCACCGCATTGGGAACGCCTGGCTCACCAGGCTGCTGTTCGCCATCAAAGTTTTTATCGACAAACACGCGACCCAGCACGGTACCGCAATCAGACAGAATACCGGGACGAATCCGCACTAAGTAAGTGGCTTCGGGACTACTGACTTCTCCCCCTGCTGGGTTGATCGCGATCGCAGTGGCTCGGTTACGACCATTGCCCCGAATCGCCTCGGGACTGACTAGAACGGCATAGGCGATCGTCAGGGTTTGTTGGGGAGCTAGCGGTCCAGGATAGGTAAATTCAATTTCCCGCCCATCTTCTCGCGCTGCTGGTAACTCTACCTGAGCAGTCGAGCCATCCGCTGATGCCACCGAGCCTCGTAACGAATTAGAGGTATAGTTAAGCCCCAGTGGCAACGTGTCATTCACGACTAAATCGCTGACCGCACTGCCTCCAGCATTTCTGATTTGCAGTCGATAAACAATGGTGTCCCCTGGTTCCGCCGCCCCCCGATCGGCCGTTTTGACGATCTCTAAGCGTTCTGAAACGATCGGAACAGTAACCGTATTTGATTTAGCGGTGATCTTAGGAGCACCGGGAGCTGCCCGGTAATTAGCACTCGCGGTATTGGGAATAATGGTGGCCTGCTGAGCGAATGCAGACCAAGCCTGGTAGTTCAGCCACCCTGCAAGGAAAACCAGCGGTAGATAGCGTAGCGGCTTGAACCCCAACCGTTTCGTTGGAGGTTTCATTCAAAAGTTCAGGGCTATTTTTGGAAGTGCAATAAAGTTAAAACGAACTTTGAATGTGAGGAGCGCGAGCGTGTGAGGTGAGAAGAATAAGCACCTGATGATTGATTGGCTGAACTACACCAAACCGATGGCGATAGAAGCGAGTCAGCCCCGTTGATCCCAGCGATCAACTCCGTGATTTTACAGAAAAGCGGAGATACTTGGCAAACACTTACAGAAGTTTACAAACTGCAAATTACCCCAAAGCGTTAACTGACAAAGACTGGAACAATTCTTCAAGTGAAGATTATATAGTGATTCCACACTTTAGCAAGCCTCAGGAGAAAATTTCTCCCAAATTTAGGTTGCGGCGATCGCCGCTTTCAAGCTTCGGCAGAACGACTCGATCTCCTGAAGCGCCTTCGCTGCCGGAGGTTCCGCCAGCCGCTTCACTACGGCACTGCCGACGATCGCCGCATCTGCACCCCATTCCATGACTTGACGGGCATGCTCTGGTTGGGAAATCCCAAACCCCACCCCAATCGGTTTGTCAGTTACAGTCCGTAATTCGATCAACAAGTCTTTGACCCTGGCTTCCAGTTGCGTCCGCATCCCTGTCACCCCAGTGGTACTGACTAGATAAATAAACCCCTGCGATTTCTCAGCGATCGCCATAATCCGCTCCTTGGGGCTAGTGGGTGCAACAAGCAGAATCACTTCAATCCCATAGGCGATCGCCGGTTGCAGTAGGCTCTCAGCCTCTTCTAAGGGCAGATCGGGGACCACTAACCCTTTCACTCCTACTGCTGCAATTTGTTGCAAAAATGATTCAATTCCCCGGTTTAAGATCGGGTTGTAGTACGTGAATAAAATAATTGGCGCTCGCAGCCCTGGAGTCACCTGCTGTAACATCTCTAGCACCGCATCTAGCTTAGTGCCTCGTTGCAACGCCCGGGTTGCTGCCGCCTGGATCACAGGTCCATCCGCTAGCGGATCGGAGTAAGGTATCCCTAGTTCGATTAAATCAGCGCCACTTCGATCGAGGACTTGCAAGGCAGCTGCCGTTGTCTCCAAGTCCGGATCCCCAGCAGTGATAAATGGAATGAAGGCACAACGAGCATGGCTCCGCAAAAACTCGAAGCATTGGGAAACGGAGGTCATTAGAGCATAGGAAATTTAAGGTACAGGGTATAGGGTACAGGGAAACGGAACCCGGATACACCCCGATCGCCTATTCCGGATGAGAGACGGACTGCTGTTCTTGTTCAATTTCCGCCTGAAGTTGGGCTAGTTCCTCAGGGGTCAGTGACTCTAGACGTTTTTGTAGGACAGCCTCCTCATAATCTCGCCGTTGCTGGTGATAAGTCATCCGTCCTGTCACCGCCCGTAGCACATAGGTGAGCAGCCACAGCACCAGCCCACCGACTAGAACCGCCTGACTCCAAATTCCCGCTGTAGCACTATCCACTCCAGTCGCTTGCAAGCTGCCGTAGACTAGACCACCAGCTATAAATACGCCGAAGCCAATCCACAGGGCATCAATCCGTCGCATGGTCACTCCAATTTCTCACCTAGCTTTCAATCTGCCGCCGCTTGGGACGGAAATTTAAGAAGGGTGAGAGTAACAATAAGCCAGGGAAGAAGAAAAAGACGAGGAAGTACATAAACCCCCGCTCCAGTGAACTGGCAACATACCACCGAGCTTGCAGGTAAAAATACAACATGGCTGGGATGACGACTAAAAAAGCTCCAGCTAGCACTAGATATAACAGGGCAATGTCCAGTTCAACAGTCATAAGATTTGGCACGGGCATTGTACGGGTCAATCGCTCCCCGATCGGGGAACAGCCTTATTCTACTCGCTTGCTCTCACTGAAACTAGAGTCCACCCTATAAGAGTTCTCACTTGATAGAATCAGTTTCGGTGTATGAATTGTTCATCCTGCTGGTAATATAAGCAAGTGACGTTGTGCACGACAGCACCGACATCTCAATTCAGATATTTTTTCTGAAGTGCAGAATCGATGCTAAATTATTGGCTAGCATAGAGGTTGTTCCTCTAATCGCAAGCTAAACGAACCCAACTATTGGGGGCATGGCGGAATGGTAGACGCTACGGACTTAGCGATTTGAGCCTTGGTGGAGGAATTTACCAAGTGAATGCTCTCAAATTCAGGGAAACCTAACTTTAGGACACCGATCTAGACAGGTCACTAATCCTAAACATGGCAATCCTGAGCCAAGCCGATACATTAGCAGAGATGCGATGAATCGGAAGGTGCAGAGACTCGACGGGAGCTACCCTAACGTTGTTTCAACACGGGTAAAGGGAGAGTCCAATTCTCAAGGACTGAGAAGGAGTTCCTTCTAGCCGCAGCGAAAGTTGCAGGAGAATGAAAATCCGTTGACCGCAAGGTCGTGAGGGTTCAAGTCCCTCTGCCCCCATCCTCACAACATAAATCAGGTGCTCCAAATCCGTTATCAGCCAGATTGGATGTGGAGCATCTTTGTAATCTGCTTTGTCTCAGCCATTCTGCCAATTGAATCAGCAGAATGGCTGAAAGACTCGCTATCACAACTTATAAACTGACTTCAGGAGGAGAAAGCGATCGCCAGACTTGACCTAAACGGGTGATCACGGTACTCCATTCTGTCACCTATGATTTCAGGCAGGGCGATCTCAAGTTGAACAATTTTCCGAGTGAACTTGTTCAAAATTGCATAATCGTGGCGATCGCTTAGATAGATTTACGAGGTCAACATCCTAAGTTAGCTAGTTCAACCAACTGGCTGAAGCTAACCTATCAGGCTCTTAAATCTTTAGTTCTAGGGTCACCACGAACCACAAGTGTTCGGAATATATTTTTTCTTGAACACTTAAAAAGTCTATCTTAAGGATGGTACTTAAACAAATTAAGTGTTTTCACTGAAGTTATGTATCCTTTGATCTCCATATCGTAGTCAGTATCCATGATACAGATCACCGTAGTTTTTCCCAAGAATCACTTAGCTACTCTTTTATCATCACTGATACTAGAAGTTGCTTCCAGCATCATAGAGATAAACGCTAATTTGTAGACTGGGTCACAGCTTTTGTGAATTCGGCGATCGCCGAATGAGTTGCTTAAACTCATCTCTGGTTTAGTTCAATGGCTGTTTTAACATGCGTCAGAGCAAAACCTTCTCGTATCCTGAGTGCCTATGATGATCAGGGATTCCCTACCAGATGCCTATCGTGATGAATCGTCCTACCGATTCAGTCGATCGGGTCGGAATATCCAGCATGCTCAGGATATTCTTTATAATTTTCTTTTAGAAATTGTTAAGAAATGGCCGCCGGAAGAAGTTCTATTAGAGTTCAAACGGCTATTCATCTATCACGTTGACTCTGTAAATTCAGAGGCAATGCAAGCTGTTTACGATATTGTTTTTAGCAATAATGAAGAAGAGTTTAGAAATACGCTCAAGCGCTGTTGCTACATTTTAGTGAATAACTGGGATGCCAGTCGTCACTATAAGCCAATTCAAGAATTAATCCAGATCTTTGCTGACCCTTGCTTTAATCGCCATACTGCCTCACCGACTTTAAAGCGACTGCGGCTGTGGATTGCCAACTTTATTAGCGGTAAGGATTTTGAAGAACTCAAATTATTTGCCTCTCGCTATGAAGAACTCGGCCGAGGTCCTTGGAGTTCTCGCTATACGTCTTACCTGTTAGTACCGCAATATATTGACTTACGTAATCCGATCGAGCAGCGAGAAGCGGCTAGAGCTTTATCCAAGCAACTCAAAGACCGCTTTAAGTTTGACCTTGCTATGTATATTGCCCGATCGCAAACCCGTTCTGCTAGTGAACGTCCGCCCAAAAATCCCACTGCTCTAGGGGACGAAGTGTTGCGGCTGATTAAAACGATCGTAGCGAAGCGGGGACCCTTTAGCTATGTCAACTTAGCCAATATTTTCACTAACCAAACTCAAAATCTCAGCTACGAAGACTTTAAGCACAGTCTATTGAATTACTTAATGTTTTCAATGGATAGCCAAACCTTCGCTGAAATGTTAAGAGCGAATCTTAAAGAGAAACTAGAGATCTTATATACTAGCCATCATGAAGAAACTATTAGTAACGCTCTGATTTTAAGAACCTGTAATCGTGTGATTGATTACCTGACAACGGAAGGACAAGAAGAGCCTTCACCGTTGTTTGCTATGTTACTTTCTCAAGGTAATCCTATTACATTAGTCACAGTACTCCTCAAAATTATCTTAATTTGTAAGCATTCTCGGACTCATTTGGAGTCTCGAATCGCCATCTTAATTAAGTACTACCAGGACTATCCCGAGGATGAATGCGCTTGGGTAGTCAACTTTCTGGAAGTGTTTAATGTCACCTTTGCCATTCATGCCGAAAACGTGCAATATAATCTCGTCAAAATGGCGCCCGAACCGCCTCAAAGACCGCAGTTTTTTGACCCGGATACTTACCGGATTTTCTCACAGCTAAAAAATGAGGCTGAAGTAGAATTTACGCCTGAACCGACTTCGTCAGAGAATTTGACTTTGGAGGAGTAGCTTGAGAGGTCGATAGGAAATGGGCGTGAGTCAAGAACGTCCCTGGCTCTAGAGTCAGTCAACCTGTCCCAGTTGAGCATCTAACTGCGCCAGACCAGCTCCAGCCGTTTCCGCCAGAATACTAATGAGGCGGTAACAGGCAACCACACTCAGAATTAACCCAGGTGCGAATTGACGATCGAGCAATGTCAGCGCCGTCGCTTCAAATACACCGATCCCTCCAGGCGCACCCGGAACAACTAAGCCCAGGAGCCACGCCACACTAAACGCACTCAACAGCATCCAGCTTTGGTCCGGGGTGATCGGACTGAGGGCAACAAAGGTAGCAAGAAAGCCAACCCCCCGCAACAGCAAAAATCCCATTTCGCCTAAGAGGGGCACGATCGGATAGTGATCTAGCTGAAAGGGCTGGGCATTGCTGGCTGGCTCTGGGCTGGAGCGTCCCTTTAACTGGCGCAACCGTTGAATCAATTGATTGAGGACGATCGGATGCACCGATAACAGGACAGCGCCTAAACCACATAGTTGTAACAACAGGGCTGGGAAACCATACTTAGCCACAATCTGTTGGCTACAAAATAAGGCAATGATTAACGCTGAGGCTGCCATCAGCAGCGGTTCTAATAACACACTGACCGTTGCCGACGCCACTGAAGCTCCGGCGGTCGTTGCGGCAGTAATCCGTCCGTAATAGTGCCAGATGTTTCCAGGCAAGTATTTGGCGATATTGGTTTTCAAGTAAGCCTGAATGATCCAGCCACGATTAACCGACTGGTGGAAATCTTGCAGAATCTGACTCCAAACCCAACCGGCAAACGTGTGCGCCAGCAAGGTTATGCCTAAAGCGATCGCCAAACAAGCCCAGCCAGATGCACTGATCTGAATCTGGGTAACGCTTTGCCAATTCTCCTTCAGAACCTTGACTAAAAAGAACAGGGTTCCCCCTAAAATTGCCCAGCGCAGCCAGGGTTTTACCCGTGCCCCGATTGCTTTCATAGATCGATCTCGATGCTTATCCGTCGTGTTACCAACCTTTAAACCACTCAGAATACCAAACCGAACCCGCACAAAATTGTACGAACACGATAAGCTTGAGTCATTTGAATGCAAGACCGTTGTGGTGTGAGTGTGGCATCAATATGCGCGTTTTATTGATTTATCCCCAATTTCCTAAAAGCTTTTGGTCGTTTGAAAAAGCGTTGGAGCTGGTAGACCGCAAAGCCTTACTACCGCCATTAGGCTTAGTTACTGTAGCAGCAATTTTGCCTCAGGAATGGGAATTTCAGCTGGTCGATCGCAATGTTCGATCCGTCACGGACGCTGAATGGGAGTGGGCAGATTTAGTCATGCTCTCTGCCATGATTGTCCAAAAAGAAGATTTTCTCCGTCAAATTCAAGAAGCTAACCGTCGCGGTAAACCTGTAGCGGTCGGTGGTCCTTATGCCACCGCACTCCCACAAGAAGCCGCCCAGGCAGGGGCAAATTATTTGATTTTGGACGAAGGAGAAATTACCCTGCCGTTGTTTGTTGCAGCGATTCAGCAAGGGCAGCCTGAAGGGACATTTCGCGCTGATGGCGAAAAGCCAGATGTCACCACCACACCCATTCCCCGGTTCGACCTGCTAGATTTTACCGCTTACGATAATATGTCAATTCAGTTCTCGCGGGGTTGTCCCTTTCAATGCGAGTTCTGCGACATCATTGTGCTGTATGGTCGTAAACCGCGCACAAAAACCCCCCAGCAACTTTTAGCTGAACTAGAACGTCTGTATGAGTTGGGCTGGCGGCGAACAATTTTCATGGTGGATGACAATTTCATTGGCAATAAGCGGAATGTCAAACTGCTGCTACGTGAACTCAAACCGTGGATGGCAGAGCATAACTATCCTTTCCATTTCAATACCGAAGCCTCGGTGGATCTTGCCCAAGATCAAGAATTGATGGATCTGATGGTAGAGTGCAATTTCAATGCGGTCTTTTTAGGCGTTGAGACGCCCGATGAAGCGAGCTTGGCACTAACGCAAAAGTTTCAGAACACACGCGATTCTCTGTCTGAAGCGGTTGACGCGATCGTGCGATCAGGTTTACGGGTGATGGCAGGTTTCATCATTGGGTTTGATGGCGAAAAACCAGGAGCTGGCGATCGCATCGTGCGATTTGTGGAACAAACGACCATTCCTGTAGCCTTCTTTAGCATGCTACAAGCTCTACCGGATACCGCTTTGTGGCATCGGTTAGAACGAGAAGGGCGGCTACGGGACAAGGTCGCCAACATTAACCAGACCACCTTAATGAACTTTGTGCCGACTCGTCCGTTAGAGGACATTGCGCGGGAGTATGTCCAAGCATTTTGGGAACTCTACGATCCCATACGCTATCTGGAACGCACCTATCGCCATTTTCGCCAGATTGGTGCCCCGAAATGTCCCAGCCGATTACGGAAAGTGGATTGGGTCGGTATCCGAGCGTTACTGACTATGTGTTGGCGGCAGGGTGTGGTTCGCAAAACCCGGTGGAAGTTCTGGCTCAATTTGATTGGGATTCTGCGGCATAATCCTGCCGTTTGGCAGCATTACTTAGCCGTTTGTGCTTTAGGTGAACACTTCCTGGAATATCGGCAGATTGTGCGCGATCAGATTGAAACCCAATTAGCGGATTATTTGGCAACCGAATCACCCCGAGCAGTTATTGCTTCAGAAGACCCGATGCTGCGACAACTTGCCAGCTAATCGATCGCATAAATTTACTCAGAATCAACAAAGGAGCCTGCATTTTAATGCGAGTTTTATTGGTTTATCCGCTATTTCCCAAAACGTTCTGGTCGTACGAAAAGATTCTGGAACTGGTCGATCGCAAGGTGCTGCTCCCACCCTTGGGACTGATCACCGTTGCGGCGATTCTGCCACAAACCTGGGACTTCAAACTAGTTGATCGCAACGTGCGATCGGTCACAGAAGCCGAATGGGAATGGGCAGATCTGGTGATCCTCTCTGCCATGATTGTGCAAAAGGTGGATCTGATCAGCTTGATTCGGGAGGCCAAGCGGCGGGGAAAACGGGTCGCTGTCGGAGGACCCTATCCGACTTCGGTTCCTGAAGAAGCCGAGGCAGCAGGAGCCGATTATTTGATTCTGGATGAAGGGGAAATTACCCTGCCAATGTTTGTCGATGCGATCGCACGGGGGCAAACTCAAGGTATCTTCCGCAGCGATGGGGAAAAACCCGATGTCACTACAACGCCCATTCCCCGCTATGACTTACTGGAATTTGATGCCTACGATTCTATGTCGGTCCAATTTTCGCGGGGTTGCCCCTTTCAGTGTGAGTTCTGCGACATTATTGTGCTGTATGGTCGTAAACCTCGCACCAAAACGCCGCAACAGCTTCTAGCAGAACTGGATTATCTCTATGAACTAGGGTGGCGGCGAGGCGTGTTTATGGTCGATGACAACTTCATCGGCAATAAGCGGAACGTGAAACTGCTGCTGAAAGAACTAAAAGTCTGGCAGCGGGAACACCAATATCCCTTCCGGTTCAATACCGAAGCCTCGATCGATCTAGCGCAAGACCCGGAATTAATGGATCTCATGGTGGAATGCTACTTTGATGCGGTGTTTCTAGGGATTGAAACACCTGATGAAGCTAGCCTATCTCTGACTCGAAAGTTTCAGAACACCCGCAGTTCGCTGATTGAGTCGGTACAGAGCATTACCAAAGCTGGGATACGCCCGATCGCTGGATTTATTATTGGCTTTGATGGGGAACAAGCTGGAGCGGGCGATCGCATCGTGCGGTTTGCCGAAGCAACTGCCATTCCCACTACCACCTTTGCCATGCTTCAGGCCTTACCTAGCACAGCTCTCTGGCACCGCCTGGAAAAAGAAGGACGGCTGTATAGCAAAGATAGCGAACTCAACCAAACGTCGCTGATGAATTTTGTTCCCACTCGACCGCTGGAGGATATCGCCCGGGAATATGTGGAGGCGTTCTGGCAGTTATACGATCCAGAGCAGTATCTCGATCGGGTCTATCGCTGCTTCCTGATGCTGGGTGCACCTAAATGTAAAGCCCCGGCTAAACTACCGAGCCTGATTGACCTACGGGCATTGGCGATCGTCTGCTGGCGGCAGGGCGTTGTACGAAAAACTCGCTGGAAATTCTGGCATCACCTATTTAGCATGATCAAGAATAATCCAGCGGTTTGGGAGCACTATCTAACTGTCTGTGCCCATAATGAGCATTTCCTGCATTACCGGCAAATCGTGCGGGAACAGATTGAAGCCCAAGTCGAAGCCTATTTGGCTCAGGTTGCTAAACAACCCGTGCAAGCACTGAGTCCGCAATTTACCACAATTTCCTAGGAACTCGTGTGGCAGGGCGAACGATGTTCGCCCTAGCCCAATTCACCTGAAATCGTGTCAGGTGAATTGGGCTTTGACGCCTAGATCAGCTTGATCGCTCGAAAAGCAAAATACAAGCTGATCGCTGTCGCAAATGCCCCACCCAACAAGACAAAGTAAATTAATACACCGCCCATCTTCGATCTCCTTTATCACTAACAAAACTATACAAAACAATGGCACTCCACAGTGCAGTAGGATGCATACAGGCAACAGGGAATAGTCTAGTGACTATCCACCTGTTTTTTTGACTCTCTATCGCTGCATTCCCGTCTGAATCTATGCCATCCGTGATTCCTGTTTCGCTGCCAGATCAAGCCTACGATATTGCGATCGCGCCCAGTCATTTGGATCAGCTTGGCGACCAGATGCGGCAGTTAGCCAAGCTGGGCAGCCAAGTTTTAGTGGTGTCTAACCCCACCATCTTTCGGCATTACGGTGATCGCACGATTACAGCGCTAAAAGCGGCTGGGTTTGAGACTGGTTCCTGTATCTTGCCAGCAGGGGAGCGCTACAAAACGCCGGCAACCATTCAAAAAATTTATGATGCCGCCTTAGATCTGCGGTTAGAACGCACCTCGACGATCGTGGCATTGGGGGGTGGCGTGATTGGGGATATGGCTGGCTTTGCAGCGGCGACCTGGTTACGGGGGATTAATGTGGTACAAGTGCCGACGTCCTTACTAGCGATGGTCGATTCCGCGATCGGGGGTAAAACCGGCGTCAATCATCCCAGAGGCAAAAATCTGATTGGAGCCTTTCATCAACCTCGGTTGGTATTGATTGATCCAGACGTACTCAAAACTCTGCCGGCACGAGAATTCCGAGCTGGCATGGCAGAAGTGATCAAATACGGGGTGATCTGGGATGCAGAACTATTTGAGCATCTGGAGGTCGCGAAACGGCTCAGTCAGCTTTCCTATGTCAGTAGTGACCTACTCCAGGACATTCTGACTCGCTCGTGCCAGGCAAAAGCCCATGTGGTGAGCAAAGACGAGAAAGAGGCTGGACTCCGAGCCATTCTGAACTATGGACACACGATCGGGCACGCGATCGAAAGTTTAACCGGCTATCGATCGGTCAATCATGGGGAAGCCGTCGCTATTGGCATGGTCGCAGCAGGACAATTAGCCGTGGCATTAGACCTGTGGACAGAAACCTGTGCCGAACGCCAGTTAACACTCATTGCCAAAGCTGGATTACCCACCCAAATTCCAACTGGCATCGAGCTTGACGCGATCGTCGCCACCCTTAAGCTGGACAAGAAAGTTCAAGCCGGGCAGGTCCGGTTTGTCTTACCAACAGACATCGGCACCGTGACAATCACCGATCAAGTTGACAGCCAGGTGCTCCGGCAGGTATTGGAGCGCGTGACCGCTGCGTAGGATAAGATTACCTGGGGTAGTCACAGGTATGCAACCGCCCATCTGGCAGTTGGACTTTAGACGCGATTCTCCGGTTCTGGGGTTTTATGGGCAGCGGCGAACAATGCGGTTGCCGCTAAGCAGTCTGACTGGATTTGGGCTTTGAGAGCATCTAGAGAGGCAAACTTCTGTTCTGGGCGCAAAAAGTGTTCCAGAGTCACGCACAAATTTTTACCATATAGATCACCTGACCAGCCCAATAGGTGGACTTCCACAGTTTCATGGCTACCATCCACCGTCGGTCGAGTGCCTAGATTCATTACCCCTGGAAGCACTATGGTGGCTGGCAGTTGACCATGCTCATCTAGCTCTCCTACATAAACCTTAACGGCGTAAACTCCCTGGCGTGGCAGAAATTTCTCCGGCGGTAATTGCAAGTTTGCTGTTGGGAAGCCGATCGTTCTGCCTCGTTGCTGACCACCCACCACCCGTCCAATCAACCGATAGGAGCGACCTAATAAACGGTTCGCTTGGGGCACTTCACCGGCCTGGAGGGCTTGCCGAATCGCTGAACTACTGACCCGTTCTTCTGCCAACATGGCTAGGGGAGCGATCGCGACTTCAATGCCGTGACTCGCCCCGATCGCTTGCAGATCAGCGACCGTTCCTGAGCGTTGGCGTCCAAAACAAAAATTTGACCCGACGCTGACCCGGCAGGCGCACAGGTGTTCTACCAGAATCGTTTGGACAAATTGCTCAGGACTTAAACTTGCCAGCTCGCGGTTAAACGGCAACAGCACCAATTGCTTGACCCCGATCGCTTTGAGGAGCGCGATCTTTTCATGCAACGGCGTTAAGATATGGCGGCGTTGCCCAGTAAAAAACTCTTGCGGGTGAGGGTAAAAGGTCACAACCGTAGGGTGGGCAGCCTCACCAGTCGGTGACACGCAATCCAGCACAGGCTGAATCACCTGCCGATGCCCTTGATGTACACCATCAAAATTTCCCAGAGCGACCGCAGTTGGTGTTAAAACCGTATCCAACGATGAAGTAATCCACACGCTTTACATTTTGACACATTTGTAGCGATCGTTAGCAACAAGTCTTGCGCCATCATCCACGTCGCCGACTCACTTCAAATGCCAACCGCAGTTACAAATTCCTAGGCTTTGACTTCAGCTGGTTGCTTGGCGGCAGCAATTAAAGGAATCAATGAAATTGACATGCCTTCCTGCGCCATGACTCCATTCGGGAAAGCTTCCGCCACTTTTTCACCCACATGATCCAAATGATCGTCGGTATGCAGCGGGTCATGGTGGAAAATGACCAGTTTTTTCACATTCGCCGTCTTGGCAATTTTCACCGCTTCCTGCCAAGTCGAATGCCCCCACCCCACTTTACTGGCGTGTTCAGAATAGTATTCTTCATCTGAATAAGTCGCATCGTAGATCAGGACATCCGCATTCCGGGCTAACCGCAGCACATTTTCATCCATCCGATCGGGATAATGCTCGGTATCGGTCACGTAGGCAGCAGCATAGCCCTGCCAGCTGACTCGATAGCCCACTGCCTGCCCAGGATGGTTCAGGGGAGCATTTTCGACTTCAATACCCGCGCCAATTTGAATGGACTGTCCAATTTCTAGGTCATAAAAATGCAAAGCCGCCCCCATAATTTGTAAGGGCACCGGAAAGTTCGGATGCAACATTTGATCATGGAGCCGCTGTTCGATCGTGGAACCATTCGGTGCCACAGCCCCATAGATATGGAATCGGTTGCCTTTGATAAAAGCAGGCGTGAAGAAAGGAAACCCTTGAATATGATCCCAGTGAGAATGGGTGAAAAACAGATGTCCTTCCACAGGAAGGTGCGCAAGTAGGGATTGACCAAGGACTCGAATGCCTGTCCCACCATCAAAAATCAGGCGTTCTTCTCCGACAACCATTTCTACACAGGGTGTATTGCCGCCATAACGTACCGTTCCCGGGCCTGGGCTAGCAATACTTCCCCGCACCCCCCAGAAGTTAACAACGAACTGGTTTTTCACACTGGACATGGGTATCTCTCACAAAGGTTGATGATGGTTCCCGGATCAGCATTGTCCTTGGCTACTAAGCCGCCGATCCTGGGGTGATCGGACTTAATTACTAGACGTTGAGAATGCCCCTTCATGGCAGCTTTATCGAATTATTTTGGTTTAGCAGTGATCACGATCGCAAAAGCTTGGTGATCACAAACACAATGCCCCTGTAGCGGTTATTTCAAACTTTACCGCTTTTTTTGATTTCTGAGGATTTTTATTCATACACCTCCTATAAAAGTACCCATAAGAAAAAGCACCTGAACAGGAAAAAAGTAGAAATTTTATCCGTAGTTCATCTCAAATCAAGGAGAGGCGCTTTAGCTTGATAAGCTAACTTAGGATTCTAGCGACTTAAGGGCTAGAGTAGGCAGAAATTTTGAGTGGCATACGGGTAGCCGTTTAGACTAATAAGCCAGTTATCTATACCAACAGACGCCGCTCCATCAAGTTAACTAGCCATTTCAGGGATTGTATCGCTTTGAACCACGATCGATGCCACTACCACCTGCCATTCCGCCTGTTGTTAGACAACCAGGCAAGAACGAACATTGGCGCTATCGATCAATGCAGCCCGCTAGCTTAACGGCGCATATGGTCTTCGAGCAAAGCCTTGGCTCGGGGGCGATATAGCAAGTAGAACAAGGATTCGATGTAGCGCAAAATATCTTCTCGCTTTTCCTGCGAGGAGTAGTTCCAAAAGCCATAAATTTTGGCAAGCGATAATAAGCGGGTTGTATGAATCCGCCAAGTGTAGGTGCTGTAGACTCGATCGATGCCGCGTTGTGAAATTTCGTGCCAATAATCTGGGTTTTGATCACATTTAGTGATGAAATTTAATAGGATTTCCGCCATTTCTTCCGGATGAGTCGGATTGATATAGAACCCATTATGGTTATCCTGAATAATTTCTAACGGTCCTCCAAATCGGGTGGCAAAGGTGGGTAATCCAGTGATCATCGCTTCCAAAATGGTTAAGCCAAACGCCTCAAATAGCGCCGGTTGCACGAAAATGCCACGATGATCCGCAATAATCCGGTAAATTTCGCCTGAATCTGCTTTAGGTAAGCGCACTCCTAACCAGCGAATTTTGCCATGCAGGTTGTACTCATCAATCAGGTGATATAGCTTTTGGATTTCACTAATTTCTTCATGGTCCGTAGAATCCTCTGTGCGCAGTTTTCCTGCAACCAAGATTAAATTACAGTGCTCTTGCAACTCTGGGCTTTTACCAAAACACTCTGCTAATCCAGTCAAATTCTTGATGCGATCGAGCCGCGCCATCGAGAACAATGGGCGCTTCTCTGGAGCAGTTAATTCCCCATAAACATGAGTCGGATCATTGAGAGTAAATAACAATTCTTCCAGCCGAGCCTGGCTACTGATCAATCGATCTTCCGAGCGGGTATAGGGGAAGTAGACATGTTCATTTACCCCCGGTGGCACCACATTAAATTTAGGACTAAATAGCTCAATGCCACTGACCACATGATAAAGATCAGGCATAGTAAAGCTCTTATAGGACTCATACTGCCCGACACTATCCGGTGTACCTACAATTTCCTGGTAAGTGCTACTCACGACAAAATTAGCCGCATTCATAGCAATTAAATCGGCTGTAAATTGCAGTGAAAAATGATATTTATCCTCTAGATCTTGCCAGTAAAGGTTACTAAATAAGTATTTTGATTTTTCTAAGGCATGGGCAATATTACACTGTGTCACTTTTAGCCGTCGAGCCAATAGAAACGCCACCAAATTGCCATCTGAATAGTTACCAACAATCAAGTCTGGTTTCCCGCCGAATTCTGCCCGAAGTTCCCGTTCGGCATCGATCGCAAAGGTTTCAAGATAAGGCCAGATCTCAAAGCGAGAAATCCAGTTTTGGGTGAGTTTTGGGTTAAATTCCCGGAAGGGAACGCGCAAAATCCAGGCATCTTCTGTACCATAAATTTTTTCTAGTCGCTGATTACACGTAGTCCCATCACTATTCGGAATTAACCGAGTTAAGACAATCACTTTAGGATGAACATTCAGGACATCTGATCCTGCCAGTTCAATGTCTTCTTGTAATTGTTTTTCTAAACTCTTAACTTGATCCAGGATATAAACAATCTGTCCCCCCGTATCGGGTCGTCCTAAGACTCCCTCTTGCCCAAACCAACCATGTGGAGAAACTAACACAATCCGAAAGATCATTGGAATTCGTGAAGTGAATGATTCCAAAGCTTGGTGATCCGGTGAGTCAATCAGTTGATCGAGCATTTCCAGAGTTTCCCGCACCCGATGAGCGGTATTCCCCCATCCCGGCTCAAATCCCAAATTTTGCAAATCAAATCGGAACGCTTCATAGGGTTGATCAGCGGGATAGGAGGTCACAAGATTAAGCGCTTGTTTAATGCGATCGGACAATTGCTGGCGTGTCTGAATCCGTTCATTAATCAACAGTTGGGAACCGCTATAGCAATGTAAGCGCAGAAAGTTAAACATTGCTTCCTGCCATTGGTCTTGATCCTGAAACAATTTGCTCGACAGGAACCGATTGAGAAATTCAACTCCTTTACCAATATTTTTAGGATCACGGATTGCTGGAGAATAATCATAAAAGGGTTGAAAATCAATCTCCATCACATCCCCTTCTTGAGGATGGTAGTGATTCACTAGCCGATCGCGCAGATCTAATAACTCCTGGATACTCATCGGTTCGATCGTCAGATCTTCTAGTAGGCGATAGGCTTCCTGGCAAGCAATCCGAGGACGAATAATCATGCACAGACTTTCATTATCAAAAATAATTTCTTGGGTATAAAAAATTAATTTACCTAATCGCGAAGAGGTATAAAATTGTTCTGATTGCTGATATTCTCGGCAATATGCCTCAAAGGCAGTGACAATCTCATTTCGTAGCAGGTACTGCTTCTCTAAAGAGCGCAGTAAACTAGCAAATTGCCGTAAATTAGTCCGCTCATCACTCTCTAAAACAGCTTGGATTAGATCAGACATAAAAGTTCTCCCTCAGGTAATCAATACACCAGAACTGGCTATATTACAGACTCAGCCCTGTTCTGGTTCCATCGCTTAGCACCCCAGTCTAATTGGCTAGCAAGATGACGAGAAAAAAGCCGTTTCAACCCTCAAGACCTAATTCGACCACGGCTGATCACTCGTCTGCATTAAACTACTAGGCTGCCAGCCTTTGATCGTAAAATTAATTTCCTGTAATGTCTTTCTCTCTAAAGTCTCATTACAGACTTTGAGTGCATTAATTCAATATCGCGAATGCTTGCCATTACCATAGCGACAGCTTCATTCTTAAAGCTATAAAGCTACCAGCTAAATGGTTAAAGTTCTAATGAAGATCAGTCTAGTGGATGACCCTTTGGACAAAACCCTACTATCTCGGATCAACAAGTGGCTTGAATCGAAAAATAGCTTGCACTTGCGGTCCAAACACGATCATATCTTCAGCTTGCAAGTCACGGGACTGCTGTTTGTGCCCATTGATAATTAATCCATTCGTACTGGGCTTACCAGCTAAATTACCATCTCGAATATGGTAAGTATAACTGCCATCCGGTTGGCGCAAACGGGTCAGCACAGCATGTTGACGCGATGCAAACTGAGAATGCAAACAAATATCACTTTTAGGATCTCGACCGATCGTATACTGCTCTTGCTCCAAGAGAATTTCCCGCGTCCCCCAATCATCTTCCAGCACCACCAAGGGTTGTTGTTGAAGCGGTGCTACCTCACTGGTTGCCGTAAAGTTCAATGAGAAGATAATTGGCGAATCAGTTTCCGCTTCTACAAAAGTTGAATCATCAAAATGAGACCCCGACCAGGCAGGATGAGTCGTCGGTTGGCGGCAATTCAAGCCTGACTGCTCCGCTGCCAGATTACGAGCATGCCAAGAGACTTGATCTTCTGGATGTAGGGCTAATGCTTGATCGTAGCTAGCGATCGCTTCCTCATAACGACGTAATTCTACCAAGGCATGACCCCGATTCCGCCAGGTTAATGGGTTATCAGGATTAATTTCCAACACGCGGCTGTAACAGGCTAGAGCATCTTCCAACCGACTTAAGCCAAACATCAAGGCATTCCCGCGATTCTGCCACAATAGCTCATGGTCAGGATTTAACTTTAATGCCTGATCATAGCTAGCGATCGCTTCTGGATATTGTCCCAAACCATATTGCAGAGCATTCCCCCGCTCATGCCAGATTTCACATAGGGCATCATCATTCGGACGCAGGCTAATTGCCCGATCGAAACTGGCGATCGCGTCGGCATAGTAGCCTCTAGTTTCTAGCACTAATCCTCGCTCATACCAGGCTTCATAGAAATCAGGTCTGACCTCTAGAACCTGGTCGTAGCAAATGAGCGCCTGCTCATAACGACCAGTCGCCGTCATGGTTAATCCCTGTTGGAACCAGAGGAGGGATTCACCACCCAGTGGTATTTGACCCGTATCAAGCATGAAACTTCGTGTTCTAGACTGCACCAGTCACTCGTTAGCCCGACCCAAAACAGGGAGTTTTGTTAGATGAAGAAGCTAGCAATCCACCATAGCTACTTGATATTTGTTATGCGCTTACGCAGAAGATCGTAATCCTTACGTAAATTTTATCGAGCCTCTATGAAGTTCAGCGCAGAAATCCGTGCTTCCTCATACTTTCTTCAAATAAGGCAGACCACCCTACTACTCGATCGCGCCCAAACGTTTTAGCGTTAACCATTGAGCTTCAGTGAGACCGGTAGCACCCGTCAAAATCATACCTTCGTATGGACGGGGTACTTGCAAGGTAACGTGACACTCTCCCGTGTGTCCATCTACCACTAGGCAGAAGCTATCCTGACTACCAATACTGAGGTAAGCCCCATCCGGACTAAATAACACCGTACTGTTGTAGCTGATTGGGAGCAATAAACTTTGCAGACAGTCACCCTGACTGACTGACCAAAACCGCACTGTACCATCCAGGCTAGCGCTGGCGAATATTTCACCTTGAGGATGGATCGCGATCGACACGACCCCGGCTTGATGGGCAGTCAACACCCGTAAGCATTCCCCCGTTTGGACCAGCCAACAGCGAATGGTGTGATCTTGGCTGGCACTGATTAGGATCACACCATCTGGACTAAAAGCGGCTGTAGTTAAACGATTAGTATGACCAGTTAACGTGCGGAGACAATGTCCTGTCTCAACATCCCATAGTTTGATTGTTTGATCCCAGCTACTACTCGCGATCGCCCGACCATCCGGACTGAAGCATAGCGATTGCACCGGATTTGTATGACCCTCCAATACTGCCAAACAATCACCCGTTGTGACATGCCATAGCCGAATTGTTTGATCACCACTCGCACTAGCCAGCAGGCTACCATCAGGACTAAAAACTACCCCTCTGACCCAGGCTGTATGCCCCTGCAACGTCATTAAACATACCTGGTTGTCCAGTTGCCACAGCTTGACAGTATTATCTAACCCACCACTGGCAAGTAGACAACTGTCAGGGCTGAGAGCGGCTTGCATCGCTCCTCGAATGACTAAAGACAGGCTTTTCAGGCATTCACCAGTTGTAATATCCCAACAGCGAATCTGCTGGTCATCACTCAAAGTGAGCAGTCGATGAGGTTTAGTCGCGATCAAGGATGACAGAAAGCCAATGGGAAACGTGGCATTGTGATAACCCTGTAGGGTGCGCAGACAATGCCCATCCACGGGCTGCCAAAATTTCAGCATTTTATCTTCACTCCCGCTAGCCAGCAGGACCTTATCTGCATGGGTAATCGTCGGAGCATAGGCGATCGACCAAATACGACCATCATGTCCTTGCAGTGTCCGACTTACCTGCCCCGTGGCAAGATCCCATAAATGAATATAGTGATCATCCCCCGCACTTGCTAACATCTGGCAATCTGGGCTAACGGCGACACTCCAGACAGCTCCCTGATGACCTTTCAGATGCTTGAAACACTCACCCGTTTCACCATCCCATAGCTTAATTTGACCATCGGCTCCTCCCGTGGCTAGCAGTGTGCAATCTGCCGCAATCGGTATTACCGCGATCGTCAGGAGCGCACAGTCATTGTGCAGGGTACGCCAGCAGTCGCCCGTTATGACATCCCAAATTTTGATCGTGTGATCAAATCCTACGCTGGCTAGTCGCTTCCCATCGGGATACCAGGCGATCGCCCGAATCAGATCATGATGACCGCTGAAGGTCTGCAATAACTCGCCAGTCTGGGGGTGAATTAAGGTAACGGTACGATCGCCACTGCCACTTGCCAAATATTGTCCATCTGGGCTGAATGCCACAGCAGCCACACCCCCACGATGCACTTGCACAACGCGGAGACAGTCACCACTAGTCACGTCCCACATCTTGAGCGAACAGTCCAGGCTCCCCGTGGCTAGCAGCTCCCCATTCGGATGAAAGGCAACTGAAAAGATCCAATCTTGATGAGCATGGACAGCGAGTAATTGCTTGCCGGTTGCTACTTGCCAAAGATAAAACCACCCTTGATTATCGCTCGTTGCCAACATCGCAGCATTTGGACTAAAAGCAAGGGAAACCACACTACCAAAGGTTTCCATAAACGCCGAGGTCGATAGATCGGCATTACTAAAGTTGACCCGGTTGAGGCTAACGCCCCGCAGATTTGCCTGCCAAATGGGTAAGTGGGAACAGTTATAACCACTGAGATCACCTTGCAAATAGCTGCATAAATTCAGCAGATTACCCGCTAGATAACCTGTTTGGAGTGGTGACTTCCCCCGAGCCTGTTCCAGTAATTGAGTCAAATGATGGATCAGGTGCTGGCGATCGGCGTAAGTTATCTGAAGTCGCTGAACAAGGGGTTCCAAAATTAAGCTGGTTTGCGCCTCTCGAATATAGTCTTGGCTCTGTGCTTTCAGCAGCGCATGACTACAAAACAAGGCTGGCTGCTGGGTTAGCAATTCTTGACAAACCTGCTGGATTAACCGATTCGTGGTGTATTCCATCACAACAGGTTGTAGCGTATAGCCTGTAGCACTAGCTTCCAATAGGGATCGTCGATGTAACGATGACAGGATTTCAGGTAATTTAGCGTAGGATTCTAGACCTAAGAGATTAGCTTGCAAACTATCGATCGTGATCGGTTGCCGCTCGATCGCTAACCAGTACATGACATCCTGTTCTAGCGGTGACAGACGATTGAAGTGACGCTCTAATAAGTCATGAATATCCGAAAAGGTAAACTTGCCTTGTTGCAGTAGGTCCAGGAAACGCACGACATCATGATTCAGCAGCCCCCGAATTCCTGCTGCGACTATCTTCAGCGCCAGTGGATTTCCGGCATAGTGAGTAACGATCGCGGCACATTGATCTGCCGATAGAGTTAACATCCCGGTCTGTTGCAACACCTGATGCCCCTCGGTCACGGTTAGCCCATGCAGCCGCAACACTCGTACCCGCTCACTTTCTAAAAGCATTACTTCTGGCGGTAATTCTCTACTCGTCAATAAGACACAACTTTGATGACGCTCTTCCCCTAACCGCCGCAGTAGGTCACTGTATGGCTCATATCCAACTCGGTAGGCTCCCCTAGGAGTGTCAGTCAGCTTCTGACCGATTCCACTCTCCTGCAAGATCGACTCCACATTGTCCAGCACTAGCAAGCACCGCCGTTCGCGCAAGCAGGTGAGTAACAGGGACACTTGCAGGTCGAGGCGCTCCGGCAGAATTACGGATTGACGACAGGATAGCAGCGGAATCACATCCGCGAGTAACCCTTCTAAGGGCGGGGCATTCCGCAGCGATCGCCAGATCATGACTTGAAATTGGCTTGATTCACCGGGGAGTGCTGCATCAGCCAATGGTTCTAGAACCTGTTCTACCAATTGCACCGATAAAGTGGTTTTACCGATCCCTCCCATCCCCAGTAGGGCGACCACTTTACAACGGTCTTGCCTAATCCATTGCACCAAGCATTGCAGTTCAGCCTGGCGTCCACAGAAAAATGTTAGCTCCGGCGCTTCCCCCCAATCGTGGACACCCGGAGCTGAGGTAGAAGCAAGCTGGTTAGCAGTTATCGAATGAGGCTCGATAGCGGCAGGCAGGTCAGCGATCGTGGACCAATCTTCAATCCCAACGGCTTGGCATAGACGAATAAAGGTATCCCGTTGAATCCGCTCGCCCCGCCAAAATTGCTTTAAGCAAGAAACAGTGGTTAATGCTAGTTGCGACCAGGCAACGGATTGACGATTCCAGCCTTTACGCTTGCGCGCCTGATCAACAATGGCTAGCCCCTGCTCTGATGCTTTCAGCGTATTTTCCATGATTAGCCAGTTATCAGTTTCAACCTGCCACCGGGTCAGCGATTGCTGGCATTACGTGATCACGATCGCGGCCACCGGAATTTCAACCATAAACTCGGTGCCCTGACCCGGAACTGATGAATAAGTCAAGTTACCCTGATGCTTCTCTGTCACAATTTGATAGCTGGTTAGCAGTCCTAATCCCATACCTTGCCCAATCCCTTTAGTGGTGAAGAAAGGCTCAAATACATGGGGTTTGGCATCCTCTGCAATGCCTAATCCATTATCTTTGATTCTAACGATGACAGTGTTTGCAGCCGTTACTTCGGTCTTCACCCAAATGGTTGGTCGTTCTCCCGTACCAGCACTGGCATGATTTACAGCGAATTTACCGATTTTCATCGCTGTTTCTAACGCTTCGATCGCATTACTAATAATGTTAAAAAACACTTGATTTAGCTGACTAGCATAACAAGTGACCGAGGGTAAAACGCCATATTCTCTAATGACTTCAACTTCTAAATTTCGTTCCTGATTCAGCCGATGCTGTAACAGTAACAGGACACTATCAATACCTTCATGGAGGTCAACTAACTTCACATCAGACTCATCCAAACGAGAGAAAATTCGCAGAGCTAGAATCACGCTACGAATCCGTTCAACTCCTGTTTTCATTGACCCCATGAGTTTTTCTAGATCGTTCACTAGAAAGTCTAAATCAACTTCAGCGATCGCGGCTTGCAAAGCTGGGGTTGGCTCTGGATATTCCTGCTGATACAACTCAATGAGGCGGAGTAAATCATTGATATAAGCTTTAGCAGGGCTTAAGTTACCAGAGATAAAACTGATTGGATTATTGATTTCGTGAGCAATACCTGCCACTAATTGACCTAATGCAGCCATTTTTTCTTTTTGCAGCAATTCAACCTGCGTTTTTTGCAGATCGCCTAATGCCTGCCGCAATTGTTCATTTTGAACTTGCAGCTGTACTTGTAAAGTTTGGATGGTTAATTGAGTTTGAATTCTGGCTAAGACTTCTTCAAATTGAAAGGGCTTGGTAATAAAATCAACACCACCACTTTGAAAGGCTTTGACCTTATCTGCCACATTATCTAAAGCACTTAAAAAAATGACAGGAACTTTTGCTGTTTGAGTATCTTCCTTTAGCCGCTTACAGACCTCATAGCCATCCATTTCTGGCATGGTAATGTCTAGTAAAACTAAATCAGGCAATAAGCTTTTTACAGCTGTTAATGCCATATTGCCATTCAAGGCTTTCCGCACATTATAGCCCTGATTCAACAGTAAAGATGCCAGAAATCGAATGTTTTCCGGAGTATCATCCACAATCAAAATATCGACTTTAGAAGTCGTTTCGGTTAAATCTTCAACTATCATGTTTCAAAGTTACTCACATCATGAACTAAAGTCGTTCCCTACCGCACCTGTTATTTGCACACCAGACAGAGTTTGAGTCGCCCAAATTTTCTATTTCTCAAATGAATATTTAGTTTTTGGCTAGTTTACCACTGTGGATTACTAGCTAACAAACTCGTGATCTTATCGGCATCTAATGGTTTTGAGAAGAAGTAACCTTGAGCAAACTCGCATTTCAATGCTTTGAGTTGAGAAAGTTGCTTAGAGGTTTCTACCCCTTCCGCCACAACATCCATACCTAAATTCCAAGCTAGCCCAACGATCGCCCGCACCAGTTCTAATTTCTTACCATCACTATCAATTAAGTTAATAAACGAGCCGTCAATCTTGAGGGTATCAACCGGTAATCGGTGTAAATAGTTCAGAGACGAATACCCCGTACCAAAATCATCAATGCTGACCTGAATCCCACGATCGCGTAATTCCTGAAGAGCCGTTGCGGTAGTCCGCGTATTGTCCATTAAGGCACTTTCAGTAATCTCTAGTTTGAGATAACGAGGATTAACCTGCGTCTCTTGCAAAATTTCATCAATCTGTCCCAGTAGATTAGGCTGGGCAAATTGCCGAGTTGATAAATTCACACTCATCACTAAGGGGTAATCAACTAACTTCTGGCTCTGCCAAACACAAAGCTGCCGACAAGCTTCCTTAAGAACGTAATACCCAAGCTGACAGATTAATCCGGTTTCTTCAGCCACTGGAATGAATAAGCCTGGTGGAATTAAGCCCTTTTGGGGATGCAACCAGCGAACCAAGGCTTCAAAACCAAAAATTCTGCCTGTTCTGATACCGACGATCGGTTGATAGTGCACAATAAACTCTTGCTGATTAATCGCTTTGCGTAAATCGATTTCTAGTTGTAATAGTTGTAATGCTGCATCGTATAGTGCGGAATCAAATACTTGATATTGGGCTTTACCAGAAGCCTTAGCATGATTCATCGCCGTGTCCGCATCGCGGAGCAAATCCTCTGGTTTGGTGTGCTGAGTACCACTAAAAGCAATACCAATACTGGCATTAATAAAAACTTCATGCCGGGTTAATTGAAACGGCAAAGCAAAATTCTCTAGAATGTCTTTAGCAAGTTGACTGGCTGCCTGCACATCAGCCGTGTCATGCAATAAAATGGCGAACTCGTCGCCTTCCAATCGAGCTAACACATCATTAGGTTGAATAAAGCTTTTCAACCGACGGGCGATCGCAATTAATAATTCATCACCCACCAAATGCCCCAAAGAGTCATTTACCACCTTAAAGCGATCGCAATCTAAAAACAGCACAGCGAACGTCTGTTCAGCACCCTCTTCTATCTCTGCGATCGCTTGTTGCAAGCAGTCAATAAACAACGCTCGATTGGGTAACCCCGTGAGAGCATCATGTAATGCCATTTCCCGCAGTCGCACATTGGCAAGTTCTAGCTCTCTAGTCCGTTCTTTAACTCGTTGTTCTAACTGTAAGTTCAACTGATAAATTTGGCGTTCAGATACTTTCAGCGCTAATTGATTTTCGACTCGAATAATCACTTCTTCACATTGAAATGGCTTGACAATATAATCAGCGCCACCAATATTAAACGCTTTAACTTTGTCAAAGGCTTCACTCAAAGCACTTAAAAAAATCACAGGAACTTGGGCAGTTTCTGGTTGAGCCTTTAACTGTTGGCATACTTCATAACCATCGAGTTCTGGCATCATAATATCCAGCAAAATCAGGTCAGGAATCACTGTTTGCACTGCCATTAACGCCATATGACCACTTAAAGCTTTACGAACGCTGTATCCTGCTTGCACTAGAACGATCGAAAGCAACCGGAGGTTTTCTGGAGTATCGTCAACGATCAAAATATCTGCTTTATGAGCGCCAGCTTGGTGATCATTCATGCTTTTTGTCAACAGTTTTTTGAGTGCCATTATTTCACACCGTTTTATCCCCTATAGAGATTCGGTATCCAGTTCATTCCAATCAGTCATCACAAAACAACAGTTAATTTATTTATTACTCCCGTTGTAACCTAACTAAATTATGAAAAGTCTAGTTGAACCGTTTGTAGACCCTACCAGTTGGTAACTTCGCTGAATCATGTAACAGCTATCATTCCTTAGTCTTCCCAGGAAGCAACTCAGCTACGCACTGAGGCAGAAAATCTAGCAAGCTTTTCCAGCAGTTAAGGTAGACAAGGAGCTCATTACTTAGTCCTGCATGAGTGATTTACCAAATAAATGTGACAGACAGATGAACTGTTCTGGAGCGGATACCAATTCAATCGTGCCGGTTATACACCTGGCAACACCCTAGACGCCGGGTAGTAGGCAACCCATAGTGATCCTAAGCTAAACCCTTTTGCAGAGAGTAAGCTGAGATAATTTTATTTTTTCTAGAAATTTATTTCTAGTCATCCGGTTGGCAACCGTTTTATCTGGCACTTGGCTACGCCAGCCACTACGCCAATCGCTCAGCCAATTATTCAGCCAACTTACTTAACCTAATCAGGCATTCTAGAAATACAGGAAGGTGAACTTAAATCTTTAAGGCTCCCTTTCCTCAGAGGTAATTAGCTGTCAGGATTCGCTCCTTAGCGATCGGCGGTTCGCCATTCATCACATTAGCCACTAGCTGAACGGCTGAACGCTTCGATTCATGCACTGAGCTAATGGGCACCTGATAGCTAACTACCTTTTCCTATGCCCTGACTGCTGCCTCACGGATCGCGATGCTCTATGCCTACCGCCACCCTTAGGACAATGAAAAAATTTGATACACCTACCCCTGTCCATACCTCTGCCTGGATCGTGCAAACCTGGGCTTCCTTTCTGATTTCGCTGTCTGCCACCACGATCGGCATTTGGTACTTACCTGTTGATCAATGGGTCAAGGGCTATCTCGGGATGGGGTTGCTCTTCAGTATTGGTTCAACAATCAGTTTGTCAAAAACAACCCGGGATATCCACGAAGCCGGACGCCTACTCTCAAAGGTTGATGAAGCGAAGCTAGAACGGCTATTGGCTGAATATGATCCGTTCAAAAAATAATTTGAGAATTTGGGTTAGGGCGAGTTTAGCTGCTTATCCATCAGTGATTGGATCAAGTAATGAGCTAAACCCACCTCTATAGTAAAAAGCTCAGTTGTCTATAGATGACGTGACTAACAGACCTGTCCGGTAAATACGGCTTCCGCTGGACCTGTCATATACAACCGATTGTCAGCCACTGACCACTCAATCTGTAATACTCCTCCTGGTAACTCAATCGCCGCCCGCCGATCGCTGCGTCCAGTCAATACAGCCGCCACCAAAGAGGCACAAGCCCCCGTGCCACAAGCGAGCGTAATTCCGGCTCCTCGCTCCCACACCCGCATTTTCAAATAATCCGATCGCACCACTTGAATAAACTCAGTATTCGTCTTTTTCGGGAACACGGCATGGGTTTCAAACTGAGCGCCGATCGCTTCTAGAGGAATTGCTGCCACATCTTCAACAAACGTAATGCAATGGGGATTGCCCATACTGACACAGGTGACGTTCCAGGTTTGCCCAGCCACCTCTAGAGGTTGTTCAACCACCTTTTGATCGGCAGCCGCTAAGGTCGTCGGAATTTCGGCAGCCAGGAGCCGTGGTTCGCCCATATCTACTGTGACCAAACCATCCGCTTCCAGCTTCGGCGTAATCACTCCAGCCAACGTATGAATTCGGTAGGAGCGAGGTTCAGTGATTCCTTCCAGGTCAGCAATAAACCGAGCCAAACAGCGAATGCCATTGCCACACATTTCTGGCTCGGAACCATCGCTGTTAAAAATCCGCATGGTGTAATCAGTGCCATCCTGTCCAGGTAGCGCAAAAATCACGCCATCTGCCCCAATCCCAAAGTGGCGATCGCATAATTGAATCGCTTGCGCTGGGGTTAAACAAGGTTCTGCAGCTGAGCGATTATCGATCAAAATAAAGTCGTTACCTAGCCCGTGATACTTTGTAAACTCGATTGCCATAGAGATACGGTTGGTTCAGTGTAGTCTAGTGATGTTGAACAGGACGTGACCGATGTCAGCGGAATTAGAAACCGGATTACCTAGCGTTCGTCAGATTCAGAATTTGATTCGCGAAGAAAAAGAAGTGGAACTGAAGCTCATTACCGGAGACTTGTTGACGGGTAAAATCCGTTGGCAAGATTCCCATTGTATGTCGTTAACCGATCAATACGACCAGCCCACAATCGTGTGGCGACAGGCGATCGTTTATCTCAAGCCCAAGATGTAGTTGAACCATTACAGTTCCGTCGCTTGATCCGGTGGCACCCGCTCCCGGATCGGTTCGCTTAAGCTGAGCGAGCTGATTGGCAACGGAAGCAAAGGTGTAGGTTTAGGCTGTTGGGGCGCGATCCAACGGCTAGCTTGAGCTAGAGAATAAAAGCCGCCACAGAGCAGCAAGCGATCGCCCGCCTGAATATCACTCTTGCCATGCGGGAAGCGAATGAATTTCCCCTCTCGCCGGATTGCTTGGACTAAGACCCCAAACTGACGGCGAATATGTAAGTCTTCCAACGTTTTACCAACCACTTCACTGTCTTCAGGCACTAATAACCATTGACAGGAAGCGTTATCTGTAGGGATGGTAGCGCTCCCTTTAGCAAGTTCATCAAACGCGGCTAGTTCATCCGGTTCTCCTACTACTAGCAAGCGATCACCTTCCTGCAACACCATTTTGCTATCTGGGTAATCCATTTCTTCACCCGTCGATCGCTGGATTGCCATCAAACTCACTCCAGTCAGCCGTCGCAGATGGGTTTCTTCCAGAGTCATACCAATTAAAGGCGAACTGGCTGGCAAGGCATACCAGCGATTCCCCATATCCTGAGTCGCTGCCTTCAGTTCTCGTGATACCTGATAGGAAGGACGTTCCGATCGCAGCTCCTGATAACGAGAGTTGCGAATTTGTTGGACTTCCCGCTGAATCACTGGCATGGGTAAGCCAATTCCAGTCAGCAAGTGAGACGCTAGTTCCAAACTCGCCTCGAAGTCGGGCTGCACCACTTCCCGCGCCCCTAACTGGTACAGCAGTTCAATATCTTTATCCTGGTTGGCTCGCACAACAACATCGAGATCCGGTGTGAGACCTAACGCCCGTTTCACACACAAACGACTACTCATGGGATCAGGCAAGGTGATCGCCATACCTTGGGCTGTACTGACCCCAGCCTTCTCCAAGACATGTAAACTCGCGGCATTGCCATAAATGTAGGGTAGACCGGCTTCTCGCAGCTCTTGAATCCGCCGTTCAGATTGATCAATCACCACAACAGGATAGCTGTGATCTTGCAATAACTGGACAATATGATGCCCCACGCGACCATAGCCACAAACTACCACATGCCCCTGGGCTGGCAGTTCCTCGGAGACCTCGATCGGAAAGTCGGCTCCTTCTAAATAGGATTTCAGCCAGGGGATCGATTCTGCCCAATCCAAGAGTGGCGGCACTAACCGGAGGACAAAGGGTGTCAACACTAATGTCACAGCCGTTGTTCCCAGGATCAGGAGATAAACCCGACGAGATACTAATCCCAAGGATTGACCTTCACTCGCTAACACGAATGAGAATTCTCCAATCTGGGCTAGACCTAATCCAGTGATTAAGGCAGTTCGGAGCGGATAGCGAAATAGGCGGACTAAGGGTGTGACAATCAGGAACTTGCCGACGAATACTAATGCTACCAGCCCCAGAATCAATTCCAGGTTATTCCAGAGAAAGACAGGATCGATCAACATGCCGATCGCGGCAAAAAACAGCGAGGCAAAAATATCCCGCAGAGGTTCTACATAGGTCAGGGTTTGATCCGCATATTCAACTTCAGAGATCATTAGTCCGGCAACAAAGGCGCCCATTTCGATCGATAGCCCCATGTGTTCGGTCAGCAGCGCAATGCCCAAACACAATGCCACCACGCCTAACAGGAATAACTCCCGGCTTTCTGTGCGTGCGAGTAACCGGAGTAATGAGGGGATGACCCAAATGCCAGCCGCGATCGCGCCTAGGGCAAATAATCCCGTTTGTAATAATGCCCAACCGACCGCCAGACCAATTTCCTCTACCGGTTTATCCAAGGCGGGGAGTACGGCCAGCATTAAACCCAATGCCAAGTCTTGGACTACGAGAATTCCTAGCATCACCTGACCATGCGGGGTGCCAGTTTCATTCCGCTCCATCAACCCCTTCAATACCACTGCTGTAGAAGACAGCGATAGAATGCCTCCCAGAAACACGCCTTGCGCGGGGGAGGTCACCCATCCCATTCCCAAGGCGGCTAAGGTTGTCACCAGGATGGTCAGTGCCATTTGCAGCACTCCCCCACCCAAACTAATTTTTTTAACCTTATTTAATTCTGAAAAAGAAAACTCAACACCTAACGCAAATAATAAAAAGGCAACCCCGAACTGAGCTAATGTCTCCACTTGCACCAGTTCTTTAATCAACCCTAAGCCCGTTGGGCCGACAATCATCCCGGCGAGCAAATACCCCAATAGGATCGGTTGCCGCAGCAATGCAGCTAATAATCCTCCTGCGGCTGCCGCTGCTAGCACCAATACCAAATCAACAATTAGCCTAAAGTCTTCTTGCACAGATTTTTACGGATATTAAGAAAAGTATTACAGGTTATAAACTTCAGAATACAAAGTTTTTTAGATCACAGGAAACCATCGGGAAGATTTGTTTCTGGCGGATGATCCCGAGGTCGCAGAGTCAACGATGAAGAGTATAAGAAGAGTTGTTCCGTCGACCCCCCGCTCCACTAGCTGGCGGCTTTATCTTTGAACCAGCAGCCCTTAATCTTTGAGATGACTGATGATTAGCAATTTTGATGTGAGCCAACCCACCTCCTTACCCCGATCGCGATGCTCCATCTGGAGACGATCGCTGCCAGTATGGATCGCAACCTTGGCTACTTTGACTGGGACAACGCTCACGCTAGCCGTAGCAACTCCGGCTCAGGCATTGCGGGTCACGGTGACTCCGAGTAATCCTCAGTTGGGCGATACGCTAACCGTTGTCGCGGCATACGATAATCCAGCCATCAGTGCTACCCCAACCGTCACTCTAGGTCAGCAAACCTATTCAACTTTCTTGGTTGGAGCCAATCGCTTCCGAGCGCTACTACCGACGACGCCCCTCGATCGTCCTGGCAAGTTGCAAATTCAGGTATCTGGGGAGGGGGAAACTAAAACAGTGACAGTTGCCCTGAACAAGCGGAGTTTTCCCACGCAGTCGATCTGGTTGCCGCCTGGCAAAGATGATGATATTTCCGATTATGAATTTAACCTGGTAGACGCATTTAAGAAGTTGGTCACCCCGCAAAAATTTTGGAATGGCGCCTTTCTCCGACCCAACCAAGGAGAAATCACCACCATTTATGGAGTGCGGCGATACTACAATGGCAAATTTGCTCAAGACTACTACCATCGTGGGGTAGACTATGCGGGGGGATATGGTTCTCCTGTGATTGCTCCTGCGGCTGGACGCATTGCTCTAGTGGGTCGAGAATCCCAAGGATTCAAAATCAATGGCAATGTAGTCGGCATCGATCACGGGCAAGGCGTGGTCAGCATTATGCTGCACTTAAGCCGCATCAATGTCAAAGAAGGAGATATGGTCAATGCCGGACAGGTAATTGGGGCAGTAGGAGCAACGGGAGCAGCGGCCGGACCGCACCTACATTGGGGGTTATATGTCCAGGGGCAATCGGTTGATCCGGTGCCCTGGCGCACCAAAAGCTTCGAGTAACATTTTTTTTTAAGCTTTGATTAAGCCGTTACGGTGTGAAAATTCTAAGGCAAGATTATGCAAGGCTACTCATCCGACCAACTAGCGACGTGCAGTAGAGAGGCACTATGAGCATCGAGAAGATTGTGGAACAGGCCCTACAGGACGGCTACCTGACTCCCGCCATGGAGGCAGAGGTAGGGCGAATCTGTGATACTGCGTCCGAGCTATCGATCGAGGAATATATGGCCCTCGATCGATTAATGGGGGCACTTCTGACTGGTGAAGTTGTGGCAGTCCCCCGGAAGCAGTTTATCAACGTGATGGAAGAACTAGTTTTGACAGAGGCGATCGCTCGGGTAGCCGAAATCGAGGCTACGAGCGATCGCACCTTAGACTTAGGCGACATTGCCGCTTATGCCCTGAATCGTCTACCACCGCTTTATGCCACGACCGAGGAAGGAGCAAATTACCAACGCCAACGTGCCAAAGAAGAACTCCAAGGGTTAATCGCTCATCAAGTAGGTGAAGCGATCGCACGTAATCTCGATCGACCCGAGTTCTTCCCCGAACGGCAAGTCATTGGCAAGAGTTCAGGTGATGAAATCCTGACTCAAGTCAGCAGCCTGCTTCAGGCGTATGCCCCCAACTTCGAGCCTCATCCAGAACTTTAATGGCTTAGATTCCACTGCTTCCACATCTTCGATGCAAGCGGGTTAGGCAGATGTCTGACCCGCTCGCTTATGTCATCCTGCAAACTCACGTTCCTGCTTACAGAATCGACCGTCCGCAGGGTCACTGCCACTATGGCTGTACGATCACTGGAGTACCTACAGATACTTGCTGATATAGCGTGACTACATCCGCATTGCGCATCCGTAAGCAGCCATGAGAGACGGCTTCGCCAATTAGGTCTTCTTGGTCAGTACCATGGAAGCCAATTTCCATTTGACCATCCGTCCAGAACCCAATCCAGCGCTTCCCTAGGGGATTTCCCGCTCCTGCTGGCACAACTTCACCTGTAATCGGATGCACCCATTCTGGATCAGGTTCCATCATTTGAATTTGGAAAGAGCCAGTCGGTGTTTCCCACCCAGCTTGCCCGATCGCCAAAGGATAACTTGTCTGTAACCGCGACTGACGATAGACATACACCTGACGATCGCTCAAATCTACTAACAACGTCGGTGAGTTAGCCGCGATCGGTAGGCGTTGACTAGCCACTTTTACTTGGGTAGCCCGGTTAGCAGAGGGTGGCGGCGATCGATAGCGACTCACACTAGCCTGCTGTTGCGAAGAGTTGTTAGCCGCCAATCCGAGCGGTGATGTACGATGCGCTGTACGCGGCTGGATCCAAGCTAACAGCCCTATCCCTGTACTAGAACGTCCGCCATTAACCTGCCATTGGGCTAATAGCAGTACAGCCGCCGTTCCGATGCACAGAAGCAGCATACTACGGGGTAAAAATTCGTCTTTTACCTTCGCAGGCATGAATCGCTCACTTGATAAACGCTACTGGGATTGCCGCGATCGCAGCAAATTCTAGTGAAACAGCTTTGATTCGAGAGCAGCAACACCCCTCCGAGGTAATTTTCCTGCCCAGCAAATATCTCACTCCAGTTTAACCTGCGGCTAATTCAGCTCAGAAGTGCAGCTATTTTCTTCGGTCCCATTACCTGCTAATCTCAGCCGAGAAATGTCCCTAAGTTCAGCCATATTACCTAAATTGTCCGATCCCGGTAATCTCGCGCAGAGCTACCATTGCCTTCCCTAAAATGTTGGGATTTCTACTGTAGATCGATCCACGTAATTAAGGAAAAGTTAATAGTTAAGTCCCACACGCAGTCGTTAGCCTAAGCAGAAACTGGTTTACTATTCCCGACGTCAGTAGTCACTAATTTCTCGCTCAGAACTTAATTATTTCTGCATTTAATTCTTAGAGTTTCAAGTGAAACATGGGCACCTAAAGCGCATAAAATGCGTCCAACGTGCGTATAGATTCAGTAGATGACAAACCTGGAATATCTATCAGGTCCTTGTAGTTGAAATAGACATCCGTCGCCGATCCAGCGTCGTGATGCAAGCGTAGGAGGGGTTGTAATGTTTGACAAACTAATTTTGGCTGCCGCCGTAACATTTGCACTAAATTTGTTCGCCGGAATCAGCATCCAATCCACTACTCAACCACCTGAGCTACCCATCCGTGCGGCTCAGTCGGCTCCACCTGCGGTCAAACTAGCAAAGACCTTACTCGAGCGCTAGAGCCTACGGTAGTTGACACACCTGGGCACGAAATAGTTGTCATAGATAAAACTACAAACTATTGCAACTGTCCCCTGACATAGGTCACTACTTCTCAGAAAGGTCTACTATAGTCTCGGGAACATTAGCGAACTGAGCGGAGTCACTAAACCAGGAATGTTTAGAGCAAATTCCGCCCATGAGCTACTCTCTTCCTGTATCCTGGTCAACGGTTGAAGCGACAGCCGCCCAAGTGCCAGTGCAAGCCGAAAAACTCTCTAACTACGATCTGATTTTGCAATGCCAAACTGGGACCCGACCGGACAGGACCGCCTTTGCGGAGCTGGTGCGGCGGTATCAGTCCCATGTTGAGCGTGTGCTATATCATCTTGCCCCCGACTGGCAAGACCGGGCAGACTTGACTCAAGAAGTGTGGATCCGGGTTTACCGCAACATCCATCGTCTGAATGAGCCGGGGAAGTTCCGGGGCTGGCTCAGTCGGATTGCCACGAATCTGTTTTATGACGAATTGCGGAAACGCAAACGAAATGCCCATCCTTTGTCGCTCGATGCCCCACTCTCGGTGGACGACGGTGAAATGGATTGGGAGATTGCCTCCGATACTCCTGGTCCTGATGAAGATTTAACCACGCGCGAATTCTATGACCAACTTCGCGACGCGATCGCGGATCTGCCAGAGGTATTTCGCACTACTATTGTTTTGCGAGAGATTCAAGGCATGGCGTATGAAGAAATCGCGGAGATTACTGGGGTATCGCTGGGCACAGTGAAATCCCGCATTGCTAGAGCCCGACTTCGACTTCAGACTCAGTTACAAAACTATTTAGATGGGCAGTAATGCTCGACCCGTGGTTTGTGAGGGTGCTTTGGTGAATCGAAATACTAGCTACAACTTCACTCTGCTGTTTGACGCATGATCAGTCTGATCCAAAGAAAGATTGTTTTTATGTGACAGATTGTTTATTCTTCTCATCAAACGCTGGGTGTACTCCGTAAACGTTAAGTGATGTTGCGATGACGTCTGATTTTAACTCACACAATTCTGACCGTCAGCCCTTCTCGGCTGAATCTTCTCATCAGCCTCAACGGTCGATCGACGTAGTCCAGCGCGATCGCTTCGAGATGCTGAGTGCTTACCTAGACGGTGAAGTCACTGCTGAAGAACGAAAGCAGGTGGAAGAATGGTTGGCTAATGATCCAACTGTGCAACGGCTCCATAGCCGATTACTCAACCTGCGCAGTGCCTTCCAATCGATGCCTGTACCTTCGTCGGAGCAGTCCGTTCAGCAAACAGTGGATGCCGTCTTTGCCAAAGTGGATCGCCGCCCCCGGTTATCGGTCATTTGGGGTGGAGCCGCGATCGCAGCTCTACTGGTCGGTGCTGTGACAACAGTCTTCCTGGGCGATCGCAGTCCCATGCCCCAGTTGGCTCAATCCACGCAACAAGAAGCTCCCGCCCAACCAGATACTTCCGAGCCTTTACTGGTGGCTCTGGATAAGCCGTTAGTGGCAATTCCCAAAACTCCAGTGGCAGCGCCAGTAGAATCAGCGCCCAATACACGATTAGCGCCAGACTCTAACGACAATGTGCGGTAAAAGCTGGCAATAGGTTTTCAGCGAGTTTTCTGAGTAGCGACAAGGTGATCGGGTGAGGTAAGCGTGAATTAACCCGATCACTTTAGTTTTTTGAGCTACTGCGATCGGCACAACCGATGGGATACTGGCTGATTCCCTGCGATCGCCCATTGTAACTGGAAGCACTTTTTAAGAATCTTTAAGCTCTACCTTTATGTAGGGATCAGCTTCCTGCATTAGACAGACGGCACTCCTGGCTAAAAAGGGCACTCTAGTAAAGAAGCTCTGCGGAATCAGATTTCGCTTCTGTGCCCCCTAAAGCAGAGCCATCCTTTCTGGCGGTATAGCTGATCATGGACCCTGGTAGGGAAATGTGGCTAGAGGTCGCATTATATGTGGCTAAAACTGAAGAGATTCAGAAGCGAGCAGCGGCAATTGACCAAAGATTAAAGGCTGTCATTGCCAATTCTGAGTCAATAGCAGATCTCCACCAACCCCAAGGATCTTCGCTAGAATCCCAGAAAGCATTGATTGACGATACTGAGCGTTCTGAGACGGAACCGCTAACAACAGACGGAACTCCGATAGAACCCCAATATGAGCAAGTGTTGATCCTGATTTGGCAATAGCCCAACCTGCTGCCAGGCAGTGAATCAGATTCACCAAACTCTACTCAGTAATTCACTATCTGTTCCTGCCAGCGATCGGCACGATACAGCATTCCTCCCAAGCGAGCAATCTGATCTGTGGTCATTAGATAGGCCCAAGCAATTTCGATCGCTTGCTGCTCCAGATTCATGACTGGGATAGCTCGCCGTTGGTACTGCAATGCGGTGGCTGGGCAATCGGGAACCAACTGCTGTAAGGCGATCGGATCATGCTGTTCAAATTGATCCAGCACCACGAATGCCTTTGGATCCGTTAATGACAACAGGCTACCTTGAATGGAACGCTCGCCATCTAGAGTCAAAGCTGGGTAACCAAAGGGCAGATGATAGAGGCTACCCTGAACGATCGCGGGTCGGCTAGCACAGACATATGCCTCGCACACGCGATAATTCCGCTCTCCAGGCTGCAACGTTCCATAGACAAATAGGTTCATCAATGATTTATCACCCACTTCTGTTGCCTCAGTTAATCAGCGCATTCTCAATATAAAAAGCTTCAGTGCCGAGAAACTGCTAACTGATGTACGGAATCGCGTCCAAAGGCAGCCTTCATCCTAAGATAGAAGGTTGTTGTCAGAGGGGACGCTGAGGTATGCGGATTTTAATCATGGGAGGCACCCGATTTATCGGGGTTTACCTGACCAAGCTGCTGGTACAACAGGGGCATGAAGTAGTGCTGTTTAACCGGGGTAACAAACCCGCTCCGATCGAGGGCATCCAGCAAATTCATGGCGATCGCAGTAACGCTGAAGAGTTAAAAACCAAGCTAAATGGACAATATTTTGATGCCATTTTTGACAACAACGGGCGGGAGCTAAGTGATACGCGCCCTCTAGTTGAAGCCTTTTGGGGACGATTAGAACACTTCATCTATATGAGTTCGGCTGGGGTGTATTTGAAGTCGGATCAAATGCCCCATGTGGAAGGCGATGCGATCGACCCTAAGAGTCGGCATAAAGGTAAACATGATACTGAGGCTTACCTGACCGAACACGATTTGCCCTTCACTGCCATTCGTCCCACGTATATTTATGGACCACAGAACTATAACGATCTAGAAGCCTGGTTCTTCGATCGGCTTGTTCGCGATCGTCCGATTCCTATCCCTGGGAATGGCTTACATTTCACCCAATTCGGACATGTGCAGGATTTAGCCCAAGCCATGACCCATGTTTTAGGCAATGCTAAAGCTCAGGGACAAATTTATAACGTATCCGGCGATCGTTATGTCACCTTCGATGGGTTAGCCCGAGCCTGTGCCCAAGCGGCTGGCAAGGATCCGACGAGTCTCAAAATTGTCCACTACGATCCTAAACAGTTTGACTTTGGCAAACGCAAAGCGTTTCCTTTACGCCCCCAACATTTCTTTGCATCGATCCAAAAAGCCATGCGCGATCTGCACTGGCAACCAGAGTATGATCTGGTCTCCGGTCTGCAAGATTCCTTCCACAATGATTATTTAACGTCAGGACGGGACAAAACAGAGATCGATTTCTCAACAGATGACACTATTTTGCAAGGGGCATAGAGGTTAGCAGTGGAAACGATCGGCATTATCTTAGGAGCCCTGATTCTCCTAGTGCTTCTGTACCTACTCGGTTTAGAGATTCAATATCGTCGTCGCCCCGGCAACAAATTAGTTATGACGGTCGGAGACTGGCGGATGGCAGTCAAACGTCAGCAGCACTATCAGCTGGTCGGCGAAATGGAGTTGATTAACCGCACTCACCGCCTTGAGATCATGGTACCGGAAGTAAAAGCAGAGGTAACGTTACTCTCTGGAGGCAGCTTAGAGCAGGTCACATGCAGTACCCGGATCATGTCTTGCCATCCCGATGAACCAGCTAGAGCAGATAACTATTGGTTTGCTTACATCGTTAAAGTCGGTAAGCGGACGCGGGTAAAAGTAGTGGTCGATATTGAAGGCTACGATCTCAGCAAGCTAAAAACCGCTTGGATTCGGGTACATTACCTGACCTATGGTCCCCAAGGACGGATCCCCAAAGTCCGGCATGTGATTGTCCCCTTCCAGTATCCCCGTCCTACTGAATCGATCAACTGGCGATCGACAACAGGAGCCGATGTTCTACCGATCAAAACCCATCTTCTCACGCCTCTAGATACGCCCGTTGAAATCGTTAAGCGCTATGTCCTACCCCATGCCAAACCGGGGGATGTGGTGACGATCGGTGAAACGCCTATCGCCATTATGCAGGATCGCTTTCACCACGCTAGTGAAGTGAAGCCAGGCTGGGTAGCAACCCGCCTATGTTACTTATTTCTACCAACCTCTAGCTTAGCCACGGCGTGCGGAATGCAATCATTAATCGATGTGGTTGGACCTGTGCGGGTATTGTTTGCCTTTGCGATTGGCGCGATCGCGAAAGTAGTTGGCAAACGAGGTGTCTTCTATCAGTTGGCAGGGGAACAAGCCCGTCTAATTGATGATGTCACAGGGACATTGCCTCCCTATGATCAGTTTATTGTTCTAGGTCCTGCCGATCCGCAACAGGTAGTAGACGAGATTAAGCGAGAAACCGGATTATCTGCGGCGATCGTCGATGTGAATGATTTAAGAGCGGTTAAGGTGCTAGCAGCGACCTCTGATGTTGCCCTACCACTGTTGCAGCAGGCTTTGCTGAAGAACCCAGCCGGAAATGCCGATGAGCAAACTCCCGTTGTCCTGATCCGACCAATGAGTCACTCATTATAATGTTCCGGGCAGATGAACCCAGGGGCGAGATTTAGTTAAATAACTCACTACCCGATCGGGTTCACCGAATAAAGCGTTTAGAATGTAGGGATAAAAGATTGCAATTTAACAATTTACCAGGCTGGTTGCAGCCATTGCTGACAATGACTCAAGCCCTCCCTAAACAGACTGTTCTAATCCGTCCGGCTCATTACCGCGATTTGGAAGCGGTTGAGCGTTTGTCTGGAGAGGCGCCTGAAGTTGATTGTCTCACCTACTCGATCGCCCCTGACCATCCCCTCAACCCTACTCAGCGGCGAGCAGGAGTTCTCAGGCTGCTGGGATTTCTGTTCTATCCCATTCATCATCTCTACTGTGCCTATGTACCCGGACAAGATGACACGCTACAAGGCATAATCCGGGTCTCACCGTTCAACCGGACACGGAGTACCTGGCGAGTCGATCGTGTTGCGGTGAATGATCACAGCAATCATCAGGAAACATCCCAGTCGGAAGCTGCCATTATTGCTGCCGATCCCCCACATTTGCCAGAGGAATCTCTACCGAAACTCAGCCGTTCCCACATCGGCTCACAGTTGCTGCGGTATTGCTTCGAGCATGTGCGTGAGTCTCGCACCTGGTTGTTAGAAGTGAACGTCAATGACAAGGATTTGCTGGCACTGTATCGGCAAAATGGATTTCAGCCCCTAGCCCACATGACTTATTGGGAAATTGCGGCTGAAACGCTGCAAGAGTTGGCAGACCGGGAACCTGACTTACCGAATCGGTTGTTGCCCGTCAGTAATGCTGATGCGCAATTGTTGTATCAGCTCGATACTGCCGCGATGCCACCTTTAGTTCGGCAAGTGTTCGATCGCCATATTGCTGACTTTAAAACAAGTGTGTTTAGCTCCTTAATCCAGGGAATTAAACATTGGTTGAGTCATTTAGAAGTCGTCAGTGGGTATGTCTTTGAACCACAGCGCAAAGCGGCGATCGGCTACTTTCAGCTGCGGTTATGCCGAGATGGGGCTCAATCCCATCAAGCCCAGCTGACCGTCCATCCTGCCTATACATGGCTTTATCCCGAACTCATGGCAGAGATGGCACAGATTGCCCAGGAATTTCCGCAACAATCTTTGCAATTAGCCTCATCCGACTATCAACCTGAACGTGAAGAATACTTAGAAGGTTTGGGAGCCCAGCGGATTGCCCATACCTTAATGATGTCGCGATCGGTTTGGCACAAAGTCAAAGAAGCTAAATCAGCGATGGAGGCGTTGCAATTGTCCGAAGTGTTGCAAGGCTTCCAACCAGCTCGCAAGCCTGTACCAGGACGGATTACCTTGTTGCACTCAATTCAGCTTCCCCCTGAATCTGCGGCTCCAACCGATATTCATCCCGTCAATCGGCAAGTCCCAGGCTCAAACAAGTCATTGTCGCGAGCGAAAAACAGACTACCTGATCTTTCTTCGTCAACCGATTTCTCTGATCCGCCCCAAGAGGGTCCTTGTTGCTAAGTCACGTGGCATTCATGATCATTTCAGCCTTGGGGTTAGATGTCGGGAAGAAGCGCATTGGCGTAGCCGGGTGCGATGGCACTGGGTTAATTGCAACAGGTTTAACGACGATCGAGTATCGCTCCTTTCAGCAAGTCCTGAATCAATTAAAAGCGATCGTGCTAGAGCGACAGGTCCAGACATTAGTAGTTGGACTGCCCTACTCGATGGACGGCTCACTGGGGACGCAAGCACGGCATGTGCAAAAGTTTGCGACTGGAATTGCCCAAGCTCTGAATCTACCCTTGGAGTATGTGGATGAACGCCTAACCTCATTTCAGGCTGAACAGTTGCTCCAGGCACAACGGCTTTCCCCACGCGACCATAAAGCTTTAATCGATCGCAAAGCCGCAGCAATCATTCTGCAACAATGGCTGGATGAACGCCGCCAACCAGGAAAGCAGCGCAGTTCTCCGCCAACCGAACCAGAACAAATCGAAAGCTGACTTTGACAGAGGTCTAGATAGGCAGCCAATGACATGCGATGATCTGGGAGGTCTAGCGTATTCGTAACAAATTTTCAGTATTAGGATAATGAACGCGATGTTAGGAGAGCGTGGGAATGGATGAAGAAACGTTTGGTATGGCAGAAGAATCAATGGTGTTAACCGATGAGGCAGGCCGCACGATCGCCTGCACGGTTGAGCGCTATCTAGAGATTGAAGACCAGGAATATGCCCTGTTACTTCCAGTTGATGCTCCGATCGAAATCTTCACTTGGGAAGAAGATGCCGATGATGAGGATGCCATTCCAGTTGAAGATGAAGAGTTGATTGATACTCTATTCCCCATTGCTAAAGCCGTTCTAGAGGAGCAAAATCTGACGTTGAAACGGACTGCCGTTGTGCTGACGGTAGAAGGTGAGTTGCCAGAATTGGACAACGAAGAGGAAGAACTCACCGAAGTTCTCTCCGAAGATGGGGAAGCCGTTGAAGAATTACAATTTTTAGCCAGTTTTTATCATGAAGAGCAGGAGTATGCTATTTATGCTCCGCTCGATCCCTGCTTTATCCTGGCTCGTATGGATGATCATCATCTTCCCCACCTGCTCTCAGATGCAGAACTGGAAACTCTTCAACCCATGTTAGCCATGATTGAAGATCAACTGTTTGACGAGTTTGAGTCAGCATAACCCCAGCCTTAATCTGATATGGCGAAGCGCATCCCAAAATGGTTGCTTTTCCTGATTGTAGTTTTTGCAGGAATGGGAGCAGCCGCATGGCAAAGTTGGGCTTGGTGGACATCCGCGATCGCGCCGATGTCTACTCACCCTACAGCGAAACCATTGATTGTGAATATTCCATCAGGCACATCAGCTCAAGAAATTGGGCAAACCCTAGCAGCTCAGGGTGCGATTCGCTCAACCACTGCCTGGAATCTGTGGACACGCTGGCTAACCACCAACAACGCTGAAGGCGGATTTCAGGCAGGCACTTATCAGCTTTCACCCACTCACTCCTTGCCGGAGATTGCTGCCAAAATCTGGGCAGGCGAAGTTATGCAGCGCAGCTTCACTATTCCAGAGGGGTGGTCAATTAAGCAAATGGCAGAGTACTTTGAACAACAAGGGCTTTTTCCTGCACAAGATTTTTTGGTTGCCGTTAACCAGTTCCCGATCAGCGAGTATTCCTGGCTACCCACACCACCAGCCGCAGCGATGTATGCCTTGGAAGGTTATCTCTATCCAGATACTTATCAGCTGATCGCCGATAGTTCGGTCACACCCGATGCCATTATTCGGCAAATGCTCGATCGCTTCCAACAGGTCGCCGTCCCACTCTATCAACAATCGCGCCAGCAAACCCAATTAAATTTTTCGCAATGGGTGACCTTATCCAGTCTGGTTGAGAAGGAGGCAGTTGTCCCTAGCGAACGGGAACTAATTGCTGGTGTGTTTTGGAATCGCTTACAAAAAGGCATGACGTTGGGATCTGATCCCACAGTTGAATATGCCTTGGGGATTCGGCAAACACCCGATCGAACGCTCACCTGGACTGAGGTAAAAACGCCATCTCCCTACAATACCTATATCAATCCAGGGTTACCTCCCACTGCGATCGCCAGTCCTGGACTGGCTAGCCTCAAAGCAACGCTACAACCCGCCACTACCGATTATCTCTATTTTGTCGCCCGCTATGACGGGACTCATGTGTTCAGCCGAACCATGGCAGAACATTTAGCCGCTCAGGATACAATCCACGACCAACGGGAGAACAGTAAACCTAACAAGCTATAGTCTGTTAGTCAATCCCAAACTTTGGGTAAGACTTAGTTATAGGGATCCGTTGGCAAGCTCAGGTTAGATCAATCATCTATCTCCAGCCAGCATATTGATGCTGGTCGCAGGCGATAGTTCTGAAAGCCCCCCATTTACCACCAGCAAGCTTAGTCAGTTCTGAACATTGACTAATTGTCTTCTACTTGCTGGTCATGTCTATTTGATAATCATCTGGGCACTGATGCTAAATTTGCCGTGATTGAAGTGAATTCGTCCTGTAGAGTGAACTAATCAGCAGTATTTGTACTCACCATTCTGCCTATTGGGGCAGTTCTACCCTAACCATCCTCTGATACTACTCTGACTATGTCTTTGGGCAAACTTTTACAACCAAATCTGATTTTACCAGGCAGCATTCTGAAGCTCACCCCAGAAGTGTTAGATCGCTATCATCTCAAAGGCTTGGTATTAGATGTCGATGAAACATTAGTGCCATTTCGGATGGCAGATGTCTCCGAAGAGCTTTTACCTTGGGTCGAAGCAATTCGCCAAATTGCGCCTTTGTGGCTCGTCAGCAATAACATTAGCGAAGCTCGAATTCGCCGGATTGCTAAGACGCTCAGTCTGCCTTACATTGCTGGAGCCGGAAAACCCTCGCGGCGTAAACTTAGACGTGCTGTAGAAGCGATGAACTTTCCAGTAGAACAAGTGGGGATGGTTGGCGATCGCTTGTTTACAGATGTACTAGCAGGTAACCGTTTGGGCATGTTTACCATCCTAGTTGAACCAATGGTTAACCCTAACGAAGCTATGCGGCGCTCCTCCCTGCACTCATTTGAGGTTTGGCTCTCCCAAGCCCTCGGAGCATCCTTGATGCCCCATAAGTAGAGAGAAGCTGACACAGGGATTGACATAAAAGATGACAATTATCTATAAAGTAAAATATGAAGAAATCTTTATGAAGATCTCAGGTGAGCTATGTAACTGAATACATACAAAACCTGACAAATTAGGACAGAACAAAACATAAAGAAAAGATTACGATTCCCAGGCATCCGCAATATTCCTGTCATGCTATACACAGTTCAAATGGGGTCAGCCAATAAAGACCCTAACGATAAATCGCTATAAATACTAAAGTGAAGCGCTGAACCTTGATCCATAAAGGTATCGGCGCTTCACTGTGTTTATGGAGATGCAATCGCATTAGCAACGATCAGCGTCGCCGTGGCTGAAGCTAGTCTGAATTCCATCCGTATTGCTTCCTAGATCACATGCCTATTCCTTATGTCCCAAACTCTGGTCATTAAAATCGGTACATCTAGCCTGACTCAGCCAGATACCGGACATTTAGCCCTTTCCACGATCGCAACATTAGTGGAAGTAATTAGTCAATTACGGGAACAAGGTAATCGGGTTGTTTTAGTCTCCTCGGGGGCAGTAGGAGTAGGTTGTGCTCGGTTAGGGCTAACCGAACGTCCCCGCTCAATCGCCCTTAAACAAGCCGTTGCGGCGGTAGGACAGGGACGCTTGATTCGGGTTTACGATGATTTGTTTACAGTCTTACAGCAACCGATCGCCCAAGTGCTACTCACCCGTAGTGACTTGGTACAGCGCAATAGCTATCTCAATGTTGAGCGCACCTTCCAGGAGTTATTAAATCTAGGAGTCGTGCCGATCGTGAATGAGAATGATACTGTCGCTGTCGATGAACTCAAGTTTGGCGATAATGATACGCTGTCTGCCTTAGTGGCTAGCCTGGTACGGGCAGATTGGCTATTTTTGCTGACTGATGTCGATCGCTTATATTCTGCTGATCCCCGCCGTGACCCAACGGCTGAACCAATCACGTTAGTTAGCCAGATTAGCCAGTTGAAAGCCCAAGTCCAAATCGGTGGTCAGGGTTCCCAGTGGGGGACAGGGGGGATGATGACTAAAATCTCGGCAGCCCAAATTGCCACGGGAGCCGGAGTTCGAACCGTCATTACGGAAGGTCATTCACCCCACAACATTCCCAAAATTTTGCAGGGAGCCGATATTGGCACTCAATTTGAACCCCAACCTCGACCCATTAGCGCCCGCAAACGCTGGATTGCCCACGGCTTAGTGCCTACTGGCAAGCTATATCTGGATGATGGTGCGGTAAAAGCTGTACGCAATGCTGGGAAATCCTTACTCCCAGCTGGGATTATTCAGGTCGAAGGAGAGTTTGAACATCAAGCTGCCGTCGTGCTCTGCGATCGCTCAGGACAGGAAATTGCACGTGGAATCGTTAACTACAACAGCACGGAATTGCAAAAGATTCAGGGCTATCAAACAGATGCGATCGCAACAATATTAGGCTACCCAGGGGCAGAAACCGTTGTTCACCGAGATAATTTAGCGTTAAGTCAGGAATGATTGGCTCGTTCACCTACGGCTAAGCGTGCCAGAGGTCGAGCTAAAGTCTTTTGGTGCGATGGATAGTCATTTGCAGGTTCATGGGAGTGTACCAATAACTCTAAGTTCAAGCGATAACCTACGTTACGCACCGTCTGAATCAGGCTAGGCTGACGAGGATCCGTCTCAATTTTTTTGCGCAATGACAACACATGGGTATCGACCGTACGCGGATTATCAATCTCATCGGGCCAAGCGCGGCGCAATAGCTCCGATCGACTCAGGGGTGAGCCACTCGCTTGTGCCAAAACATACAATAGACTAAACTCTTGGGGGGTTAATTCTATCAGGTCGCCCTTATAGCGCACTCGCCGATGGACCAGATCAACTCTCAGATCCCCATATTCCAGCGATGCAGGTGGCAGCATCGTTTTCCGCCGTCGGGTGAGCGCTTCCACCCGCGCTAAAAACTCTCGCATACCGAAAGGCTTCGTTAGATAGTCATCCGCCCCTGCCTTCAGCCCAGCCACAATTTCCGCTTCAGTATTCCGCACAGACAACATTAGGATCAAACACTGTTGCTGTTGTTGTAACCACCGACAAAATTCAATTCCATCCCCATCGGGTAGCTCAGAGTCAAGAATGACTAGAGCGGGTTGACGTTGTTGAAACACCTCAACGGCTTGGCGCAGATCAGCCGATTGATAGACTGTATAGCCAGCTTGTTGCAAATGCCATCCCAACAACGATCGGAGATGGGGATTTCCCTCAGCAATTTGAATACAAAGAACTCCCACAGAGGCACACGTCCTTCAGATGTGTGAGTTAACCATAACAGAGCCTTTCCTTTGTATTTGTAATCGCTGCTACCCCCGTGTAGGGGATACCACCCGTATGGAGGAACAAGAACGGGGCGGATTAACGTTAAAATAAGGACAAGCGCTCCTGGTTTGAGAAGCCATTCTCCAAACGGGAAATCCCATTCCCAGCTGGAATAGCGCAGAAGCTGCCAACTGATCCATTAGTTAAATTCTGCTATCCAACTTCTGCCCTTACTGTCTCCCAATCGCAAACCATGTTGCAGGACACACTGACCATTCGCCACTATCAGCAGTTAACCGACGCCTTAGTCGAACTGTGGAATCGAGGCTATCGCTTTGATGATTTACGGATGTACGTTGATGGTTATCTTGCCGCCCTTCGGCATGCCAACGTACTGGAACCTTATCTGATTCATCGTCTGGAAGATGAGGTCACTCGTTATATCTACGATCCGTCAAATTTCGAAAATCCTAACCCAGCTTCCGAGCGAGACTACTACTAACTGAGGGCATCGGTTGCCAACCCCAACCTCCTGTAGCTCTCTCTGGGCAACGAACTACAGGAGACGGGATACTACGGCGTTGAGAATTGAGTCGCAGCTCACAATCGCCAGCATAGCGATCGCCAGGGACTAGGATGCTAGAGCGACTTCCACCATTTGTTGCAGTTCGCCATTCTGATATAGCTCAATCAGAATATCCGAACCACCAACAAACTCACCATTGATATACACCTGCGGAATCGTCGGCCAATTCGAGTATTCCTTCACACCCTGACGAATTTCGGGGTCGGACAGGACGTCAACGGTTTCATAAGGGACGCCCAGAGTATTGAGAATTTGCACGACATTATTCGAAAAGCCACATTGGGGCATGAGTTTGCTGCCCTTCATGAACACCAGGATTTTATTCTGCTGAACCAGATTGGCAATGCGAGAGTGAGTATCTGTAGTCATAGTTTGATGCGTAATGGATGTAATTGCGGTTAGTAGTCGTTGATCAAAGAGTCTATGCGCCCAGAGGATCATTGGCTTGTGGCGGTTGCCCAAGTCGTGGGAGTATAGGTCTTCAGCGCTAGGGCATGAATCGCTTCCGTAGACATTGCCTGCTGCACAGCTTTGTAAACCATTTGATGCTGTTGTACTCGCCCTTTTCCTTCAAATAGGGACGAGACTACTGTGACCTGGTAGTGATCCCCACCACCCGTCAGATCTTGAACCTGGATTTGGGCATCGGGTAGCTCAGATTTAATCATTGCTTCTACCTGATCCGGCTTAATCATCTACCCTCCTTAATATGTGTTTGGAACTCGAAACCAATGATGTTGCAGCAGCTTAGCTCAGTAAGACAGAATCAATGCCGACCGATCGACAGCTTCCTGCCCTTAGTCTAATCGCTAATCGGGCTTGACAAACAGCTCATAGTGAACCACCTATCTTTTGCAGAAGCAATGGTTACTCAGGGGAATTAGACCTTATAAACTAAGGGGTAGCCGAGGATTGTTCGGCTTGAGGAAATGGAGTATCGACAAACCCTAGCTCAAATAGCTGCTGATAAGCCTTTTTGCCCAAGTCACGGGTAGGTTGTTGGCTGCGAACAATTTGGACTAACAAGGGTACAGCTAGTTCTGGCTGTTTTTGCGCCCGATGCACCAAGGCTAGCTGATAGGTCGCTTCATCCCGCATTTGTGCTGTTTCCAAGGCTTTCCGTCGTTGGCTATCAGCAACACGATTATCGATCGCCGAAAAACTGCCCGCTAAGTCTTGGTAGAAGTTAGACAGTTGATTAAATACTTGCCGAGCTTCTTGAAGCTTTTTGACGGCTGCCGTGTAGTTTTGGGCGGAGACAGCACCATTCGCTTCTTGCATTAACCGTTGACCACCTTGAACGCTAAGGAAGCCACTCTCCTGAGTTACTGGACGCACCACATTGGGATCATTCGGATCGATCGGCTGAGCTTGCTCAGGACCAGTTGGCAATGCCTGTGCCTGGACGCTGACAGGTTTGTACACGATCGCAGCAGTCAGCAGGGACAACGAGGCTAAGCCAGTAATGTAGAAGGGACGAAGCATACCAAGGGGTTCCATGAGGGCAGATTTTGACAAGAATTGCGCAAAGAAAAATAGATCTAATCTTTTCTTTATAGATCTAAACCCTCGTATCTTACCACTCTGATCCCGCTAGCGACTGCCTCAGATCCGCCCAAGCTAAGACCCAACCAGCTTCCGAATAATTTGGCATCATGGCTATTAACTGCGCTTGGGCAAGTGTGCCGATTGATTTTAATTTTTTGGGCTAGCGTGGAGTAACCTCAATTTCAGCGACTGATCTTAAGAAGGTGGTTCTATGACGAGTCAACCCCCATTCCACCCAACTTCTAATTCCGCACAAGGCGCAACAATGCCCGAGTCTAGTGTAGGTCGTGTGCTCCAGCGGGGGGGAGAAGAGTTATTGCTGCAAAAAGTTGAGGATCGCTTCGTGATTAGTGCGAGCAATCCAGAAGCGGCGGCTAATTTGGTGCAACAGTTGCCTGCCGAACTTTACCCAACCCCCGGATTGGAAAGGCTCAAGGAAGTCATCGTCGATCCAGCCCAACGCGATCAGGTGATGCAACAGGTACGGCAGTCAGACCAGATTGACTATGCGACCCATGTCTATCAGCTGCAAAATAGTCCCAATTCACGGGTATATCTGATCAACCAAATCACTGTGCAATTTGCGCCAACGGTCACCCTATCCGCGATCGAACAAATTGCCACTGAGTTTGGGTTACAGCAAGTCAAACCCATTGAAGGGCTTGCCAATGCCTTTGTCTTCCAAATTACAGCTGCGGCAACCGAAAACCCAGTCAAGATTGCCAACCGCTTAATTCAGCGAGCGGAAGTCATTGTCGCAGAACCCAATATCATCATCCCTACTCAGTCTTACTACCGTCCTAAAGACCCGATTTATCCTAAACAATGGCATTTGAACCATACTGGCGGAGCAGGACTAGCCGCTAATTCCCATATTTTTGCTGAGAAAGCCTGGGATATTACCCGGGGGGTGCGATCGATCGTGGTCGCGGTCATGGACGATTCGGTCGATGTTAACCATCCCGATTTTCAAGGAGTAGGAAAAATCGTCGCCCCGCGTGACTTTAAAGCAAATGACTTTCTGCCCTTACCCAGTGAGCCTGAAGATAATCACGGCACTGCCTGTGCTGGCGTTGCGGTTGCGGAAGAAAACGGTAATGGCGCCGTAGGTGTTGCCCCAGGTTGTGCGCTGATGCCGATTCGCACCACTGGGTACCTGGGGGATGAAGATATGGAGGAGCTATTTAACTGGGCGATCGAGAAAGGGGCGGCGGTGATTTCCTGTAGTTGGGGAGCGGCTGCCAACCAATTCCCCTTATCTCTCCGAGTCAGTGCTGCCCTCACCCGAACGGCAACGAAAGGACGTAATGGCAAAGGTTGCGTGATTGTGTTTGCGGCTGGTAATTCTAATCGCCCGATCAATGGCAAAGTGAATGAGCGTGGGTGGCCAAATAATGAACTGAGCGGTTCAACTCAGTGGCTGAATGGCTTTGCTGTCCATCCGGATGTGATTGCCGTGGCAGCATCCACCAGCTTGAATAAGAAGGCAGCCTATAGCAATTGGGGCACAGAAATTGCGGTTTGCGCTCCCAGTAATAACGCTCCGGCAATGGTGCCACCCGATGTCTACGATGACTACGCCGGGCTAGGCATCGTCACAACCGATCGCTCGGGTAGAGAAGGCTATGACCCGAGTAATTTCACTTCCGACTTTGGTGGGACATCCAGTGCTTGCCCGGTCGTAGCTGGAGTCGCGGCATTAGTTCTATCTGCTAATCCTGATTTGACCGCAACTGATGTCCGCCAGATTCTGCAACAAACCGCAGACAAGATCGTGGACAAAGATCCCGATCCCCAACTGGGGTTACGCAAAGGCACGTATGAAACAGGCGGACGATCAGAGTGGTTTGGATATGGGAAAGTCAACGCGTTTAAAGCGGTGCAAGCCGCTGTCCAACGTCAAGCAGTCGCGGTCGCAGGCTCTCGGCAAATCCGGCAAGCCAATTCAACCAGTATCGAAATCCCAGATTACAATCCGCAAGGAATTACCAGCTCAATTCAGATTACGGAGAATAGCCCAGTGCGTGATCTTCAGGTCACTGTGGCGATCGAGCACAGTTTTATGAGTGATTTAGAAATTAGTTTGATTTCGCCGTCTGGACAAACAGTCTTATTACAAGGTCGGACTCTCGGTCGCAGAAACATGCTCCAGACCACCTATTCACCCCAAAGCACTCCACTACTGAAGCGCTGCTTCAACCAATCCGCGCAGGGACAGTGGAAATTAAAAGTGGTGGATTACGCGCAAGGAGACACAGGCACTCTCAAAAATTGGGAGTTAGTGCTGAAAGTATGACCAAGCAACAACTCGTTGATAGCTTACTTGGCTTCTGACCTATCATCAACGTCATCACTAATGGTGGATAGCGCCTGTTGCAAGTCATCTGTGAGTTTTTTGGCTTGTTGCTTAGGAGCAGCAGTATTGTAATCTGCAACTTTCAACGGTTTGCCAATCCGAATCGCCACTCGACAGCGCCAGGGTACTAATGGCTCACTGTAACAGATGCTAATCGGCACGATCGTGATCCCTAAATGAGCACGACTGGCTTCTGCTTGTAGCGCTAGACGGGCTAACCCTGGCTTTAACGGTTGTACTTGCTTGTCTCGATAAATGTCTCCTTCGGGAAAGATGACTAACGTTTCTCCTGCCTGGAGCAGCTCAACTCCATGCCGCAGGCTGGCGATCGTGGGACGCTTTGGGTCGATCGGGAATCCTCCCATGCGGCGAATAAACCACCCTTGTAAGCCAGTCATCTCATTCGCAGACACCATAAATCGCAGATGTCGCCCCGTAATATCATGTCCAGCGACATAGGGAATCATAAAGGCATCCCAGCGGGAGCGATGAGTTGGCGCTAGAATTACCGCCCCAGAATGCGGCAAATGCTCTTGACCAGACACTTCAATCTGCTGGAAGTAAAACGGTAGCAACGCATGGCGTCCAACTGGATAGGCTAATGAGATCAGCCAGGGTGAAACCCGAGAAAGTGGCGGCAAACCATGGGGGCAATCTGATTTGCTTACAGAATGAGGGGCAGAGAACGGATCAACTGCGGCTAGGGGAGAAGGTGCGTAACGATCGTCCGGGCGAGAAGGATACACCTGGATGTCGGCAGAATAATCGACAGTCGATGATTTAGGGGGGGTCATTAGATCGAGCAAATGCATAGTGCAAGCTAGGGGGGTAGATGCCAGCGAGTGGTCTTACTTCTACCCTAAATGCCTCTTAATCTACTGTTCCTACGACTAGGGACACTTTCATCTGTGGCATGAGACTAAGACAATCACAGATGCCGCGATCGTTCCCGCCGCCGACTAGCAAACCAGGTCTGTAACAATTGGCGACAGGGCGCTTCTAAGATACCACTTATAGTAGAAAAATGATGGTTAGAGGCTGGACTATCAGGTAGATTTAACACACTCCGGATGGCTCCCGCTTTTAGGTCATCCGCTCCATAAACCAACTGCCCTAATCGCGCCAGTACTAACGCACCAGCACACATCGGACAGGGTTCCAGCGTTACGTACAATGTACATTGTTCTAAATGCCAGTTGCCTAAAACCTGCCCAGCCGCTCGTAATGCCAGAATTTCAGCATGAGCCGTGGGATCGTGATCGCGTTCCCGCCGATTTTCAGCCACTGCGATCGCTTGATTATCTGCACCCACAATGACTGCACCCACAGGCACTTCTCCAGCCATCCCAGCTTGTTCGGCTAAACCGATCGCCTGCTGCATCCAGTGACAATGCACTAGATATTCTGGCGTAGCGATCGGCGGAGGTGGCAACATCATTTAGCCCTGAACAATCAAGTGTTGGCTGTTGCCAACAGGGGATCTAAGGCTTGTTGGCTATCCAAACGATAAAGATCATCACAACCGCCAATATGTTCCTGGTTAATAAAGATTTGGGGAACTGTACGATGACCGTTCGCCCGTTCTGCCATTTTGGCTCGGGCGGTCTCATCCCCATCAATCTTATATTCGGTATAGTTCACCCCTTTCCACCAAAGCAGCAGCTTGGCACGCATGCAAAACGGACAGGTTTGCCAGGTATAAATTTCGACCTTAGCTTTCACCCGATCCGGATGCCGATTCAATAACGTATTGAGTAGATTCATTACCAGTTTCTCAAATCGTGAACGATGGTTTGTAAAGCGTGATCAATCGGATTGCTTAAGTCTAGTATCTGCTCTACTGCTGACAATGCCAGCCATCGATAGTGGGAATTATATTCAGCCTGGCTTAACTGGACTTGAGCTTGCTCTACAGCCGTTAGTTGCACTCTGTAAGTCAAATTCACCGTATGAGAACCATGCTGCCTTGGCTCTTGTTCCCGCATAGCGAAACACGTGGAATAGACACCAAGGAACTGAAACCGCTCAGCTCCCAGACCCACTAACTGCGCTTCTTCTGCCGCTTTACGTTGTGCCGCTGCGATCGGACTTTCACCCGCCACCATTCTGCCGCCAATCAGCCACCAGGATGAGCGGGGATAACGAGTTCGTTGCGCCAACAAAAGTTGTCCTTCCCTGACAAATGCCAGATCCACACAGGTAATCACCAGATAATCTAGCGTGTTACTGTATAACGCCTCCGGCATACGATCGTGGATAGTTTTGGGATTCAGCCTCCCAGCTTCCTCAAAGTGAGGGACGTGAAATCGAGCCATGATTACAGGTGAGGAAACGGTACAACGATCAGCAATATCAGTCCGCTTAGCGCGATCGCTAGGGCAACGCCGATTAACTGCCAGCGCTGATACCCAACGGAGGGCAAAGCCAGCGGTTTAGTGGATTTAGATTTGGCTGTATGGGGCACGAGCCAAAGTAAAAAGCTAGCGATCGTCATCAAACTACCCAAAATCACCGCGATCCCAGCAGTCCAAGCAAGGAGTAGCCAAAGAAAAATAGCCATTGGTTTTACAAATCATTGAAAACCGGAAAACAGGGAGCTAGACACTGTACCGACCTCTTAGCAGTAAAACTTAACACAGGTTGTTTTGGGAATCAGCTTCAAGCGTGAGTCCGCCTTTTGATAGACTTGTAGACTGAAGCGCAATAAAAACAGCGCGAAATCAGCAGTTGGGAGGGTTTACTTCGTGGAGAGCACACTCGGTTTAGAGATCATTGAGGTTGTTGAACAAGCTGCGATCGCGTCCGCTCGGTGGATGGGCAAAGGTGACAAAAACACTGCTGATCATGTTGCTGTAGAAGCCATGCGGGAACGCATGAACAAAATCTACATGCGCGGCAAGATTGTCATCGGGGAAGGAGAGCGGGATGAAGCCCCCATGCTCTACATTGGCGAAGAAGTGGGGATTTGTACCCGCGAGGATGCCAAGAACTATTGCAACCCTGACGAATTAGTCGAAATTGACATTGCGGTTGATCCCTGCGAAGGCACAAATCTGGTGGCTTATGGTCAACCCGGATCAATGGCAGTGCTAGCCATTTCTGAGAAAGGTGGTTTATTCGCCGCTCCAGACTTTTACATGAAAAAGCTGGCAGCACCTCCCGCCGCCAAAGGGCATGTGGATATCAATAAATCGGCAACCGAAAACTTGAAGATCCTATCAGAGTGTCTCAATCGCTCAATTGATGAGTTAGTCGTGGTCGTGATGAAGCGCGATCGCCATACTGACTTGATCAAGGAAATTCGGGAAGCCGGAGCCCGGGTACAACTAATTTCCGACGGTGACGTTGGGGCTGCTCTCAACTGCGGCTTCTCTGGTACCAATATCCATGCCTTAATGGGCATTGGCGCGGCTCCAGAAGGGGTGATTTCTGCTGCCGCCATGCGGGCTCTGGGTGGACACTTCCAGGGACAACTGATCTATGATCCCGAAGATGTGAAAACCCCTGAAAGCGCTAAGTGGACTCGCGAAGGCAATATTGCTCGTCTCAATGAAATGGGCATCACTGAACCCGATCGTGTCTATACCGCTGAAGAACTGGCAGGTGGTGAAAATGTATTGTTCGCGGCTACAGGGATCACCACGGGCAACCTACTACAAGGGGTGCGGTTCTTCCACGGTGGTGTGAGAACCCAAACCTTGGTCATTTCTAGCCAGTCGAAGACAGCTCGCTTCGTCGATACAATTCACATGGTTGAGCAACCCAAAGTGATTCAACTGCACTAAGTATTGGCATGAGCAAGCCATAGGTAGGGCAATGTTAGTGACTAGTGAGGCAGAACTATGTGCCAGTCCATCACTAGTCACTAATTGCTAGAACCTAATCTGCCAAGTCAGCTAGTTCCTCCTAACGCCGATCCAAACCCATAACAGAGCGACTTTAAGATGAACATTGTCATTGTGGGGCTGAGTCACAAAACTGCCCCAGTCGAAGTACGGGAGAAGTTAAGTATTCCTGAGACCCAGTGTGAGAAGGCGATCGCTCAACTGTGTGCCTACCCTCACATTGAAGAAGTAGCCATTTTAAGTACGTGTAATCGTCTGGAAATCTACATCGTTACCAGCGAAACCGAACAAGGTATCCGAGAAGTTATTCAATTTTTATCCGACCATAGCAAGCTACCGATCGCCAGCCTGCGTCCCTACTTATTTATGCTGTTGCACCAGGATGCGGTGATGCACCTGATGCGGGTTGCGGCTGGGTTAGATAGCCTGGTCCTCGGTGAAGGTCAAATCCTCGCCCAAGTGAAGCAGTGCCACAAACTTGGGCAACAACATCAAGGGGTGGGGCGGATTCTGAATCAACTCCTCAAACAAGCGTTGACCGCTGGCAAGCGAGTTCGGACAGAAACCAGCATTGGTACTGGAGCCGTCTCGATCAGTTCTGCTGCGGTTGAACTAGCCCAAATCAAGGTACAAAACCTCGCCTCCTGTCGGGTCGCGATCGTGGGTGCTGGTAAAATGTCCCGCCTCCTGGTGCAACACCTGGTTTCTAAAGGCGCAGTGAATATTTCCATCCTCAACCGATCGCTGAACCGGGCGCAGGAATTAGCCAAACAGTTTCCAGCCGCCGAATTACATCTGCATCCTCTCGAAGAGATGATGCAGGTAATTGCTCACTCTGATCTGGTGTTTACCAGTACAGCATCGACTGAGCCTTTACTGAATCAAACCAATCTAGAACCGGTACTGAATTCTGGACAGCACTTGATGCTGTTTGATATTTCAGTTCCCCGTAACGTTGATGCTGATGTCAACAACTTGCCCCATGTGCATGTGTTTAACGTAGACGACCTCAAAGCTGTAGTGGCACAGAACCATGAAGCTCGTCGCCAAATGGCAATGGAAGCCGAATCACTGCTAGAAGAGGAAGTAGAAACATTTGAAACCTGGTGGCGATCGCTGGAAACCGTGTCTACGATCAGTAGCTTGCGGGAAAAAGTGGAAACCATTCGGGTCCAAGAATTGGAAAAAGCGCTGTCGCGCCTTGGCACTGAATTCGCAGAAAAACATCAAGAAGTGATTGAGGCGTTAACTCGCGGCATCGTGAATAAGATTCTGCATGATCCGATGGTACAGCTACGCACCCAACAGGATATCGAAGCTCGTCGTCGCGCCATGCAAACCTTAAGCGTATTGTTTAATCTCGATACGGCTGCATCAAACAAACAGTATGGCTAAATGACAAAAATAGGGGGAGCTTCATCCCCCTCCTTGATCGGTTGACTAGCGCCGCGATCGACAATGCCCTTACTGTGCCCGATACTGTCCTTCCGGGGGATGGGCAATCGAGGTGGTAATTGTTGGTGAAATCGATGGTGGTGATGGCAGAGGAGCACGAACCGGAGGAGCGGCGGCTACAGGTGAATATGACGAGATCTGCACCACACTCGGCGTAAACAGGAAGATATTTTCTCCTAACCGCTCCTGGTGACCATCGATCGCATATACACCACCCGCCACAAAATCAACACTGCGCTGCGCCTGATCGGGATCCATCAGGATCAGATTCACAATCACTGACTTCCGCTCCCGCAGCAACGTGATCACCTGAGGCATTTCTTCAAACGATCGCGGTTGTAACAACACCATTTCCGATCGTCCGCCATTTCGGTTGGGCATCCCGATCACATTACTGGGGGGGACATTGGCTGGCGCTGATCGCTCCCGATTCAGCATCATTTCATCTTGTAAGGCGTCATCCGGCGAGTAATCTGCCTCATCGTACTCATACTCGTAATCGGCACCATCAAACTGTTCCCCAAAGCCTAAAGAGTCCCAAACACGACGGAAGATATGCATAGCGACCTCGACATCCCAAACTAGATCACCCGTTCTTAATTCACCCGTTGCATTAATTTTAATCGCAAAGTTAAAGTTTGGTGTCAAATGTATCTCAGCCCCAAAAGTCGGCTCCGTACTTCGCCAATTTGCTCAGCAAACTCTAATGACGATCGTCAAAATTTAACCCTTCTATGGCAATCTGAAGGTATTAGCAATTCGCCGCTCGTGATTTACTAATTGCGATCGACTTGACTGGAATTGTTCATCGCCAATTCTTGCGACAGAAATTAACCATCACGTATGCAAACGCTGCCTAGTCCCCCTTCCCCTACCACCCCTCGGTACTCTACCGATACATCAATTCCCCGCCGCAAAACCCGTCCGGTTCCCGTGGGCAGCATCACGATCGGAGGGGGGCATCCTGTTGCCGTTCAGTCCATGATTAACGAAGACACGCTGGACATTGAAGGATCAGTAGCAGCAATTCGTCGGTTGCACGAAATTGGCTGTGAAATTGTTCGAGTCACAGTTCCTAGCATGGCCCATGCCAAAGCCATGGAAGAAATTCGCGATCGGCTGCACAAAACCTATCTACCTGTGCCACTCGTCGCTGATGTGCATCATAACGGCATGAAAATCGCTTTAGAAGTGGCGAACTATGTAGACAATGTCCGAATTAATCCAGGGTTGTATGTGTTTGAAAAACCCAACCCGAACCGGACTGAATACACCAAGACCGAGTTTGATGATATTGGTGAAAAAATTCGGGAAACCTTGGAACCTCTAGTTGTATCCCTACGGGATCAAGGCAAATCCATGCGGATTGGGGTGAATCATGGGTCGCTGGCAGAACGGATGTTATTTACCTACGGTGATACTCCCGAAGGCATGGTGGAATCCGCTTTAGAGTTCATTCGCATGTGTGAATCCTTCAATTTCTATGATTTAGAAATTTCACTCAAAGCCTCCAGAGTTCCCGTGATGATCGCGGCAAACCGCCTGATGGTACAGCGGATGGACGAGCTGGGTATGGACTACCCCTTACATTTAGGCGTCACTGAAGCGGGAGATGGCGAATATGGTCGGATCAAGTCTACCGCTGGCATTGGGACGCTTTTAGCAGAAGGAATTGGGGATACTATCCGGGTCTCCTTGACTGAAGCACCAGAAAAAGAAATTCCTGTTTGCTACAGTATTCTGCAAGCACTGGGACTGCGGCGCACGATGGTCGAGTATGTTGCTTGCCCTTCCTGCGGTCGCACCTTGTTTAATCTAGAAGAGGTCTTGCACAAAGTCCGGGACGCTACAAACCATTTGACCGGACTGAATATTGCGGTCATGGGCTGCATTGTGAATGGACCTGGAGAAATGGCAGATGCCGATTATGGCTATGTGGGCAAACAGGCTGGATACATTTCCTTATATCGGGGTCGGGAAGAGATTAAGCGCGTACCCGAAGCAGAAGGTGTTCAGGAGCTAATTAATCTAATTAAGGCTGATGGACGCTGGATTGATCCCAAATAATTCGCTCATCAAGCATTATCAATTCCTATAACAAAAAAGGACGTTGCGTAACGTCCTTTTTTAGGATTAATCCTGAGGCAATCCCCAGATGTTGAAAGGAATAATGAACATCTGATTGCCCACCACTGCCTGTGCTAGATTGGGCATAACCTCCACAGTCACTCTCAGCATTCACGATCATGGTCATTAAAAAACGTGGGTTTGTTCTTGGGGCAGCAGCCGTTGCTGTTACTTCTGTGACCGTCACAGCCGCTGGACTCTATTTATATAAAGGGCAAGCCTTTTTGCGTGAGAGTTCTGGAGAAGTCACGGCAAGTGATGGCTCTTTGCAGCCAATGTCAATGCTGTCACTCCAAGCATTATTCCGCCAGAGTCCTAAGGAATTAGTCGATGAAGTGTGGCAAATCGTCGATCGCAACTATGTCGATGCCACCTTTAACCAAAAAGACTGGAAAGGACTCCGGAAACAATACCTGAATCGCTCTTATACCAACCGTGAGGATGCGTATAAAGCCATCCGGGAAATGCTGAAGCAACTAGATGATCCTTATACCCGCTTCATGGATCCAGATGAGTTCAAGAGTATGCAGATTGATACCTCAGGTGAACTGACTGGGGTAGGGATTCAACTGGCAGCAGACGAAAAAACCAAGAAGCTGACGGTGATTGCGCCGATCGAAGATTCTCCTGCCTTCTCTGCCGGAATTTTAGCCAAAGACATCATCACCAGTATTGACGGCATCAGCACCGAAGGAATGGATGTCAATAAAGCCGTCACGTTAATTCGGGGTCCAGTCAATACAAAAGTGAAGTTATCCATTTTGCGGGGCAACAAGCCGATGGACTTCACGATTAAACGGGCCCGAATCGAAATTCATCCGGTTCGCTCTAGCTATCGCCAAAATTCCAATAATGGTGGGGTCGGGTATATCCGCCTGGTGCAATTTAGCGCCAATGCTCCCACCGATATGCGGAAAGCGATCGAAAGCCTGGAAAAACAAAACGTGGCAGGCTATATCCTCGATCTCCGCTCTAATCCCGGTGGCTTGTTGGACACTAGCATTGATATTGCCCGGATGTGGCTAAAGAGCGGAGCGATCGTGTCCACTGTCAATCGGCAGGGTGAGCAAAGTCGAGCCCAGTCAGAAGGTCGAGCGTTGACCGATAAACCCTTGGTGGTTATGGTCGATGGCGGTTCAGCCAGTGCTAGCGAGATCCTGTCGGGCGCATTGCAGGATAATAAGCGGGCAGTTCTAGTAGGTACGAAGACATTTGGCAAAGGCTTAGTGCAATCGGTACGCGGCTTACCAGATGGCTCAGGATTAGCCGTCACGATCGCCAAATATCTCACTCCGAAAGGGCGGGATATCAATAAGCATGGCATTGATCCCGATGTGGAAGTCAAACTGACCGAGGAACAGCGGAAAGCGTTAAGTGGCGATCGCGATCAGATTGGCACAGTAGCGGATCCCCAGTACGCTAAGGCGCTGGAAGTGTTAAATCAGCAAATTGCTAAAACTCAGCAAGCACCGAGAGCTCAGCTGAAGAATCAACCTGTTGTGGTGCAGGAATAGGAGAACGCGGCTGTTCTAGCCTCCTCCTCAGACTGGCTGGCATTTGCCGGCTCGAATCAATCCGACTCGGCGGGCGATCGCTTCTTGCTCAGAAGCATACGGTCCCCACCGTTCCTCTGCCTGGGTCGTCGATGCTTCTCCGAGTTGACTGTGTGGCTGAATGGCACATTGCCCATTCGGCTGCTTCACAATATACCAAGCGGTTAATTCACTCATAACCTGATCTCCTCAGAACTCACGAACTTTGTCACCTAGCCTCACCATCGCTGTAACCTGCCACGATCGCCTCTACTCTGCTCCACCACGCCCCGATGACAATTCTTTCTTTTCGTAACTTTTGTAAGCTTTCAATAATTTTTTCTTTACAGAAGTTAGGCTGAAGCGATTAGGACTGATAGAACCAGCAGAATTTAGGGAAAACTCTACACTGTAAAGACATCTGCTATCTTTAGTGAAAATAAGCTGGGTAATTGTAGTTTAGCTTTAGTTATTTGGTAGCTGATTGGCTCCATTCATCTCAACCTCTTCTTGGGCTAATTTACTGTTGCTGCTTCATGACTGGCGCAGGTCTTTTGTAGACATCCCACCGTTCTTGCCTCTAACAGCTTTCGTGGAGAAATAACCATGACAGAATCGCAGCGTCCGCCTGGCTCACCCCCACCACCGCCCCGTGTTCCCCCAGCACCTCCGCCTCCTAGATATACGGCAACCAATAGCGGCGCAACTGTGGCAGCAACACAGCAGATGACCTCGCCTCTGTCTTCCTCTGCCTCCCCACCGACTATGATTTCATCCCATGCACCAGGGGCGGGCGGCACTCCCACCATGATATCTTCTCAAGCGGCACCTCCCCCGGCGTCACCGCCAACCATGGTTGCCTCTGCACCAGCCGCTCCACCTGCATCAGGGCATCGTCCAGCAGCTCCCCCAGCTCCCCATCGGCGGAGTGCTGGTCCTACCCATGGTTCACCTACTTTAGCAGAACTAGTACGAACAGCTTACGACAAGGGATATTCTGACGTTCACTTGGGCGTAGGAGAAGTGCCTCGGTACCGCAATCGGGGGGAAATGGATCCCACCGATTGGCCAGAAACCGATCGCGAAACCTTTATGAGCTGGTTACGAGAAATTCTGACCGACGAAGAAATTCGGAAGTTTGAAGATACACTGGACTTCGACGGTGCCACCCAGTATGAGTTCGCGCGGGTACGGATCAATATTTTTGATTCTTTGCGCGGTCCAGCTATGGTCTTGCGGTTGATTCCACTGAAAATTTTGACGCTGGAGCAGCTGAACTTACCGCCCGTTTTTAAGGATATTTGCCACTATCACAAAGGGCTGATTCTGGTCACAGGTCCAACAGGTTCCGGTAAATCCACAACGATGGCAGCCATGATTGACTACATCAACAAGGAAATGCCGAAGCACATTATTACGATCGAGGATCCGATTGAATTCGTCCATCGCAGCCAAAAATCGCTGATTAAACACCGGGAAGTAGGCATCCATACCCGCAAGTTTGATAATGCCCTGAAGGCCGCTTTGCGGGAAGACCCAGATTTGATTCTGGTGGGTGAAATGCGGGACAAGGAAACGGTCAGTACCGCCCTAAAAGCTGCCCAAACCGGACACTTGGTCATGGGAACCCTCCACACGAATAGTGCTGTGAAGACGATCGAGCGGGTGTTACAACTGTATGAGCCCGAACAACAGGCCCCCATGCGGGTCTCGTTGGCAGAATCATTAGTAGCCGTAATCGCTCAGGGGTTGTGCCGCACGACGGATGGTAAGCGGGCGGCTTTCCATGACATTATGATCAATACAGATGCCATCAAAGACTTTATTCGTCGGGGCGAGATCGAGGAAATCGAACAAATCATTCCCAGATGTACCTTTGACGGTATGTGTACGATGAACCAGTCCCTCTATAAGCTGTACGAAGCCGGACGGATTACGGAAGAGACAGCCTTAGAAATGTCGCCGAAGCCAAACGAAATGGCTCAGGCACTACGAGGACGAGTCTAACAACCGTTAGGAAACGACCGTTGAATCCAATCGTGAATAGCTCTCCCAGGGTGTTTAAAGGAATCGCACTGTTTACCCCTGGGGGAGATTTGGTTTACTGTATCGATCCATATAAACAGTCGCGATGGCATATCCACCTTTGTGGGGTGTTTCAGCAATTGTTAGATTTGCCAGAACCCCCTCATTTTTTGGTTCCCTGCTACGCTGCCACGATCGATCGCTGGTTGGATCCCCACACCCAGCAACTGCAAACGACAGCAGAAGCGGCTTTACCTGTATTGCGCTATCAAAGTTTGCTGAATGTGGTATTCAAAACTGATGGTGTGATCTGGCAAGCTACGCCACCCTGGAAAGAGTTTTGTGACCCAATCGTCTTGTCTACCTATCGTCAGCAGTTCCCGCAGTTATGGGAAAATCACGATTTGTTAGTGCAATACAAAACTGCCGAACCAGACATCCACTCAGCTCCAGCCCTCAGAACCAGGATTGGGGAGCCCAGCCTTGGGACTTCAGAAACCCAGGGGCATGTCCTAAGATTGTTTGTGTCGGGTTACAGTATGGCAACTGAGCGCACTCTGCACAAGCTCCATCAGCTTCTGGAGGAATCGCTGGGTCAGCCCTATACCTTAAAAGTCATTGATGTTTCCCAGCATCCTGATCAGGCAGAACTCGATCAGGTCTTTGCCACACCAACCTTAATGCGGGTCTGGCCTCAACCTGTCCGCCGTATTGTTGGCAATTTAGAAAACACCGACCAATTATTAGGACTATTACAAGTAGCCGATGAATAGTGAAGCGTTGATAGCTGATCATCTCGATCGCGCTCTAGCCGGTGATGATCTGTCGGCAGCTGACGGACTGGCTTTATTAGAAGTCCGATCTCCAGAAGCGATCGGGCAAATCCAACAAGCTGCTGACCAACTGCGACGGCAATTAGTTGGGGACACGGTGACCTATGTGGTGAACCGCAACATCAATTTCACCAATATCTGTGAGCAACATTGTAGTTTCTGTGCTTTTCGCCGCGACGAGGGCGATGATGGCGCGTTTTGGCTTGATCTAGAACAGATTCTGGAAAAAGCTGCCGATGCAGTGCAACGTGGAGCTACAGAAATCTGTATGCAAGGCGGACTGAATCCGCAAGCGAAACATCAGGGAACTTCACTCGCCTACTACCAGCGCATTATTGAAGCGATTAAAACAACATATCCTCACCTGCATCTGCATGCCTTTTCCCCGCAAGAAGTGCAATTTATTGCGCGGGAAGATGGCTATGCCTATGCGGATGTGATTGTGGCGCTACGGGATACTGGAGTGGATTCGTTACCTGGCACAGCGGCTGAAGTCTTAGACGATCGAGTCCGGCAGGTACTTTGTCCCGAAAAACTGGATACAGCAACCTGGTTAGAGATTATTAGCCTGGCACACCAACACGGGCTACCCACCACTAGCACCATGTTATCTGGGCATATTGAAACCCCAGAACAGCAGATCCGCCATTTGCACCACTTGCGATCGCTACAACACCGGGCGATCGCGGAAGGCTACCCTGCCCGGATTACGGAATTTATTTTGCTGCCCTTTGTCGGACAGGAAGCACCAAAACCCTTACGGCGTCGGGTAGGACGCGATCAACCCGTTTTAGCCGATGCCTTATTACTGACTGCCGTCGCTCGGTTGTTCTTGGGGCGCTGGATTCCTAACCATCAACCGAGTTGGGTGAAATTGGGGTTAGCGGGAGCCACCGAAGCCCTGACCTGGGGGTGTAATGACTTGGGTGGGACTCTGATGGAAGAACATATCACCAGCATGGCAGGCGCTCAGGGCGGCACTTGTCTGGAGGTTGCCGATTTGCAACAGGCGATCGCGTCTCTCGATCGTCCCTATCAACAACGGGACACGCTCTACCGCCGCTTTGCCCATCGGTAAATTTTGCCGTCGGTGCTTCAGCAATTTAATCGCTCAAGTAGGTTAGAGACTTTCCGGATCTCTCTAGCTTCATTTGGCATGAGGTTTGCTAGAGTGACAAGGGCGTTGCCTGTAGATAGAGCGAGAATAAGCCTAATTCCTATGGTTGAAACAAAGAAGAAGTTTCCCCTCCTGCTCACCGTTGGGACAGCGGCAGTATTGATTGGTGGCGGTGGAGCTGCCTACTGGTTTTTGAGTCAGCCGAAGGCAAGCCCTGAGGATTTGCCCGTGGGAGCAGAAGTGATTCCGCAGGATGCGTTGATGACGATCGCGGTGACCACCGACCAAGGACAGTGGCAGCAATTGCGAGAATTTGGCACCCCCCAAAGTCAGGCAGCATTTGATAAAAATCTGGCGCAGGTGCGCGATCGAGTTTTGACGGCAAATGGATTTGACTACCAGCAAGATATCCAGCCCTGGATTGGCAATGAAGTTTCGGTGGCGTTTTTAGCCCCCTATCTGCCTCCTGCCTCTACTACACCTGGAACGCCCCCGCCAGTCCCGCAGCAACAAGCGGTGATTGCCGTGTTGCCAATTCGGGATGCGTTGCAAGCGAAGCAATTATTAGAAAAGCCTCGCCCCCAAACAGGCAAATTAGTCACCCGTAACTATAAAGGGGTGGAAATTAAAGAGTCTCCTGCCACAGCTACCCAAAAGATTTCGGTAGCGGCATTGGATGGCAAATATTTACTGGTAACGACTGACCCGAAAGCGACGGATAAAGCGATCGATACGTACCAGGGCGGTCCGAATTTAGCGGCAACTCCCGGCTACAACCAAGCCTTAGGACGGATTTCGACCGAGCAACCCTTTGGCAAGGTCTATGTCAATTTGCCGATCGCGGCAATGGTGACTGCTAATAATGCGGGTAGAACCCTCACCCCAGAGAATTTGGCGCAGATGCAGCAGAATCAGGGCCTCGCTGCCACGGCTGATTTAGAAGCAGAGGGGATTCAGTTTAAGAGTGTGTCCTGGTTACGACCGGATAGTGAACGGAAATATAACGGCAAGAACAATGCCCGGATGATGCCCGATCGTCTGCCTGCTGATACCTTAATGATGGTATCGGGGGGAAGTCTAAAGCAGTTCTGGCAGCAGTATGTAGAAGGAGCCGCGACTAGTCCCGTCTCCCCCATTCCACCGGATGGACTGCGAAGTGCAATCAAAAGCACGGTCGAGTTGGATTGGGATCAGGATTTTGTCAACTGGATGGATGGCGAGTTTTCTCTGGCACTCGTTTCGGCGCCACCCGGAAGTCCGCCCAACCTACCCTTTAGTTTGCTCTTCATGGTGCAAGCCAGCGATCGCCGAGCGGCTGAAACAGCGTTGAAAAAGCTGGATGATGCCATGACGAATAAGTACAAGGTCAAGGTAGAAGCGGCGCAAGTTGCCGGACAGAATGTCACCAATTGGACGTTACCGTTGGGTGGCTCCACCGTGACTCACGGCTGGTTGGATAACAACGTCGCATTTCTGTCCTTAGGCGCCCCGATCGCTAGTGCCATTCTGCCCAAACCAGCCATCACCTTAGCTGGAAGTGATGCCTTTAAACAAGCCATGCCGCCAGGGCTAAATTCGCACAACGGGCAGTTCTATATGAACGTCGATCAAGCGGTGAATGCCAAGCGCCTACCGATTTTGCAATTACCCCCTGGGAATCGGGAACTGGTTGCTGCGATTAAATCGATCGGGGTAACGGCGGCGATCACGGATAGCCGCACCAGTCGGTATGATGCCTTCGTGGGCTTACAAAAGGCGGGTAACCCTGCCCCACTCCCCAGTCCAACCATGCCATCTGCAACGACTACGCCGGAGCCTGTGGTGGTTCCGTCACCATAGGAGGGTAAGGGCGATGGGGAAGATGAGGAGGATGGGGAGTCACCTAGCCTCTGCCGGAACATCGTAGGATAGAGAGTGAAGCGTCACGTCTGTGTGGCAGATGTCGGTCGGGAGAACATGGCATGAATCTGGTGACACTCCAGAATGTTTTAGATAACACGTCGTTTGCGGTTTTATTCTGCACCATGCTGGTGTACTGGGTCGGGGCGGCATTTCCGCAAATTCCGACGCTGGCAGGGATTGGCACCGTTGGGATGACGATCGCAAACCTGTGTATTGCCACCCTGTTGGGGGCGCGGTGGTTGGAGGCGGGTTACTTCCCCCTGAGTAATTTGTATGAATCCTTGTTCTTCCTCACCTGGGGAATTACCACGATTCATCTGCTGGCAGAACGGATGAGCCGCAGTCGCCTGGTGGGAGTGGTGACGGCGCCAGTGACGATGGCCATTACGGCGTTTGCTGCCCTGTCGCTACCCAGCACAATGCAAACGGCAGAACCACTGGTTCCTGCGCTGAAATCGAACTGGCTGATGATGCATGTCAGTGTGATGATGCTGAGTTATGCGGCACTGATGGTCGGTTCGCTGATGGCGATCGCGTTTCTAGTGGTGACGCGTGGACAGAATATTGAATTGCGCGGCAGTTCAGTGGGAACCGGCAGTTATCGCGATCGCAAGTACCAACTGCGACGGGCAGGTGAATTAGTCAGTTCGACGCTTGAGGAAACGACACCAAGCCCTGCTCCCGTTTCAGAGTCGAGTGGTGGCACTGCCGTTCTGGAACTGGCTCCCCCGAGTGTGGCAACCAACCCAACTGTGCCCCTCTCATCTCAACGCCTGAGTTTGGCAGATACGCTCGATAACATCAGCTACCGGATTATTGGCTTAGGGTTTCCGTTGCTGACGATCGGGATTATTGCCGGAGCAGTGTGGGCAAATGAAGCATGGGGATCGTACTGGAGCTGGGATCCGAAGGAAACCTGGGCGTTGATCACCTGGTTAGTGTTTGCGGCTTATCTGCATGCGCGGATCACGAAAGGTTGGCAAGGACGCCGCCCCGCAATTTTAGCGGCCACCGGATTTTTGGTGGTCTGGGTTTGTTACCTGGGGGTTAACCTGTTAGGCAAAGGCTTACATAGTTACGGATGGTTTTTCTAAAATTCCTGCACTAACCATGGATCAATTTGAACCGTTAGATAGTGATGAAGTCCTTTATGTGCCCCTAGGACGGGTGTTGATGATGAATCCGACCTTTAAGGTGGGGGAATTCATTGATGCGTTGGCGCAGGCAATTAGCGATCGGGAAGCCGATTGGACGGATGACAATGAAGGCTGGTTTGGTGAAGGGCTAGACTGTGAGGCGTTGCGGTTCCAGCGTCAGGGTTGGCAACGGGGGCGAGTGCGAATTCGGTTAGAGTTCTGCCCGGATGAACCGCGTCCCTCTCGGTTACTGGATGCCCCCCGACGAGAACGGGAACCTCGGCGGATGGAACGGTTGGAACCGAAAGGAGAGGGGAGTTATCGTCCAGACGATTCCTATCGATCGGAAAAGCCTGATCCACGATTTGATGATATTTACGGTTCGCCGGACGACAACTATTAAAACCGAATTAAACAGCATTAAGGCGTAATCTTGGGACGATCGCGAGTGGCTTTTTAGTCACAGCAACCTCTTAAAGATTACGCCTTAACTTTTGTCGAGCGATCGCTGATACCAATTGAAGTCATTTTCGTGACAGGTTTTTGCCCCGAACCGATCCCCCTCAGTCTCCCTTATTAAGGCTACGGCGTACACACAAGTCGAGCCGATCCTCCCTAACCCTCCTTAATAAGGAGGGAACCGAGCCAACAGGCATTTGAAGTCCCCCTTTTTAAGGGGGATTTAGGGGGATCAAACCCGAATTTGCGACTCAATCAAAGATCTGTGTACACGGTAGTTATTAAGGGGGATACCGGAGGTAGGAGGAGCTTGATGGGTCGCATTCACAAACTAAATTGATATTAAAATCACGTTTTAGAGATAGCCCGATCGCGTCACGATTCTGGTGCCGCCTGCACTTTACGAGGGCGGCGAAACTGTTGGGCTAAGTCCGTCACAATTTCATCTAAACCTAAGTTTTTGCCAGACACTTTTGCTGAACTATAGGCAAGGCGAGCGGCGGCATAGGCTTCACTACCTGCCAGCATTTGGGTATCTTCCAACAATTCGCGGAGATGATTAACGGCTTGCAAAATCGGATTCAACGACTCAAATAACGCCACATCGCGGCGGGCAGCTTCAATATCCAGATGGCGAGGCATGATATCACTATGTTGCACGGCCATATCGAGCGCTCGCACCGAGAAGGTTTGGGATTTACGTCCCATTTTCGAGAGTTGGCGACGCTCTTGAATGGATAAACCGACTAGAAATGGGAGTTGGTCGCGAATGGTCTTGAGGGCAGCGATGATCCTGTCAATTTCTTGTTGGGAGAGGGCCGCATCGACTGTGCGAGTCGTCATGAGGGAATTCCTTGATTGAGAGTGGATGCACCAACTGATGTGGTGTGTTGTCAATTTCCCACCGTCGTATGATTTTTAACTCAGTATCGCCACCGAAATTTCCTTAGCCAGGAAAATTAGAGTCAGTAAATTACAGGACTCCAGACCAAAAATTCTATTTTGATATGCGTCGATTCTATTTTGATATGCGTCGATTCTGTTTTGGGATGCGTCGATTCTATTTTGGGATGCGTCGATTCTATTTTGATATGCGTCGATTCTATTTTGGGATGCATCGATTCTGTTTTGGGGTGCGTCGATTCTATTTTGATATGCGTCGATTCTATTTTGGGATGCGTCGATTCTATTTTGGGATGCGTCGATTCTGTTTTGATATGCATCGACGGTATCGAAAATAGAAATTGGGTGACTGAAGGATGGAAGACCAGACTAGTTAGATTCATGCGATCGATCTGAGCGATCGCAGCCTTCAACGGAGGAGTGCAATGAAGCCAGCTTGTTCAAAGTGGCGATCACTCTAGGTGAGCCGTAAAGATAATGGTCGTGATTGATAGAACCATCATGGGGAAGTTTGTCCCATTCTTCGGCAGGGACTTGGGCTTGAATGACTTCAACCTGCCTTAAAAACTCTAGGATGCCACTAGCTTGAGGCACTGAGGTAGTAGGTTCCTGAGCTTTTAACTGCTGCCGCTGCTTAAGAAACAAGCAGAAATCAAGGACTTCCTCCACTATGGCATCAGGAGCGTTTTCAATTTCATTCAGTAACCGCTCTTTTGCACTCACACTTCTAACCTCTCGGCAGCTCTATTTATTTATCGAGTCTACATTTTTGAGAACAGCACCCCTATCAGTAGAGACAGGCATAATTAGGAGGCTAGTAAAGCGGAGATAGTTTCATTCGACATAAAGCGGCGGAAGTCTAAAATCTCAACTAGAACTAGCTTGGCATCTTGAGCATAGTGAAGAATCACTTGTCCGTCATCTTCGGCATAGGCGATCGGGGCATTAGACAGTTCAATCAAGAGAGCATCAACATCTTTGCTATAGCTAATCTTTTTCATATCTATCCCTCCTGCCAGGATAAAGTGTGATGATCAGAATGAAGGCGCTAAACTCTCGATAAACGACTCGCAGAACTAAATTTTCATCCCAGCACTTTTGAGCAATCAGTTTATCTGCTTCTTCAGCTTCTAGTTTGTCCGGCGATCGCACAGTTTCTATCACAAATCCGCATCGATCTTTACACTGTATGTGTCTAGCACCTCTATCTTTAGTTGAGCATGGTCACTAAGTAATTTCTTTCATCTCAGGATATACCTTAACTTACACTGTATAAGTAAGTGTTCCCATAGCTGCGAATGTTTGTATAGAATAATTTTGAAGGAGATACTCAAATTCTAGCAGGGCTAACTTTAATATCCTGAGCAATCAGTAGTATTGACATCTTTGCTATTGATAAGAGAGAGGTAAATACAAGAGTTGTAGTAAAGTACCACCATAATCTAGTTCATTAGAGTAAGTTTAATAGCTAGAATTGCAAGTTCAAACACAAACCTGAGGTGTAGCTAGAGCTACTGAGGAAATAAAGGATGGCATTTAACAGAAAAGCTCTTCTAAGTAGTTCATTTAATAATTTCAACTTAATCAAGGAGATAGCATCAACCTAGGCTAATTTAAAGAACATCTTTAAGCCTAGCAACTAATTAAACACCTATTATTTTTTGAAGAGGTATTTATAATTTATGGACATTAATCAGCAGCAAAAAAGTTTTTTTGAGGAAGTTTCTTTTAACAATAAGCAAGGTATGTACTTTGAGGAAGATAATACAGGTGTTGAGATAGAAGAGGAAGAAATAGTAGAACCATTTGATCCAACAAAAATCAAGATTGACGCTCGACAAATAACAATTGATTTAGTACTCAATAGGATCAAATTTGGAGAAATAGATCTATCACCTGATTTTCAACGTGACTCCAACATTTGGAATGATACAGCTAAAAGTAGATTAATTGAATCCATGCTTATTCGCATACCTCTTCCAGCATTTTATATAGATGCTACAAATGAGGATAAGTGGGTGGTTATTGACGGGCAGCAAAGATTAACAACTATCAAAAATTTTGTTCTTGGCGAAAGAAGAAATGATTTACTCTTAGAAGAGAGCGAAGAAGAAGTATATGAGAAAAAGTTTCGATTATCTAAGCTAGAATTTCTCACTCAATTCAATGAAAAAAATTATGATGAACTACCAAGGAGCTATCAACGCCGAATTAACGAGACTCAAATAACTGTTTACTTGATTGAGAAGGAAACGCCAGAAGAGGTAAAATTCAATATTTTTAGGCGTATTAATACTGGTGGGCTTCCTCTATCTTCCCAAGAAATTCGGCATGCATTGAATCAAGGTAAAAGAGGTAAGTCAACAAGTTTTTTAGAAAAACTTGCCAAATCAGATCTGTTCAAAAAAGCAACAGCTAATGGAATATCTGACAAACGAATGGCTGCTCGTGAAGTAGCTCTACGTTTTCTCGCATTCAAAATATTTCCTTATACTGAATATGATGCCAAGGATCTCGATAGTTTTCTAAATAAAGCTATGGCGAAGATGAATAATATGTCTCAAGAAGAGTTAAATGAACTTGAAGGGGCATTCTCACGTGCGATGACTACTGCATTTAAAATCTTTGGAGATGATGCTTTTAGAAAGAGATATGACAAAAAAGCATCACGCTCTCAAATAAATAAGGCTTTGTTTGAAGCATGGTCAGTCAATCTTAGTGATTTAAATGAAGAGCAAATTCATTTTTTGGTAGATCACAAAGAGGAATTAAAAGAGAAATTTATTTATTTAATGAACAAAGATCAAACATTCAATGGCACGATATCTTCAGGTACAGGAATTGCTAATAGAGTTAAATATCGTTTTAGTAAGATCAAAGAGTTATTAGAGGAAACACTTGAAATGCATAGCTTAAATAGTTTAGGTTAAAATAAATGATCAAGTTAGTTAAGTTAAAAAACTTCAAGTGTTTTGAAGATCAAAGTATTCACCTAGGATCACTTACACTCCTATCTGGTCTTAATAGCTCTGGCAAATCTTCTTTTATTCAAGCATTTCTCCTATTACGACAATCTTATTTTCAGGACTTATTACCAAATATTGGTCTATCTCTGAATGGTGAGCTAGTTTGTATTGGCACAGCCCAAGATGCATTATTTGAGGGAGCCAAAGAGGATGAAATTGGTTTTAATATTTCTTGGGGTGATAGTAGAGAAGGATTATGGCTGTTTAACTATGATCGAGTATCAGATGTAGTGAGGTTAAAATCAACACCTACTATTTCTTCAATTTATGAAACAAGTCTTTTTAATAATGACTTTCATTATCTAACAGCAGAACGTATTGGTCCTCGTCCATTCTTTGAAACATCTGATTTCCAAGTTAGTCAACGTAAACAGATTGGTACAAGAGGAGAATACGCAGCACATTTTTTATCAGTTTATAGAGACGAAAACATTCCAAATGCAATTTTGAAACATCAAACAGAAGAATCTTCTAGCTTAATTAAACAAATCAGTGCTTGGATGGGGGAGATAAGTCCAGGTACACGCATTGAAAGAAAACTTAGTCCCGATATGGGTTTGGTTAGTTTGCAGTTTTCCTATGGGCTTAGTAACCCCTATCGAGCTACCAACGTTGGTTTCGGTATTACCTATACACTTCCAATTCTCTTAGCAGTCCTTGCTTCTCCACCAGGAACACTAATCTTGCTCGAAAATCCTGAAGCCCATCTTCATCCTAAAGGACAAGCAATGATAGGGCATTTGTTAGCATTAGTAGCGAGTTGCGGTGTTCAGGTCATTGTCGAAACTCATAGTGATCATGTCTTAAATGGAATTCGCCTTGCTGTTCATAGCGGCAAGATTAAACCAGAGGATGTGCGCTTGCATTTCTTTCAACGAATTGAGCAGAATGATCAGGCTCTCACTCAAGTTGTTTCACCTCAGATCGATCGAAACGGTCGGATTGATCATTGGCCCGATGGATTCTTTGATGAGTGGGATAAAAGCTTAGACGCGTTACTGGAACCAGCACAGGAGTGAAATATGTCGTTAGATATGGTTTTGAATGAACTATCTCTACAGACTCCAGCTCCTAATGTTTTAGTTGCACGTCAGTGGATGTCAGATTTTATCCAAACTATCAGAGCTGTAAAAGCTCAAGCTGGTAAACAAGCTGTTTTACGAACACAATACAATTTTCATGTTGCCTTACTCGCGGATGGTTATCCTATAGGACGGTGGTTAAACGATGGTGAAGTAGATCGAGAAGAACAAAGGTTTATCAAAACTCTTGTAACAAAGTCACCCTTTTCTCAAGATATTTTGAATATTGAAATTCAAGAGCTTGAAAATAGAATTGGTTCCTATGAGTTCTTATATCAAGGAGAAGTAGCAATCGGGCTTGGTGTTGCTTGCATTCTTGACATCATTGCAATCAGCCTAAGATCAAAACCGTGCTGGGATTGTAGTTACTTAGATTTAGAAATAATACGTATTGACGAAGAGGATGAGATAATTCCAATTGTTCATGCAAGCTGTAAAGAGCACCTAAATGCTCATTTTGAATGGTTTAAAGCTAGATCCCGTAAGGAAATTTATGATGGTGCGACCCTATGGAACAAGCAAGATGAGTTATTTCCAAATCTACAATTTTGTGATTCTGTCAAAGAACAGCTATACCATCTCCATAATGGAAACATCATGTTAAAACCGATTGAGAAAAAGTTATTTGAGCTGCAAGAATATGCTACAAGTTGGATAGCTGGTCCATTTGACCCAAGCAAACTTGCTTGTAAGGCTAACCCCGAAAGTGAAGCAACATTAAACCAATATAGTCAAGAGCGAACCTTTATCTGCCCTGATGGTGAAAAGCGTCTCTTTGATTGGCATGTTAAGCTTACACCACTAGCTTGGCGCATCCATTTTTATCCAAGTCAACCAGGACAAATTATTATTGGTTACATTGGTCGTCATTTACGTACTGCTAGATTCAAATAATGTGGTCAATCTACGGAAAATAAATTGAAGACAGGTAATTAGTGATCACTCTCCAAGCTCTTGTAACTGCTCAACTTGTTCAATGGATAGCCCCGTGACCCGAGCGATCGCCTCTAATGCCATACCTTCCCGAATCATGTTTAAGGCAATCTGTTGAGCCTTAGATTGCTCACCTTCCTGTCGGATTTCCTGATAGGTTACAGACTCTTGCATCATGTCTCTCCGCAGTACTTGCCCAACGACCTCTTTCTCCAATACTAGCCCAGCCAGTACATATGCAGAGGCAGTAATATTACTTTGGGCTTGCCGATCTGGAAGTTGGTCGATCGCTTGAGCCACTTGCCGCAGCACTTGTGTACGATCGCTAGTCTGACTCAGAACTACAAACGGTAGTAAACCCGGCGATCGTAAAAACACCTCCGTCGGTTGTTCCCATAATCGAATCACATCAAACTCATGATGAGTGCGTTCCAGGGTAAACGCAGTTTGTTGCACTCGTTCTGACCTGGTTTGCTGAAGATAGATCACCATCTGCTGCATACGCTTGTTGGGAAAGCGACGATATACCCGCAATCGATAATCTGCCATCCGAAACGGAATATCCGCTTTTGGCTCTGTTTGAAACTCACAATGCAGCACGACATCCTCGGACTGCCGCAAAATCAGAGCATCAGCTCGAATCGGTTCTAGAGAAAGCTCTGATGGACTCAGTTCAGTCAACTCGATCGATTCGCCCAACAGCCAAGTGGCAAAGTCAGTCGAGAAGGTTTCAGCCAGGAACTTGCAGATATTGTCAAACATGGTGCGATTGTACCAGTTTGAGGAAACAAATCTGGCTTTAACAGGGTAGCGATCTACCTGCTACCGATGCTTAAGAAACAAGCAGCGCGATCGCCCCTCGAGTAGTAACGCATCGACTCAAGCAATGGGGAACACTCGCAACAATACTATTTCCTATCGTGGAATTGATGCGTTACGTTGGCACTAATGCATCCTACGTGAGAGAGCGATCGCTTAGAACTCAACTGATAAGCCACCTTTGACGAAGAAGCCGTGCAGGTTGAGATCACCTTTTTCGCGAGTAAATACCCCCGGACTCGCCGCATCCGAAAAGCGGATATTTTCCGTCACATTAAACATCTGCTGCACTTCATATCCGGCACTGATATTTAGCTTGGCACTCTTACCCAACGCCGCTTCCCAATCGACCCCTAACGCTGCTTCCAGAACAGGAACTAACTGCCCACCCCGGTCATAGTCAATATTCGCCACCGTATCCGCGCCATCATTATCGGTTTCATTAAAACTAGACGAGAGTTCACCCACCATTAGTGAGCCTGCCCCCCGACCAAACAGACTAAACCCAGCCCCCAGTAAGAGCTTGCCTTCAATTCCTAATCGCGGTCCCACGCCACTAAATTCATTCTTCAATTTAATCTTGCCGTTTGTGTAATCGACCCCATCCAGTTCCGTGGTCATCGTGCGATCGACAGCTGCCGCTTGCACACCCCCAAAGACCCGCACTCCTAACTGGCGACCAATTTGGAAGGTATGTCCGATTTCCACATTCGTTGAGCTGTAATCTAGATTTGCCTTCGCGGTCGCTGTTTCCGCCTGGTCATTCTGGAACGGATGCGATTGGGTGGAGAACAAAAAGCCATTGGTTGGAGCTTCAGCTTGACTACTGCCTTCAGTTTCAAACTGAGTAAACGTAGCACCAAAATCCCAGGCACTGCCACCCGGACGAAACAGCGCCCCAAACCGGATCGCGGTGGCATCCTCCAGTTCCACCTGCTTCACCTCACCACTGGTCGCCAGAGTATTCGGTGCGGCGGGATCCTCGATCGCATAATCCATCAGATCACTCAGGCGCGGCTGGAAGAACACTGGACCAGCAAACACCTTCAGTTCCGATCGGCGATTGTTCTCTGGCGTTTTCACCGTCACCTGCTCCCGATTCGGCACCGGAATCTGCCGTTTCAGTTCCTCAATCTGCTGTTCCAGTTGTTGCTGCCGTTGTTGCAGTTGCAGCAAGCGATTTTGTAGCTCGTCATCGATCGTGCCCTGCGCCACCCGCCCCAAACTTGGAGTAGCAAATGGCATGCCCGTGGACGGACGCGGTTGAGCCGCTTCGATCGTGCCTAACTCACTAGCATTAGTCGAAGCTGCCACAGACTTGATCAAAGCTCCAGTGGACGGAGTAGCCTCCGCCGGTTGAGGAGTGATCGCCGCCGGTTGCTTAGCCACAGGCACAGGAGCAGGAGAAACTACTTCCTCCACCTCCACCACTACGGCAGCATTAGCGCTTGCCACCAACTGAGCCACACGCGATTCTGACGGTGGTTCTACAGCAGAGGCAACTTTTTCCAGCTCAGTGCCGTCTGGAATAGCAGCCGAGAATTCCAGGCTGGCAGGTTGCTCGATCGTCGGCGTTGCCACCACTTCAGACGGCTCTCGATCGGATTTAGGAGTCGCCAGATCTGCGTCTGCCTCTGGTTGTTGATCCAGCTCCGGTGCTGCCTGGGCAGAGGCGATCGTGGCTGATGTACTTAAAACGGTTGCCAGGGTCACGGCTAAACCAAGACGATGCTCTTTCACAATTCATTCCTCACGGTGTCACTGTCTTCGAATTGCACCCTGGCAGAAGAAAGGCGATAGGGAAAGTGGGGGAGATGGGGAGCAGGTGATCAACACCCGTTGACCCGATTTCTCTGCTGCTTATCCATTTCCCCAGTTAAATCACCTATCCCGGAAAATTGGCATAGAACTGACCTGCAAGTGCCAAGTTATTCTGGGCTTGCAGGATCTGTTGGATATATTGCTGCATCACCGGACTGAGCATCTGACTCAACATCAGTTGGGCAGCAGGATTGATGATGTCGCGGCGATCGGCAGGGCTGGGATTCGTATTACGGATGATGTTGCCTGAACCAGCCTCAGTGATTTGATCGGCATCCTCACCACCTGCCAGGAAGTCATTCCCTAAATCCCCAAACATAATGTCGATCGCCCGTAAGCCTAGCAGGATATCGTTTCCATCCCCACCAAACAAGCCATCTTCTGCTAGCCGGGTAAAGCCCAGATTCGCTCTGCGGTAAGCAAAGTCGTATTGATGCTGGAGACCGTGCATGAAGTTGTGTTCTTCTTCGCTGTAATCCAGATAATCCCGACTGAGTGGAATACTAGTGTTGATCTGACCGTTGAGGAACGGAGCCGTCAACGTGGTGTTATCTCCCACCAGCAGATCATTGCCACTATCGCCACGCATGACATCATTTTGGGCAATCAGTGTATTTGATTGGTTGCGAGTGTCATACAGAATGCCGTGATTATCAGTATGCAAGTCACGCACGAAGGTATTGATATCGCTAATCAACAACTCTAGGCTCCGTTGCAGATTAATATCGGTAGGAGCAGCTGGAACCGTCACCAGCGGATTGATGATGGTACTGTAACCACCCACCATCAGGTCATTCCCACCCCCACCACTCATGTCATCGTTGCCTAGCTGGAGATCATAATCTCGGAAGTTAGTCCGGGCTGGACGGTTTGCCCCCGCCAGGTTATAACTCCAGAAACTACCGCGTTGATAGTTCAACGTATTCAGGATCGGCGCGATCGTCATGTTGTCATCGGCATAGAGGAAATCATCCCCATTGCCACCACTGACCACATCATTCCCTAGCGACAGGGAGAAGGGTTTCGGCCACAGCGAACTGGCAGGAATCAGTTGGTTGACGCCATAACTCACCGCTGCGATCGCAGATTGCAACCCGGTTAGAAGTGACCAGAGGTCGCCAGTACTATTTGGCATCTGCCGCACAAACGGACCAAAGAACAGGTGATTGTCGCCAAACACACTATCGTTATCGTCGCCACCGTCTACCACATCATTGCCGATCATCACCGTCAGCGTTTGTGGGGCAGCATTCATACTCGCCAGTTCCAGATCATGCACGTCATAGATTAACTGATAGAGCTGCCGCGTCAGTTGATCGATCACCGGATCAATGCCAGGATTCCCTGTCCGGAGAGGCATCACATTCGAGAAGTCATCGCCCACAACCAGATCGGCACCACTCCCACCGTTGACCGTATCCTGACCCGACAGCTGATCCAGATGGTTAACCAGATTCGGCAAGATCGCCACCAGTGGTTGCAGCACCGAGCCATCACTTGCCTGTAGATTACCGATCACAGGCACTGGAGAATTATCTCGGGATTGTTGGGGAGCCAGAGTTAATGTCGGTAGCAGTCCATAGGTCATCTTCGGCGTTAGATTCACCGCAGGCATCACCACCACGCCATCCAGCCCTAGATTGATATTGACGCCCGCCGATCGGGTAATTAGATGCAACCCTCGGGTGACATTGGGAATTTCAGTATTGAAGGCAGCCAGGTTATTACTATCATCCCCAATCACGAAATCATTGCCCTCATCCCCATACACCTGATCATCGCCAGCATTGCCCTGCATGTAGTCATTACCCGTCCCTCCATGCATCGTGTCGTTACCGCGTTGACCAAACATGGCATCATCTCCGTCATCCCCATTCATGGCATCGTAGCCATCATTAAACAGAGAGATCACTTGCAAATCAGTCCGTTGGCTACCATCCGAATTAGCCGTACCCGTTGCCAGCAAGACATCCGCTGTTTGGAACATCTCCACTGAAGGCGTAGCCGCACTGACGCTTGCCGTGATCTCACCCACATCCGTCAAAATGACATCGCGATGCCAGGAACCATTTTGGTTAATCCGAGGTGTGCCATCCGGGTTATAGGCATGAGTAATGATGCCCACATCACCCAGCATCGTATCCACACCAGCGCCGCCACTCATGTTGTCGTTGCCGAGTTCACCATACATTTCATCATCACCGGCATTGCCATACATCCAGTCATCGCCGCGTTGACCATGCATGACATCATCCTCAGTGCCGCCAAACATGGTATCATTGCCCCCGATCCAGTCGCGATCGTCGTAGCGCGTGACATCCCGAATCACATTGGCAAAGGGAGCCGGATAGCGTTGCCAGAGTTGATAGCCGATCGGACGCCGCAGAATTACACCATTGTCACCCAACATGACATCGGCGGCGGCACCGCCATCCATCGCATCATTGCCATCATCCCCGCCAGCCACATTGTGCCCCCCGAGCATGTCATCTTCACCCGTCTCCCCAAACATGGCGTCACCGCCCTGTTGACCCATCATCCAGTCATCGCCCTGGTTACCAAACAGGATGTCACCCGTTCCCCCCTGACCAGCTCCAGTATCGATCGAGAAGACGTTTTGCCACAGTGGCAGGGCAGAATAAGCCTTACCGTGATCCCCCAGCAACATATCATTGTTGCTATTTCCGTTTTGGATCACCGTCGTTTGCAACAGATTGGTGCCATTCATCAACCAGGCAGCGGTAAGACCCGTGGCATAGTTGCGCCAGACTAAATCAAACTTGCCATCACCATTAAAGTCACCAACCTCATCCAGCTTCCAGTTCAGATCAGCCACAGGCAGGAGAGCAGCGACAGACAGCATCTGATTACCATTCATCAGCCAGATGCCGTTCGCCCCAGTCTGCTCATTCCGCCAGAACAGGTCGGCGTGCGTGTCACCATTGGCATCGGCGATGCCCACAATCTTCCAGGCAGTGTCAGTCACAGGTGCAATGCCCCCAAACCCGAGGATTTCACTGGCATTCTTCATCAGCCAAATCCCATTGCTACCAAACTGATCATGTCGCCAAATCAGATCCAGTTGGTTGTCCTGGTTGATGTCAGCCACCCCAACAATCTTCCAGGCAACATCCGTTTGGGGTGCCAAGGCGACAGCGGCAAGCAAGGTCGTATCGTCCATCAACCAGATGCCATTGCTACCGCTTTGGTAATCTCGCCAGACAATATCAATATCGCCATCGTGGTTGAAATCACCTGTACCGACGATCGTCCACTGTCCACTCACCACTTGGGGCAGGAGAATCTCTTGCTTCAAGGTCGTGCCTGACATCAGCCAGACTGCCACCTGTCCTGTCAGAGGATTTTGCCACAACAAATCCGTTTGACCATCATGATTAAAGTCAGCCCGACCTGCGATCGTCCAGTTGGTGTTCGTGACTTGGTAAGCCGCACTCACAGCGGGTGGTAGCGCTGCCGTTCCCAGCAACGTATTGCCATCCATGTGCCACACCCCGATCGTGCCAGTCGATTGATGACGCCAAACAATATCGGTCTTACTATCTCCGTTGACATCCCCAACGCCACCAATTGTCCAAGCCAGATCCCCGATCCCGAGAACGCCTTGGGCCGCGAGGAAATTATGCTTCTCCATCAACCAGATGCCATTTGCCCCAGATTGCTGATTACGCCAGAGAATGTCAACGTTGCCATCGGCATTAAAGTCTCGGACTCCAGCCACTTTCCAGGTCAGATCGGTCACTGGAGCAATCCCGAGCGCTTGCACGAAGTTAGTGCCATCCATTGCCCAAACGCCATTGGCTCCAGACTGCTGATGGCGCCAGAGAATATCAACTTTCTTATCCCCGTTGAAATCTCCCGTCCCGACAATATTCCAGCTCAGATCAGCTTGAGGCATGACGCTGCCAGCCGATTGGAAGACGATGCCGTTCAAGAACCAAACCCCATTTGCCCCAGTTTGTTGATGGCGCCAGAGAATATCCGTTTCACCATCCCCATTAAAATCACCCGTGCCGACAATTTGCCAATTCAAATCAGGCACATCTTGCAGAGGTCTAGCAGCTAACAGTTGGTCGCCCGCCATCATCCAGATAAAGTTGCGTCCAGTGACGGAGTTACGCCAGACCAAATCTGAGAAGCCATCATGATTGAAGTCGCCCGTTGCCACAATTTGCCAGGTGGCATCGGTAGTATCAACGCCCTGGTCACCATAGATTTGATCGCTACCCGTACCACCCAAGGCGGTATCGTTGCCCAATCCAGCCACGATCAGATCATTACCACCCAAGGTGGGATCGGTTGTCGTGAAGAAATCTAAGGTAAATGGATTCGTATCCGCAGGAGCCTGGCTATCTCCAGCATAGGTATAGTCGAATTGACCATGATCGCCCAGGATGCGATCGTCGCCATTATCGCCATTCAAAATGTCATCCGCAAAGCCACCCGCAATGACATCATCTTCTGCATTGCCAGAAATATCATCGTTGCCACCAATTCCTGGCGCGATCGTTTGGATGAAGTCAGGTAGCCCATTCAGCAAGATAACTTGACCGTTATCTCCTAGCAGTTTGTCTTCTCCAGCTCCACCCGTAATGGTGTCATTCGCCGCTCCCCCAAACGCGATGTCGCTCCCATCATCCCCACTCATCGTGTCATTCCCACCGATCGCGGGATCCGTGCTGGTAATCAGATCTAAGGTCGCGAGATTCGCATCTACATCATACTTGAGTTGCCCGTTATCACCCAGCAGAATGTCGTTACCCGCGTTACCCGAAATGCGATCGTTAGCCGCCCCACCGAGGAGAATATCATCATCCGCGTCTCCATTCATGGTGTCATTACCACCTATGCTGGGGTCAAGAGTTTCAATTGACCGGACTACTCCACCCGTCAACAGAACGCGACCATTGTCACCCAGCGCGACATCATTGCCTGTACCACCTGTAATTGCGTCATTAGCGGCTCCACCCAGAATGGTGTCATTCCCGGCATCCCCCGCGATCGTGTCATTGCCACCTAATGTTGGGTCAGTGGTGGCAATGCGATCGAGGGTAGCGAAATTACTATCTTCTCCATAATCCAAGAAACCGTTGTCACCTAAGAGAATGTCATCATCCGCATTGCCATTGATGCTGTCATTCCCGGAACCCCCGAGGACGCGATCGTTGCCTTCGTTGCCGACAATCGTGTCGTTACCAGCCACTTCGGGAGCTAAGGTTTCAATCCGGCGAATCACTCCATCCATGAACAGAATTTGACCGTTATCACCCAGAGCCACATCAGCCCCCGTATCTCCGGTGATGCGATCATTGGCTGCCCCGCCGATCGCCGTATCATTGCCTTCACCACCCGTGATCGTGTCATTGCCACCGATCGCCACATCGGTAGTGGTAATGCGGCTGAGCATCCCATTGGTGTAAACGAGTTCACCGTTATCGCCTAATAACCTGTCATCCCCAGACTGACCATCAATCGTATCGGCTGCCGCTCCCCCTAGAGCCACATCATTGCCTGTACCCCCTTCGATCCGATCATCACCACCATCGCCAGGATTCGTAGTTTTAATCACATCTAAGGTTGTGAGATTGCCATCAACGTTGTAATCGACTAAGCCATTGTCACCCAGGAGAATATCATCATCCGCGTTGCCGAAAACAGTGTCATTGCCAAATCCACCCAGGATGATATCGTTGCCAGCCTCTCCCGCGATCGAGTCATTGCCACCCACGGCAGGATCAGAGGTTTCCACCCGCGCCAAATTCCCAGTGATGAAGGTGAGTCGTCCGTTATCCCCAAGCAGTTGATCATTGCCACTGCCACCTGTCATGCTGTCGGCTCCAGCCCCACCTAGGGCAATATCATCGCCTTCATTTCCGGCAATGGTGTCATTGCCACCGATATTAGGATTACTGGTGGTGACGAGATCCAGCGTGGTCGGATCGCCATCAACCACATAATTGATGCTACCGTGATCGCCCAAAATGCGATCGTTACCCGCGCCACCACTTACAGAGTCATTGCCAGCGCCACCCAGAATCAAATCAGCGCCATCATCACCCGTCACGGTGTCATTACCACCGATGCCTGGTTCTGTTGTGGTGATTTGAGTGACTAAACCGCTAGGGCTGTAATTCACTGTGCCGTGATCACCGAGGATCTGATCGTTGCCAGCATTGCCAATTAGGGAGTCATTGCCACCGCCACCGAGAATATTGTCATCCCCAACATGCCCCGCGATCGTGTCGTTGCCATCTCCAACTGCCGAATTACTGGTAGATTGAACGACAGTTCCCGCGACTAAGGTGAGTGTGCCTGTGGTGTCATTACTGTTAATCGTGATCGGAGTTCCCACGTTGTCAAAGGTGAGTGTGCCATTATCACCAAACAGTGAATCGGCTGGATTACCTGGCGTATCCAGATTGGTAATTAGGCGGCTAATTGGGTCGATCGTGGCATTATCGCCCGCGATCACATCATTCCCTGCCCCGCCAAAGATGAAATCAGCACCATCAGCTTGACCCGCGATCGCGCTACCACCAATGATATCGTCATCATTTCCTTCACCAAAAATGACATCTTGACCGCCTCGCCCTTGAATGGAATCGCGACCTTGAGAGGCTTGAGTTGCATAGGTAACCGTCTCATTCACAATGCTGGCATCTTTAGTGAAAGCAACTGTGAAGTCAGAATCACCCCGGATCTGATCATTGCCAGCCCCACCCAGGATCGTGTCGTTGCCGGAACCACCACCAAAATTAATCGGTAGGTTACTGGTGCTAGTAGACGCATCTAACAGATCATTATCTGCATTGCCATTGATAGTTAGTGATCCCCCGATCGCTTGTACCGTCACCGTGTCATTGCCAGCTCCAGCCGCGATCGTGGTTGTGCCACTAATAGTACTTAAGACTGTGAAATTATCATTGCCAGAACCGAGTGTAATATCAACTCGCTCGATCGTCTCATAGTCAATGCCGACGGTCATATCCAGACCGCGAATGCGTTCGTTGGTCAGAGTGCCTGTGTTGTTCGAGGCATCACCCGCATCATTCACGATCAACCGATCTTTACCGCCATTCCCTTTGATCACGAGCGGTCTGCCCATCTCAGCATCCCCGCGAATGTTATCGACCGTGGGACCACCCACGATGAACGTATCGCTATCTTCTTCCCCACTGACCATGACACTGGTATTCACTGGGGTGCTTTCGATCGTCACTTGATCCTCACCCGGACGGGCATAGACTTCCAACGCTTCAATGCCAGAATCAGGGAAGGCGTTGTATTGGAATTCCTGGGGCGACCCACTGGAGAAATCAGCCCGAACTAACGTGTCAGTCACGGTTAGCGTATCGTTGCCATTGGAACCGTAGGCGATCGCTACATCGGTGTCCCAACTGTTGCCCGTATCGCGCAGCCGGACTTTCAAATCTTGAGGAGGGGAGCCGGGATCTCTGAAATGCGCCCGATATTCATCCGAACCGCCCTGACCATCCAGCAGAATAAACTCAGATCCCGTCTGGAAGATTTCGTAGATATCGCCACCCCGTCCGCCTTTGAGGGCTTCAATACCGAACCCAGCGATCGTCACCCGATTGGTCAGGGAAGTCGCTTCAATCTGATTGTTATTGAGGGTGAATAGAATATCGGTCGTCGTGATGATGCGATTGTCCTGGTTGGCAAAATCCCAGGTATCTGCCAGACCGCCCGCATCCGTAACGGTATCTACGCCCCAATTGCTCCCAAACAGGTACAAATCATTCCCTAAACCACCATCCAAGGCATCATTGCCGACACCACCAATCACCGTATCGTTGTCATTACCACCCGTTACCTGGTCATTGCCAGCAGCACCATCTAAAAAGTCGTTACCGTCGCCACCCGACAATACATCATCCCCTTGCTGACCAAACAGGCGATCGTTCCCACCATTGCCAGACAAACTATCTCTACCTTCACCGCCATAGAGCTGGTCATTAGCTCCACCGCCAGTCAGGGTGTCATTCCCTACACCGCCATAGATCTCGACTTGTACCGTAGAGCCAGGATCCAGGTTGATCGTAATGTTATCGTTGCCTTCGTCACCATACGCCACAATTCGCGTCACACCGCCCGTATCGTAATCCTGGTTGGTGATGCCAAACCCGGATACTAGGAATTTCCCACCGGATTGCGTTACCGTAATTGTTTCATTCCCATCTACCACATTGCCATTGATGCGGTTATGGGCATTACGACCGACATTGAGGTACAACGTATCGCCTCGTTGCTGTGCCAGGATGGGAGGACGATTGAAATTAATCGGGAATTCCTTTAACACCCCTCTACCTAAATCCATACTTTCATCAATCACAAAGAGGATTTCAATGAAAGCGCGGAAATACCATTCCAGTCGGGCGCTAATATCAAAAATGGAAAACGGTGCAAGAATGCCTAAGTTACTATTTTTCTCGATATTTGCTGCCATTTCGCCGAAGCGAACTTTGCCATCGCGATCGGGGTCATTCAGGTTAAAGTCAGCAATAAACTCAATCCCACCTTCTACGCCAGCTTCGGCAACTCCCACATTCAGTGAAGCTCCGGCTCCGATTCCACCATTCAGCACTAATTCGGGGATGTCTACATTACTATTCAAATCCACATCACTGACGAAGAAGCCATTCACCAGATCCAGGAAGTTGTTGGTGTCGCGGAATTGAGAGAAGCCTTTGGTGTCATAGCCAAACGCCAGATCCATATTGGCGCCGAAGAAACCGCGCAGGTTGGCAAACAGCGGTCCGAACACGGGGAAAGATTGAGTGTACTCAAAGTTAAAGCCGAAGGAGGGCAGATCGTAAGTGACTAAGGAAACATCCTGCCCCAGCAACAACTTAAAAATGTTGACTGGTTCCAGAATCGGGAAGGCGATGTTACTATCGCCACTTCCCCCCGTCAAGCGTGATAGGAAGTCACCTGCGGCACCATCACCTGGTAAAGCCGGAGCCGATCGCGTCGGAGCGGTAGCAGTTTGGAGAGAGTTGCGGCGTAAATCAATCCCACCTAAATCACCGATGCCCAAATTGCCTAGATTCAAGACTAAATTGCGATTGTCAGCATCTGTAGAGGCACTACCAACCAAACCAACTAAGAAGTAAACTTCTTCGATCGCATCTAGAAATGGCGTAATATTCGCATCGCTGTCGAACAACTCAATCAACTTCTTCAAGTTAATCGTTTCACCAGCTAAATCGGAAATGATTGGCAAGCGCATATACAGCAAGCCATCATTCGGATCTAGCAGCCACTTGAGTGGCTCCAACACTTGTTCAATTTTGCTCAGGAACGGGCTAGCAAAATCAGAGATAAACGTGCCTAAATCCAAATTAATGCCCGTGAAATTGAAGCTAGGCAAACCGCCAAAATCAATGCCACTCGCGGTACTAGCGTTGAGGAACGGCCAATCGACAATCAAATTGGTGAAAATGCTAGGCAGGGCTTTCTCAATAGGAGTTTTACTAGCCGGATTGCCGTCAAAGTCTGCCCCCAGGGTTAATTGCAGATTCATTCGGGCAGTTCCATTCGCGGTCGCGACCATGACTTCATCGAGCGTAGTCGAAGAGGCAACCATTTCCGAGAACGTCAGCCGATCGCTACCACTACTGCCCCCTTTCAAATCGATCGCGAAGTCAAGTGCCAACCGTGTAGGATCGCCTGCTACTTCGGCAGCTGTTAGCCCCAGGAAGCCTAAGACACCACCAACCGAAGCATTTTCAGCCCCACCAGTTCCAATCAGATCTGCAATCACATCAATGGTCAGTTCATTGACATCACTGGTATCCAGGTAAAAGCCTTGATTTCGGTCAACTCCAAACCCTAAGTCTAGATTCCAATCCAGATTTAGCCGCGCTCCAGCATCCAGGGTTAAGCCTAATCCTTCTAATCCGGTTTCAAAATCGATCGCGCCACCGTAGGTAAGATTCTGACCCAACCGCAAATCAAATTGAATGCCATCACTCCAGCCGGATGGGGGAGTAATGCCAATGTCATTCAGATTGACAACACTATTGCCATCGCGATCGCGTAAAATCCCCAATCCCCCAAAGGTGCTGCTGCCCAGGGTGAGGGGCACTGCTCCCTGAGCGGGGCTAGCAAAAATATTAAATAGAGTTTGCCGCACCACATCCACGATCCCTTCGGGAGCACCCGTGTAACGACGGAGTTGATTGCTCAAATAAGAGAGGATGTCATCCCGGAAGTCGGCAATAAACTGACCCGCGTCCATTAAGGCATCCCCAACTAACGGGAGATTCACGCCATAAACCTGGCTGTTGAGAGCATCCTGCAACATCAGTAGGAGTTGATCTAATCCATCAATCATCACCTCGGGATCGCTCAGTAGCCCCAGGGGAGAAGAGGCAATCAGACTTGCCAGGTCAGGGAGAGTGAGTGTGACCGAACCCGGAGTATTGCTCAGAAACGCCGCTAAGTCAGGAATTGCGACAGCGAACTGATTGGTGCCCGTGTCGTCCAGAGGTAGCACAACCGAGGCATTTCCCCCGGCGCTGACAGTGATGCCTGCCAGGGCAGCCGCGAAACTCTGGCGACCGCTGCCACTCGTCGTCAGGTTAAAGTTGCCTGCTAAATTGGCATTGCCATCCTGAATCACTAAACTAATCGGACCAATTTGAGCCGTAAAGTCTAGATCAGTGGCAGAGGCGCTGGCGTTGACGGTCAACCCTGTTCCCCCACTCCCCACATACAAGAACGGGCTAGTGACCGGATTGCTTAAATCAAAGCCCATCGCCAGATTAAACGTGCCATCAATCCCAACATTGAGGTTACCCGTGGAACTCACCCCCACTAAATTCGATAATCCGGGTGGGACAGAAATTCCGGCTAGCCCTGCCAGGGTCGGCAGATCCAAATCCATGCCATAGGAATCGTTGAAGCTTTGCTGGAAGGGAAGATCTAACCGCAATGCCGGACTCCCAGTTAGATCAAGAGTAAATAAGTTAGCTCCACCCACTGGTAAGCCCAAACTTTGCTGTAACAGCGTGTTCAACCCTTGAATCGTTTTGACGGGAGTGGTTTCGAGCTGATTGATAAAGTTGGTCAGCCGATCGCTCAAATCCAATAGCTCATAAGCACTTTGATTCAGGACAGGGAGAGCTTGATCTAACGCCCCAGCCACAGTTTCCAGTTGATTGACATAGTTCGTGACCACTTGTTCCAAGCCATCAATGAACCGGGTGAAACTAATATTTTTGAACGGATCGTAAGGCGTGAGTCCACTGACCGCGTAGGGACGAGCCACCCCAATCCAGTTGGGCAGATTTAAGCCGATCGTGGTGCTGGCAGGAGACAGAGTAATCCCGGCTTCTGGAGTCACTGTAAAGGTGAGATTGGCAGCTCCGGTCACACTCGATCCAGCAGTAATAATGCTGGCTGCATTATCTACTCCAGCATTCTTCACCAGAGCAGTTAATAACGATTGCAGAGTCACCCGTGAACTATTAGTCGTTGGATCTTTCAGGGTCAGGTTGACCACTCCAGTGATGTCACCACTACTGCCAGTAATATCTAGCCCTAAGTAACCATAATTTGCTTTCGCCAAGGGCTGGCTCGGATTAATTTGGGTTGGCGTCAGGGTGGTATTGCCCGTGAAATTCGCATCTTGTAGAAAGAAGTTCGTGGCTCGTCCCTTGGCTTGCAGGCGTTGTCCGGCTTGAAAACCGAGTTGAGTAATCGCGCCATTAGTAGGATTCGCCGGGTTCGGATCAGTCGCCAGCACTTCCAAACGGGTAATCGTCGGATCACTCACCACTTTGAAGACAATCCGATTCCCTGTACTGTTGGCTACCGCTCGGGCGGCACGAATGGTCGTCAGTCCTTGTCCATCCAGCGCTGAGTTGATATCGGCAATTAAGTCATCGATCGAAGTATTGCTAGCATCTGGGTTGACCGTGACGGTCACTGGCGTTGTGCTGCCATTCACAAAGAATTGCAGCGTTGCCGCACTGGTTAACTGACCGTTGTAGGGGGTAGGAGCGGTGAGGATACCCAGATCTTGGTAGGCAGGGTCATTAAAACTGGTACTCACTTCCAGTCGCCGATCGACGGGAGCCGTACCATCCTTTTTATCCCAAGGTTTGACCCATACCACAATGCGATCGCCCGTCCATTGCGCCACAATGTCTCCGGCTTTCAACCCAGCCGCAATTAAGTCAGGTCGAGCCGCGATCGCAGCATTGAGTGCCGCTTGCACATCCTGTACAAGATCTTGGGCAGTGCGGTTTGGGTTCGCTCCCGTAGTCACGGTTACATTCAGAGGAGTGCCATTCCCTAGCAAAACATCGGCGGTCGGTGCAGGCAGATCAACGAACGTCTGGATCGTAAAATTGGCTGGCGCAGGCAGTTGGAAATTCGTCAGTGGTTCGGGAGTATGCAGCGGTGGACTGACCAGCAGATCTTCATTCGGCAGCAGGTTCACCCCAAACGTAAAGTCCAGATTAGAACGGACAGCCGCATTCAGACGGCTATTGTTGTTGCGAATATCCGTCAGCCCACTTAGATCAGCAAAATTAATCGGAGTGACATTGCGGTTTAAGGCAATGGCCCAATTAGGATTCGCCGCCGTGGGGCTAATATCAAACGTCAGATCGTTGGTCGCGGCATTATAGTTCGCTTGCACATTGGCATTCACTGCCGCTAACCGAGCATTGAGCAATGCCTCCAACTCTTGAGCGCTACGGAACATCAGGCTCTGAGTCCCTAACGTCAGCCTAGTTCCCAATAGTGTCGATCGCAGATTGGCTGCTTCATGTAGGGTAACGGTAGTCGCGGGCGAGGAGCCTTGAAAGACAATCTTGTTGAGCGTGGCATTGTAGGAGGCTTGCACTGGAGCCACGATCGCCGGATCGCCATTCACAGCGCGATTAATAGCTTGGTTAATGTCATCCAGCAGGTCGTTGAGGCTATTGTTGCCGCTACCAGGAAGATTCGGATTTGGCAGATCTGGCGCCACCGCAATCTCATACACAGTGCCATTAATCAGTAACGCAAAATTCGCTGTCGCGCCTAATTGACCATTAGTTGCCAACGTTGGTGACACCGACAAGCCATCAAAGGTGATGAGAAATCGCTGAATTTGAGCAAAGTAAGCTTCACCAAAGTCAACTTGATCGCCCAGAGTGGTACTACCCGTCAGCGGTATTGTCTGATTGAGCAGTGAACTATCGCCCAGTTGAGCAAACCAAGTTCCCAACTGTTGCAACATCCCTTGCAATTCTTCCGGTGCCAGGTTGCTGAAATTAGCCAGTTGAGCAAAATCCGCATTGGGAGTAATGGTCGGGGCAATATTGCTGTTCGGATCGGTAATAAAGACTTCGGTCGCGGTCGCACTGACACTAACCCCCGGCGTCCCACTAATCGTTAAACCATTTAAGGGCAGAGGATTAATGATAATGGAGCCATTCACCCCATTGGCAGCGGTTTGCGCTAGGGTGACTAAACTGCTGATATTCGATGTGTCTTGCAACTGGGCTAGAGTCAGGGCCGCTCCAGAGTTCACGGTGGCATCGACCCCGGCTACTAAGTTAAGGTTACTGCCTGCCCCAGCCGTAAAGCCCAAAATCCCCAAGTTGCCCTGGGTGCTGCTTCCTAAAGGTGCAGAAACTTGTCCACTCGCTTCTAGATTCGTAATTTGTACTGAAAAAGCATTGCCAGCTCCAACTCGCAAGGCAAAATCTAGATCTAAGGTGGTGCTGAAGGTGCCGGATGCCGCCAGCCCTAACCGCAAATCTTCTGCCTGCTTGCCCAGATCGATCGCGCTAGTTTGGGACGTTGTGGCTAAAATACTGACGTTTAACTGAAGTGTTGTGGGGTCAGAATCATCGGCAGATACAGACCAACCTGGAAAGCGACTGTTAATAAAAGCGGCTAGGGCTTGGGTCGTAAAGGTTTCAACCGGTGCTGTATTCGGATCATCCGGATTGGTAGCAAAGTAATCAACGACGGTCTGGCGCAACTGGTTCCGGATCACCGCATCCAGGTCGATCGCTTCGCCTAACGTATCGATCGCAGCAGCTGATGATTGATGAATCAACAACAATTGCTGCCCGAACTTGTCGTAACTGTCTAATGCTCCTGCCCAAGTCGCAAAGCTATCTAACCCACTCGTTATCGCCGTTTGTTGACCAGCCGAAATCGAGGCAAACACGCCATCGTAAGTTGCCAGGACTGAGGACTGAAATGCCAGACTGGCAGCAACTTCACCAACGTTGATTTCTAGCGTCCAATCACCACCCAGGGCAGCATTACCTGTTAAATCATTTGAGGCAGCAATATCAGCACCTGTCCATTGGCTGAAAACATCGACAAATGCCTGACCTAAGTCACCTGCGGCGACATCACAGCCATACAGCAGAATATCGGCATCATCCGTAAGCGCATTTGCCCAAGCCCGGATGGAACTTTCGTAAAGACTGAGCGTCTGACTATTTAGAGCGCTGTTGCCTAGGAGCAAGTGACCGGAACTGCCATGCGACACAATATGGACTGCCGAAATTCCAGTTTGGGTAGCCAGGAAGTGGCTGATCTGAGTAATGCCATCTTCATTGGCACTGAGCAACACCACTTGAGCATCGGGATCTACCCCTGCCGCCAATTGCTCATAGTTTGCGATTTGGGTATCGATAAAGACGATCGAGCGCGGGGCGATCGCAGACGAGGCAGTAGACGATGCAGCATATGAAGGAACCGTCAATGGATTTGCGGTGTCAGCGCTGGGGAAGAATCCGGTAAAGGGTGAGGGACGGTTGAAGCGATCGAACGGTTGGTTCGCAAACAGGTTATTAGCAGGTGTAGAGTTAGGGGTCATCGTCCACGCTCCTTCAAGGCAGGCAGGTTAAGCAAAGTTCATAAGTAGAGGAGTCGCGGCTGATGTCCCGCCGGACTCCGATTGGGCAATGCACCCTGAAGGGGATGGGAATTGGATGAAACAGATTTACGGCGGAACAGTTGAGTCACATCGTGCCGCCGTGATGGATAAGTTGTTGACTAAGCTCTTGGCTTCTAAGCAGCCAGAGAAGTTTGCGGATCTGAATTAGCCAATGGTGATTGATTCACTAATTGCACGGAGAGAGATAGCACTTTTGCTGACAACCATTGCTGAAACAAGCGAGTTTGTAACTCCCGCTTCAGGTCACTGTCTAGGCTGGCTGGCACACGTTGACCAACTTGAAACACACACCAGCGTTGCTCAATTTGTTTGGGACCAATCACTTCACCGGGTGTAGCCGCCACGATCGTGGCTCGCAGTTCATTAGGTAACCTGTCGCACCGCACCAGTCCTCGCAAAATTTGCGTCTGGGCATCGGTAGGTGCATGGGTCTGCAACAGTTGCTCTAGAGGCGTCTGTGCCGTCACCTGCTGACTGACTTGGTGCGCGATCGTAACGTCGGGAGTAATGATACAAGCCAGTTCTAGCTGCTCAAAGGCAGAACGGTGCTGCTCAAAGTAAGGTAACAATTGTGGTTCAGCAATTTTTTCGACTAATCGCTCGACCTTGAGCCGAAATAAAACGCGATTTTGCCAGGTCGCGTGATCTAACCCCTGATTGGCTAACCATTGCTGGAAGCGATCGGCATCTGCCAGTTGCTGCTTCAACCGGAAATCAATCACAGCTTGTTCCAAGTCGGGCAGGCTGACCTCTAGATCGGAGCGGCTTTGAATTTCCTGCAAAATGATGTGCTGATTCACAATTTCTCGAATCAGGGGCACCAGCGTCCCAGAAAGTTGCAGATAACCTAAGGTTTGCCCAAGCGAAATTGGCTGTTCCCCAATGACCAGAAATGGAATGCGATCAAAATCCACGGTGGCTGTCATAAAAAGTAACAAGAAGGGGTTAAATCCTGAAATTAAGCAGTAAAAATACTGAGCTTTTTCACCCACTCTTACGATGCGTCATCGGGAAAACCCGGATGACTGATCTAAAGTTTTTATGAACCCGGTCAGGCGTAATGTAAGTTTCCTGTCATGCCGGCAATAAAGCTAAGGGCAGAGTGCAGTTCTCACTAATAGATATCCCGCACCTGTCCGTCCCCCTTTTGCCGTACTTTAACCCTGCTAGAGGAAGCCCTAAGCCAAACAGGTTCGTTATGCTGGAGGCTCGGTGTCTATCCTAGAGGGAGGAACAAACCCTTTGAGCGTTTTCAGTACCCTACAACCAGAACCCAGACGGCACTTAATGGTGTTATTTGTTGTAGGTTTGTTGTTTTGGTCCAGTATGGCAACCTTATTGCCCACCTTATCTCTGTATCTAGAAGATGTGGGCGCCACGAAACACCAGATCGGGATCGTGATGGGTGGCTTTGCGATCGGGCTGCTGATCTTTCGTCCCCAGTTAGGACGCATGGCTGACCAGCAAGGGCGAAAAGTTGTGTTGCTGATTGGGGTACTGGCAGCCACGATCGCGCCCCTGGGTTATCTCATTACCGATTCCATTCCCCTGCTATTTGGAGTCAGGATCTTTCACGGCATTAGTATTGCCGCCTTTGCCACCGCCTATAGTGCGCTAGTCGTCGATTTAACGCCTCCCCAACATCGCGGTGAAATTATTGGCATCATGACGCTGGTCAACCCGATCGGGGTGGCGATCGGTCCCGCCTTAGGTGGGTTTTTACAAGAATATGCGGGTTATGTACCTTTATTTTTAGCCGCCAGCAGCTTAGGGCTGATTGCTTTAGGCGGTGCATCTCAGATCCAAGCTCCCCTAATGACTGAATTCTCCCCAGGCAACAGCGATCGAGAGGCATTCACGGAGCATTTGCCGTTTTGGCGGTTACTCCTCAGCCCACCCTTTCGGATCCCTACCCTACTGTTATTGCTGATTGGATTAGCCTTTGGGACGCTCAGTACCTTTGTCCCATTATTTATTAAATCCAGCCAAGTCCCGCTGAATGTCGGGCTATTCTATACAGCTGCTGCCCTTTCTAGCTTTATCGTCCGGATGCCCACGGGCAAAGCCTCCGATCGCTATGGACGGGGACGATTTATTACTCTAGGGTTGGGTTTCTACGCCTTAGCCATGTTGCTATTGTGGTTAGCCAACAGTGCCCCTGCCTTTCTGCTGGCCGGATTAGCGGAAGGAGCCGGAGCCGGAATTTTTATCCCCACCGTGATCACCTTAATTGCCGATCGCTCTCCTAGCCATGATCGGGGTCGAATCTTCGGACTCTGTATGGCAGGCTTTGATCTGGGGATGGCGATCGCGGGTCCGAGCCTGGGCTTTGTTGCCGATTTTATCGGCTATCGCGGCTTATTTGGCATTGCCAGTGGTCTGGTGTTCGTTGCGATCGTTGTCTTCCTGACGCTGTCCAGCAAGACCCCATCGTATTCTCTGAGATTCGCGCTCAAGAATGGTCGCGATATTTATGCCATCCCCATTGCCACTCAAACCAGGGAGGCTTAGCGATCGTCCTGATGTCCTAACCTGCAAAAGGTGGGATAGATGGGTCAGGATACGATCGCTGGCTTCAAGCTGGTTGTACTGTCTTCACGTTTGACCCCTAGCGATCGCGGGAGTTGCGGCAAGAACGTGTATTACGATTGTAGTATATCGTTTGCGATCGGTTTGGATAGTTATGGCACGAGTTAAACTGGCTTACCCCAAAATTCCTGGGAGCAAAGATTCCCCGTTCGAGAAATGTATTGCGTTTGAGAAGTATGATGGCACCAATCTTCATTGGATCTGGGATGAAGAGTTAGGTTGGTATGCGTTTGGCACTCGTCGTGACAGGTTTGATTTGGATGAATTAGGGATTGCCCAATTTAATGTTGCTCATCCGGGTTTAGAAGCCGCCCCCAAAATTTTTGTCAATGATCTGGCAAGGTCACTGGATGATGTATTTAAAGCAAGTCCACAATATCACTGTTCTGAGATTACGGTGTTCACAGAGTTTTTAGGGTCTCAATCTTTTGCTGGAATGCATAAGCAAAATGACCCTAAACAACTTGTTCTTTTTGATGTGCAAACCGACCAAGGGATGCTCGAACCAGAGCAGTTTGTTCGAGACTTTAGTGCGATTAATATGGCTAGGGTTGTGTATCGTGGCAAGCTCACGGGCAAATTCATTGAAGATGTGCGTGAAGGAAAATACAACGTTATGGAAGGCGTTGTTTGCAAGGGAAAAAGTAAGGATAATGGCATCTGGATGGTCAAAATTAAGACTAACGAATACATGAACAAACTCAAACAAGCGTTCCAAGATAATTGGGAGAACTATTGGGAGTAAGCCGTGAGCGAATCAGTGCCATGCAACGGATGAGCAGTAATTACTGATGTGGATGTCAACGCATAGATTGCTGCTGATGGCGATCGTTATGCCACAAAGTCTTAACGAGGATAATTCATAGACAGTGGCTTGGAGACAACAGCTATATCAACATTGAGTCAATGATTTTGTTTGTATGGGTATTGAAGCAAGCTATCAACGGATACTCCCTGAGGAGTTTGAAAAACTGCATAGTGATCCTGTATATGCAAGTGTTTATTTTGGAGATGATTTAGAAACAGACGAAGAGATTCACGCCTACTTTGAAGCTTTAAGATCCAGCGATCGCTATTTAGACTCAGATAAACATTGGCGATCGCTTTATTTCTTACTCACAGGCGATTTTCCTAATGATAGTAAAACCACAGAGAATACTTTGCTTCATAAGGTGTTTATGGGTGGTGCAGCAACACCTTGGGAAGCTACTTACGGTATGGTGCGTTATCTAACCGTGAACGAGGTTAAGGAGATAGCTGAGGCGTTGAATCAGGTTCCAGAAGATAACTTCAAATCACGTCTCGACACTCTGCTTGGGTCTCAAGAAAGCAAAATTTACATGGAGCCACATTTTCTGGAACTACACAATCAGTTAGTTAAGTTTTTCAATGTAGCTGCACAAAATGGCGATATAGTACTCTTGTCATTTGACTAAGTTAGTCTTGCCAAGTGCAAGCCGCATAACAAGCCCAATACATACCGACTGTTGGGGCTTATCTGGTAGAGTTCAAGGTTATGTGCGGCAGATGATTGGGATCGTTATGTTGTAAGGAAATTCACCGTTAAGCGCATAGCATCGTTCCATATTCATTGCTGCTCATATTCCTTCCGGTTACATAGCAGCATGCCACTCAGAGGATTGCGGTCAGCCCCACGATCGCAGATCTATGTTCTGAAGTTTGCTCATCGATCGCGCAGCCACTCAACGCCTTTAATGGCTAATTGTTCAACGTCAGCATCCTCGCCTATCTCCCATTCAGATCGTGGAAGCGATCGCCATTTGTTGCTTTGGTCGCTCCATTTGTTGCTTTGGTCGCTCCATTTGTTGCTTTGGCTGCTCCGTTTGTTATATCAGTAGCTCCATTTGTTACTTCGGCTGCTCCATTCGTTACTTCGGCTGCTCCGTTTGTTGTTTCGGCTGCTCCATTTGTTATATCAGTAGCTCCGTTTGTTACTTCGGTCGCTCCGTTTGCTCATTGAGGAGCAGCGATCGCAGTAAAACCCAGAAGAGTTAGGAATAACTTCCTGTGCATAAGATCCCATTTTTGGGAGTTATCAAGATCATCTTCAGCCGATCTCTCCCATACAGGGTGCTATTTAGATTTAAATCTGCCTAATCACCCCAAATAGGATGGTCATCTAAATTTAGAGAGGCTAGGATCAGTTCAAATAAGAGTTATACTGCCTGCCTCAACTCGGCTATGAAAGTATTGCTAATACATTAGAACTAATTTTCAGCTTAAAGTATGTATGGTTATTGGCTATCACGTTTCAACTGGGAATCGAGGCGAAAAAATGTCCAATGGTTGCATGGAACGATCGAATCATTACGTGCAGATCCTGAACCTTGGATAACTTTTCATGATGATGAACCTTTCATAGCAGAAACAATTGAAGTAGCTGAAAGGCTGCTCAGCTTAATGGAACAAGAGCATCCCAAACCTGAAGCAATTGATGAGCTTTACAAACTGCTCAAGCTGTATAAAGCAGTGCGTAACTCTGATTGGGATCATATTTGTAAATACGTTGAAGCTTGGAACTGGGCAATGAATCGTTGTTCTGGATTTGAAGGAGCTATACAGTTTGACCTATGGGGTGGAGTTGATTGCGTTCCCTACACCATTGCAAATCAAGTCGCTGGAGAAGGAAAATTTGTACGGATAGCAGGTAAATATGGCCACGTCAAGCTTCTGGTGGAGCCTTATGTGGGTCAAAGTCAAGTTTGTCTCGAATGGCGAGTTGAAGATAATCCATCTTCCGAGGATGACACTGTCCCCAAAGAGTATTTGCCAGCCATTTTTGAAAGTTTGATTGATGTCATGATAGAGCGGCTGCGGGGAGGTATCTTGCTCACTAACATCAAGGTTATAGTTTGTGGTGGCAGCTATCATCTAGTTGACTCCTCAGAAATATCTTACAAAATCGCTGCTGTTATAGCTTTTAGAGCAATTCTTGACAAAACTGAGTTGGTTCGCACACTCGCAGTATAACGAGTCGGTTGTGGTAATGAAGCGCAAAGAGGCGATCGCAATGCCGTGTGTAGCGATTACCTTAAGGCGACAAAGCGGCTCTAATAACCATCACATCATCACTCCAGATCTCAGTTTTTGCAGTTGTTCCTCTGCCAGCTGCTGAAGTTCCTGATTAGTTGTATATCCTGGAAAATCCGGTTCTTGGGTAAGTTGAATAACTTTCTCAAAGTCCTGAATGGCTTTTTGCTGATCGCCTTTGGCGACGTAAGCCAGTCCTCGTTGATAGTAGGTACGAGGATGATAGTCTGCATGTTTGATCTCTTGAGTGTAGTCCGCGATCGCCGCATCGTAATTGCCCGACTCCATATAGGCTTCGGCGCGTAATGTCCGAACAACTGGGTATTCCGGTTGCATCTGGAGCAGGCGGGTATAGTCGGCGATCGCTAATTTATAGTCTTCCTTGGCGGAGTAAGCACCTGCCCTAGCTAGATACGCAATGGGTAGTTCAGGACTAATTTGTAGTGCTTGGGTAGCATCAGAAATGGCCTGGTCATAGGCGCTTATTCCTCGGTAGGCTTCTGCCCGAATTCCGTAAGCCAACGCTATGTCCGAGTTAGATTGGGGATTGGGCGGCTGAAGTTGAAGAAATTGATTGATGTCGGCGATCGCGCGATCGTAATCGATATATCGTGAATCAGTTGACGATGCTTCGGCGCGGAGCAGATAGGCTTCGGCGTAATCGGGTTTGAGGAGGATGGCTTGCGTCAAGTCCCGAATGGCTCCTGCATAATAAGCCGTTCCTCGATAAAGTTGAGCTTTGCCACGACCGAATAAGGCATCAGGATTGTTGGGTTTCAGGGCTAGAGAGCCGCCGAACCGATAAAACGCAGTGCGGTAGTCCTCCGCTTCTAGTGCCGCGAATCCTTTGTTTAACAAGTCTTCTGCATAGTCCGGTTTCAGTTGCAGGGCCCGCTCAAAATTTGCCTGTGCTTGCTCAATCTTTTCAGCCTCAAGATTCATCATGCCCTGGTTGAAATAATCCTCTGCCGTCTGGGGTCGGCTCGAATTGGATTGAGCCACTATCATCTCGCCGCGATCGCATCCTTGACCACTTGCCATCGCGATTGCAGACTGTTGCATTACCATCAGCAACATACCCACGAACACTGAAACACTCAAGCTCTGGAAACTACTCATAATGTGGTGTGGCGATCGCCCTGCTCGTTATTCTTCTATCAGAATGCCCACTGATCTAGCACTCGTCTCCCCATAAAGCCGATGCGGCGATCGCGCATGGGTATGAACAGGTCGTAGAATTTTGTTTGATACCAGCAGCGATCGTCTCTACAACCTGCCCAGATTTAAGTACTGACGGCTGCACAGGTATGGATGGCTGGTCGATAAAACGGCTCTAAGGCGATGATGGTTCCCGATCGATGGTCGAATCGATTAATTTGCGATCGAATATGATGCGGAAAGGTTCGGGCTATCCAGCTTGAACGGCTGATGATTTCTGTATCATCAGCCTAAACCCTACATTTGGGATGTTATGCCGAATCATTCTCTCAATCCACCTCCAATTGGGATCTTAGGTGGAAAGTTTCCGTCTATTCATTGTTAGCTGGCTCTATCCATAAGTTTTAGCGATTATCAAGAATCATCTACTAGCGATATACATTGAGCATCTTTGAGCATTTTAGTAAAGCCGTGCATTAATTCAGAGATATTGTCATGAGTAGTAGTCATGATCTTTTCCGTGTTACTTCTTTCGATAAAGCTCAAGAAGAGATCTTTAATCCAATTCCGTTTGGTGATCGAGCAGAAATTGTTGAGCGTTTATGCTCGGTTTTAGGGTTTCAAATAGAATCAGGGACTTTATCAGATCGCTCATCTCAAGTTATTGTTTCGTATCAGTATCATCATGAAGATGATCAAGGAAGAGGCGTTGAATTCTCTTTCATGCAAGACCCGGTTATTTTTGTATCTATTAATCGGGCACAGCCAGAAGATTTTTATCCAGTTATACATGTATTAAAAGATCTTTCACCGTTTGCTATCGTTGAAAATGGGGATATGATACTTGACCCAGAACGCCTCTATTATTCGTTTGACGATTGGATGCAACTCAACTACGAAGATTCAGAGATCTAAAGCAGATAGGGTAATTAGTAGGAGCATCGTTAAAGATGCTCAATCACAAAATCCAGCTAACAACCCCGTTGCACACCGACCGTACAAAACTTTTGTCGAATTTGAGAGGTTGTCTGCGGTGGGTAAATGGTATTGTTACACGGCATCGCTGATCCTATAACGGTATTTTGAGATGCACCATGTAGAAGACAATGCCCCCTTTTATGTGCGTGTCCTAGCAAAGGTTTTGGGATGCTTACGTAGTGGCGAGATTACCGTTATCCTTCTTCCTGGACAAGGATTAGCTCTAACAGAACCTATCCAGGCGCATCTCATTCCTGAAACCTTGAGGATGCCCAATAGTGAGTTTGATATAGTGTTCAAACATCCTGGTGCAGAAATGGTTAGAGTTCTATGCCACGGAACACTGTCCAGAAATTGATCAAAGCCATGAGTGAAATTCGGCTCAATTTGGTTGTTATTCGCTCGGTTAACATTGAAGAATCTGCTTCGTTCTATCAACGGTTGGGGTTGTCTTTCGTAAAGCACCAGCACGACAACGGTTTAGAGCATTTTGCGAGCGAAATGGGCTGCGTCACCTTTGAAATTTATCCCTGTAGTACTAGAACAGTACCAACGACGGCAACTCGGCTAGGATTTCAGGTTCCTTCTGTCGATACGGTTGTCCGGGAACTTAAGCAGCATGGTGCTTCAATTGTTTCATCTCCTGAGGATTCAGCTTGGGGACGGCGTGCAGTTGTGGCAGACCCCGATGGACATCGAGTAGAGTTAACCCAGATCTAGACCATCGGTTGCGAAATCCTGCCGTACAACAACCTTGGTGCAGCGAACATTTTCTGCTCTTGCACTACGTTTAAGAGTGTCTGCTGCCGCTGGCCTGAATCGTTAAACTGAGTAAAGTTGCTGATTAACAGAGGTTTCTGTCAAAATTACTCAAGCTACAAAATGCAACAAATTTCTGAGTTGACACCACAACAAGAAGCTTTGCTCGACGAGTATAAGAGAAAGTGGCAGTTAGCCGCACTTTCAACAGGTACCATTGACAAACAAAAAACGACTCAAGCTATTGAAGCGGTCTATAAACAGATATCTAAGGTAGAAGAATTTGACATATATTTCTTTGAAAGCCCAGTTGGCATAGCTGATTTAAGTTTTCTCAACTGTCTCTATCCCAATGAAAACTGGTGTAACTCACGAAAACTCAATAACCTCATTAGACAGTTTGAAAATCAATTATTGAGGAAGGGGTTCCTCCGTGATAATTTTTGGCGACACATTACATCGCCATTAATTGAAGCTGTTGGAAGCCAGGTAGATATCCAGTTATGGCACTACCTTGAAAAGAGGTTAAGCTTTTGGTCGCCCCTCAGCAGTCTAATACCTGTCAAACTGGGTGGTAGCGAACAATCATCTCTAATCTGGAAATCTGCCAAACCAAATCAGCAAAGGCGATTAGAAGGATTGTGGTTCTTGTTGACAACAGGTTTAGTGAGTCCAGATGGAGAGTGTAGCGTCTGTTGTTTACTCGATTACTGCGTTACCGAATTACAATGCTCTGCGCCAGAGCATCTTTGGCATATATTAAAAACATTTGTCGCTGACTGTGGTTGGACGTTTCTCTTTCAAGATTTTTGCTTAACTTGTAATCGTCCATATCAAGTAATACTTGATGACCAGAACAAACCACACTCAGAAAATGAAGCAGCAATTCAGTTTTTAGATGGTTTTAGTGTACTTGCCAAACATGGTACTTCTGTCCCCCAGTTGTGACCTGTCTCCCCATAATCCGCTTGCACACTGACCGTCGAAAATTGGTTGGTTATGACGCAAAAGTTATCTGTAGCGGGTGATGGGAACCGTTATATTGCAAGAAAATCTATAAGGTTGTAAATGAGAATTATCTCTGAAGGTTCAAGTATTAGGCTACATCTGGGATTAATAGTTTGGTAATCGTGTCCTAAAGCAGTAGATCGAGTTGTGAGGATAGTTCACCATGCATCAGGAAAAGCAACTCACTCAAAGGATCGTCCCATTTTATCTGGGAGAGCAGCGAGATTCCCAAGGTCGTATGATTCAAGAGATGTGGGCTTGGGATTTTGAGGCACTGGAGTGTACTCACGATTACATCCAGTGGCTATTTCCTTTACCAGAGAAGAGTGCATTTAACCCTGATGCACCCCTTGTTGATGATGAGGTGATTCAAGCTTTTCAAAATAACCCTAGCCTCCGGCAACATCTACTGCGATCGTTCACAGTCATGCTGCGATTTTATGGTTTGCAGCGCCAGCAAAGCGATGAAGGAAGAGTAGTTATCACGCAGTCAGCAGACTATCCAAACCGTAAGCAAGAATGGGTGTGTCTGTTTAACCACAATTATCTTCGTATAACACGCATTCTCAAATGTTTGATGGCATTTGGATTAGCAGATGACGCTCAAGCTTTTTACGAGGGTTTGAGGCAGATCTATCGAGAGAATAGCGATGACATTGGAGGTAAACCATTGCAGTACTGGACAAACGCAGCCAACCCCGCTGCCCCAACTTAACCAACCCATCGTTTCTATTCTGGTTCTTCGGCTGAGCGATCGCTGGACTCTCCAGTTTCCCAGGATTCTACCTCCTCCCTTTCGCCCGTGTTTGTATCTAGCGGTTCCAGTCGGCGGAGTTGAATTTGGAGTAACCGAGGACCTTCAGTAGAGATCACCGTAAATTCATAATCTTGATAGCAGAGAACTTCACCCGGTTGAGGAATACGTTGGAACTGATAGAGCAGAAATCCCGCTAAAGTTTGATAATCATCCGTCAGGGGCAGATCAAGATTTAGGGTGTCGTTCAGTTCATCCAGGTTCATCTGTGCCTGCACCCGGAAGGTTTGATCCCCTAAAATCGTGATTTCTGGTTCAGCTTCGTTAGTCGGTTCTAGAGTATCACCTAGAATTTCCGCTACTAGATCTTCGATCGTCACCAGCCCTGCCGTGCCGCCAAATTCATCCACCACCATCACCATCGGTTGCCGCGATCGCTGCATTAAGGGCAATAGTTCACTCAAGGGCATATATTCGGGGACAAACCGCGCCGGACGAATCCACTCGGCGATCGTCTGCTCTAGGGAGACGCCGACTTGAGCTAAGGGTTCTGCAATTTCCTTAAAGTGAATAATGCCACGCACATCATCCAATGATTCTCCGATCACGGGATAGCGAGAATGTCCAGAGCTGGCAACTTCCTCTAATAACTCTCGCAGCGTCGCATCATTGGATACTGCCGCAATATTAGTCCGAGGCACCATGACTTCCTCAGTACTGACCTCACCAAACTCAAACACATTGCGGAGTAATTCCCGTTTGTCCGCTTCTAAACCACTGGATTCAGTCGAAGTCGCAATAATTAATTGCAGTTCTTCTGACGAAACCTGGTTATACCATCCCTGCCCGGTATATTGAATACCCACCAGCCGCAGCAGTAAGCGAGTGGACTGATTCAAAATCCAAATAAAGGGATTGAAAATTCGAGCGATCGCTAGACTAAAGGCGCCCAAAAATCGCGCTAGCTCCTCGGAATACAACAATGCCACCGATTTGGGACAGAGTTCACCCAAAACAATTTGCAGGTAAGCGATCGTAAAAAAGGTAATCGGCAGGGCTAGAGAATGTGCCACAGCCTGGCGATACGAGAAGGGCAGCGGCAGGTACATTAACCAATTAGCCACCAAGACCGCCATCGCACCTTCACCAATCCACCCCAGTGCCAAACTGGAGAGAGTAATGCCTAATTGGGTGGTCGATAACAATCGTTCAATGCTGCTCTGGAGATCTTGGACCGTTTTTGCCTGGACATCTCCGGCTCCAACCAACTGATTAATCCGAGAGCGGCGAACCGACACAATTGAAAATTCCGCCGCGACAAAAAAGGCGTTAATTGCAATCAACAAAAACACAGACAACAACCGGAAGGTGATGTCTGACCAGGTGAAAGACGCAGCAGTTTGAGTCACCCGTTCCTCACTTAGCAGCAGGACAAGTCATGCAGTGACGATCGGCTCCACGCCCAACGAACAGTCGATTTAGCCAAGCCACAGTGGCGCATCCTTTATTTAGCAACAGGAACATCAGGCGCTTTCAGTTGCAACTGTTGATCTGGGTAATCGGTGAGCGTTAGGGAAATTTTTTCCACTTTTTCTAATAATTCTGATGGGATCCGAATCGTACCAGAAAATGTCTGACTCTTGGACGGCAATTCTCCAGGTAATCCTTCCGTCTTAGCGTTTAAAACTTGCCCCTGGTCATCCGTCACTTCCAAATCACTATAGAGAAACTGGACGGCTTGATTACCGTTGTTGCGTAGCGTCACATTGAAAACCAGAAAGCTATCTTCTCGCTGCGCTGATTTGATCTCTAAGGTCACCCCCTGATCCTGAGCCACGATCGGAAAGCGCGATTGCACAGCCGCTTTGTCCTCTTGATTCGGTGCACTAGCCGCATTTCCTGCCGCCTTAACAGCCCCACCCTCAATATGCGCCTTCACATTTTTGAGGATGTCCTCTTCCCGCAGAATCACTAATTCACTTTGCCGAGCAGGCTTCCCTTTCCGATTAGCCAAATTGTTTGTCGGTCGAGTATCAGGCTGAGTAATCCCCTTCAAGGCATCTCGCCCGAGCGTTAGCCCAAAGGCAGCACTCACCAAGCCAGCCGCCAGCATTGAAGTTAAAAGCACTAAAGTCAGGGCAACAGTCGAGTTCAGTTTCATAGGTATTTAAGTGCCAGCGATCGTTCAGTGGCTTCTGATTGGTAACTACACTAGCTTGTTCTACCCAATTTAGATCCTGATCTGATTCGATCAGTTTAGAAAAGAATTGTAAATGAGATCGTCCCTGGATGACTCACAAAAAAGGACATACTATAGTATGTCCCTACAGAACGGTAAAATCCTTTGGTGACAAAGGAAAGAATTGGTATCCTTTAGCCTGCAATAAAATCAGGCTACAATTGGTTCAGCCAGGGTTGGCCGAGCGGTTGAGGCAGCGAACTCATAATTCGCCCCAGGCAGGTTCAACTCCTGCACCCTGGATTTACCACAATGCTGGTACGGGTGAGTCGGGCTGCGGTCGGGTGACCGGAGGTGCCACAATGGGCGGCGAGACAAAGGGAGGCTGCTCCACTAACAGAGGTGGGCTATTCGCCAATTTAGGCAAGGTGAGCAGGCTTTCGTTAAAGGGATTAGGCAAATCTGGAGTCCGCACGATCGGGAAATTGTTCAGTTGACGACTCATGGTTTCGTAGTACAAATCCGAAAGCCCTTGAGCATCATTGGCAATTTCATTCTCTGAGAAGGGTCCGGTCAAAAATAGGAGTTGCCGGATCAGAGTGCGATTGGCGAAATAATCTGGATCACGTCGGAAATAGACCTCATCAAATCGCTCAGGAATCGTTTGCAGCCTAGTCACAGGTGAAAAACGAATGGTATCTTGAGCCTTTGCCGCTGGCGTGATCGCACTAGAAAACGTCATAACGGTCAGACAAGCGATCGCGCTCCGACTGACAATCCGGTAGAAATCAGACTTGATTGGCATGAACATACTCCTCAATTTTTGAGCGGTATCTGTCCGTTTTTAAGACTAAGATCAGGAGGAGAGAAGCTCTGGATTGCTGTAAAATCATCCTCTACAAGTCTGCCCCAACCTAATACTTAGTCTGACTCAATTTTACTGAGCTTCTCCCAAATCTATGACGAATATTTGTCAATCATTCCCGGAGTCCTTACCCACAATTTCCACCATGGATTTAGCGGCACTGCGGCAACAACTATTAGATTTATTTTGTCAGGTTGCCTATCAAGAAGGTGATTTTGTGTTGTCTTCAGGACAAAAGGCTTCCTATTACATCAATGGCAAGCAAGTGACGCTGCATCCCTGGGGTGGGCTTGCCGTCGGACGGATTTTATTACCCCTCGTTCCCCCCGAAACCCAAGCTGTCGCCGGATTGACGCTGGGAGCCGACCCGATCGTCACAGCGGTGAGTGTCGTTGGCGCTTTAGAAAACCGACCGTTAACAGCTTTAATTGTCCGCAAAGAAACCAAAGGACATGGCACCCGTGCCTATATTGAAGGTCCAAGCCTACCCGAAGGTAGCGCCGTCACGGTGTTAGAAGATGTCGTCACCACGGGACAATCGGCGATGAAAGCCGTCGATCGCTTACGAGATGCGGGCTATCAAGTGAATGGGGTGATTGCCTTGGTCGATCGCCAGCAAGGCGGCGCCGAATTTTATCAACAGGCTGGATTACCATTTCAATCCGTGTTTACTATTCCCGACCTCCAGAAACGCTGGGCAGAACTGCAACAGGGGTAAGCAAACAGCTCAGTCCACCTCATGCCCCAACCATCTCAGCTACCAGACCCCATTCGCAAACCGCTCCTAGCCTTAATCATGGTTAGCTTCGCGGGTGCAGGTGGGTTAATGGCGTTGTCACGCTGTTCGTTGTGGTGATTAGCCTGTGGACTTCGGTTAGTAAGCTATCTTACTGGGATTGGATCTCTGCTCCCGCTGTAGTTGTGCGCCGCACCGCTTCCGAGCAGCCCGGAAGCCATAGCAGCTCTCGATCGAGAATGTATTGTGCCATCATTCGCTTTAGCGATCGCACGGGCAGACCCCATGAGGTGAATAGCACCTGCGTTACGGTTTATGGTTCACCGCGTAGACGGGGTGGCGGGTCGGGTCTAAGCTCTCCCTACTGGAAAGGTCAAACCGTTACAGTTTGGTACGATCCAGACAATCCAACTAATACGCTGATTGCGGAACAGAAGCCCCAATTTAATCCCTTTGAAGCCATTAATTGGCTATCCATGTTCTTTGGCAGTCTCGCGATCGGGTTGTTCCTGGGAGCCAAGATGGCACGGGATGGCTTACAAGCTCCCAAGAGCTAGGTTGTGGAATGGCTGGCGATTAACCAACCTCCTGGGGGGTGATTGGTTTTAAGCGAATCCCCGTCGCTGAAGTTGGTTGCGGTTTGCCGACACCATCCGTAAACGCATAACTCTGAGCCAGAAGCCAGAACCAGATCGCCGGAAAGCGAGGTTCCAACCAGGGACGAATTTGCCGCACCCATCCCGGAAACCAACTGCCCAGTAAGGCACTAATAAAGGCATGGAAGGTAAATGAGGCATAGCTGCCCAACCATCGGACAAAATCACCTACACTTGCCAGTTCCCAGATCCAGACGAGTAGCAGGGGATTCTTCCAGGCAGCGACTAATGCCATGCGATTAAAAGACACCCAATCGATCCGATCTTTAATAAAGGTTTCGGCCACCTGATTTGACTCAGCGGCTAACACACCAAAAAAGGTGTTAAGCATGGAGTTAACCCGCTCGGGTGCTAGAAATTTTCCCGTTGGCACCATCATGCCTTTAGAGAATAGCCAGGTGACCGCAATGTTACTTTGATAAGCCCGAATTTGATTCAGGTGTTGCACCGTGAGCAAATCATGTTTTAGCGCCACATCTAATAAATGCACCAACCGAGGCAGATTTCTAACTAAGGAACCAAAGCCAGTAAAGATTAACGGAGATTGCAGGGAAGCCGCATCCCCGATCGCCATTAACCGATCGAACGCCACCTGACGATCGCGACCACTGGCGGTAAAGTGTCCGGGAATGTAACCGAACGTGGCTTTTTTCCACACCAACTGCTCCATGTCACAGCGTCGATACTCCGGCAGAATGGTGAAAAAGTCCTCGTACATTTCCAGCAACGAACCGGGATTCTCAGGATGCACTTGATGATAGTGGAAGAGATAAAAGGTCAGTTCATCCTCTTCCGCCGGAAACAGTTCCCAAATCAGCTGCCGTCCCCGCGAAATATCCCCGTGACTGTTCAACACATCGCCATAGTGGGCATCCCACACTCCCGGCTCAAATCCACTCGCAATCACCGCTCCTACTGTAGGACAAACACTATCAAAAGTGCGTCCGCCGTTTAACTGCCAGGCGATCGGGGAGGCTGTGCCCATCGCATCAATTAACAGTCGTCCAGTCGCCGTGCGATCGCCCTGAGTTGGTAAATGTTGCGCCTGGACAACTACTTGATCTGGACTGACATCAGCCCGAACAAACTCTGTTTCATCCCAAATTTCACCACCCGCCTGCCGCAACTTTTCCCCACACACTCGCAACAGTTTTTCGGCATCTAAACCAATATTTAATACCGTAGGGGTATGCAAAATTGGCGCTTTGGCTTGGGGCGGATTATTGGCATCAAAAAACTTGTTAAAGCCATCAATATATTCCCTGGCAATCACACTCTCAAATTCGGCAGGAGTAAATAATCCCAGATCAATCAAACTCTGGAACTCCATACGAGAAATGTTCCATTCCCGATTCATTCTGCCGAAGGGTAAGCGTTCCAGCAGCAACACCCGATAACCAAGCTGAGCCATCGCCGCTGCATGAATTACACCCAGTGCCCCGCCCACATAGATCAAGTCATAGTGCGGTGATTCGGTTGTCTGTTGTGCCGATCGCTGCGTAAACACTACTTGTTTCGGCTGTTGCGGTCGCTGCACACTCTCCCGCCACCGTTGTTCCCACCAGTAAACACGAGTCAGATCATATTCACCATTCGGGATTTTTTGGAAGTATTTGACCGTTAAGGGATAATGATCTGCCAGGGCTTCAAAGATCGTCTGCCGTGACAGATCGATCGCCGGTGGAGCGGGATACTGATTCGGAAAGCGCTCTCGAATCTGTTGAGTCAGGGTTTGTAAAATTGCCTGTTCTCCTGGTAGTGGTCGATCAGCCCAGCGAAAGACTTTTAGATAAGTGGTGCGTTGCAGTGACCAAACCGCGATCGCTAATTCACCCGATCGGGGCAGCTCGGATTCAGAAATGGTATGAGTGCGATCGGTAGTAGCAGGGAACCGCAGCCGAAGACCCGTCGGCGCCGGAATCTTTTCTACCAAATTCAATGTCAATTCTTGCTGAAGCCAGGTTATAACAGAAGGCGTTTCTGGCGTAGGAACTTCAATATAGAGTATTTCTTTCATCGGAGTTTGTAAAATTCAATGTACCAATACTCAAGATAGAGGTTAAGAAACCCTAAAAGTACGCTAGACTTCATTACACACTTTTGCCAACAAACTTTACATCGTTCTCATTATTTAACTGGGCATCGTCCCGCTATGTGATATCGCCATGAATTATCCTATTCCAGTCAATCCTCAAGAAGTAGTTGCCCTGCGCCAAAAATCGGTAGATGAGGAGTTAATCGTCTCCGCGATCGCCGGTGTGGTCTTAGTCGCTCGCTCCCAAGGACAATCATTAGAAGAACTAACTGCCGAAGTGTTAGCTGATGACGCTTTATTAGAACCGCATCAACGCCGTTGGCTCAGTGAAATTGTCGCCGTTGCCTGGGAAAGATTACCTTAGGACTGGCAACTAGAATAATCTTCAGGTAGATAGTAAAAAGCAGAATGGACAATCAGTTCATGTTAATGGTTCCAGGACCTACACCAGTCCCGGAACCTGTTTTATTGGCAATGGCGAAACACCCGATCGCCCATCGCAGCGACGAATTTTTTCAAATCATGGCGGAGGTGACTCAAAACCTGAAATGGTTACACCAAACCCAACATGATGTGCTGATTCTAGCCAGCAGTGGCACGGGCGCGATGGAAGCGGGCATGATTAACTTCCTCAGTCCCGGCGATCGCGTGTTAGTCGGGTGTAATGGCAAATTCGGCGATCGTTGGGCAGATCTCGCCCAGAAGTTTGGTCTACAGGTAGATACGATTACGGCGGAGTGGGGACAACCCCTAGATCCAGAACAGTTTCGCGATCGGTTAACTACCGATACCGACAAAACGATCAAAGCGGTGATCATTACCCATAGTGAAACCTCCACGGGGGTAATCAATGATCTGAAAACCATTAATCGCTATGTCAAAGCACATGGTGAAGCATTAATTATGGTTGATGCTGTGACCAGTTTGGGATCTGTCCATATTCCCATAGATGACTGGGGATTGGATGTCGTTGTCTCCGCCTCGCAAAAAGGGTACATGATGCCACCCGGTTTAGGATTTGTGGCTGTTAGCCCTAAAGCCTGGCAGGCTTACTCCAGTGCGAAATTTCCCCGCTTTTATCTGGATTTAGGCAAATATCAGCAGGATGCCGTCAAGCATAGCAACCCGTTTACCCCGCCAGTAAACCTCTTCTTTGCCCTACAAGCCGCATTACAAATGATGCAAGCTGAAGGATTAGAGGCAATTTTCGATCGTCATCAACGTCTCAGCCAAGCGCTGCGGGCTGGACTACAAGCTCTGGGATTTCGCTTATTTGCTCCAGAAAATGCGGCTAGTCCAACTGTAACCGCCTTATTTCCCCCTGATGGCCTAGAGGCAGAAGCGATTCGAGCCGTGATGAAAAACCGATTCAAAATTATGCTAGCCGGTGGGCAGGATCATTTGAAGGGTAAGATCCTACGGATTGGGCATCTGGGCTATGTCAGCGATCGGGAAATTTTGACGGCTCTGAGTGCGTTGGAAGCCACGCTACTCGAACTGGGTCACAATCCCCTCACACCCGGAGCAGGAGTAACTGCCGCTGCTAAAGTCATTAACTGTCAATAACCTTTTAAACCAGAAAGCGGACTAGCTTTAGCCCGCTTTCGATCCTGTTGAACCTGATTGAGTTGAGTGAATCGATCAAAATATCGCCAGGGAACACATCTATTCATTCCATCCATACCGGAGCATAATCCCTTCATGAACTTTCCTCCCGGACAAGCAAATTGCAGCCAGTTAAGCTTGTTCAAGCCAATCATAAATCCGGTCAAGTTGTTCAAGCGTGACTAAACCGTACTGCCACAAAATCATGGGCAGCGGTCCTGGATCCTGCTCTAAATGACGTAGAGCGATCGAGATAGAGGACGTAGATAGAGCTAAATCCTCTTGCAGAAATCGAATCAATCGAGCATATGTTGAAGGTCCCATGCCTATATCACCTCCTGTGATAGGACACCATTGTGTAATTCAGGGAATCATCTGGAACGTTACAGTGGTCAATCTCAGATCTGGCTCCCAAGCCGAGCTGATGCAAGATTAATCAACATCCGATCGACTTATGTAGTTGAAAGAGATTAATGCTTACTTAAGCAGTGACGCCCATCGATTACATCTGTAGATCTACAGACTGTAAATGGATGAGTACGGATCACTTCAGCTTTTTTACCGAAACTCTGTGAAATCAAGCCGGGAAAAGCTTTTGCAATCAAACTTACCGAAGCTATCACAATGCAATAGCTCCTTTACAGGCAAGCATAAGTGCTTAGCCACTGCTCATCTAACTGGATCTACCTCACACCACTCTGCGAGATTCTTCTACGCCAGGTAGTTGTCCTGAAGCCCAAAGCCCCGACTACTCAGAGGTTTGGAAAAGAATCTAGACACCCAGCTTAGATGAACTGGCAAACTCTCAACTCCATCTCACGACAGATTACCGTATATTGACCGCAGATGCTTAAAAAAAACTGAGAAATTATGTGAATTTTCGGACAACCCGTTATGGAGATAGTGGTTGTACCAGCAGCCGATCGCCCGGTTGAATGCCTAATTCGGTAGCCCGTCCGCCTCGGAGTTCAATCACTTGATCGATCGCAACGGGTGTCCCATAGGTAGGACAAGGCTCAGCTTTACAGGGAGGGACATTGCGGGCAACATGTGCCACCTTGCCATCCCGCAAAAATATCATGTCTAACGGAATCAATGTATTCTTCATCCAGAAAGCAACAGGGCGGGGGGGAGTAAACGGAAACAACATGCCACGATCGTCAGATAATTCAGTCCGGTTCATCAGTCCAATCTGCTGTTGGTCCGGGGTTTGGGCAACTTCTAGCTGAATTACCTTCTCACCCACTTTCATCTGGGCTGTGATGGGAAGTGATTGCCTCGGTCCAGGGGCGATCGGGCTAGCAGCAGACAGATCTTGAGCCACAGTTCTATCCCCATTCGAGGAAACAGCTGAGCCTGGCATAGAGGCACATCCAGCTAGAACGATTACGAGCAGCAAAGGACTAGCTAGATTGAGGCAGAACTTAACTTGCCGACTGGGGCGATCGCTGAACCAGTTCATCAATTGCTGACATTGCTTCATTCCAACTCCCAACTTTGATGGTGTGACCATAAGGGTTTAACCACTGGCGTAAAACTGTCAGAATCCGGACTGTGAATTACCCCGCTCAGTTCCCAAGGCAACCGCTACCATTAGGCTTCGCGGAGCACATATCCTACGCCACGGACGGTCTGAATCAGCCGTTTTTCCCCTTCGTCCTCAATCTTAAGTCGCAAATACCGAATGTACACTTCAATTACATTCGACTCACCCATAAAGTCATAGCCCCAAACATTTTCTAGAATTTGCTCGCGGGTCAACACTTCCCGAGGATGCTCCATCAAATATTTGAGCAGTTCAAATTCTTTCATGGTCAGATCGATCGTCCGCCCATTTCTCCCAGCCTGCCGGGTTGCTAGATCCAGAACCAGATCTCCAAATCGCAGTTTCTCATTCCCTTGACCATGAGGCTGTAAATACAACCGCACCAACTTCAAAAATTCATCTGTGCGATAGGGTTTGAGAAAATAATCATCCGCTCCCGCTTCCAGACAGGCAATCCGATCCTCCAAGGTATCTCGCGCCATCATCATCAGCACCGGCACTCGCATGCCCATCGATCGCAACCGACTGCACAACCATAATCCTGACTCTCCTGCCAACATGCGATCGACGACCACTAGTGATGGCTGCATATCAGGCACCTGCCGCAAGGCACTAATCGCATCTTGAGCGACGATCGCATCATAGCCAGATTCCTTCAAATCTAGGCTGACATGCTGAGCCAAGGCATCGTCGGTTTCCACAAGTAAAATGCAGGAACTAGTTTCAGGAGGAGCAGTGTTCATGTGGAGTCGCCAGTGAGTATTTATGCCTGGTAATGGTTCTTCCTTGTTTTAGCATGTTTATGAAAAAATAGTTGCCTTTAGGGGCAACTTGGCGATCGCTGAGGATCAAAGACGTCCTTAAGGCAATTCCACTGAGGTTGGCTTGGCAATATGGGGTAAGCCCCAACCTAGCTTTTCGCGCAGGACATGGAAAAATTCTGGGGGATTAATCCGGATAAATCGAGCCGTATGGGGCGATCGCTGAATTCGGACGCGATCATCTGGCAGCACATAGCACCCCCCATTCCCATCCACGACCATCACCAAGCGACTGAGATTAGCGGGAAAAATCGTTACAGGCTCTTGATTGGAGAACACCAAAGCCCGGGAGGCTAAAGAATGAGGACAAATGGGCACCAGTTGTAGAACCGGCACTCCTGGCGTAATCACAGGACCTCCTGCTGCCAGCGAGTAAGCAGTAGACCCCGTGGGAGTCGAAACAATAATGCCATCAGCCGCAATATCTACAGGAGCATGTTGCCCAATTTCCACCTCGAAGTGACACATACTGGTCAAGGGTTCGCGATGGATGGCCATCTCATTCAGGCACAGGGCTTCCCAGAGCAAAAAATCCTCTCGGAATAGCTGGACTGACAGCATGCTGCGTTCTTCAATCTGATACTGATTGGCCAGAACAGCTTCCAGAGCCTGCGGCAATTGATTCAAGTAGGTTTCTGTCAGAAAGCCCATGTGTCCGGTGTTAACTGTTAACAACGGAATGCCGTAGGGTGCAACTTGTCGGAACGCGGATAGCACAGTGCCATCACCGCCCAGGACGATCGCGAAAGCCATTTCAGCATCGAATCCAGGGGGATTCAGATGGTCGATCGCACTGTGACAAACGGGCTTTTCTGGACTGGAATAGCCCAGTAATCCCCCGACGCCAGTTGCCAGGTAAACTTCCCAACCACAGGCAGTGAGCTTGTCTTGGATGTCTTGAGCGGTTTGACAAGCGATCGGTTTGATGTCGTTATAGATGATGCCAGCTTTGGGCACGTTAAACGTTATGACTGAGGGGCAGATTGAACAAATATGTAGGGACTATACCATCCCTGGTGGTGACTCTGAACAATCAAGATTGATCCTGGCGATCAACGATCGGTCGGAATCGAACATTCCCAGCGGAATTAATCAAAGCGGTCAAAATCTGGGATAGGTTTTCTTTTTGCTATCCACTTTTTTCTGTTTGGCTTTTGCCTGCTCGTAATCCAGTTCTCGCAATTTCTTCAGAATGCGATCAAAGTACTCTTGCATATACGCTTCTAGCGTTGTGATGTCTTTTGGCTCCAGCCCAAAGGTAGTATAGGTATCGGTCATCGTGGCTGTCAGAGGTTTACCGGTTGCCACCACTTCGGCAAATGCCAGCCGGTCGGACACATTCCATGTCCACTGAAAAACGCGAGTAATGCGGCGCACGACTTGAAGCAGATTCATCGGCACCCGGGTAACCTTCGCGTCTCGCTTAGATAAGCGCTCACAGAGCCGAATAATCTCATCCCCACTCCAGGCGCGGGAACCAACGACTGGAAACGATCGATTCACCGTTTCTGGTACACCTAGGGCACGTACTGCAAATTTAGCAATATCCTGAGTATCCATATAAGCGATCGGGGAGGCATTCCCCATGACCCAAACCGCTTGCCCCTCTAGGATTGGGATCGCGTACTGACCGATCAAGCCTTGCAGAAATCCACAAGGACGCAAAATCGTGTAGTTTAAGCCAGATTCCGCCAAAAATTGCTCTACGCAGTGCTTAATTTCCATCAAGGGCACTTGGGGATATTTTTCGGCATCCAGAATTGAAAAAAAGATGAAGCGATCGACTTTAGCGGCTTTAGCGGCTTGAATCAGATTGACATTCCCCTGCCAATCAACATCTTTTACCCCCAGTGAATCTGTCGCTCTTGCCGTTGCCGCATCAATTACCGCTGTAATGCCCTCTAAGGCAGGTTTCAGTGTTTCTGGCTCGCACAAGTCTCCCCGTACCAGTTCAGCGCCCCACTCTTTCAAAAACGCCGCTTTCTTCATGCTGCGTACCAAGCAGCGCACCTGATAGCCCTCATCTAACGCCCGACGGGTTACTTGTCTGCCTAACGTGCCAGTCGCACCAACAACCAATACATTCATGAGGGACTAAAGAATAATTGTTAACTTTTCATAAGATTCTATCAGAAATCTGGGCTGACGGTAGGTAGTTTTTCGATCGATCTCTAGAGGTGTTGGCAGCATTCTGGTGGAAAACCAGCCAATTAGACGCCATAACAGCCACCTGTTATCAGCCCTGAAATCCCCAACTATCAAGTAGTTGAGTTAATTTGCTCCCTTAGTTAGTCCATCATGATAAAGCTTGTAAACTTCCTGTAACTTGACTCCCACGTTCGGTGGATCGCGATCGCTGAATTTCTACAGTCACCTTGCCGCCAAAATTCGGGATGGGAGCCGCTAATTTGGTTAACCGCACCTGCACTTGCTGCACTAAACCGGAATCTGCTGGTGGGCTAGGAAATAAAATCGCGTTGGCGATCGCGCTAGCCAACCGTTCCAATAAGGCAAATTGAGCGGTATTGATCAGCTGCTGTACCGTTGCGATTGCCGATCGATAATCAAAGGTGTCCTGAAGTTGATCGCTCTGCCCAGCGAGGGACAGATCCAGCCATAGGATTAAGTCAACTTCGAACCACTGCCCCAAAACCTGTTCCTCTGGCAGCGCCCCAATGTAGCCATAGCTACGAATTCCGGTGAGATGGATACAATCCATTTTTGCTAAACCCCTTGACAGACTCGTTCTATTTTGGCAAACTGATAATCGTCTGAATTTCGCGGGTATAGCTCAGTGGTAGAGCGCAACCTTGCCAAGGTTGATGTCGCGCGTTCGAATCGCGTTACCCGCTTCCAAATAGACTCGTTCTATTTTGACAGACGATGGCTTGTCTGAAAGTTTGCGGGTATAGCTCAGTGGTAGAGCGCAACCTTGCCAAGGTTGATGTCGCGCGTTCGAATCGCGTTACCCGCTTCCAAAGTATGACGAATTCAGAGGCATCAGCCTAAGCAACTAGACGCTGAGTCTGGGATGAGATTTAGGATGGGAGTGGTAAGATTGCCATAAAACATTGGCGATCGTGAGGTTAGGGCTTTTCTAAGTTGGGGAGAAGCAATTTAGTCAGCAAATAACAGAAAGATTTGATAAACCAACTCTATGGTTACAAAGACAATGGTTTTTACTAAAGAAGAGATCCAGCAAAATTTTTGAATTTGTGCCGCCTGTGCAACCTCAAAAAGCTCAAAAGATTGATTTAAGCCAGGATTATCCCTGCCCCTGCCGCCGTCGTGGTCATTTAACCCCGATCGCCTTGACGGAAGCCTTTGGTTGTAATCGTTGCCAGAAAATTTTTGTGGTGGAAGAAGGAGGCTATGTGCTGGAAGAGCTGTCCAGCAGTTATCCCTATAAACGGGCGTGGCGCTGGACTGGACATCAGTGGGGAGTGGCTAACCCAGGCTTGGGAGAAAGCTATTTGCCCATTGCCCTCTGCATCACCCTTGTCCTCCTAATTATTTGGTTGCCGCTGGCACTGACCTCCTCTCCCAAAGCCAGCGTATTATTGTGGGCGATCGTGGCATTACTGGTCGCCGTATTGCCCGCACTGATGGTTTTACTCGCTTATAGGCGTTAACCCAATGACGCTGGATTCTTTTCCCCTAGCTTCTGACCCGATTACGGCTGCCCAACTGGCCTATCAAACTTCTATTCGGTTAGCCACAACGAAAGGTGGACTTCGCAGTCGAGCCGTTCAACTCATGGCCGAAGCCCTCAAACAGAACCAAAATGAGATTTTAGAGGCAAATACTCTAGACCTGGAAGCGAGCCGCGAGATGGCTGTGCCCGATTTAGTGCTGGATTGGTTAAAGCTCACTCCCGAGCGGCTCCACACGACGGTGCAATTACTACAGCGATTGAGTGAGCTTCCTGATCCGATCGGACGGGTCATGACGGCCATTCATCAAGTCAACCATTGCCAAACTTACTCGCAACTGATGCCATTGGGCGTCATTGCCTTAATTTACGAAGCCTTTCCCGAGTTAGCCGCGATCGCGGCAGGGCTTTGCATTAAGACTGGCAATAGTTTGATCTTGAAAGGGGGCAGCGAAGCCAGTAATTCCAATGCGGCGATCTCCCGTGCTCTCTGCTTAGCCCTTGAAGAAGCCGGATTACCCAATGGTTGCCTGCAAGCCCTACCATCCGATCAAGGGGCATCAGTGCGAGATTTAATTGTGCAGGATCAATACCTCAACTTAATTATTCCGTACGGTCGTCCCAGCCTGGTGCAGCAAATTACCCGGCAAGCCACAGCTCCGGTACTGAAATCGGCAATGGGTAACTGTTATCTGTACTGGTCACCGTCTGGCAGTTTAGAAACAGTACGTTGGATCATTTTAGACAGCCACCAAAGTGAACCTGATCCGGTTAACGCGATCGAAAAAGTGCTGATTCACCGCAATCAAAATCCATCCTCGCTCACGATGTTATGGAATAGTCTGCGGGAGAAAGGGTTTGAACTTCGGGGAGATGCCAGCCTGGTCACAGAATTTCCCGATCTGCAATTGGCAGAGGATATGGAATGGAATCAAGCCTATCTCGCAAAAATAGTCGCGTTTCGGGTCGTTGATAGTCTGGATGATGCGATCACCTGGATTAACCTGCATAGTAGCGGTCATGCCGATTGCCTAGTCACCGAGTCTTACCAGGAGAGCCGCCAGTTTGCCCTGGGGATTAATAGCGCCTCAACTTATATCAATGCCTCACCCCGCTTCTCTCGTAGTCCGAAATGGGGTGATTCCGTTTTTCTGGGGATGTCGAATCAAAAAGGTCAGCGTCGTGGGCTAATTAGCCTAGAAACGCTGACCACAATGAAATATATTGTTCAGGGTACCGAGCAGTCTTAGTACGCGTCTTGCAACTCGTAGAAATCAGGCGAGATGTAATCCTTGCGTAAGGGCCAGCCTACCCAATCTTCCGGCATCAGTAGCCGCTTCAGGTTGGGGTGTCCTTCATAGACAATGCCATACATATCGTAGGATTCCCGCTCTTGCCAGTCAGCTCCTTTCCAAATCCAATACACCGAAGGAACAGTAGGATTTTCCCGAGACAGGAACACCTTCAGCCGTACTTCTGGCGGTCGCTCGGCATTATCCGAAATTTTCGTCAGGTGATAAAAGCTGACCAGATCTTGACCTGGCCCTGCATCGTAGGCACCCTGGCATTGCAAGTAGTTGAAGCCATAAGCATAGAGAGCCGTCGCGATCGGAATTAAGAAGTCGCGATCAATTTTGAGTAATTCCACGCCAGAGGCATCCAACCCCAGGAACTCATGGTCAAACCCATTGTCCGCCAACCACTTAGAGGTATTGCCCCGTTCAACGATTGCCGCGCCGGATGGCGTGATGTCAGCGGATTCAGGAGTGTTTGGTTGATCAGCCACGATGAGCGCCCTCCTTTTCAGCCGTTAATAGTGCGGGAGGAACGGGCATGCCCATGGCTTCCATCAACTCCTTCGGTGGCAGGTCACGAGTACCAGTTTGCAAGTACTCACCTGTTAACAGTGGTGCTGCCGCTTTCATGGTGTGGGTAGTGCTGTAGTAGCGGTGCTCTTGCAACAGATAGCCCCGCTCTTGAATCGACTCATTCGAGATTTTTTTGCGTAGTTTGATAATGGCGTCAATGATTGCCTCCGGGCGAGGGGGGCAGCCTGGTAAATAGACATCCACCGGAATCAACTTATCTACACCACGGACGGCGGTAGGGGAGTCTACACTGAACATCCCACCCGTAATGGTGCAAGCGCCCATCGCAATCACATACTTGGGTTCTGGCATTTGCTCATAGAGACGCACCAGAGCCGGAGCCATTTTCATGGTGATGGTGCCCGCCGTGATAATCAAATCTGCCTGCCGGGGCGTGGAGCGAGGAACTAGCCCAAAGCGATCGAAGTCAAATCGCGAGCCAATCAGGGCAGCAAATTCAATAAAACAGCAAGCTGTACCATACAGCATGGGCCAAAGGCTGGATAACCGCGCCCAGTTATAGAGATCATCCACAGTGGTGAGGATGACATTTTCCGACAGGTCTTGAGTGACTTGTGGTCGCTCAACCGGATTCATAATCCGCTCTGAATTCATGACCATTCCAAGGCTCCTTTCCGCCACGCGTAAACCAACCCAACAACCAGGATGCCAACAAAGATCAGTGCTTCAATAAATGCCAGCAGTCCCAACCGATTAAACGCGACTGCCCAGGGATACAGAAACACTGTTTCCACATCAAAAATTACGAATATTAGCGCAAACATGTAGTAGCGGATATTGAACTGGATCCAGGCACCGCCGATCGGCTCCATCCCAGATTCATAGGTGGTTCTCCGCTCTGGACCTCGACGGCTGGGACGCAGTAGTTTAGCTGCCGTCAGCGCTAGAGCTGGCACTAAACTACAAATCAGCAGGAAGCCTAAAAGATACTCGTAGCCACTGAGGACAAACACTGTCAATGATTACCCTTTATCGAAGTTGCTTAACGGAGTCGTGTTACCGCTCCTTCATATTATAGGAGGCGGGTCTTAACGAAATGATAGAAGTTATTGAGCTTACTCGTGGAAGGCAGTCAATCCTTCCTGCAATCGCTGCCAATTTTACCGTGCTCTTGCCACAAGCAACAGAGGTAGCAAAATTTGTCCTACTGTGCCTGATTGTTTATATAATTTAATAGAGTTTTCAGAATTACTCATCCTCTCTCTTACCGAAGATCACTGGACTGAAAGCAATGAGTTCTCAAACTGCTGATCCCGTAGATCCACAGTCGCTCGATCGTCATGAGTGCGAAGCCTGCGGCTATATCTATGAACCTGCCAAAGGCGATAGTAAACGACAGATTACTGCTGGAACGCCCTTTGAAGAGCTACCACCCAACTGGCGCTGTCCAGTCTGTAGCGCGCCCAAAGCCCGGTTCCGTAACATCGGTGTCACGGGTAAACCTTCCGGATTTGAGGAAAACTTGGGGTATGGACTTGGGGTTAACACCTTAACTCCTACCCAGAAAAACCTATTAATCTTTGGCGGTTTAGCCCTTGCCTTCCTGTTCTTTCTGAGCCTGTATGGGCTGCAATAGCCGCTCATGCCTCGCTGCTACCGTTACAAAACTACATTGAGAATTATTCGAGACTAACCAGTAATGCGCACTGCCACAAAATTCTTGCAACAATTTGTTTCGCTTTTAGCCATGGCGCTGCTCTGTGTGGGCTGCGGCGGCGGGGCGTATCTCCCCTCCACGGATACCAACCCCTGGCAGGCGATCGCGGTGCCCACTGAGGCAAACTTGCTAGACATCAGTTTTACTAGCGATCCTCAACACGGTTGGTTGGTAGGGACAAGTTCTGCCCTGCTAGAAACCAATGATGGTGGGAATACCTGGGAGCCACGAACCTTGGGTCTAGATCAGGCTTATCGGTTAACTTCGGTCAGTTTCTCCGGTAATGAGGGCTGGGTGGCTGGTCAGCCGTCACTGCTGCTGCATACTACGGATGCTGGCAAGTCTTGGCTCCGAGTGCCATTGAGTGAGAAGTTACCAGGCTCCCCGAATACAGTTTTAGCGCTGGGTGATAAGTCAGCCGAAATGACCACGGATATTGGCGCGATCTATCGAACAGCAGACGGCGGTAAAACCTGGAAAGCCATGGTGGAAGAAGCGGTAGGGGTGATTCGGAACATTTCACGATCGCCCGATGGTAAATATGTTGCCGTTTCATCGCGGGGAAATTTCTACTCCACCTGGAAACCTGGTCAAACAGCTTGGGAACCCCATAACCGCAACAGTTCCCGGCGGGTTCAGAATATGGGCTTTACAGCGGATGGTCGGTTATGGATGCTGGCTCGGGGTGGGCAAATTCAATTCAGCAATTTAGAGGCTGCCGAAGGGTGGGATGATCCCGTCAACCCGGAAGCGTCTACGAGTTGGGGACTACTCGATCTGGCATACCGGACTCCCAATGAAGTCTGGGTATCCGGCGGGAGCGGCAATTTGCTGCGGAGTACCGACGGTGGACAGACCTGGGAGAAAGATCGAGCCGTAGAGAATGTGCCCTCTAACCTCTATAAAATTGTCTTCCTCACCCCTGAAAATGGGTTCATCATTGGGCAAAGAGGTGTGTTGTTAAAATATCAACCAACCTCAAGCGCAGCTTAAGCGATTTATGAGAACAGTTTTCCTTGTGTAAAGGCACAAGATCGGTGTCTTTACGTGAGATAGAGGGGTTTTAGGCGATCGATGTTTGGTCACTGACTTGGCTCAGTCTTTCAAGTTAGGACCCTAGTTGATCCCCTAAAACCAAATCAGTGAAAGGGTTTGAGCTAGAAAAATCAGAGAACGATCGAGGAAATTGAGTTGCCAGACGATCGTTGCTCAAATCCTTTACCACTCCTGTCAAAGCAGTGACTTTCCCTAGATGTCAACTTGCTTGTGAGTGGTTCAGCGCTCCCGTATGATAGAGATTAACCTTTTGTATCGTTTTGTCAGTGGAGGAATCTGCATGGCTGGTTCAACCGGAGAGCGTCCGTTTTCGGACATTGTTACAAGCATTCGTTACTGGGTAATTCATAGCATCACCATTCCGGCTTTATTCATTGCTGGATGGCTGTTTGTTAGCACTGGCTTAGCCTACGATGTCTTTGGGACTCCTCGTCCTAACGAGTACTACCCTGCTGGACGGCCAGTTGCTCCGATCGTGAATAATCGCTTTGAAGCTAAACAACAAATCGAGCAATTTCTGTCAAAGTAGTTTTAATTGCATTCCAACCTTATGACCAGCAATACTCCAAACCAACCCGTCTCGTACCCCATTTTTACGGTTAGATGGCTGTCAGTGCACGCTCTGGCTGTCCCCACCGTATTTTTCTTGGGCGCGATCGCAGCAATGCAGTTTATTCAGAGGTAATCAGAGCCGTGACAGGTAGAACCCCCAATCCCAACAAGCAACCCGTTGAGTTAAACCGGACTTCACTGTATCTGGGCTTGTTGCTAATCTTCGTCCTTGGTATTCTCTTTTCCAGCTACTTCTTTAACTAATGCGGCGTCAACGTCAGCTTGACGAATAGAAAGCAATTAGTTGAAGATTGTTTAGCGTCTTTCGCCTTTGAAAGAATTTTGCAGATTATTAGTTTGTAGTTTTCAGTGAGTTCATTCTCACTCTGTTCTTGTGCTGAGTTAGGAGGCAAACATCGTGTTTAGTTCTGGGCGGATTCCGCTCTGGATCGTAGCAACCGTTGCTGGTCTGGGCGTTTTAACCATCTTAGGTCTGTTCTTCTATGGCGCTTATGCTGGACTGGGGTCCTCAGTCTAGAAACGATGGATTGCCTTCCAGGAATTGAGCATTTGGAAGGCAAAAATTTGACAAAGTTTCTAACAGAAAAACCGCTTATCTAGTACGCAGATAGGCGGTTTTTCATGAATAAGATATTTGAGGGGATTGATCAAATCAAATAGCTTGATTGAATGAATCTCCTCAGTCCTGGATCAATTAAGCATCCTGTTCGATATACAGGAATAACAATCCCATTGTCACAGCAGGCAGAAGCCAGCAGACAACAGGAATGAGAATCCAGGGTAGGAAAGAAGCTGCGTATGTACCAGTCATAATGACGTTTCCTATCTTTAGATACTTTCAAGACGGACTGTACAGAATTTACTGTGAAGTGTGTACTCCTGGCTGATTTCTAAGAATTCTTAACGATCGTAGGGGAATGTAACAACTGCCTTGGCTTAGAAATCAAATTCATCGAGCGATACCAGAGGGAAGTCATCCAAAATTACCGCCTGATCGAGCCCCACCTTCCGGCTTTCCCGCTGAGTTTGGATTTCCACCGCGATCGCTTCAATTCGCACTTCTACACTGCCCATCGGAACCGTTAAGGGGACGATCGCCTCTAAGGCATCAAAGCCATTCGGGAAGAAGTCCGTCAACCACTGAGGTCCTGCTAATAACGATCGAGTTTGCCGATCATTCACCCACAACTTGACATAGATGCGGGGCAACACGTTCGGTAACGTAACTCGGATATTCACGGTTGCTCCTGCGACTAATTCATCTGCCAGAATTTCCAAGGTCGGCACTGGAACCGGCTCATCGGCTGGCAGCAGCAAGGGATTAGGCTGTTCAGGCTCCTCAGCCACAACCTGGCGAGTTAAGACTGTAGAACGCCGTTGCCGCCAATGGTCGAACTCTGGATCGTCATCCACAACAAATTCGGAAGCTGCGAAATCTGTACTCACCATCGTTGCGGCTGTACTTTGATGCGAGGTCGGTGTCCGTCCGTTAGCAGCGCCTTGTAGACTGACCTTTAAATCGGCATCCGAGGCAAGTGCATTCAAACGATCGAAAAAGCGCTCTTGGAGATTGAGGGCCTGGAATGCCGTTTGCACCGGTGATAATGGGGCTGCCACCACTTCTGGAATGATATCCAGATCCAGTTCCCGCACAGAGCAGGTATCAGGCTCCTGAACGATCGTCTTTTGCTCCAACTCATCCGTAAACTCATCGGCTAAAGCCTCATTCACCAGGGCTTCGTCAATATTAGTGGGCACTAAACTCTCAGCGGCACTCTCTACTTCAGTTGCCACAGACGATTCCAAGTTAGTTAGCTCAGCCGTCAATTCGGCTTCCGGTTCTGCTGGAGCAACAGCCATAAAGGTCGGTAATTCTAAAGGCTTCTTCCCCGACTGCTCTGGATCAGGGCGATAGAGTTGCGGTGGTAGGATAGAATTGCCGATCGTCGCACTTGATGCAGGGACTGCTGGTTCTGGGTCTAGTTCTGGGTCAGGAGTTTTCGCTAGCTTTAAGAAAGATAGATCCAGCAACGATCTCTGTTGTGATGCGGCTAACTCCACACTTAACTGCACGGGTAGATCCAACATATCTTCAGTGTCAGTGTGGTTTGCCAAGGTTTGATTCACCTTTGCCCATTCCGCCATCAATTGCTCCGGATCCACCGTCACAGAAAAGGGCTGGCTCTTTAATACGACACTTTCATCCTCTGAGGAGTCAGGTAACAAGCCACAGAGCAGCACTTCGCCCACCAACAAATGGGTAGTTAGATCCCTGGGCACAACCATATTAAAGCTAAAGGGGAATCTAGCTGTAATAGCTGGAACAGGTTGACGATCGCTCCATAAAACTTGCGAGGTCTGCGGATCCCGTAAGTAGAGCCGCAACTCCTGAACCTTTGCTTCAGCCAGCGGGACGCTCTCATCCTCAACTTCTAGCTCGGTCAGAGTCTGTAACCAGTCGGGAAATGGCTGGGCAGGATGAATCGGTTCTGCGGCTGGATTCAGTTCAATCCAACCGGAAATGATTAAAGCTTCACCATGACAGGCAGTGAGAGTCTCATGCTCTAACTCTAATTGCAGAGCCTCAATTGGAATAAATCCTGATTCCCCAACTGGGCTAGCTGGTTCCGCTGCGATCGCCGGTTCCGGTGAGAGAACTTCTACAGTGTCCCTTCCTAACAACCCAAACTCCTCTGATGCCGCCTCGGTTGATTGTCGCCATGAATTGGCTAATTCAATTAAATTGAGTCCTCTTAGCGCTTCTTCGACCACCTGATGAGAAAGTTGCTCGGTCATTTCTAGCAACCGATCCATTGACAACCCCAATACCTGAGCGATTTCTAGATTCAAGCTAGCCAGATCATCGAGCGAAGGCATGGCTCCAGCGACCACAGCATCGTTAGTAGAGATAGCTTCAGGCGGTGAGGCTATTTCGGGAGTTGGGAGGGCAGGTAGTTCTGGCAACCCAGTTGCATCCACTTCTGCCACGTCATCGTCTAAATCTGGCGCTATGGTTTGGCTGGTTAGAGGCGTTAGAACAGGTAAAATCGGCGCGATCGCGCCATCTTCCTGAGGTGTTGCGGTCTCCGGCGATAGAGCAAGGTCCGCAGAAACAGTCAAACAATCTACTGGAGGAGCAATCGGATGATTTTCCTCCTCTATCCCCAGGCTAGCTAGCACTTGCAACCGCACGGATCGTCGCCAATCTGCTCCCAGCAAATCCGCCATCACATCCGTTGAAGTGCAAATAATTTGCCAAATCCCCGCTCTCAAGTAGGTATACGGCAAAATCACCATTAATCCATTGGCATTGGTGCGACCAGCACGACGCTTCGATCGACGTTTCGGTGGATCTTCATCCACGGTGACATGGCTAATGGCAACATTCACCTCAGTATTGACCTGATTCGAGCGCGCCACCACCCGATAGCGTCCCTCTAAAATCTCCACATCGGGCGAATCCAGAGGTAGCCATGAGCGATCGCCTTCCTTTTGCAATAAGAAATCCCACTGTTCCATCTCAAACCTCTGCGGATATCTCCCGCCGGATTCAGGGTTATAACACTATATTTAGTGTCGAAAAATCGATAATTCCTGCTTAAAGCCCTGGATGATACCTAAATATAGGGGACAAGTGGAATTTTTTCACATAATGTTTAACTTTGCGCTTCAGTCTACCTTAGAGGTTTCGATCGCAGCCTTTCCTTCATATTTTTTTACAAAAAAACGGGCACCCGTTGGTACCCGCTCGTCACTCTAATCGTTGCTCTGGCTCTTAAAGCCTTGGCGAGAAAATTACATCAAGCCCAGGAAGTGTAATACACCCTGGTTGGTAATTAACTCAGTCAATAGAGCAGCCAGAAAACCAATCATGGCGAAACGACCATTCCATAATTCAGCTTGGGGAGTAAATCCAAACTTCCAGGAGTTGCGGTCATCAGTAACAACAGACATTTTCTGAGTATCTTGCATAGCAAACACTCCAAACATTCCTACCTACACCCGTATTGTAAACACCTGTTAAGGAAAGTGTCAAAGTATAAAGGTTAGGAAATGAAGACACTGACTTCGATTCAGGCTCCTGGAATTGGTAGCTTAGGAAACAATTGCAGCATCTCTGAGAAGCTTTGATGCGGGTAGGGAGAAAATTCTTAGCTTCAACTAAACACTGGTCTAATCTACGATGCAGATGCAGCAAAGAGCGGAGCGATTAAAGCAACCAACCAACCGACCCAAACAACCACTTCGATAATTCTGAGAAGAGTATTGCGTTTCTTCATAATTGCCTCATCGCTGCTTAGAAGCCCACAATTGCTGCCACCAAGCTTGCCATTGTTTGCGCCAGGCGGCTGGACGATCGTCTGGACGAGCGCGTACACTCAGCATTGCCTGGAACAGAGCAGCTCCACCGACTCTGGCAACCATCAATAAATGGAGTGCTACAGCAATTACCATAACTAACCAGGCAATCAGATGAACTAAATACCACGGTTGATTGAGCTCTCCATTCGGTAACCAGCGTTCCTGCATCATCCTGCCAGAAATCGCCGCCAATACCGCCGCTAGTAGCAAGGCAGTATTCATGATCTGATGTTGACTATAGCGACTACTGGTTTGGTGCAGTTGTGCCGCTTGCCGGAAAGAATTGGCTTGAATCAGGCGCTGCTGACCGGCATGAAAGCTGTAGAAAGCAAAGATAGGCAACAGGAAGAAAAAACCAACCGCGATCGTGCCATGTAAATCGATCGCCCCATTCCCAGGAGGCAGAGGTAATCTGCCAAAGCGCCCATCATAGGTGTTGTAAACCCAAAACCCAGTTGCGATCGCGCCTAGGATCAGGAGTCCGTGCAGGTTATGCAAAATCCGCAATAGTAACGGGAGATATAATCCAGAACGCTCCATATCAACTTCTTCGCGAGGAGGATATTTGATCTTGTATCTTAGTCTCCCATTAGATGCACGACTAACTCCCGGTTCGAACCCTGTTGCCGATGTTCCCAAATATAAATGCCCTGCCAGGTGCCTAACACTAAGCGACCATTCGCGATCGGAATTTGCTCAGATGTACTCGTCAAAGCGGTACGAATATGGGCAGGCATATCATCCGGTCCTTCAGTGCTATGAATATAGTTCTCCCACTCTGGCACTAACTTGGCAAAAAAGTTCTCCAGATCCTTCAGCACATCCGGATCCGCGTTTTCCTGAATCACCAAACTGGCAGAGGTATGCCGCAGAAATAGTGAACATAATCCGGTACGAATCCCCGATTCCGCAACGATCGCCTGGAGCTTTGCGGTCACCTTACATAATGACTTGCCAGTCGTCGGAATCCTCAGAAATTTCTGATAATGACTCATAGTGTGCTTGGATAATTTTTACCATGTTAATCCAAGAGAATAGACAAGCCAGGAATTAAGACCTTCCTTAAAAAGTTAGCTCCCATAATTGCCTTTTACCTACGACAGAAGCCTGATCATGCTGTGTCAGGTCGAGGCACCAAGCCTCGACCTGCTTATCCAGTTAACAGGATTTAGAAGCACCTCCCTGATTCAAACTAGAGGGAAAACAAGCTTACTTCCCTCGATATACCTTCTCAAAGGAGTCCTTCAACAGAAACTCATTAGGACGATGGATTTTGTGAGACCGCACTATAGTTTACGGTGTAACCAATATCATCGAGGATGGCGATATCCAGAATAGTGGGTAACTTTCGTCTGCCAGACATAGTAATTGGATCTAAGGCTGTCTCACCAGAACCATTAAATTCATAACCATCCAAAATATGAAAGCCACCAGGTTGTAGAGGAATAGGATTTCCACCGTTAACCGCTCTTGCATTAGCACCAGTAAAGGTATCATTGACGCGGAAGTTCATGAATGCATTGACGTTACCAAATCCGAGAATATGCCCCAGTTCATGTACAGCGACCGAGATAAAATCAGGGCTGCTTAAAGGAATATCATTCGCTGTATTAGGAGTGGAGTCAAAGAACCAATTTTCAGCCGTATCAAAACTTATAGATCCTGTCCATGGTTCAAAGTCAGAGCCGTTGTAGCGGGTGTCAAGGCTACTCCCAACTATCCAAGTCGCTGAAGAACCACCATCAGCTAAAGTTCCACTCGAACCATCAATACTCCTTGCCCCAACAAATACAACCAAATCATCAATTTCAAAATCCGAAGTTAGACTCACAATTGTGTCTGTTTGAGGGTTGCGCACTCTAAGAGCTGTTCCAACAGGAATATTGGCAAATTCATCAAGAATAATGCTCTCCCAGATACTTGCGGCTACTTCTAACGCTGCCCTCCGCCCTGAAGTAAACCACCCGTTTGTATCAAATCTATAGTCGAACTGAATATTGAATGGACTTGATGAAGAAACATAGTCGGCAATTGCGACAGTTCCAGTAGTACTGCTACCAAGTGTATAACTACTACTAGAGTTGAGTGTAAGAACAACTGTTTCATTCCCTTCAGTTAGCAAATCATTAATGATGGTAATCGGCAGTATGGCAGTAGATTGTCCTGCCTGGAAGGTGATGCTATTGCTAATGCTGTTATAGTCACTCCCATTTGTCGCTGAGCCACCGATCGTATAGTAAACCGTTAGGGCTGTACTGGTATCCCCTGTACGACTGAAGGTAAATTGTCCAGGATTTGCAGGTTGCCCACTTGCCACTTCAGCAGCATTCGGATCACTGGCAGTCAGTGTCACGATCGAGGGCACCGTGATCGCCACGTCATCCCAATCTGTACCATTTCCTAGATTGGCGTTGTTACTTTCATTACTCTCGCTAATCCCATTCAGCGAGTCAACGATCATGCCAATATAGTAAGTTCTGCTGCCACTCCAGAAACTATCCGTCATTCCTGGCAAGGCTAACGTCGTACTGAGGGTGCTAGTTACCGTGTTTGCGGCTAAGGCAGTGATGTCGTAGAACCCTAGTTGACGATCGCTGGTTGTGATGGTGCTATCCGTTGACAAATAGAATCCTACTCGGAAGGCTCCGGCATTGCCAGAACCCATATTTTGCAACCGGAAATTGGCTGTATAACTATTGCCTGCGGTGAGGGGTTCTGGGGTGACATCAAAGAACGTGCCTTGCAGGTCAATGCTGGCTGGAACACCTGTTGCGGCAACATTCAAGTTATAGGTTGTCTCTCCAGAGTATGGATAAACCCGAATGTAGTATGTGCCTGCTACCAATTGCTGGGTAATCAATTCGGCAGCATTACTACCCGCTGTGGAGGAAGCAATGGCTACTCCACTAGCATTAAGTAATGCCACATCCGCGTCTGAACTTAATCCATTTAGAGTCAGATTAAAGTTGCTGAGTGTACTGAGGGTAAAACGGTAGTAGTCATTCGTATCTAATGCCCCTACCCAATCACTAAAGGTTGTAGTTATGGAACTCAGTGTGATTGGGCGAGCTACATCTAGCGTGTTGAGTGCGTTATCAATGGGAACGATCGTAAAGGCTGTATTGCTATCGTCAAACAAGTTACTATTATTGACGCTACTGATCCGAATCCGATAATCGTTAGCAAATGTTAGACCCGTTGCTGGAACTACCCAATTGTAGCTACCACTGCTGAGAACAGAAGTTGCGATCGTATTGACATATGTAGTGCCACGATACAGATCGATCCGCACATTTTCACTAATATTGTCGTTCCAGGAAATGATGTAACTGCTACCGGGCGCAAGGCTGTTACCACCATTGGGAGCGGTGACAGTAATGAAAGGGAGTTGCACAAAAACATCATCCCAATCAGTGCTGTTGCCTAAGTTGGCATTGTTGCTTTCATTACTCTCGCTAATGGCATTAAGCGAGTCAACAATCATGCCAATATAGTAAGTGTTGCTACCACTCCAAAAGCTGTCAGTAGCCCCAGGTAAGGTGAGTGAGGTACTAAGAGCGCCCGTAGTTGTGCCTGCGGCTAGGGCAGCAATGTCATAGAAACTCAGGAGACGATCGCTAGTTGTAATGGTGCTATCACTAGACAGATGAAACCCAACTCGGAAGGCTCCAGCACTACTTGATCCGGCATTCTGAATTCGGAAGTTAGTTGTAAAGCTACTGCCTGCATTCAGTGGTTCTGGAGTGACATCGAAAAAGCTACCCCGTAGATCGGGTGATGCAATAGAAGCTGTAGACGATAAATTGAGAGTGTAATTCGTGGTTTCGCTCGCAGACTGATAAACCCGAATATAGTAGGTGCCTGGATTTAGGGTTCTACTGATAAATTCAGTGCTAGTGCCACTAAAGGAATGCTGAATTACATTACCAAAGGCATCCCAGAGTTGAACATTGGCATCGGCGTTAACAGCATTCTGCTCATTCAGAGTCAGATTGAAATTGCTGGTAGCATCAATGCTAAATCGATAGTAATCATCACCATCGGAGCGATGAACCGTTTCGCGAAAAATAGCATTACCACTCAAACTACCGATATTAAGAGCCGCTGCTGTAGAGTTACCGGCTCCATCGATCACTGCTGGTTGGTTGAACCGAGTAAACGGTGTCATCCGCCAGTTGGCTGCAACAGGGGATAGTGCGACAGAGGAGACGATCGCCGTATTATTCGTTCCCCCCATCAACCAAACGCCATTACTACCACTGCTGTAATCTCGCCACACTAAATCCGGACGATTATCCTGATTGAAGTCAGCGACTCCTTCGAGATGCCAGTTAATCGGCACTGAATTTAACGCTGCCGTTGATGCGATCGTGGTGTTATTAGTCCCACCCATGAACCAGACACCCGTAGCCCCCTGCGTGTATTCACGCCAGACTAAATCAGGTCGAGCATCCCCATTAATATCTGCGACAGCATCAATACTCCAACTAGTTCCAACCTGAGTTAATGCTGCTGTAGAAGCGATCGCCGTATTATTGGTACCCCCCATAAACCAAATCTGGTTATAGCCCTGGGTGTAGTCTCGCCAAACCAGATCCGGACGGTTATCTCCATTAAAATCAGCTACTCCTTCCAGTCGCCAATTCGTTGACATTGCCGCTAACGACGCGATCGATTGAAGGGTGTCATTCGTACTCCCACCCATAAACCAAATGCTATTATTACCAGTGGCATAGTCCCGCCAAACAAAATCTGGAGTGCCATCCTGGTTGAAATCTGCGATCGCATCGATCTGCCAATTTGTGGCAACCGCATTTACAGGGCTGATCGAAGCAATGGTGGTATTGTTTATCCCCCCCATGTGCCATAGACCGTTGGCACCACTAGAAGAATCACGCCAGAACAGTTCGAGTTGGCGACTACCTGTGTAGGCACTGGTACTGAGTGAGTAGTCTGTACCCGCACTACCACTACCCGGAAACACCCGAACATAATAGGTGCCAGGATCGAGCGTCGCGATGATCAAGTCTGTCATCGCATTGCTGTTTTGGGATGATTGCAAAACTGTACTGCTACTATCCAGAAGTTGCAGTTCTGCATTAGCACTGAGATTAGCCAGTGTGAAATTAACGCTACTGCGGCTCGTTAACGTGAAGCGATAGTAGTCATTCGGATCCAGAGCATCAACTCGATCAGTAAAAGACATTGCCGAAATCAGCGAAATGTCTCTAGCAGTTCCCAGCGTGTTCCCGGCATTATCAGTAGGCATAACTACAGGTTGAATGAGCACTATAGTTTCAAGCTGCCCTCAATCAACTGTTACATGATGCAACGGCGTCAGAAGTTTATTCTCTCTTTGGAAACGCTAATCTGCTCTGTAGTTATACGGTGTTCCCTTCCAGGTAATGATGCCTTAATTCTTTTGCGGAAAATTCCTACGGCATGGTAAGTCAGTATTTTCGCTAGACCGCTAATTTAGCGTCGCCAAGAATTACTGCAAAGAGCTGAGCAACCTGAAAAATCTACTGATTTTCTTAAGATTCAAGCGCTGATTTAACTAATTAGCCCTGAAATTACTTCCGTGTTAATGCTGGCGCGTCAGGCTGGCTGGTGCTGCTCCAGGTGGAGCATCCCGTAGCTCTGGATTCAGAGATGCGATCGGTTGGCTATTCGCCATCGAAACTGCCATATACAGCATATTCTGGCGTTCTGGACTAGCAAAACTAATGTTGTATAACATCTGATCTTGCTGCCACATAACTGATGAAAACAGCGATGGTGGCAAGCGCTTAGACCCCTCTAGTAAGTAGCCTTGAATTTGGTTTGTTAACGTAATTGGGGTAGCCGCCGCTTGATGCAAACTAAATTCTCGTCGTGCGATCGCAGAATGGCTGTGAGCAACAGAAAACGTACCGACTAAACAGAATTGAGTCACATCCTCACAGGTATATAGCCCTACCGTTAGCCCTGGTGTCACACCGGAGGCGAATACCCGAATTTTGAACTGTTCAATTACCGCTTCATCCGCTGGTTCACCCAGCCGAATTTGAGTTGGTAACCGCATCGCAAAATTGGGCGGTAGGGTTTGCCGAATCCGATCGAGATAGGGAGAGAAAACTGTGGCAGGTTTAACCGCAAGCATCTGATCACCCTTAGCCGGTAATGAACTCACGATCGAGAGAAGTGGCAGCAAAACCACTAAACAACTGGACAGAGAATGGTAGCGCATGGGGGCAGAAAATTTACCTCAAACGTTAACGGGGTTTCAGGTTAGATGGCACTCCGATCGCAGACAGCCCAGCCACTGCCCGGAGATTTTGGCAACGCAGTAACTCAACAAAACTTAAGCTTGGTCGTCCTTCAATCTCCGCTACTAGTTCGATCGCGGATAATAGATGACGGGCGGCTTCCGTTTCGTCATAGCCTCGCCGCAGAGCCACTTGGATGGCTGCCGCATCAGCATCGAATTCAGTCTGTGTACTGCGATAGTTACGCCAAATTTGGGTTGCCGCGATCGCACTGAGTCCACCTGCCGCAATGATGCCCACTGCATCAGCTTGTACCGCTTCCACGATCGCACCGAGTAAGCCAGCCAAGACAACGCCCTGGTAAAGGTTAGGACGAAACCAGCGAATGCCCATCAGCCAACTGACGGTTCTTAACAGTAATAAGTCCCGTTCGGCTCTGGGTAAGCGGCTCCAGAGATCAAAATTGATCCAGATCGGGCGCTCCATCATCCAGGGCAGCGGAAACGGGCTATCAATCACCACAGACTGTTCTGGTTTACTCACTAACTTGGTCATCATGCGTCCTGATGCAGGCATGATATCCAATAGACGGCGAATCTCAGGCTCCGGATTCATATAAGTTAATTCGCTTCACTCACCTGCGAGCATTGTCGCATGGGGATCAGAGGATCAACCGACATTTCAAGTTGATGTCGGCGATCGCCAAACATCATCCCAACCCGTCCCGCCTGTTTCCAGTCCTGCTAAATCACTCGATGCCGCCAGGATGGGTTTACCAGTTGCACGTTCCCATAGTTCTACCGTTACCTTGCCATTCGTAGTGTCTCGGCAGGCAAACTCTAATCCTGTTGCCGTAGGGACTCGCACTAAGGTACTAGCGCGATCGGTCTGCCCCACGACCCGGACTCGATAGTTCGCGTTCTCTGCCCAAACCAACCAGTCGCCCCAGGGATGAATTTCCCAATGTACCTGGGCATTCCAGGGCACGAACTCATAGAACTGCCCCCGATAATGCAGCCCAATCATCGCCACCGATTCCATCCAGCCCAGCACTTTGCGTCTGCCACCACCCGCTGTTAGTGCTAGATCCGGTTCCTGCTCAAAGGCATTGCAATTGATCCAAAACCATTTCTGAGGGAAGGCTCCGCCCCAGTTTTTTTCCGCATAGGCAGGCGCACGATCGAAACTATAGCGATCGCCATTCCATTCTATCCAGCCACTGGCTAACCCATGCGCCATCAGAATTTGCCAACCCGGTTCAAAGATCGGCAAAAAAGATAATGCGCCAGCCGTTGATTGTTGCTGCTTGGCATTACCCCAGCCGTAGATCGGTTCGACGGTATATTGCCACCGCACCGATTTCCCGGTCGGATCAGATAACTTACCTTGATGCCGGGTCGCTGTCACCTGATAACCCTCTTGAATCTGCCGATCGAATTCGTCCGGGGATAGATAACCGGGTAGCTGCTGACAAAAGTTTTTACCCCAATGCCCTAACCCCAATTTGTCTTGCCAAGCCCAGAACGATCGCACATCGGGAAACGTGCGGCAGAGATATTGCTCATGGGCACCAAGAATTTGCGCCGCGCCGCCACTGTAAGGAGTGCCCCCGGCTGGATCGTCGATCGAATACATAAAGGCAAAGGTCTGACCGCAATCGGGTAACGTCATCCGGAAGTACCAGCCTTCAAAAAATCGCTGCGTCTGTCCCTGCCAGTGATAGCCGCTGTGGGGAGTTTGCCAGGAATCAGCTTGCCGTTGTATCGATCGCATCCAGTTCATTCTCGTTGTACTACCGAACAAAACACTACAGCATGATAAAAATAAGCTGCATGAACTGCCCTCTGGCTAGATGCTGATTGGTTTCAAACATAAAAAAATGGGCAGTGGCGGATGTAACCTTAGCGGGTTCACGATCGCTGCCCTACCCGAACTCTGAGATTGGAGGAATCGATACCAGGCTGGGGAGGCTATCTAGGAGGTTAACTAGAAACCCAACCATACCGTGTCTAGTACACACTTCCAGGGCGATCGCTCTGCAAGCTTAACCTTGGCAAATGTAAACTCTTGTAAGCCAATGTAACGAAATTTTTACAAAATTGCAACCATTGAGAAGCCAGGTAAGGTCAAATTGACAGAGTTAGCTAATGTCTTTTATGACTAAATCTGCCATACACCTCTGTTTCAAAAGGGCAGGGATCATGATTGACCATCGCTATTGCCAATTGATGACCCACTACAACCAGTGGATGAATCACAAACTGTATGCCCTTTGTGCTGAATTATCGGATGCCGATCGCAAACACGATCGAGGCGCCTTCTTCAAATCCATTCATGGCACTTTGAATCATCTACTCTATGGCGATCGCGCTTGGATGAGTCGGTTTACTGGAATCCCATTGACCGGCACTAGAGTCGCTCAGGAACTTTACACTGATTTTGCCGAACTCTGGCATGAACGCAACTTGACCGATCGCGCCATGATCGAATGGGCAGATAATTTATCCGATGCCTGGCTCGCCCAACCATTTGAATACACCAGTAATATCGATCGTAAAGCTCGGGTATTACCCACCTGGGTCTTAGTTACCCATTTGTTTAACCATCAAACCCACCATCGGGGACAACTGACTACCTTATTAAGTCAATTAGGGTATGATCCGGGCGTAACAGATATCCCTTGGCTACCCAACTTGTATGATGATTAGCCACTGGCAGCCCCTAGCGATGCTTAACACCTCGGACTCAGACCCCAGACCAGATCTTAGTGCCAGGGCAACGCTCCCCCTGGTAACCTTCCGCCGATCGCCTTAGGGCTGATCTTTGCTGAGATAAATTTCCGCTTGTTAAAATGAAGTTAATCAGTTTACTAGCGATCGCGGTAGCCTGATTCGTCCATACCAACTCTGTTAAGCTTCTTTGTAAACATCTTCCTATAAAATTCATGACTCCGGATATCACTGGTCTTGCAACTCTGCACCCACCCTTCCTGATTGGAGCCTTGCCTGGTCTCGACAGCTTGTTTTCGACTCAGGGCATTATGGTCATGCTGCTGGCTGCTTATGCCGTAGCCATGTGGATGTTTCTCACCAGTGCGCCTAAAGTCTTCACAATTATGGTGTCGGATCTGGAGTTAGCTCGCCAGCTTTACGAAGGTATGTTGGGCTTGCCTGCTGCCGAAGTGCCATTACATTATTATTACAACTACGAGCAAACGCTAGGCACTGCTGCGATCGACCCGTTATATGTCTCACCCGCGTTAGGGCGATCGACGCTCGACACCGCCAGTAACCCCGGTGGACAGTGGTATCAACTGAAGAAAAACACTCAGTTGCATGTGATCGCTGGAGCTAGCCTGGGGGAAAAGAATCGGCAGCGGCATGTGTGCTTCGATCGGGATTGCCTGGAACAAGTGCTCCTGCGGATTCAGATGCGCAATATGAAGTATAAAATCCGTCGGGAGAAGCCCCTCAATTTCCTAGTCAAGGACTATGAGGGGAATGTGATTGAGATGGCAGAGGTCTCTAATTAATCGACTTCGCTCAACCCTTGAAGTCAAGAAGCCAGAGCTAATCACTCGATCCTCTGGCTTTTTTAATGTTGACTATCCAAGCCATTTACACCCTGACTAGGTTCGCCTGTTCTGATTGGTCTGAAGCTATGCCCTGCCGGATTTAAGTTTATCGAGGTCAACGCTTTAACCCGCTATGATTCTCTTTGCAGGAAATCAAAATTTCGGAAAACCTGCTATCTTTTGTGAGCAGGTCAATTCACTTGTGGTCAGGTCGTTCAGTTTAAGCTGGCAAGCCACTAGAGGAATAAGATCCACATAGGTAGAACTTTTAGTTTAGACACAATCAGCTATGGAGTACGTGTTAAAAGTCAAACGTCTGGAAGAAAGTGCCCAGCTTCCAGAGTATGCCCATGAGGGAGATGCGGGCTTAGATATATTCTCTAACACGGAAACTACGATCGAGTCTGGTGAAAGTGCCTTAATCCCTACAGGTCTGAGTATTCAGTTACCACCTTTTACAGAAGCGCAAATTAGACCCCGAAGCGGTTTAGCGCTAAAGCATCAAGTCACTATCCTCAATACTCCAGGCACAATAGACGAAGGCTACCGCGGGGAAATCGGAGTTATTTTGATTAATCATGGCAAATTACCTTTCAAGGTAACAGCTGGGATGAAAATAGCTCAGATGGTGATCAAACCGGTATTCAGAGTTAAAGTTGACGAGGTTAAGGATCTAGATGCATCTGCCAGAGGAGAACGAGGGTTTGGCTCAACAGGACTATAACCAAAGACCATCATGGCATGAATACTTTTTAATGATCGCTAAGTTGGCAGCTACTCGCTCGACGTGCTTAGCGTTCCCTGTGGGTGCCGTGATCGTGAAAAATAAGCAAGTCCTTGCCACTGGCTATAACGGACCTCCATCAGGTTCAGCTCATTGTATTGCCCAAGGGTATTGCTATCCAGGTTTGGATAGCTGTGATGCCCGGCGTGATTTACCGTCACGAGCAGTTCATGCTGAAGCCAATGCGATCGCTCAAGCGGCAAAGCATGGGATTGCCACCGATGGAGCCAGTATTTACGTCACTCTAGAACCATGCTTATTCTGTCTCAAGCTGATCATTTCAGCAGGCATTCGCGAAGTTTTTTATGAAGTTCCTTTTATGAATGAGGTGAATGCTTCTGTTAGAGATTCCTTCATTAGCGAGAATTTAGTTCAACTCAAGCAGATTAAACTCTCTCAAGGAATTGCCGAGAAGACATCCCGATCGCTTTTACAGCAAACTTCTGTAAATCGGCGCCACAGCGTAGAGGTTTCAGATAGATTGAGTGATTAAACTATTTTTTATGATTAACTTGGCTGAAATTTTTGCCAGAGCTTGCAGAGAACTTGATAAGCTTTAAGCCGATTCAGACCTTATGGATTAGGATGATTGGTTTCGTGGTTGGGGTTGGACAAAATCCGATGATGGCAGCAAATTTCGATGTCGAGGCTAGATCGATCGCAACACTCATGCCGTTGGAGCCTAGAGATGATCAAAATTTCAGTTGATTCACAGGTGGCATTTGCTCGTTCCTTGGTTTACGTCACCTATCGCGACAAGCTGATGGAGTTTGGACCATCTCTACCCAATGTGCGATCGCTGCAGCTTAAGTCTCGCCAAGAAACAGATCAGCAGGTTCAACAAGTGCTGGAATGGCATGGAGGTGGAGACATTCCTGCCCCTGCTCGGGCACTTTTGAGCGCCGAACTGTTCATCTGGACGGAATACGAGGTCTGGGACAACAATACGTTTACGGTAGACTGGCGGATTGAAACTCATGCCTACACAGATGCCGTGTTTTGTGCGGGCAAGAATCGTTTTCTGGATCAAGGCAATTCTACCTTGGTCGAAAGCCGGGCCGAAGTGAGAATTGATCTCAGTGCCTTGCACGGTGTCCCCCCCTTCTTACGCAGTCAGTTAGTTACTCTAGTTGAAGATCTACTGTCCAAAAAGCTTGAACCTAATCTAGTACAGATGGGTCAGAGAGTACAGAAATATTTGGAGCAAATACAGAATATCCAGTCGTGATACAAAATGCTTCTCCTAATTCCAATAAATCCGTAGATAATTAAGAGGACATGATCGCACTCTATTTTGATAACCTATGCCAACGCCTGATCACTCCTCAGGAGGATTGCATTAATGCGGCTCAAGCAAAACTGCGCAGAAATTGGTTCACGATCGTCTATGGTCAAGATACCGCAGATGTCAGTTCAACCATTTAACTTAAACTTTTAAACTGAAATGGCAGATACCAGTTCAAGCATCTGAATATAGAAATCGTTAAAGTCAATCATCGACAACTACAATAGAGATATACACAGCGATCATGCTATACATTGGCATGATCGCTGTTAAAGTACTAAGCAACAAAGTAATTTACCCCATATTTAAAGGTCAGTTGCTCCGTTCGACCTCAAGCAATAAAGGCAAGTAAGACTATCAACATGATGCAGACACAAACAATCCGTTCAGGTTCGCAACAGGAATCACCACTAGAGATAAAGCATAATCAAAAACTGAAATTTGGTAAGAGTAGTGATTTTCAAATCGAGCTGCGTCGGCGTGTCGATGATCTGTTTCAAAGCCAAGGGCTGAGGGAACGGGATTGTCCAGCAATGTATATAAAGACGGTATTCTTGCTTGTTAGTTTTGCAACCTTGTATGGGCTGTTAGTATTCGCAGCACAAAGTTGGTGGCAATCCCTACCTTTGTCTATCCTGCTAGGTCTTGTCATGGCTGCGATCGGTTTCAATATTCAGCATGATGGTGGACATCAAGCTTACTCAAATGTAGCTTGGGTGAATAAGCTGATGTCAATGACTCTAGATTTAATCGGTGGAAGTTCTTATAACTGGCGCTGGAAGCACATGGTGCTTCACCATATCTATGTCAATATCACAAGTTATGACACAGATCTTGACATCGGTATTGTTGGTCGGTTGACTCCATACCAAAAATGGCTGCCAGTGCATCGGTGGCAACACTACTATCTCTGGTTACTATACGGACTGGTTACTATCCGGTGGCAACTTTATGATGATTTTCATAATGTTTTGATTGGACGAATTGGTAACCACCCATATCCTCGCCCGACCGGATGGGATTTAGTCATCTTTGTCGGTGGAAAAGCTATCTTTTTGACTTTGGCATTTGGCATTCCGCTCCTGTTTCATCCTCTATGGCTGGTCTTAGCGTTCTATGGTTTAACCATGTTTGTGCTAGGGCTTCTGCTAAGTATTGTGTTTCAGTTAGCCCATACAGTGGAGTCAGCCAAGTTTCTCATACCTCAACCAGCCACTGGACAGATCGACAGCGCTTGGGCAATCCACCAAGTCGAAACAACAGTCAACTTTTCGCGTGACAATTGGTTAATGACCTGGCTGCTCGGCGGATTAAACTTTCAGGTGGAACATCACTTGTTTCCCAAAATCTGTCATATCCATTATCCGGCTGTGTCAAAGGTAGTGGAACAAACCTGTCAGGATTTTGGAGTGAGCTATATGCAACATCGGTCTTTCTGGGGAGGGATTGCATCCCATTTCCGGTGGTTGCGCCAGATGGGAATGGGATAAGGCTATTAGTCCTGACTGAAATTCATTTCCTAGAGGGAGCTACCGTGTAGCGTCTCCCGATCGTTCACAACCTATCTCCACTACAATCCTGATGTTTGACTCAGGAAAACCATCAACCTTAGGAAACAACTGACAAAAGCTAAGGTCGCAGTAATAATTGTTGTGACCTTAGCCTCCATTGCACTCCGTGACTAAACGAATGCCATTGCTAGTTTAGCGATCGTCGGATTTAACGCCAGAAGCTTGGCAGAAATATCAATCATGTCTACGGCTGATGGCTGCGGCGGAGCTCGGTAATTTGGTCGGCAACATCGAGGAGCGATCGCGGCATATCGGGACCGGTTAAAATTACATCGACATGGCGGGGACGGTTAGCTAGGAGAGCTAGCACTTCTGTTTCGGCTAGTAGGTCAAATTTGATCGCTAGACTGAGTTCGTCCAGTACGACCAGATCATATTTCCCCTGCATCACCGCATTTTGGGTAAACTGCCACAGATCTAGGAGCGATCGTAATTCCAGATCATCTAACTGAGGGGTATCGACACACCGGGGGAGATTACAGCGAATCCAGTCCAGATTTTGCCCTAGCTGCACTGGATGTTCATGACCCTGGGCAATCCCACCTTTGAGAAACTGCACCACTAACACGGGTGCCCCCTGTCCAGCGATCCGCAGGGCTTGCGCCATCACATTGGTGAAAAAACTACGATGGGCACAGGTGAACACCTGAACTAGCCCTTCCACAGTATGAGTGGGGTAGCGGTTTGCCTCTAATCGGGGGGTTTCGACTTGTGAAACCATAATTCTTTCCTGAAGTCTTGAAGGGACGGGACGCAGCAATGAAGCACGAGGAATTTTAGGCTAGACAGAATATAGCGTACTTTTTCGATTTGCTTGCATCCAAGACACTAAATGTTGAATTTAGCTCGAATCGCCCTCTGATATAAAGAGTAGGCAATCGGGAGTCAGCAATGGACAATAAGACAGAGCAAGTACAGTCGCCATAAGTCAAGGAGAACTGATTGTGAGATTGGTAGTGCTAGGTGGACCGGGAGCTGGCAGGGGTACGCAGTGTGAACTTTTACGCCGTCAGTTCGGCATGATCTGGATTTCGACGGGCGATATTTTAAGGAAAGCGATCGCGGCGAAGGATTCCGATGGCGACTGTCAGACCGAATTGGGACGGCAAACGCATCAATATGTCGAGCAAGGAGAACTCGTCCCGGATGAGTTAATGATTCAGTTTATGCGTCAACGGCTGCTGCAACCCGATGTCGCCAAAGGCTGGTTGCTGGATGGTTACCCCCGGACTGCCTTTCAAGCCGAGGAACTCGATTTTTTGTTGGATGAAGTGAAACAACAACTGGATCAAGCCATTTATTTGGATGTACCGGATGAAGTTTTGATGCAGCGATCGATGGCGAGAGGGCGGATGGACGACCAACCCGAATCTGTGCAGCGCCGGATTGAACTGTTTCGGGAATGCACCCAGCCGATGTTGGAATACTACGAACTCCGCGATCGGTTGTTACGAATTGATGGCAACCAGGCGATCGAGCAAGTGCAGCAAGAGATTCTAAAAAAATTAGGGGTAATTGTTTGAGGGAGTTGGGCGATCGAGGCACTCTGGAGGCGTTCCTAGCTTTGATCCGTCGCAACTCACCAATCTTTCCATCTCAAGCTATCCTGAGTCAGGAGTCTTGAGGGAGAAAGGCTATGATCAGCAGTCTTGAGAAAACAACGACTTGGCAGCGTCCCGATGGTCGGAGAGCCGATCAGTTACGTCCAGTCAGCTTTACGCGCAACTTTACCCAGTTTTCGGCAGCATCCGTGCTAGCCCGGTGCGGCAATACCCAGGTGTTATGTAATGTGTCGATTCAGCCGAAAGTCCCCAGATTTTTGGAAGGCAAGGGGCAGGGATGGCTGACGGCGGAATACCGTATGTTACCGGGAGCTACCCTAGAGCGGCAGGAGCGGGAATTTATGAAGCTCTCTGGTCGGACTCAGGAAATTCAACGGTTGATTGGGCGGAGTCTGCGATCGACTTTAGATATGGAGGCGTTGGGCGAACGCACGATTATTGTCGATGCTGATGTGCTGCAAGCCGATGCTGGCACCCGCACGACCGCCATTACAGGTGGATTTGTTGCTCTTAAGGATGCTTTAGATCAATTAGTGGAACGGGGCGAATTAGAGCGATCGCCGTTACGCCATCAGGTCGCCGCGATTTCGGTGGGACTCATCCACGATCTGCCTTTCCTGGATCTGAATTACCCTGAGGATTTAGCTGCCGAGATTGATTTTAATGTGGTGATGAACGAGAACTTGGATCTGATCGAAGTGCAGGGAACCGCAGAAGCGGGTAGCTTTAGCCGTACCCAACTCAATCAAATGTTAGATTTAGCCGAGGTGGGGATCAAAGACCTGTTCGATGCCCAGCGCCAGGTGTTTGTTTAACTGAATTTTTCGGTTGGTTGCTCATTCCGGGAACGCGATCCAGTACCATCAAACTAATGCGCCTTCATCCAAGGCGTGCGGAGTTCGGTGGGAGTTTACACCGACGGGGTTGGATCATTGTCAACATTCCGTTATAAACTGTAAACAATGAACAAATAGGTATAGTTACTTACTCTAATACCTGATCGCCCTGCATTGGATCGCCAACCGCGATCGCTCCATCCCCCTGTACACCCAAGCGCTAGCCGTTGTTGATTAGAGGAAGTCATGGCTGTTGCAACCACCCAATCTCTTGAAGAACTTTGTGTAAATTCGATTCGCTTTTTGGCGATCGATGCTGTTGAAAAAGCTAAATCGGGACACCCCGGATTGCCTATGGGTGCTGCGCCAATGGCGTTTGTGCTGTGGGATCGATTCCTGCGGGTCAACCCCAAAAACCCCCAGTGGTTTAACCGCGATCGCTTCGTGCTGTCGGCGGGGCACGGTTGCATGTTGCAATACGCTTTGATGTACCTCGCTGGGTATGACAGTGTCACCCTGGATGACATCAAGCAGTTCCGCCAATGGGGATCGAAAACCCCTGGACACCCGGAAAACTTTGAAACCCCTGGGGTAGAAGTGACCACCGGACCTCTGGGGCAAGGGATTGCCAATGGGGTCGGTCTGGCAATGGCAGAAGCTCACCTCGCTGCCAAGTTCAATAAGCCCGACCTGAAACTGGTTGATCACTATACCTATGTCATCCTGGGCGATGGCTGCAACATGGAAGGGGTGTCCGGCGAAGCCTGCTCTCTGGCGGGACACCTGAAACTCGGCAAGCTGATTGCCCTGTACGACGATAACCACATTTCGATCGACGGCAACACCGAAATCTCCTTCACCGAAGATGTCGGTAAGCGGTTTGAAGCCTATGGCTGGCATGTGATCCATGTGCCCGATGGCAACACCGATCTGGATGGGATTGCCAATGCGATCGCGGAAGCCAAATCTGTGACTGACAAGCCGACGCTGATTAAAGTCACGACGACGATCGGCTATGGTTCACCGAACAAGGCCAATACCGCTGGGGTTCACGGGGCAGCACTGGGTGGCGATGAAATCAAACTGACCCGCGACAATCTCGGTTGGTCGTATGACCCCTTCGTGATTCCTGATGATGCTCTGGCTCACATGCGCAAAGCTGTCGATCGTGGCGCTAGCCTGGAAGCGGAGTGGAATGAACTCTGGGCACAATACAAAACCAAGTTTGCTGATGATGCGGCGGAGTTTGAGCGCCTCCTGAGTGGCAGGCTACCGGATGGTTGGGATAAAGCCCTGCCTACCTACAAGCCCGAAGATAAGGAAGTGGCGACCCGGAAGCACTCGGAAATTTGCTTGAATGCCCTGGCTCCCGTTCTGCCCGAATTATTCGGCGGTTCGGCTGACCTGACCCACTCCAACCTCACCGAACTGAAAGGCTTTGGCGACTTCCAACCCGGACAATACCAGAACCGCAATATCCGGTTTGGGGTACGGGAACATGGGATGGGAGCAATTTGTAATGGCATCTCTCTACATAACTCAGGCTTAATTCCCTACGGTGCGACCTTCCTGGTATTCACCGATTACATGCGGGCAGCAATTCGCCTCTCGGCTCTAGCCAATGTTGGCGTGATCTGGGTAATGACCCACGACTCGATCGCGCTGGGTGAAGATGGACCGACTCACCAACCCGTCGAAACGATCGCTTCTCTACGGGCTATTCCTCAGTTGACGGTGATGCGTCCGGCGGATGGTACAGAGACTTCTGGAGCCTATAAGGTTGCAGTCGAGAACGCCAATCAACACCGTCCAACGTTGATTGCCCTCTCCCGGCAAAATGTCCCGAATCTGGCAGGCAGCTCGATCGAGGGTGTAGCCAAAGGCGCGTATGCCGTGATTGACTGTGATGGCACTCCTGACCTGATTCTAATTGGGACTGGTACTGAAGTCGGTCTGTGCGTGAAAGCGGCTGAACAATTGGCAGGCGAAGGCAAGAAAGTTCGGGTCGTCTCCATGCCTTCTTGGGAACTGTTTGAAGCGCAAGATGCAGCTTACAAGGAATCCGTACTACCCAAGGCTGTGACCAAACGGTTAGCCGTGGAAGCCGGGATCAGCATGGGCTGGTGCAAGTATGTTGGGTCTGAAGGGGCAAGCATCAGCGTCGATCGCTTCGGTGCTTCGGCTCCCGGCGGCGTCTGCATGGAGAAGTTTGGCTTCACTGTGGATAACGTCGTGGCGAAAGCCAACGCTCTGTAAGGCTAATCTCTGAATTGGTCATCACCCAATTCACCTGAAACAAAGCGGCTCTCTGAAGAAATTCAGGGAGCTTTCTTATACCTAAAATACTTCTACAATGAAGCCAAACGGCAACTACTCAGAACTGAACTTGATATGCGCGATCTAAGAATTTGAGGAAGTTAAATGACTGAACTTAAGCGCTATGCGGCTGATCCTGAGTCAGTTCGAGCCTATCGATTGCGAGTCTGGTCATATTCCGAAGATCTACTCCGAGAAACCGACCCAATCATTCGAGCCAATACAGCCCTTTACCTCGCAGAAGCGGCGACGACCTTAGCCCGATTAGAGTTTGAGGCAGCCCAAATACTAACAACCATCTCTTCTCATTCACCGTCGTAATAAGCTAATTTTTCTCTCAATACAGCTTCTTCCAACAAGATAGCTCAAAGTGTCGTTGCAAAAACTGTTTGTTAGGCTGTAAAGCCTCTTCTTCAGGAATACGTAATTGTTTACCTTGTAAACTTCGATATTCAGTAGTTTGAAGGCTGGGAGCTAGATTAATTTGTAGGCTGTCTGGGTTAATAGCAATAAGATTCAAGTCAAAAAGAGTATGCAAATCGGCTCGTAGAAGTAGCCCATTTGATGGAGCATTATTTTGGGTTTCAACATAAGGAATTATATGAGCTGCTTCAAGCGCGACATCGGCATCAAACCCTGTAATCGCACATCTGTACTTATAAGCTTGTAAAAGGATCTGGCGAAACTGATATTGCCCTTGTCTTGAGGCAATTGAGATAAGTGTCTTTTGTTGAGCATCACTACTATCTTTTGGAGTAAAATTAAGAGTTTTACTTACTTCAACTAAAGTGTCTATTATAGTAGTTGAAGCAGGTTCTGCCTGAGCTATAAGAGATCTACAAATTTTTATTTGCGATAGCACTTTTTGATAATTTGGATCAATTTTCAATGCTAATTCATAGGTATCAATTGCAGATTGATACTCTTTATTTATCTTAAAGTTATTACCTCTTTCAAGAAAGACATCAATCAACCTGCGACCTCGCTCCTGTCGCTGTTGAATTAGAGAATGCTTATCCCATTCAGAATCGAGAAAAGGTGCAGCTTTAGAATCAAACCTAGCTCCTCCGCGACCAAAATTAAAGTTCACACCTTTGAATTTTGATAATTTTGCAAGATTTTTTTGCTCTAATGGAACATCAAAATCAACAACTGAATCTAATTGAATACAAACAAAAAAACGTCCATCATAATCATCTACATATGCAGCACTTAGGCTTGAATAATCACCTCCTAAACGTCTCAACTGTCGATTTTCTGGTGCTGCTATCACATGACCTGCGGCAATAAAACCACTAGGATTGTTTCCCGTGTTGCCACTTCTTGTAAGGTAAGCTCTATCTCCAACTTGTATAAACTTTGAATTCCAAGCACTCCACTCTGTTTTGTAATAACTTCCCGATGCGATCACATTTTTAATTAAAGCTGGAAGTTGTTTATTCTGAATTTGACCTATATGACTATCGTAGTATTCCTCCCCATTACAAAGAAAAACGAGCGTTTCCATTGCGAACACCTCAATTGAATTCTTCATTAAGAACAGGCAGCAACAACCATTATTTTTTGTTCTGAAAAGAGTAATGGTTTCTATTTTTAAAGTTCCCACGTAACCTGATTCTTAAACCAAGAATTCATCTTTTTTGCTCAGCTAGTAATCCTCAAAATACTGTGCCGTCGCTCTGAATCTGAATTGGGGGCAAGCCGTGAGGGGGTCTGAGTTCAGCGGCAATTTGTCGTCCGGCAGTCCAGGTGCCGCCTTGCAGAACTTTGACCAGCGGGAGTTCAGTGGCAGTCATCCCCAGGGTTTGGCGGAGGGTATCGGCAATGAGATCGAGCAAAATTACCGTTAATGCCCGCCATTCCACGATCAGTTCTGAGCCAGGAAGGTGAGCTTGTTGGAGGAGGCTGCGATCGTGAAGCTGTAATAATCCCAAATCTAGACAGAGACCACCATTGCGATATTCGGGTAATCCGGTTAGGTGATCTAATCCAGTAATCGTCAGACCCAGTTCCTGAAGCGGCTCTAGGAGGGAGTAGGTGAGCCATTGAGAAAATTTGTGGAAGGGGATGAGGGAGGTAGGGGAGATGGGGGAGGTGGGAGATAGGGCGGGGTGGTGCCAGACATCACCGAGGTTGATTCCGGCGAAGGTGATACGTCCTGGCCAGATGTTGCTCAGACCTTCGAGGATGGCAGCGAGGACGGTGCTGGCGGATAATTCGTTATTTTGGGTTTGGGTGAGCAGGTAATCGATGAGATCGCCGGGGCGGGGAGTGATGGAACTAAATAAATGCGGATAGCAGGTCAGGGTTTGTCCCAGTTTTTGTAGCAGTTCAGTACGTCCGGTGATTCCTACTAAGGGGTTGGTGGCACTCGCTTGAAACCCCTGGCTGAGGGTAGCTTCCGTGATTTGTTGCAGGGCGATCGCGTCTACTTGTAACGGCTGATTGGCATCACTGGAAAACAGCCCTTGCTGAAACATCTGGAAACTGGCAACGGCTAATCCTTCCGATCGCCGGAATACTTCCCCCGTCTCCGATTCTCGATATTGCCATTGATCGCCTGCGCCCGCATCCAGCAACACACTGACGATCGCTAAATCAAACTTGGCTTTGGCTTTGGCGATCGGGGACAGTGCCGCTAATTGGGCTTCCAGTACAGTGAGGCGAGGCAGGCTCCCGACTTCAAAATGTCGCCAACGGCTATGGAAGGGAACGTTCAGATCAGAATAGTGCTGGCGAGTCACCTGAAGCACATAGTCGGCGACGGCAGGCAAGCGATCTAAGTCGCAGCGAAAGTACCGCAGTTGATCAGCACAGGCTAAGTCAAACAATTGACCACAACGCTCTCGGATCGCTTGGGGAGAGCGGAGGTAGGCGATCGTGGGATCGGGCATTGGGAAAATAGAGGTGGGGAGATAGGGGTAGAAAAATCAGTAGAAGGTTTCAAATCAGTGTTGACAAATAAGCTTAAACTCAGCACCATTGGCTCTAAGCACCCACTACAAAAGTGTTCTACTACTTGGAATCACCAGCTTGGATCACGTTTTGAAAGATCGTAACGCGGTTGAATAGCATTAATTGACGTTAAACTCCTCTCCCGATACTGTCCTCCATACCCTAGTCTCCATAAAATTACTTCATCCACCCACTGAACTGCCTTCTGCACTACTTCCCACTGTTGCATGTCAGTTAATGAGAGTGCAGTTGATTTAGCATGGGTAGAATTGTTACGGATAGCCACAAAGTCATCTACTACTGAATTGTCACCTGCTATCCCTAAACGAGAAAGAAGTTCGTTAATGCGCTCCTTTAAAGAAAGTTGCTTGAATTGATTATTACTAAAAGCTCCTTCTTCCACCAAAATTATTCGAGCAAGGTTTTCTAGTAACGTTCCCAAGGCATTGGCTACAACAGGTAGCAAAACATTTCTTCTCCGTCCAGATGGTCTTAGGATTGCCTGAAAGTACCACTCTAAAAGAACAATCCATTTTTCTTTCCAATGAGGAGCTTGCAGCATTCGTTGAAAAGTTGGAAAACATTTAACAAAATCCAACACATCCTTCATGCCAAAATATCTAATGCAACCTTGACCTAATTCTTCTTGTGGAACGATTAAAGGTGCTTCAGCTAATGATGCTACATCTTCAATAATCACTCGATCTGTTTCCATGCCCACTAACTTCTTTGCAATTGCATAGACTGACTTGACATATCCACCATTTATATACGAGAGCATCAAACATAGATCTGAGAGAGTTTTGCTAGCATCAGATAGAGAGATACTTAATAAATCTTGAATTTTTGTAGAAGATTGTTTGTTTTGAAAGAGACAGACTTTCAATGTAATCATTGAACCTCTATTCTGAGCTTCGGGTTTCAGCCAATCTAAAGCTTCTTGTTTCGTAGAAAATTCAATACTCCAATCGTTACTGATTTCTACTACAAAAGATTCACATTTTAGTGCTTTGGTGATAGCTGCAAGATCACCACCTGTAGCCTCTCTCAAAAAATCTGTATTTGGTAGGTAGAAATCAAAATAGTGAGCACCTGCATTTATATCCCCATATAAAGCTTGCTCTGCATAACCTCTGCTTTGTCGCCTTTGCCCTCCTCGAAATGTAAGCGTTGGCTTGCCAACTACAAGCTGAGGATCTGAACCATCCCAAGATGCTAGCCTTTGGGGTGAGTCGAAGGAGGGAGAGTTAAAATCATATTCCCCTCTAGCTGTCTCAAATTCCCAATGAACACGCGGAGTTTGATTAATAGTAAGCCAAACTGTCAGACGACCTTCAAGATCATCTAAACGCCCAATGTTGTTAAATAGCTCTACATCCTTCTGCTGACCAACCAACTCCTTATCCAAAAACATCTTAATCTTTTGCTCCTTAGTTTTTGACGGTTCCAGGTTATTCAACTTGAGCCAAGTTTGGATTATTCTACAGAAAGCTTTAATGTCTAATTCCATTAGATTTTTTTGCTGACGCAGAGTTTTCAGCAACATCCTTACCGAGGACTTTCAGCACTTAGATAATAACTCCTATTCGATGAGGCTTCGACCTTTGGTTTCGGCTAAGGCAATTTGGTCGGGAATATCCCCATCTGTGTAGTAACCAGCCGCTTTCTTGGCTTCAATTTCAACTTTGGCATCGGCGGGAATCAGGTCGGCGGGAATCGGCACTCGTTCTACCACCTCAATCCCGGACTGGACGATCGCGTTGTACTTCATGTTGCTCATCGACACCAGGCGATCAATGCGGGTAATGCCCAACCAGTGCAGCACATCGGGCATAAATTCCTGAAACCGCATGTCCTGCACGCCAGCCACACACTCGGTACGGGCAAAGTAGGCATCGGCGCGATCGCCCCCTTCCTGCCGTTTGCGGGCATTGTAAACCAGGAATTTCGTCACTTCGCCTAACGCCCGTCCTTCTTTCCGCAGGTAGACGATTACGCCCGCGCCGCCTTCTTGAGCCGTTTGCACGCAGGCTTCAATCCCATGTGCCAGGTAAGGACGACAGGTACAGATGTCAGAGCCAAACACATCCGAGCCGTTACATTCATCGTGAACACGAACCGCTAAGGGACGATCGGGGTCGGTAATTGCCGCCAAATCACCCACAATGTAAACGGTCATGCCGCCGATCGGGGGGAGAAATACATGCAGATCAGGACGAGTCACCAGTTCGGGAAACATCCCTCCCGTTTGCTCAAATAAGACATGGCGTAAGTCTGATTCACTCACCTTCAGGCGCTTCGCCATTCCGGGCAGATACCAGACAGGTTCGATCGCCGCTTTCGTCACCACCAGATCGCCACCGGGTTTCATAATGCTGCCATCCACTTGCAACCGTCCTTTCGTAATGGCTTCTAGCAGTTCTGGCATGTTGATGTGGGCTTTGGTAATCGCGATCGTGGGGCGAATATCGTACCCGTCCTGAAAGAACGAGGGATAGACTTCCCCCACGATCGCGCCAAACGGATCTAAGGACACAATTTTGTCGGGGTCAGACCAGGAGGGATGGGGTCCAATATGTTCGGCAGGCGAGGTGTTGGTCAGGTCAGGACGATGGTCGGACTGTAACTGACCACTGGCAACCGCCAAAGCCCGATACACCCCATACGCCCCCGAGTGCGAACCAATCACATTTCGGTGCGCCGATTTCGTCAGGGTGCCAATTACCGGACCACGTTCGACTGGATCGGCAGTCCCCCACTGAATGGGGATCGGTTTCGGTCCAAACCGCGCTGGATGGGAGGTTAAAACAATATGCTTGGACTTTGCACCCTTAGGCTCATGTGCCATAGTTCACCCCAATGAATAAACGCTAGGAGGCACACGATCGTGCGCCCATACCCAAAAATTGCCCTTGGCTCAATCTTGCGCCTAACTAGATCGAGCTGAAAACCGTTTAACTACCTGTTCTACCCATTTCCGTCATTTTGCCCATCTCTTGCTGATCCTGCCCCAATTCCTGCAACGCCTGAATAATTTGGACGTTCGCTTTGGGGAAAGGATACTGATCTAGCTCACTTAGCGATACCCAGCGGACTTCATCACATTCCAAGGGTTGGGGTTCTCCACTCAAATGCTGACAATGATGCACATTCAGCGTGACGCGGAAATGACTGTAGGTATGGTCGATCGTGATCAGTGGCTCACCCACGGCAATGTCAATTCCCAGTTCTTCCTGAATCTCGCGGCGAATACAGGCGACGATCGTTTCTCCCGGTTCCACTTTGCCACCCGGAAATTCCCATAGTCCGCCCAATAACCCTTCTTGCCGACGCCGATCGATTAACACTTGACCGTGATGATTCCAGATGACAGCGACACCAATCACTTTATGCGGGAGAGGGCTACGAGTTTCAGACATAGGTAACTGCGATTGAATACCTTGATTGTAGGCTTGACAGGACGATCGCCAAGGACAGAGATCACAATTGGGCTGACGGGGAGTACAGACTGTGGCGCCCAAATCCATTAAGGCTTGGTTGAAGTCACGTGGGTGCTCTGGATCGAGCAGGCTTTCCGATAACTGCCAGAGCGGTGCGATCGCCCGATTAGGGGGTACAGTCAGGGCTATAATCCTTGCCAGTACCCGTTTCACATTACCATCTAAGATGGCGACAGGTTGGTTAAATGCCGCACTTAAAATGCCGCCTGCGGTCGTCCGTCCAATTCCTGGCAATTTCAGCACCACCGCTAATTCGGTCGGAAACTTACCCGCATGGGTTTGCACAATTTCCTGAGCCGCGCGATGCAGATTCCGGGCACGGGCGTAATAGCCCAATCCTTGCCAGAGTTTCAAAACTTGCTGTTGCTCGGCGTTGGCTAAATCCTGCACCGTGGGAAATGCCGCTAGCCAACGCTGATAGTAGGGAATCACAGTTTTCACCTGGGTTTGTTGCAGCATAATCTCGGAAACCCAGATGGCATACGGATCACGAGTTTGTCGCCAAGGGAGATTTCGTCCTTGTTGGCTGTACCAGTGCAACAACGATCGCCGTAAGTCCGCCACAACAAAACCCGACAAACCGCATGGATGGTCTGCCGGGTTTACAGAAGTCTCTACAGGAGCGAGCGGGTTTAAAGCACGAGTTTGAGTGTTGGGGGCTGAAAGGGATTCCATCGGCACACACGCAGATATGTTAAGGAAGGAATCATCCTAGTCGAAATCTGACCCAAGCTGCCAACCCATGATCAGATTTTCCAACACCCAGCAACACTAATGATTCGTTCAATTGTTGATATGTGGGCGGGTAAACAGCGGTTTACCCTTATGATTGCGATTCAGCCTCGGTGGTCACTAGAGATTTTTCGATCGCCAGCCGTTGTTCGGCATTACGCAGGAAGTAGCCGCTCATCATGGCAGAGGCGAGGAGCCGACCGAGATCTTCACGAGAGGTCGTAATTTCAACCTGGAAGTTTTCGGGAGGGAGTCCACCCAGTAAGCCAATGATGTTCCGTTCCATCATGTGGAACACTTCAGGTGACACAGGTTTCGAGAGCTGGGCAACCGTTTCGGGACTCATCGACTGCACGTAATGTAGTAAAGAGTTACCCGACTCAGCTCCGCCCTCAAGGAATTCTGGTAAGTGGTTCGATAAGTTGTTCACGATGAGAACCTCGATCAAACGGTTGCAATGTCTATAAACACACTGTATCAATCCAGTTTGCGGTTGGCAGTGAGTAGAACCGAACTCGGTAGGGTGGGATTATCTCACTCATGCCAGGAGGAGGTTGGGAAGAAGAGGGCAATAGGGAAGATGAGGCAGGAACAAGTTAGCTGGCGAGGTATTCGCCGATCGAGGCTTTGCGCTTGCGGAGCTTGGTGAGGGCTTCCCGTTCGATTTGGCGGACTCGTTCGCGGCTGATGTTCAAGCGATCGCCGATTTTCGCTAGAGTCAGGGCTTGCCCATCTTCCAGACCAAACCGCAGTTCTAACACTTGTCGCTGCTGGGGAGTCAGGTCTGCCATCAGCTTTTCCAGATCGGCGCGTAAGGAGGATTGGGTAGCGAACTCTTCAGGAGAGGCTCCGGTGTCTTCCAGCAGTTCACCCAATTCCGTGTCCTGGTTATCCCCCACTCGCAAATCCAGCGACAGGGGTTGGCGGGCCCGCTCTAGATAGTCGCGGACCTGCCGGGGAGTGAGTTCGAGTTCTTGCGCCAGTTCGACAGCCGTAGCCGCTCGACCCAATTTCTGCGAGAGTTTCCGCTGGGCTTTCTTGATCTTGTTCAGTTTTTCGGTGATGTGGATTGGTAGACGAATGGTCCGACCTTTTTCCGCGATCGCGCGAGTAATGGCTTGCCGAATCCACCAGTAAGCATAGGTAGAGAAGCGATAGCCCTTGGTGGGATCAAATTTCTCTACCCCCCGTTGCATCCCGATCGTGCCTTCTTGGATTAAATCCAACAGGTCAACATTGCGTTTTGTGTACTTCTTCGCTACCGAAACCACCAGCCGCAAATTGGCCTCAACCATCTTGCGCTTCGCGAATTCACCTTCGGCAATAACTTGCTGCAACTCGGGTTCAGACAGATTCACCTGTTTGGTCCACTCCTGGGTGGTGGGAATTCGCCCTAATGTTTCTACCAGCGATTCCTGGGCTTCATAAACAGTCGATAGGCGTTGCACCTGCTTGCCATAGAGAATTTCCTGCTCGTGGGTCAATAAGGGAACCCGACCGATTTCTCGCAGGTAAGTACGCACTAAGTCAGTGGTGGTTTGAGAGGTCTTCATGGCGTTGCCTGAGGATGAAGAGAGTAAGCTAAGAGCAAAGTGTGAGTAGCAATAACGAGGGACAAGACTGTAGGGTACAGCTTGTTTTCAGGAACTGTATGAAATCGAGCTAGAAAAACCTAAATGTCGTCACGAACTTTAACGGGAATAGCCACTGTAGAAGGCTGCTCTGCCTGCCGCCGCTGCCATTGGTCGATCAGGAGGGCGATCGCAGCAAGTTCAAGAATAATACTGGTTAGGAGAAAAATTTCTTGCATCATAACAAATCATCCTTAAGGGTCGTCACTCTATATTAACAAATGTAACATTTATGAGGAAGGCTCTTGCCTAAGATCATTAATTTTTAAGAAAGTCACCGGGGTTACAAGTCCAAAACTGCCGTCCTTGTTATATAGAGAGTACCCATAATCGCATTTCTTGAATGCATCTTGGGCAACAAAATCTAATAAAATTCCGCAGCTTTGGGGCGATGTATCCACAAGGCTTGCTAGATAAGGACTGTAAAGAATATTAATCTTTTTGAGAGTTTAATCTTTCATCCCTAATTTAGGGACGGGCAATCGGGCTCGACAGATAAATTTTCATCACCTTAAACTCTATACCCAGTGCTTCGCATCTATCCGATGATGGGTTGTATGTAACGGCTTCTAGTAGGTAACAGCCAGACCTAGTGAGGAAATCTGCCAACCCGATGTCTAGTTCAAGCGAGGCTGAGTTTAACCGTAGTGAATCATGCTTGGGGGTAGGGAACTCTAAAGATACTAGATCTTTGCCATTACCCCCGTAAGGATTGGAATCCATGCAAGACATTAACATTAGCGAAGCTGTCGCCCATCCTTTAGCCCTGTATCGGAATCATTTAGAGTTCAATGGTTATTCAGTTGAAGAGCGTGAAGGAGTCATTCTCTGTCGTCACCCCCGGAAACCGAACTTGATCGTTACAGACTTTGCCAGTCGGGGAGTGTCAGTAGCCACTGTGTATAACTGTGATCCAACTGTTAAAAGGTTGCATCTATTGGAATATCTCAATGAACTAAATACCGAATTTGTGTTTATGAAAGCCTATGTGGATGAAGAGAACAGTTTAATGCTGGAAACCTTTTTTGAAGGGGATTATGACCGAACTAATTTTTCGATTCTTTTAGAAAATATTGAATATGACATCGCTCAGTTCTTTGGGCACAAGCTGACTGAAGCATATTTGGAATAGACCAATAGAGGCTAGAAATTTTAGATCACTAGCCTCTACTAAAGTTGAATTAACGCACTTACAGCTTGAGATACTCTTGCAACGACTTGACCGTTAGGGCTTGGGCTTGCAGAGTCTGAATTGCCGCCGCCGTTGCTTTCGCTCCAGCGATCGTCGTGACGATCGGGATTTTATACATTAAGGCAGTGCGGCGGATCAGGCGACCATCGGCACGGGCTTCTTCCCCAGAGGGAGTATTGATGATTAAGTGAATTTGTTCGTTCTTAATCGAATCCAACACATGGGGACGACCCTCATGCAGCTTCAGGATTAGATCCACATCTAAACCATGCTCCATTAAAGTTTTGCGAGTGCCCACGGTCGCAATAATTTTGAAGCCCAGATCGATGAAATCCTGCACGATCGGGACAACCATCGCTTTATCCCGATCGCTCATGGAAACAAACACAGTCCCTTTTAGTGGGAGCCGTTGACTAGCCGCCAGTTCTGCCTTAGCGTAAGCCGTCCCAAAGTTATCATCAATCCCCATCACCTCCCCAGTTGAGCGCATTTCTGGCCCGAGGATAGGGTCAGTGCCAGCGAATTTCTCAAACGGTAAAACAGCTTCTTTGACCGCAATATGCTGAGGAATCACTTCCTGGGTGTAGTTCAGTTGCTTGAGGGTTTGACCAGACATAATCCGCGCTGCCATTTTGGCTAAAGGAATGCCGATCGCCTTCGACACAAAGGGAACCGTCCGGGAAGCCCGCGGGTTCGCTTCCAGAATGAACACCTGATTACCCTGAACGGCAAACTGAATGTTCATCAGTCCTACTACCTTTAAGGCTTTCGCCAGATCGATCGTCCAGTGGCGAATTTGCTCCAGGACAGCCGCATTGAGAGACACGCTGGGTAAAGAACAGGCCGAGTCACCGGAGTGAATCCCCGCTTGCTCAATGTGTTCCATAATGCCACCGATGACCACATGACCCGTAGCATCCGCGATCGCATCGACATCCACTTCGATCGCGTTTTCCAGATATTGATCGACCAGAATCGGGTGATCGGGTTCCACCTGGACGGCATAGGTCATGTAGTGTTCTAACTCAGTGTCAGAGTAAACGATTTCCATTGCCCGACCACCGAGTACGTAGCTGGGACGCACCACCACTGGATAACCAATGCGACGAGCAATTTCCAGCGCCTCACGAGTACTCCGGGCAATCCCATTAGACGGTTGGCGAATATTGAGCTGCCGCAGCACCTTCTCGAACCGTTCCCGGTCTTCAGCGGTATCGATCGAATCGGGTGATGTGCCCCAAATCTTCGTATTGACGTGACTTTCGGCATTACCTTCCAGATACTTCTGTAACGGTACAGCCAGCTTCAGCGGCGTTTGACCCCCGAACTGAATAATCACCCCCTCCGGATTTTCCGCCTCAATAATGTTCAGGACATCTTCTTTCGTTAATGGCTCGAAGTAGAGGCGATCGCTGGTGTCGTAGTCGGTGGAGACGGTTTCAGGGTTAGAGTTCACCATGATCGTCTCAAAGTCATCTTCACGCAGAGAGAAGGACGCATGACAACAGCAATAGTCAAACTCAATCCCCTGCCCGATCCGGTTGGGACCACCCCCCAAGATCATCACCTTACGCTTGGTCGAAGGTAGAACTTCGGTTTCCTCCTCATACGTGGAGTAATAATAAGGCGTTAACGCCTCAAACTCAGCCGCACAGGTGTCTACCGTCTTATATACCGGAATCACCCCTAAAGATTTGCGGTAACTTCGGACCTCGTCTTCCGGGGTTTTAGTGGCAAAGGCAATCTGTCGATCGCTGAAGCCCTGCCGCTTAATCCCATACAGCTGGTCTTTGGTCAGACTAGTCAGCGGCGTCCGCTTCAGGAACTTCTCAGTTTCCAGCAGTTCTTGCAACTTATCGAGAAACCAGGGATCGATCGCGGTTAGTTCGTAGATCTCTTCAACGGACATACCCATCTGCATGGCATGACGCACTGTGAAAATGCGATCGGGATTGGGAGTCCGGAGTCCGGCGCGAATTTGTTCCAGGCTCGGCAGTTTTTCCGACTTGTCACAGCCCCAACCTGCCCGTCCCGTTTCTAGCGATCGCAGGGCTTTCTGGAAGGACTCTTGGAAAGTCCGCCCGATCGCCATCGCTTCCCCGACCGATTTCATCTGAGTGGTTAGCACCGGCTGGGCACCAGGGAATTTCTCAAAGGCAAACCGAGGAATCTTAGTAACCACGTAGTCGATCGTCGGTTCAAAGCTAGCTGGAGTCTTTTTGGTAATGTCGTTGGGAATTTCATCCAGGCTGTAGCCAACCGCTAGTTTTGCTGCCATCTTCGCGATCGGGAAGCCAGTCGCTTTGGAAGCTAGAGCTGAACTACGGGAAACGCGAGGATTCATTTCAATCACGATCACTTCCCCCGTATCGGGATTGACCGAGAACTGAATATTGGAGCCACCCGTTTCCACCCCAATCTCGCGGATGATAGCGATGGAATAGTCGCGGAGCCGTTGATATTCCTTATCAGTCAAGGTTTGAGCCGGAGCCACAGTAATTGAGTCGCCCGTGTGGATGCCCATCGGATCGAGGTTTTCGATCGAGCAGATAATCACGACGTTATCCGCTAGATCCCGCATCACCTCCAATTCATATTCCTTCCAGCCCAACAGCGACTTCTCAATCAAAATCTGGGAAACCGGACTGGCATCCAAACCCGACTGCGAAATCTCCTCAAATTCCTCCTGGTTGTAGGCAATCCCACCCCCGGTGCCACCCATGGTAAAGGCAGGACGAATAATCAAGGGATAGCTGCCGATCTGATGCCCAATCGTCCGGGCTTCCTCTAATGTATGCGCCAAGCCAGATGGACAAACGGGCACTCCAATCCGTTCCATCGCTTCTTTAAACAGCTTGCGATCCTCGGCCATCTCGATCGCGGGCAGTTTTGCCCCAATCAGTTCCACATTGTATTTGTCCAAAGTGCCATTTTTGGCTAGCGCCACCGCCAAGTTGAGGGCAGTTTGTCCTCCCATCGTTGGCAGCAACGCATCAGGACGTTCTTTTTCAATAATCTTCTCAACAATGTCCGGCGTTAGTGGCTCGATATACGTGCGATCGGCGGTTTCCGGATCAGTCATGATCGTAGCAGGATTCGAGTTGACCAGAATCACTTCGTACCCCTCATCCCGTAGCGCTTTACACGCCTGGGTGCCTGAATAGTCAAACTCGCAGGCTTGGCCAATCACAATGGGACCAGAGCCAATTAACAAAATTTTGTGGAGGTCTGTGCGACGCGGCATGGTGGTAGCTGTCAGAAGGTCAAGGGCTAAAAAAGTCCAACCTATTGTAAAGGAAAGCCTTGGCTCAGTTGGTAGCCTTTTATCTAATCTCCGGGTTTGGTAACAGAGACGACTCGCAGGAGAACAGATGAACTTCTTTACAGAGGCAACCTTAGTCTAGCGATTAGACTGACTGATTGAAGCGTCGTAGACCGGTGCAGCTGTTAAACTGCCTCGGCGTTTAAAAAGATTCGGTTAAGTCAAGGTTAAATCTACCTAAAGTCAGATTGTTCTATGTAAAGTAAACATTAAAACCAGATAAAGACAGATCTCAGCGCGAAAGAAAATTTCTGGTAGTTACGTACGTAGGTCATACCAAACATCTTTGGACCTGAGATTTTTCACCTTTGATTGAACTTAGGGGTATCTATCAGCCATCAAGCCATGGGTGGCTTAGCTTTGCTATCCGTAAATATTATTAGGGTCAAGAAATGCATCAGCCAATTCATCAACTGATTAGTAAAGTATCGATCAGTTTTCTTGTACCACTTCTAGCCCTTGATCTAGGATTTATCCTGCTACACATCGCCGCTAGAATCACCAACCTAGTTCCGAATCAACCCCAATTTCTGATTACTCAAGATGGTGGGTACGCCGAACAATTTCAATATGCCAAGTTATTGCTGATTGTCCTCGGTCTAGGGCTTTTAGCTATTCGCCAACGATCGCAGATTTTTCTCACCTGGACAGGTATTTTTCTGTATATTCTGCTCGATGACGCTTTAGAACTCCATGAACGATGGGGAGGTGTGTTAGACAGAACGTGGCAACTCCCGATGATCGGGAGCCTGCGCGGACAGGATCTTGGAGAAATCCTCATATTCGCTAGTGTTGGCATCATTTTCCTCCTGTCACTGGTATGGTCTTACCGAACTGAGCGACATCAAGCCAACCGCCGGACTTCTATCCACTTATTTGTATTGTTACTATTGCTGGCGGTGTTTGGTGCCGTTGTGGATATGGCACACATGGCAGTCAGCGCGATCGCCTCGCCGCTCTGGCTGCAACGAACATTCACGATTTTAGAGGATGGTGGGGAAATGGTCGTGGTGAGCCTGATCGCCGCGTTTCTGTATCGACTAGTCAAATCCAAAGCTCAGCCTCTCTCTGCCCCAGCACCAACTCCTGTCTATGCAGAAAAGCAGGGAATCAAATAGTTGCTCCACAAGACAGCAGGTTCAGTAAAAAGCTCAATTCAAATTGCCGCATCACCACGATCAGACCAGAAATATAACCAACGGCCATCGACTGATCTCCCGTTCTGCGGATTTTGTTTAGCTGCCGCTTCATTATCGTGAGAGCATTAGCGGCAAGGAAGTCCGATGGGCAAGCAATCAAAATCTCGCCAGCGATCGTTACATCAACTGGCACAGGAACGCTTTGGGTACGATCGCTTGCATCCTGGGCAAGAACAAGCGATTCAAGCGGTACTAGATGGGCATGATGTCCTAGTTGTGATGCCGACCGGTTCCGGCAAGTCTGCCATTTATCAATTGGCGACGTTGTTAATGCCAGGAGCAACGGTCGTCGTCTCGCCATTACTTGCCTTACAACGGGATCAAGCTCAAGCCATCACGGCTCAAGAGCTAGGTCAGGCAGCTGTAGTGAATTCTGCGATCTGTGACGCCGATCGCCAGGAAGCCTTTGAAACTTTGCAGGAGGGCGAGCTAGAATTCCTGTTTTTAGCTCCAGAACAATTTAACAATCCGGAAACCCTGGAAACCTTACAAGCAGCAAAACCGGCTTTATTTGTTGTCGATGAAGCCCACTGTATTAGTGCCTGGGGACATGACTTTCGCCCAGACTATTTACGGCTAGGAGCGATCGTGGAAGCCTTAGACCATCCCAGAGTCTTAGCGTTAACGGCAACAGCAGCCCCTCCGGTGCGGGAAGAAATTGTAGAGCGCCTAGGCATGCAAAATGCTGCTGTGATTGTGGAAGGCTTCGATCGTCCAAACATCTGGTTAGCTGTAGAACGGGTTGGGGATGAAGCCGAGAAACAACAGATCTTATGCGATCGCGTTGTGCAGGCGGAGAAACCAGGAATTGTCTATGCGGCGACCCGGAAGCGGACTGAAGAAATTGCTGAACAATTACAGGAGCGAGGAATTACTGCCCGCTTTTATCACGCCGGGATAAAAGCCACTGAGCGACAACAGATTGAAGCCGCCTTTATGCAGGATGAAATTGAGGTGTTAGTGGCAACCACTGCCTTCGGTATGGGGGTGGATAAACCCAACGTGCGGTTTGTGTTTCATGCTGATATTAGCGACTCGATCGATTCCTACTATCAAGAAATTGGGCGATCGGGACGGGATGGAGATCCTGCCAAAGCAATTCTGTTTTACCATTCGGATGATTTAAATCTGCGCCGATTTTTTGCCAGTAGCGGACAACTAGAATCAGAGCAGGTAGAAGAGGTCGCTGAAGTGTTACAACAGCAGACTGAACCCATTGCGCCTCAAGCCCTCAAAGAGCAAGTTGATTTATCACAAACTAAACTGAGAACGGCTCTCAGCCGCTTAGCCGAAATTGGGGCTGTAGACACCTTGCCAACCGGAGAAGTCACCATTAGTCCCTTAACTAAAAATATGGGGGAGGCCGCAGAAGCTGCCGTGCAAGCTCAGGAACGCCGCCAACAATGGGAGCGATCGCGCTTGGAAATGATGCGTGGGTATGCCGAAGTTCGGGATTGTCGGCGGAAATATCTCCTCAATTACTTTGGAGAAGCCCTAGAGGTCCCCTGCGATAACTGTGATAACTGCAAAGCCGGAGTGACCGCAGAACCACCACCGGAAGACAATCATCCGTTTCCAGTGAATACTCGGGTGAAACACAAAAGCTGGGGAGAAGGAGTTGTGATGCGGCATGAAGCCGATAAAGTGGTAGTGTTATTTGATCAAGTGGGTTATAAAACCTTGGGGGTTAATTTGGCACGGTTATACGGCTTACTACGACGAGTTAAGCATTAGGTACGATCGAGCCGATACAATAACGTGCGAATATAGCGGTTACGAGGATTGTCAAACTGTTTGATCAACGTCATTCCTAATCGCTCTGCCACCCGTTGAGAGCCACGATGGTTCCAGGGCATGTTCACATGCAATGTAGGTAATTCCAAGGTGGAAAAGGCATAATCCCGCACGGCAGTTGCCGCTTCGATCGCATACCCTTTTGCCCAATAAGGATGATGAATAATATAACCTAAATCAATCACAGGTTCATCAACAATAGTAGTAGCCAGTAGCCCAACATCGCCAATTAATTCATCACTGTTTTCCAACGTTACAGCATAACGACCAAATCCATATTGATCATAACTTTGCAAACTATGACTAATCCACTTCACTACCTGCTCACGGGTCAAAGGTTGCGACCAAAACTCCATCGTGGTTGGGTCAGAAAGTATGGGTAGTAAACAATCAACATCATCCTGCTGATAAGGTCGCAGCATTAAGCGGGTTGTTTGCAGTGGCATCATTGGTAATGCGCGATCAATATTCATGCGGCTTGTTGGTGAGATTTTTTATTCTTACTAAACATATGGCTTTATATCAGTTAACATGCAGACATTAACTCCTTCCACTAGGCGATCTGATCGGGTGAAATTGGCAAAATTAACCCTCCTGACCGAGACAGCAAGGAGGGTGTGAGGCAAGCAGTACAGTGAATGACTGCGATCGCGTTAGATGATCACAATATCCGCATGGGTCAGCGTGGGTGCTCCAGTCAGTGTTGCCAGATGAATTTGGTTCGCACTTCCAGACCCATCTACGTCAAAGAACAAGTCACCGGTTTGATTATTGTAAATAAAGCGATCGTTGGCATCCCCTGCCACAGAGCCAAGCCGGAACTGGCTAGCTGACAGGATCCCAACACCTAATCCACCTTGGAAGCCGACCCGAGAGATCAGAATGAAATCATTAGCGGCAAAGTCGGTAATGACATCTGTTCCCTGATTCGGCGTGTTGAACCCAAAGAAATCCAGCCCTGCTCCTCCGGTTAAAGTATCATTGCCAGCTCCTCCCACTAGCAGATCATTACCCGCATCCCCATTCAGTCGATCATTTCCCTGACTACCCTGTAAAGTATCACTCCCAGCACCACCATTCAGGGTCAGTTGCAAGGTATTCGTAGCGAGGTGAGAGGCATCCAAATTGTCATTGCCATCACCACTATTCAGCACTAACTGATCAGCCGCTTCAGCATTGGCGATCGTCACTTTAGCCGCCAGTCCTTCTATCACCACACCATTCACTGTACTGGAGATATCCACATTATCTCTGCCAGTACTACCATTCAGAGTTACAGTATCAACTTGACCATCACCAACATTGGAGTTCAGTGCAGCAGCTAAGTTGACATTTACCCGATCGACATCGGTAGATTTCAGATCATTAATGGTAATCGAATCAGCACCTCCTAGAGCATTGATGTCCACCTGTTCTACGCTATTGGTGTCCATTGTAATGTTGCCAACATTCCGGAAAAAGTGTAGGCGATCACCGTTAGCCGATAGTTCAAACACTTCACTCACATTCGCACCATTAAATTGCATGGTGTCGTTGCCACTACCGCCCTCGATCGTATCGCTACCATCACCGGGATCCCAGATAAACAGGTCATTGCCATTCCCTAAAAAGGCAATGTCGTTACCTTGATCCCCATCAATCACATCGTCACCATCACCACCCGAGAGACTATCACTACCCGCTCCACCATTGATGATGTCATTACCATCCCCCCCAGACAGAGTGTCATTCCCTTCTGCACCACGGATGGTATCGTTACCTGCACCACCATCGACAACAAATTCGACAGCCGCCAGATTTCCAGCCGTAGCCGTAATCAGGTCATCACCACCTTTGGCATCGACTTCAATTCGCTCAACACTATTCAAATCCATAACAATGTTGCCAATATTGCGCAGGAATTGTAGGCGTTGCCCATTCGCAGCAAGACTCATCACTTCATTGCCATTGGAGCCATTAAAGCGCAGTGTGTCTTTACCCGCGTCCCCTTCAACAACATCACTGCCATCTCCGGGATCCCAGATAAACAGATCATCACCACTGCCCATAAAGGCGGTATCATTACCACCATTGCCATCGATCGTGTCGTTACCGTCACCCCCGATTAGCGTATCGATGCCCTGGCTACCTTTAATGTTGTCATGACCAAAACCACCATCCAAGGTCAGTTTAGTCAAATCACTTGCCAGGTTCGAGGCATCTAGAGTGTCATTGCCACCATTGCCATTAATCACTAATTGATCATTAGTGCCTTCGGATTGGGCGATCGTCACTTGGACAGCTAATCCATCAACTATGATGTCACCGTTCAGATTGGAAATCTGAATTGTATCTCTTTGATTCTGACCATTCACAATCACGGTATCACTTGCACCATCACCTGTTATGCCATCGATCGTGCCAGCCAGATTAATTTTGACGGCTTGCACATCCGTATCTTGGAGCTCGTTGATCGTGATCGTATCCGCACCACCCAGCGCATTCAGGATCACTTGCTCAACGTTATCTGTGTCAATCACGATATTGCCAACATTCCGGAAGAACCGCAATTGCTCACCATTGGCGGATAGATCAAACACTTCATTAGCATTAGCACCATTGAACTGTAGCGTATCATTACCACTACCACCTTCAACGATATCGCTGCCATCACCAGGATCCCAAATGAAGACATCATCGCCACTACCCAGATCAGCAATGTCATCTCCCCGGTTGCCATCAATCACATCATTTCCAGCCCCTCCTTTAAGGGTGTCGTTACCATTCCCTCCCAAAATCGTGTCGTTGCCATCTCCCCCATCCACCACAAATTCCACGGTTGCAGGAGCCGCACCAGTCGCTAAATTGGCAGTAATAAAATCATCACCACCTTTAGCATCAACCTCAACTCGTTCAATGCTATTCAAATCCATTTCGATGTTGCCAAGGTCACGGAAGAAGCGTAGCCGATCGCCATTGGGGGACAGGCTCATGAATTCATTCCCATCAGAACCATCAAACTCAAGGGTGTCGTGACCCGCATCCCCTTCTACGACATCACTACCATCGCCAGGATCCCAACCAAATACATCATCTCCTCGACCCAGGAAAGCAATGTCATTGCCCTGCTCACCTTCGATCGTGTCGTTACCTTCACCACCAATTAAGGTATCAATCCCCTGACTGCCATCAATTTTATCGTTACCAAACCCTCCATCTAACGTCAGTTGAATCGAATTTGCCGCTAAATTAGTAGCATCTAAAACATCATTACCACCACTCGCATTGATAATTAATTGATCAAGAGCGACATCAGCATTGGTGATGGTAATTTTAGCCGCGCCTCCATCTACGACAACACCAGCAGCTGAGCCAGAAATCTCGATCGTATCCTGGCTACTGCGACCATTCACGATCGTAGTATCTGCCACACCATCAGGAGTGGGAGAGTTGAGCACTCCTGCCAGATTAATGTTGACCAACTTGACATCAGTCCCAGCCAAGTCATTCACCGTAATCGTATCCGTGCCACCCAGCGCATTTAGATCAACCTGCTCCACACTGTCTGTATCCATGACGATATTGCCAACGTTACGGAAGAAGTGCAGGCGATCGTCATTGGCAGACATCTCAAATGTTTCACTGGCATTAGCACCATTAAACCGTAGTGTATCTTGACCGCTCTCGCCTTCCACAATATCGCTGCCATCGCCAGGGTCCCAGACGAACACATCATCTCCGCTCCCCATCAGAGCGGTATCATTCCCACCATTACCATCGATCGTGTCATCAGCAGCACCACCGATCAGGGTTTCGTCGTTGTTAGTACCGTTAATTACCGCCATCGTATTCTCTCCGTTCGTAGATGTTGGTTGTCAGCGATTTCTTTGCCGCACTATCAATCGTTTGGGGCGACTCGAAAAAATTCCTATCTAAGCAGTTACACGGTGAGCGATCGAGGATTATGCAAAGACGAGATTAAGGCAGCAAAAATTTCACTGGTTAATCCTGCTGCAACGGCAGCCCACAAGCTACGTGGGTCAATAAAGCAATGTGTATTCAGACATAAACAAGCCGACCAAGCGGGATCTTGATCGGCTGTGTGGCAATGTCAGTCTTGATTGTTATTTAGACATCAGAGAAGCATCTTGAAAAGCTATTCCAGTAGCTCTCCCATGTGAATTCGGTGTTCAGCCTGATCAAATTTAGTGGCAGCAGTGTCCTCCTGGCTCAGCAAAGAAACAATAATGCCGACAGCAAACGCCAACGGAATCGACACTAGACCAGGATTTTTTAAGGGGAAGGGTGCGGAAGCCTGTTTGAGAATGGTGACCTGAATCGTAGGTGACAAGTAGATTAACAGCAATGAGGATAGCGTCCCAACGACCATGCTACTCACTGCACCCATCGTCGTGAACCGCCGCCACAACATAGCGAGTAGTAGGGCTGGGAAATTAGCACTTGCCGCGATCGCAAACGCTAAGCCCACCATATATGCCACATTCTGTCCTTTAAAGATGATTCCTAAGACGATCGCCAACACCCCCAAGAGCAGTGTAGCCCCCCGCGCTACTTTAAATTGCTCCGTCTCATCCGCATGACCATGACGGACCACATTCACCCATAGGTCATGGGAGAGAGCTGCCGCTCCTGACAAGGTTAGACCAGCTACTACAGCTAAAATTGTGGCAAAAGAAACGGCAGCAATAAATCCGAGAAACACATCACCGCCCAAGACTTCTGCCAGCATAGGAGCCGCCATATTCCCCCCAGGATCAATTTGCTTCACAGCATCCTGGCCAACCAACACCATGGCACCAAAGCCCAGAATAAACGTGAGTAGGTAGAAAAAGCCAATCAGGACAGTGGCATACATCACAGAAGAGCGCGCCGCTTTAGCATTGGGAACGGTATAGAAGCGCATCAGGATATGGGGTAGCCCTGCTGTCCCCAACATCAACGATAGCCCCAAAGACACAGCATCTAAAGGATCAGACACTTGCTTACCGGGAGCTAACACCCCCGCACCATACTTATCTGCTGCTGCCGCAAATAATGCGACTGGATTCATCCCAAAGTTAGACAAGACCCATATGGCTAGAATGACTGTTCCCCCTAGCAGCAGCACGGCTTTGATGATTTGCACCCAAGTAGTCGCAATCATCCCGCCAAAAATCACATAGGATAGCATCACACCACCGACAATCATGACGGCTAGTTCATAGTCCAAACCAAATAGGAGTTTGATCAGGTTACCAGCACCTACCATCTGAGCGATTAAGTAGAAACTCACTACAGCCAAGGTTCCCAGAGCTGCCGCAATCCGTACTGGCTTTTGGTTTAACCGAAACGCCACCACATCGGTAAAGGTATAAGTGCCGAGATTCCGTAGGGGTTCGGCAATCAGAAACATGACGATCGGCCAGCCGACCAAAAACCCAATGGAGTAAATCAAGCCATCAAAGCCATTCAACGCCACCAGTCCAGCAATACCTAAAAAACTGGCAGCACTCATGAAATCACCTGCCAGAGCTAAGCCATTCTGAAATCCACTGATATTGCCGCCAGCGGTATAGAAATGGGATGTACTTTTAGTCTTGCGAGCTGCCCAATAGGTAATGCCTAAGGAGATAGCAATAAAGACAAAGAAAAATACAATAGCGATCGGATTAAACTGACCCAACGTTGTCTTCATTATTTAAGTCTTGTTCAGCGCGAATGTTAGCAATTTTTCTGTCGAAATAGTTATTAGTCCAGCGGATGTAGATATAAATCAGAACCCAAGCAGCAATGATCACAAAGGCTCCTAACACAATCCCCAGGGATAGACCAGGTGCAATCAATGTCCCCAACAAGGGCTTGTTATAGGCAATTAACAAAATGAATCCAAAATAAATCACCATCATGGCAACAGTCAGCCATAGCGAAAACCGCCATCGCTCCGCTGCCAGGTCAGTGACGGCCTGCATGCGACGATCGTTCATGAATTTAGATGAATGATTTTAATTCTGATCATTTTAGGATAGAAATAACCATCCTCATTCATCTGCTTAATGAACCTTTAGGAATATAGTAATATAGTAGTTATAGAGCACCTGATTAATAACTTGAGCACTATATAGTGTTATAATAACCACTATGTACTATTGTCGCTTCTGCATAAAGGCGATCGTTGTGCCAAGGTTCACCCTACCCTGTTGGCAGAACAGTGAGAAAAGTCTGTAGAGAGATTTAGCCTCGCCCCTCTACAGATGCTCAAACCAAATTGTGAACTCACTACGATCGTGGCTTAAAACCGCGAAGCCGTTAGCTTCACATCAGCATATTTCCAGGCATGCTGAAATTGTTTCTGAGTCACTTTAGCCTCTTTCATCTTGTTCTGAGCTTGGAGGCTTTGGGTTAGCCCTAACAGTGACCAACCATTGTTGGGATAAATCTTGAGTTCATCCCGATACACTTGCTCTGCTTCACTCGCCCGTCCTGCCTTTAACAAAATTGCGCCTAATGATTGCCGGGTCGGCAGATACCAGTCTGCGGGTTCTGTATAAATTAAATCGTCTTCCAATTGAACCGCCGTATTGAGTGCCGCGATCGCTTGGTCATGGTTACCTTTGTAGGAGGCAATTTCGCCTGCTAATACGTTCGCTGCGATCGACAGGATGCTGGTGACAGAGTTATTTTCTCCAATTTTCAGTTTTTTCAAGTCAGCCTCTGTTGCCAACAGTTGCAACTGCTGGAGTTCTTGTTCTGCCTGTTCAGGCTGATGCTGGGCTAAGAATGCCATTCCCCGCACATAGTGCCATACGCCTGTCGGATACTTCAGATCTGGTTCGGGTGCGGCTATTGTCAGAATTTGCTGCCATTGCCCAAATCGGGCAGCAGTAAACATGGGAATAGTATGGAAGTGCTGTACCGTTCCTGCTAAAGCTGGGTGACGAAGGAATTGTGGGTCTACCTTAGCTGTATTGTTAGCCGCTTCCAGCGCCAATTTACTTTGACCAGTCATCTGCGCCGCAAACCAGAGAAAATGGTGATTGTGCGGCATATACATGAGCGGATAAATGCCCTGTGCATGACATTGCGTCACATAAAGATTGTCAGCCGCAATCCCACCTTGGTTCGAGACCACCGCATCATGGTAGCGCCCCACACGAATATAGATGTGTGATGCCATATGCACCAAGTGTCCAGAGTTAGGAACCAATTTCATCAAGCGATCGGCAGAGGGTACGCCTAAGTCAGGGCGTTCTTTTTCCACTGCATGAATATAGAGGTGATTAGCTCCAGCATGGTTGGGGTCACGCTGCAAAACAGATTCTAAGACGGTCATGATTTCTTTGCCTTCGGGTTTCGGGGTACCGTCCTCTTCCCAATAATCCCAAGGTGTGGTCGTCATTAGGGATTCGGCAAATAAGGTTGCAGCATCCAGATCATCTGGATAGCGTTTGGCAATTGTGCGCATCGCATCAGCATAGGCAAGATCAAACGGTTTGCGATCGCCCACAGCTTGCGGCGGATAGCGGGTCGCTAAAGCTTGGATATAAGCTCGCTCTGACTCACTGGCATATTGACTCAATGCTTGTGCTTTTTGCAGAGCCTGTTGAGCTTCTGGTAGAGCATCTTCTCCCATAGGTGCATTAATATTCGGACCCAGCACTAAGGCAACACCCCAATAGCACATGGCACACTGCGGATCGAGTTGAGCTGCCGCTTTGAACGATCGGGCGGCTGCCATATGGTTAAAGCCGTAGGAAAGCGTCAAGCCCTGATCAAAATAACGTTGTGCCAGAGTGTGCTTGGTCGAAATGGGATGATGATGATTTCCTAATTTCTCAAATAATGGAGGCTGGGAATCAGCCGATGGTTGAGGCGAGGCTACCTGAGCCATGTGCATTGTATGGTCTGCTGGTTGCGACGATTGGGCTTGGGCTTGATGCGTTAGCACACTAACAGCAAGACTAATGACAACAATCAAGCTAAATAAGATGGTCATGCGCTGTCGCATAAAAGGTTCTCCGGAGGTAAGGATCGAAAATTATCAGGAACGGTCAACAATCAACAAGAAAACAATTGAGCGGGACATGTAGCGAGTCACTAGCTCAGACAAAATTTCTTAAGCAGATTTTAGAATAAGCCGAAGGGAATGAGGGCTACTTCATTCTGCTGGCTCACCCGATCGTATGATTCATCTCCTGATTTCATGATCAAATCATCCTAATTTTCTATTTCCAAAAAATGAAATTTGCATGGAGCCGGTTGAACTGTTGCCAACCAAAGTAAAACGATTATGCCAAGTAGTTCGTTTCAGCCTCAAGTAATTACATGGTCAACTTGGTTCAATATGCAATGTTGACTTTCACCCGATCGGGTCACGCGATCGGATGAGCAAAAATCTGCATGAGTTCCTTGCGATCAGACATGTACATGGATGTCAGGCAATCAACCCTTACAAACACACCTTAGTAATGGGTCACTGACAACTCTATTCCGTACACACGCAATCTCAAGGAACAACAAGATGGCTAGCTTTCCTACAACTAACAATGACTCAATTCTCGGAGGATCTGGTAACGACACGATCGATGCGTTGGCTGGGAATGACCGGGTTGATGGAGGCAATGGACTTGAGCTGCTGATCGGTAACATTGGCTTCGATACCCTGATTGGTGGCATCGGGAATGACACCCTGGATGGTGGTGCGGATAGCGACTTCCTCAGTGGTGGAGCAGATAATGATGTGCTATTGGGCGGAGATGGCAATGATTTGCTAGATGGTGGCACGGGAGCCGACTTGATGGATGGCGGTGCTGGTGATGATTTCTATATTGTGGATAACACCGGTGATCGCGTTATTGAAGGAGTCAACGGGGGTAGAGACATCGTTCAGTCATCCATCAGTTTCACGCTAGGTGATAATCTGGAAGATTTGGATCTGACTGGTAGCGCCAACATTAATGGTACAGGCAACTCCTTAAATAATGAAATTCTTGGCAACAATGGTAACAACTTTTTAGATGGTCAATCTGGAAACGATACCCTCAACGGTGGGTTAGGAAATGACACCCTCCTCGGCGGAATTGGCAGCGACTCCCTTAACGGTGGCTCTGACAATGACTCCTTAAACGGTGGTTCCGGGAATGACACGTTAATCGGTGGGGCTGGCAATGACACCCTGGATGGTAGCTTCAGTAATGATCTACTCGATGGTGGTTCTGGGTTTGACACCCTGATTGGCGGCTCTGGAAACGACACCTTAATTGGTGGCAGTAACGTTGCTGGTGCTGACAGTTTTAATGAACTCGAAGGTGGCTCCGGCAATGATAGCCTATTGGGTGGTTCTGATGTTGATGTCCTGGATGGCGGAACTGGTAATGATACGATGCTAGGGGGCTTAGGGGATGATATTTATGCTGTAGACAGTGTCAATGATGTCATTACCGAAGCCGCTAATGCCGGTAATGATAATGTGCGATCGAGCATTAACTTCACTCTAGGTGCCAATTTTGAGAATCTTACCTTAGAAGGCTCTGCAACTGGAGGAACCGGAAATGAGTTGGATAACAGGCTGAATGCGAATGCATTAGTGAGCAGCAACTTAAGCGGTGCAGCCGGTAATGACAAGCTCATTGGTGGGGCTGGCAATGATACGTTAGATGGTGGTCTTGGAAATGATTCTTTGTTTGGAGGAACTGGCAATGACACAATGATTGGCGGTAGTGGCAATGATACCCTCAATGGATTTGATGGTAACAACCGGATGGAAGGAGGAGCTGGTAATGACCTCTTTATTAGTACCTTTGGTACAGACACGATGCTCGGGGGAACAGGAGATGATGTTTACCAAGAGGTCCGGATTGATGATGTCATTGTTGAAGATGTGAATGGTGGCATTGATAGCGTCATCACTTCTAGCAACAATTTCATATTAGGAGCTAATCTGGAAAACCTGATTCTACGTGAAAGTAGCATCGTTGTTACAGGCAGTGGCAACGAACTGAACAACTTCGTGACTGGAAATAGCTTTAACAACACGCTCAATGGTCAAGCTGGTAATGACACCTTATTAGGTGGGGCTGGTAATGACCTATTAAGTGGTGGCACTGGCAACGATCGCCTACTTGGTGGAACCGGTAACGACGTTCTCAATGGTGGTACAGGCAGTGATACCTTTGTCTTTGATAACACCTCTGCTGTCAATGGCGTGGATACGATCGAAAACTTTGAGCAAGGGATCGATAAAATTATTCTCGATCGCTCAGTATTTGGTTTACTGAGTAGCGTGGGGAATGGCTTCAGTAACGCTGCCGATTTCGCCGTTGTCGGTTCTGATGCTGACGCAGATAATAGCACAGCCCAGATTGTTTACAGTGCTACGACGAACCGCTTGTTCTTTAATGCCAACGGTTCAACGGCTGGCTTTGGTACGGATGGCGGTCAATTTGCCACAATTAGTACCCCAGGGGATCTCCTCCTCTCGGCAGCTGATTTTGTGATTGAAGCTTAGTCTCATCACTGAATCACCACAAACTTAATCTCCTTTTCAATTCGGGAAGGAGATTATTTGTTAGCAATGAATCAAAAATGCATTATGTTAGGGCAATAAATTACATGCTGATTGTTGATCATGCAAATTTCATAGTTGCACTCTAGATTCTGAGTTCCATAACGCCAGAAATTTCATCACTGGTAGCCAGAAAATGCTATTTTGGCAAAAATCTAACAACAGATAGGGAGGATCTAAATCTGGTTTGCGTTGAATGAGGCGCCGAATTCTCCAGGCAGCAAAGCCATGGAGCCAAATACTGTCACATAGAGCTGCATAAAGCCAACCGTGGTTTTTGACAAAGTAACGTCGTCTAGAATCAAATAAGTACTTTGGTTGACGTTTAGGCAAACTATGATTGCCAGTCACACCTGTACTCTGTCCGGAGATATGCATCACTCGACTTTGAGGTAGATACCAACACGACCAGCCCGCTCGTTTAGCTTGCAAACAAAAGTCTGTTTCTTCGTAATATAAAAAGTATGCTTCATCCATCAAGCCAACGGCGGCAAAAACTTCACGGCGGATCATCATGCTCGCCCCAGGTAGCCAATCTACAGATTGAGCTTCATTGGTCATTTCCTGAGCAATCACCCATTTCGCCAGAAGTTGGGACACAATACCAAGCCGCAGTGCGTTATCCAGCTCACTGAAGAGTGAAGGAAACCGAAATGTGAATGGCCAGAGTATCCCATTAGCTTCTTCAATCCCACTGCCAACAATACCAACATCTGGATGCTCCTCCATAAAATCAATCATCGTTTTCAGTGCGTGAGGACGCACCTCAGTATCGGGATTAAGCAACATGAAATAGGGCGGCGGATTAGCAGACTGAAGGACTGGACGAATCGCCATATTATTTCCGTAAGCAAACCCGCCATTTATAGCAGATGGCAATAGAGCAGCCCAACTTCCCCAGCCTTCAGTGGCGATCACATGGGCAATCTTTTCGACGGAGCCATCTCCCGAGGCATTATCAACCACCACTACTTGCATTCCGGGCAAGGTAGGGACTTCACTGACGAGCGATCGCAGGCATTGAATAGTTAAATCGGCGGTGCGGTAGTTGACGATCGCGACTAGTAAAGGGACTGAATCATCCACCTGAGTGTCAGCAATCATAGTTAATTACAATGAGCTATTGAGGACTGAATCCAAACAATTGGCAATGGCCAAGAGCGCTCTGCTAACCGGTATGTTGAGTTAATTGCTGCTCTACCTGTTTCCGCAGATCATCTGCCGCAAACTGATTGATATGAGCCTGAATCCTATCAGCCATATGCTGTACATGGGGTTGCTGAAGCATACTGGAATGACCACCCGGAATGTCATAGGCTTGCACTTTCATCGTCACTCGCTTACCCCAGCCCAATAAGGGATCACTGAACTGTTCTGTATAAGGGGTATCATCGATCGATGTGCCATCAAATAGAGGACTTGCTGCAGTAGCACGAAATAGTAGCACGTCTCCATCCAATCGTGTCTCTGGAACATATTCTTGCTGTGCCCAGATCAAAATAGTCCGAACTGGAATCTGCTGCAGGATCTGAGGCATCGGTAAGCTTCGATCTAAACAATATCTGAAAGCTCTTAGCTTAGCGCGATCGCCCAAGGTTCTAAGGCGTCGTTGGAGTTCGTAAACTAATAAATTAGTCACTTTCCTGCGAATTTGATTAGCAATTAGCCAGACTCGATCGTGTATCTTCAGCTGTTCCTGTCTACTAAACGCTTGCAGGAAACTATTCAAGCGCTGTTCAGCCATGTATCCAATTCGCTTCTCAGCTGCCACATCAGCCGCATCAATAACCGCGACCATGCCAATTGATTGACCTTGAATTTGCAACTGTCGGGCAATCTCAAATGCCAATACCCCTCCAGCACACAGCCCAGCCAAGAAATAGGGTCCCTGCGGTTGCACCTGGCGAATCTGGTCAATGTAATAATTCACCATATCCTTAATCCGAGTATGACGAATCGGATGATGTACACAGGCGTAAGGGTGAACGCCATAGACTGAGATCGCTGGATCTAAACAGTTTGCCAGAGGTCGGTAGAGTAACGTTTCTCCATCACCGTCATGCAGCATAAATAAGGACTGTCGTCCCTGCCCGGCTCGGAGTTCGACGATCGTATCACGGAGCAGAGGCGAACTAGAAGCGGCTAAAATCTCAGCAAGCTTGGCGATCGTTGGGGCAACTATTAGTGTGCTCAGGGGTAGCTGTTTACCAAACGTGGTGTCAATTTCGGTAAATAGTTTTACGGCTAGCAGGGAATGTCCACCTAGCTCAAAGAAATTATCCTGTACTCCGATCGACGGAACATCCAATAGGCGCTGCCAGATTTGCACCATTTGGCATTCCAATTCATTTCGGGGAGCAACGTAGTTAGCTCCTCCTAATACCAACTTAGGTGGCATAGGATGAACCGAGCACCGAGAGAGTGCTGGTACTTGCGGCAATTCGGAGAGTTTGAGTTCAGCATTAGTAGTTATAGATTCTAATAAAAGCTGGAACTGTGCCAACATCTGATGCATGCGATCGGCATTGAACAAATCAGTTTTGTATTGCAATACAGCCGTCAGTTGCCCGTCGTGCTCAGCCACAGACAACGACAAATCAAAATTGGCAATCTCACCCTCCACAAACTCGGAACTCACCGTTACCCCATCTAACTGCAGCACCGGCATCGCCGTATTTTGCAACACAAACATCGCCCGGCTCAACGGCACACGCACTAAGCTCGGTAACTCCGCTACCCACTGCAACGGCACCTCCTGATAGCTCGATGCCTCCACAAACCGGTGCCCCACTCGCTCCACTAGCTCCCGAAACCTCGGATTGCCCGATAAGTCATTGCGCAACGCCACCACATGATTGAAATACCCCAGCAACCCCCGCGTCTCCCGCCGCTGCCGACCCACCACCGGCGTACACACCACCAGATCCACTTGACCACTATACTGATGTAGCCAGGCATTGAACCCCGCCAACAGCGTCACAAACAATGACACTCCCATCGCCGCACTCAACGCGTTCAGCCCGGCACTCACGGCTACAGGCAACACCCGTCGGACCGAGGCACCTCGGTAAGTGCCTGCGA
>VRZD01000078.1 GCA_016743235.1 Pantanalinema sp. GBBB05 | reverse complement strand
TCGGCTGAAGATTTCGGGGGCACGGTGGAAGACGGAGCATGTTCCAACCGTTCTAGCTCATCGTTGTGCTTATCTCAACAACCAGTTGTAATCTATTTTCCTCTCAAGGAGGTGACACGCACCCGTTGCACTCGGTAATCTAGAGCGGTATGAGGAAGCACTGGAAAGTAATCAAAGAGCCCTTGATATTGACCCTAAATCTGTTAATGCCTGGATAAATCGAGGAATTGTACTCGGTAATCTAGAGCGGTATGAGGAAGCACTGGAAAGTAATCAAAGAGCCCTTGATATTGACCCTAAATCTGTTAGTGCTTGGATGGGGCTAGGAAATATACGACGAAACTTAAAGCAGTATAAAGACTCTCTTGCCGTTTGCAATCGAGCACTTGAAATTGATCCTGAAAGTTTCGATGCACTAAATTCTCAAGCATTAATATTGAGTCTCCTTAAAGATTTTGACAAAGCGATCGCAGCAATTGACAAAGCAATCAGCTTAGAACCTGAAGAAGTATTGTATAAAGCTAATAGAGGTATTATTCTAGCCAGGGCTGGTCGATACACTGAAGCCCTAGCTGAATGTGAGAAAGCGATTCAACAAGACCCTGAGCATGAGAGTGGCTATTACGCCAAAGCCTGCTACTACGCTTTGCAAGGTGAGGTTGAGCAGGCAATTGCTCATTTGCAAAAAGCGATTGAGATTGAACCTGGTCATAGCCGAAGGGAAGCAAGGCATAATCCTGATTTTGACAGTATGCGAGATGATAAGCGCTTTCAATCTCTGGTGTATCTAGAAGCAAGTCACTAGCGCCGAAACTACCACCTGTCTCTGGTTGCACAAATTGCAGTTTAGGAGTTATTTCAAAAGCACATTTTGTATCCTTCTGTTTTCAGCAGGAGTGGTCGCCCTTCACTCGTATCCTTCAACCTGCGATCGCGGCAGATGCTGGAAGCCATGCGAGCCGAGGATGGTAGCGGCATTCACGACAGAGTAGGGATTCGCGCCAGTCTCATCACCGTACCCCGCTATTTTCGCTTCTGTCCTCAATGCCTCCACTATGATCAGCAAACCTACGGCGAGTTGTACTGGCATCGAATTCACCAAGTACCAGGAGTGTTGGTTTGTCCTCATCATGCTGAACTCTTGCAAGAGAGAACAGTACCCATGCAAAGCATGAACCGCCATGAATATATCGCCGCCGATCGTGACACCTGCCCCCTGATTCAACCTGCCCAACCCTTCCAACCAAAAGTCCTGAACCTCCTGCATTTACTGGCTCAGGATGCCGATGTTCTCCTGGACAACGAACTACCGCCCAGAGACTTGAATTGGTTTCGTCAGCAGTACATGGCTCACCTGATCGATCACAGACTGGCCACCGCAACAGGACGGGTTTACCAGCAAGAATTCCTGGGACAATTCCTGTACTTCTATGGTCAAGATTTCCTAAACCTTCTGGAGTCCAGCATCCAGTTCCAGAATGACCAGAACTGGCTCTCCAGTATTGTACGCAAACACCGGAAAGCCTTTCATCCCCTCCGGCACCTGCTGATGCTGCGATTCTTGGGGATATCCATTGCCGACTTTTTCCAGGGCGATCGAGACTATCAACCCTTTGGTGCGGGACCGTGGCTCTGTCTGAATGCCGCTGCCGATCACTACCTCAAGCCTATTGTCACCCATCTGGAAATCAGCCTCTGCTGTGACACGAAAAAGCCCGTAGGCACGTTCTCCTGTTCCTGTGGTTTTATCTATTGCCGGACTGGACCCGATCTAAGCGAGGAGGATGCCCGTCGCATGGGCAAAATCAAAGCGGTCGGTGCGGTATGGCAGCAGAAATTGAGGCATCTGGTCGAAGTTGAACAACTGGGATTGCGAGCCACTGCCAGACAGCTCCAGGTTGACCCCAGAACCATCAATCGCTACATCGAACGGTTAGGGCTGACCCCCAAGTGGCGATCGCTTGATGCGCCCGAAGTGGTAGGTGCGATCGTGCTACCCCCAACCGCAGTAACCCCGGTTGATGACTATCGCACTCAACATCGCCAAGCTTGGAGCACCCTGCAAGCCCAAAATCCCCAGGCATCCAAAACCGCACTTCGACAACTGGCCCCTGCGACCTATACCTGGCTATATCGGCACGATCGCGAGTGGCTGCACCAGCATTCACCTCTGGCCCAAAAGCCGGTTTATGCAAACAATCGCGTGGACTGGCAGGCGCGAGATGAGCAAATTCTGGCTCAGGTGCAGGAAGCCATGCAGGAATTACTGGCTGCCGAGAAACCGATCCGAATTACGGTGAGCCGAGTGGCAAAGGCGATCGTTCAACTGGCGCTGATCGAACAACATCTTGACCAGATGCCCCAGACCAAAGCCTATCTGGAATCGGTGATAGAGGGCATCGAAGATTACCAAATTCGACGAGTGCAGTGGGCAGCAGAAACACTCGATCGACGAGGAGAGAGAGTCGAGTCTTGGAAGGTGGTCAGGTTGGCAGGGCTGAGACCAGATTATTCAGAGAAGGTGGAGCAGGAGATCGGTCGCCTGATGACTAATCAGACAAATCTAATAATTCGAGTATCAGTTTCATCTGATTATTAGTGGAAGGTATACCTCTTTATCAGCTATTGAGAATAAGACAAACCTTTTGTCAGTCAGTTTATGTTGTCCTGTTGAGTATTGGGGAAATTGCTGTAAGCAAAAGATCCGGCAGTGTCCCAGTCTCAGCGATCGCTCTGAGTCCCAGTTTCAACTCCAGGATTGGTGATAAAGCCAGGAGATCAGGTTTTACATCAGGTTCACTGTGCATAACCGCAAGACAGGGGAGGTTGGGGCTACAAAGTTTGTGCCATGAGTCGATCGCGATAGGATCAGAACTAATCACGAAGTAGTGGGAGCAGGCATCCACAACGGGCTGCTTCTCTGGTTGGGGAACTCCACCCACATCCACCAGCAATAGATCTCGCACTCTGCGAAGGTTTTCTACAAATCCGGCTTGTTCCTGAAAATACTGGGGAACTAAGTTTGCGGCTTCTGGATGCCAGTGGAGTTTTGCATCAAATCCCTGTACTAGGTCTTCGGTCAGGGTAGAGTCTGGAGATTCATACGTCCAGTTGCCCTGCCCGTCCCAGTTGGCTCGGTGCAGAAATATACGACAGGTTGGATAATGTTGCGAGATCGCGCCTCGGATGGCATTTGACAACAGGCTTTTGCCGCTATCCGGCGGTCCACCAATCAAAATAGCAATTCCCGGCTGCTCCTTGAATTGAGGGGTGAGGGTATCACCAATGCGAAACTGCGGTGAAGTGCTATAAACAATCACCACTTTCCCCATTGGGGCGTTATAGCATCCTATCCAGGGCGCTTTCCGGCATTGGTCGAGCAAATAGCAATAGAGCCAGATTGGAGCCTGTCCAAAGAGAATGACTTCGCGGGAAAGGTCAAGATTTGAAGGTAAGTCTAGCGTCGGCAGGACATCTGGCGAGATGAGAACTCCAGGCTGAGAAAGGGTAATGATGATGGTTTGATAAGTACAATCTGCACAATCCAATTCAATGACAGCTAAATTGACAGGGGACAGTTTTGTTACCTGTGAGGTCATGAGTCTGGCAGATCAATTGGCAGGGGTCTTAGCAGGAAGAATTGCTTCAGGCGGCAGATCGATCGCCAGAACTTGACCCACAGCAACGGCACGGGTATGGGTAGAGACGACTACAATTCCTAGGCGTGTATCATAACAGCCCACCCAGGTGGCAGGGTGGCACTCATGGACTAGATAACCGTAGAGCCAGATCGGTCCCCGTCCTTCGATCTCTACCCCCTGTTCCCATTGCACCCCGGCTGGAAATTGGATCTTTCATTACCCTTTCCCCGCGAGGGGACGGAAACTCTGCAAATACTGGCGAGCCGATGCTTCTGCTTGGGAGCGCTTTCATTACCCTTTCCCCGCGAGGGGACGGAAACGTGGATTACGGACTTTGAGAGCATTGACTAGTTGACCAGAGATCTTTCATTACCCTTTCCCCGCGAGGGGACGGAAACAAATGCTGGGATAGTTCTTTTTGGCTACAGGTAAATTTCCTTTCATTACCCTTTCCCCGCGAGGGGACGGAAACGAAACTGCCAGCGATCACGCAATGGTAATGACTCACGATCCTTTCATTACCCTTTCCCCGCGAGGGGACGGAAACTGTCTCTGGATAATGGCAATCTGTTCTGCAATCCCTCGACTTTCATTACCCTTTCCCCGCGAGGGGACGGAAACAAAGACTACTGAAGTTGTAACTGCCATATTTTCTCCTTTCTTTCATTACCCTTTCCCCGCGAGGGGACGGAAACAGACTGATTGGCTGGTTATTCATCACGGGCATTTGACTTTCATTACCCTTTCCCCGCGAGGGGACGGAAACAACAATATCAATTTTAGGAACCCCGCCCCTCGTAAGACTTTCATTACCCTTTCCCCGTGAGGGGACGGAAACCAGGCGTTGTCGTTAGCCATGAGAAAAACCTCACCTACAATCTTTCATTACCCTTTCCCCGCGAGGGGACGGAAACATTACGCTTCTCGGCAAACCAGCCTGATTGGTCGTCGGCTTTCATTACCCTTTCCCCGCGAGGGGACGGAAACCAAGTTAATATGTTGGGCATTTCTGCCTCCATCTAAACAACTTTCATTACCCTTTCCCCGCGAGGGGACGGAAACACAAGTTCGGCAGCAAGGTTTTGATCCCCGTTGCGAAGTCTTTCATTACCCTTTCCCCGCGAGGGGACGGAAACGAGAATCCATTGTGAAAGCCTCCATGGGCGTAAGTGAATTCTTTCACTACCCTTTCCCCGCAAGGGGACGGAAACCCATAAAACTTACGTAGGATTTGAGGTACATCAGCCACAGCCTTTCACTACCCTTTCCCCGCAAGGGGACGGAAATACAGGAAAAGAAATAGAATTATCAGAAACGCTTTTTGCCGCTATGCCTCCTGCCCGCTCCACTGCTCAACGATCAAAATCTGCGGTTCCTACACCAGCTTGGTCAGCCGAAACCGAACTGGTAGGTCTTACCCTAGAACTCCAACCCCTTCAGCCCAGCACTCTCTATCCCCAATACACGATCGGACTTCATGCCTGGTTCCTTGATCAAGTACGCCAACTTGATCCCACCCTGTCTGCCCACCTGCACGATGGACAATCCGAGAAACCCTTTACTATCTCAGCCCTTAGCGGAGTCGAAATTGCCCCTGGTGGAGTACCTAAAGTCAAACCGGAACAAACCTATACCTGGACAATCACTGCCCTATCAAAATCCGTTGTAGAATGGCTAACCACCTGGCTGCAAAACCCGCCTCGCGAAATTGATCTACGCGGTGCCCCACTGCAAATCAACAATTGGGGGCTAAAGAACCCAGCACCGATTCATCCCCCAACCACCTACGAGCAGTTGATTGACGTACCAGTGCCTGATACGCCCCAAATTGCCCTTTCTTTTCTCTCACCCACCAGCTTTCGTCGCCGCAAGAACCACTTCCCCCTTCCCGTTCCTAGCAATCTGTTTCACAGCTATTTGCGCCGCTGGAACGACTTTTCTGGCATCAAATACGACCAAGACGATTTCCTCGATTGGGTCGAAGATTCAGTCGTTATCCTGCGTCATCATGTGCGATCGGTCAAAACGGTTGCTGGTAAACGCGGTTCTGTCACCGGATTTACGGGCGCGATCGAATTAGGACTCATCAAAGAAGCCTTACAAGACTCAGAGTATGTCCAGCTTTTTATGGCACTAGGACGGCTTGCACCTTATTGTGGCACCGGGCACAAGACGACCTTTGGTTTAGGTCAAACCCGTCTAGAATGGTCGAATGTCCCCGAAGAACCATCCCAGCCCACGCTTCAAGATTTGCTGGCAGAGCGTATCGCTGACTTGACCGAATACTTCAAATCCCAGCGCAAACGCACCAGCGGCGATCGGGCTTTCAATATTGCTGAAACCTGGGCAACCATTTTGGCACGACGTGAGCTAGGCGAATCGCTCCAAGACATCGCAGAAGATCTGGAGATGCGATACGAAACTGTGAAAACTTACGTAAAACTAGCCAGAAAAGCTCTCGAAGATGAAAGAAACCTTTAATATGAAAGTTTCTCTGCCAATCTCTGTCAGCCTTTATTACTTGAGTGACTATTCTGAAGGAGTAAAATGCTGGACTTAAGTAAGTAGATCGGGGATTGCACCCCACAAGAACTGATGGCAGCATTCATACTCAAAGGAGTATTTAACCAATTTGATCCCAAGCAAGTTCTTGCTGATCTCTACGCTCATCAGGAGTGGTGGACTAGCTTTGTGATGGGACCACCATTACCAGAAGATCCTGAATACCCGCTCGGCAGAATACTGATTGCATTGCGAGATTTAGGTTACAGGTGGAAAGCTGACACACTATATGTCCTCACTCATGATGACGAATATGTTTTTCCTTTACTGGATCTCAGTAAGGAATGGCAGTGTAGCCGTACAGAAGTGATCGATCGCACTCGTACTGGACACTTGTTAGGCAGACATCCTGCCCCACCCCCGATCGTCGTTTACTGGTGGGACTGAGGAGTCTGGGCGTGAGGCGTGTTATCAGCGGGCTTCCCAACCGTCGCAATGGCTCAACAGATTTTTACAAAAGCAGAAAACCCCAGAAAACCGGATTATAGTTGGCACATCGTGTAATGAGTGATGTGTCACACTATGCCTCAAACTGGCAAGTACTACGTTGAACCGCTAAACATGCGGATGCCAACTACAGAGATGAAAACTCTATGGCAGTCCTGCGGAGCAACTTATCGCACCCAATCGGATGTGACTTGGCCGTGTATCCGTCGCCTGGAATCAGCAACAGTAACCTTAAAGAAACAGCGTGTCGAGGAGATTTATCAATGACCTTTGCAGACTCGCGTAGTGATACAGTTCCAGTCCAGCTTCCGAATGGCGCGATCGTCCAGGTTGAGGTAACCAAGACTGGGCGAGAGGATGTTGGCTTTGACACGAAGCAATTTCAGCCCGTCGCGGAGGCGATCGAGGGGATGGTGCAGATGATTGCCGCACCGATTCAGAAGGTGAAACCGAAGAAGGCAACAGTGAAGTTTGGCATGGAACTAGCGATCGAATCTGGGCAATTGACCGCAGTGATTGTCAAAGGCTCTGGCAAAGCCAATTTAGAAATTACTCTAGAGTGGGAGAGCTAACCGAAAGAGTAAGCGATGAGCCAGTTAGAGGATCTGTTGCAAGAGTGCACTGTGAAACTCAGCCTGCCGGGTCGAGTGGGTTGGGGGACGGGCTTTTTTTTGGCTCCCGAATGGATTCTCACCTGTCATCATGTCGTGCGGGACGCGGATGGCAACCCAGTTCAGGTGCAGTGGCAGCAGGTAGAACTGGACGCCGTAGTGGAGCGATCGTGGCCTGAACCCTATGATTTGGCTCTATTACGAGTAACCCTTCCGGCTGAAGCTAACCCAGCTTGCGTTTATTTAGATGCAGAAATTCGCTCCCGTGATCCGCTGTATTTGTTTGGCTATCCTGACCAGGACTTTCCCAATGGTTGTCCTGTCACCTTTACCTGTGAAGGTTTAACAGGAGATGACCCCGCCTTAATCAAGTTTTCCCTCGGACAAGTCCGCCCAGGCATGAGCGGTTCCCCCCTGCTGAATCAACGCACAGGTAAAGTCTGTGGCATGGTCAAGTTTACCCGCGATCGCGCCTTTGATTTAGGTGGAGGAGCAGTGCCAACTGCTGTGATTTTAGAGCAGTTTCCAGAATTGGTAGAACAGCAGCGATCCTTGCACCAGAGTGACCGACGATGGACGCAACGAAGGCAAGGGGCGATTGTAACCCATCCTATAACCCCATCTTCCATACCAGCAACCCTATCGCTTTCAGCCTATGATGCAACGACCTGGGTAGGGCGCGATGAACTGATTACAACGCTGACTCAAAAGCTCCAGGATGGCTGCCGAATTCTAGTTTTGACGGGAATTACAGGCATTGGTAAAACGGCTCTTGCTGAGCGATTAGTGGTAGAGGGTTCCGGTCAGGGTGTACCGTTTCATCGGCTTAACTTTGACGATCGAGGACAGGGATGCGACTTTTTGAGTGGGGCATTGGCACTGTTACCAAAGTTGGGTGAAACAGTAACAACTGAAGATCAGAAAGATCCTCAAAATGCTCTCAAACATTTGCTTCAAGCCATAAGAAGTAAATGCTTCCTGATACAAATTGATTCCCTCGAGATGCTGTTGCAGGGTAATGAGCAGACAGGATGGAACGCGTTTGCTGATTCCCTATGGACTGATTTCTTTCAGCAATTGCTAGCGGGAGAAGACTGCCAAAGCCAACTTCTACTTACAACTCAAGCAATACCAGAAGAACTAGAGATGATCGGGTTCCGGTACTCTCGTTGCTGGTACCGTCAAGAATTGAGTGGTTTATCAGAAACAGAGCAATTGCAGCTGTTTAAAAAGAATGGACTGGACCTAGATGCTGCTGGGGTGGAATACCTGAAGCAAATTGGACATCTATACCAGGGACATCCTTTAGCGATTCAGGTAATCGCAAGAGACATTTTGGACAAACCATTTCATGGAGATGTGCAGCTGTACTGGCAGCGCTATCAAACTGAGTTTGATGAAATAGCGCGCGATCGTAATCAGAAGGGGGGTATATCACCTCGTGCATTACAAATAAAGGTGAAGCAACGGGTGGAGCAATCCTTGCAGCGCCTACCTACAGATGCGCTAAACATGCTGTGTCGTAGTTCGGTTTATCGTCGTCCTGTACCAGAGAGTTTTTGGCTGGCAATGGCAGAAAAGCTGTCAGAGGACAATCAGTCGGCAGCATTAGCGTTACTGAAGTCACACAATCTAATTGAGGAGGAACTGACGCCCAATGGAGTGTTGCTACTACGGCAGCACAACCTGGTCAGAAGCGTGGCTCGTCGATTCTTAAAGATGGAAAAAGACGTGTGGCAAGATGCAGAACGTACAGCTGCAAATGTATGGTTGAATGAACTAGATCTAGATCTAGATGTCTCTAATCTGGGGCAGGTGCGGGGTAAATTGGAAGCCTTTCATCATTACTGTGAAATTGAAGACTGGAAGGTAGCCAAAGCGATTCTGATTGACCAAGGGGTGGGCAATCAACTCCATGTGTGGGGTTACTTTAGAGAACGGATTGCTTTGTACGAGCGCATTCTAGGTAAATTAAATACTGCTACTGATTTAGCCTGTAGAAACAATATCGGACAGGCTTATTGGTTTTTAAGTGACTATCCTCAAGCAATTGATTGCTATCAAAAAAGTTTGGTAATTGCTCGCGAAGTTAGTGATCGTTTAGGAGAAGGCACTGCACTGAGAGGTCTAGGCATTGCTCGTCATTCCTTAGGCAAATATTCCGAAGCTGCTGAATATTTTCAGCAAAGTTTAGCAATTGCTCGTGAGGTTAGCGATCGATTAGGAGAAGGAAAGACACTTGCCTATTTAGGCAATGCTGCTTGGGCATCGGGCAATTATCTTCAGGCGGTTGAATACTATCAGCAATATTTGGCGATTTGCCGTGAAGTTGGTGATCGCCAAGGAGAAGGCAGTGCATTAGGAGGTTTAGGTCTTGCCTATGATTCTCTAGGAGACTATCCTCGAGCGATTGAATACCACAAGCAACATCTGACCATTGCTCGTGCAATTGGTGCTCGTCAAGGTGAGGGCAATTCTTTGGTGAATTGGGGGTCAACCTTAATCAAACTTGAGCAATATTTGGAGGCTAAACAATATCTACAAATATCTTTGAAAATTTTTAGGGAATTGGGTGAGCGAGATGGTGAAACAGAAGCTCTCTTAAGATTGGGAGAACTTTACTACAAGATAGGAGAACTTGGTTTAGCGCAGAATTTTTGCGATCGTGCTCTTACTCTTGCTTCAGAACTAGGCATTCCCCTGGTCAACGAGTGTGAGGCACTCCAGGCACAACTAGCCACCGATAACCCTGTCGAGGAGCCATAGGAGGACTGATACATGGCTCAGTTAGAGGATCTGCTGCAACAGTGCACTGTTAAAATTACCATTCCTGATCAGATGGGTTGGGGAACGGGCTTCTTTGTGGCGACAGGACAGATTCTTACCTGTGCCCATGTGGTGAACAAAGCAGAAGGACAAATTATTCAGGTACAGTGGCAAAACAGAGAACTGGCAGCGATCGCGGAAAGAGTACTACCTGACCCGCATGATCTCGCCCTGATCCGGGTGTCACTTCCCAACGATTGCTGCCCACCTTGTGTCTATTTGGATGCAGAAGTTAAATCTCGCGATCCGCTGTATCTATTCGGCTACCCTGATGAGGGCGATCTCCAGGGAGAACCGCGCACGTTTAACTGCGATGGTATTACTGGCAGCGAAATTGCCTCAATTTTGTTTAACCTAGGGCAGGTACGACCGGGGATGAGCGGGTCGCCCTTGCTGAACCAGCGAACGGGAAAAGTTTGTGGCATGGTGAAATTTACCCGCGATCGCTCGATTGACCTGGGTGGTGGAGCGATTCCGACGCGTGTCATTCTGGAGCAGTTTTCCGAATTGCGGGATCTCCAGCAGCAAACTCATCAACAGGACCTGCGATGGCTGCAACTATCCCCATTTCCTCAGCCACCTAACTCTTCTGACATTGTTTTTCAGCGCTATCGAGAGGCGGTGATCCAGCACTATTCCCAACAGTGTCACCTATACACCCCTACTGACGCCATGTTGCCTTTGGAAGCCCGATCAGTAGAGCACTCAGTACGAGATGAAGGACAAGAACAACAGCTAGAGAAGATGGTTGAGCCGTTTCCAGTGCTAGAGGGATTGCGGAAGTATGCTCTAGGCAACCAACGGAAGCATATGTTGCTGGCAGGACAATTGGAATTAGGGAAATCGACCACATTGCGACAGTTCGCAGTGACTTTGACAGGGGAAGAGGAAGAGGAAGAAGAAGAGCAAGTTCCAGTATTGAAGCATGTGCTGCTGGCAGGCCGACCGGGATCAGGGAAATCGACTACATTGCGACAGTTCGCAGTGACCTTGGCAGAGGAAGGGCAAGTTCCGGTATTAGTACAGTTGAAAGGTGATCGACCCGTTCCCGAACTGATCCAGGCAGAATTTCGCCGGATGAAACAGCGAGTGACTCTTGAGCAGATTGATGAGTGGTTACTGGCAGAGCGTTTAGTCTTGCTGTTAGATGGGGTAAATGAAATTCCCAATGACGAGCTGCGACGATCGCTAGCCCAGTTTCGGGAAGATAACCTGACCGTGCCAATGATCTTCACTACACGAGATTTAAGTCTGGGGGGAAGCTTGGGTATTGGCAAGCGGCTGGAGATGAAGCCTTTGTCAGAACTACAAATGCGGGAGTTTGTGGGCAAATATTTACCGGAGTACGGCGATCGGTTGTTAGGGCAACTCCGCGATCGCCTGCGAGAACTGGCGGAAACCCCCCTGCTGTTAAAACTGCTCTGTGATGTATTTGACCCAAAGATAAATCAAATTCCACAAAATAAGGGGGAATTATTTCGATGGTTTGATCGGGATTACAAGCGAATTAAAAGAGAAATCGAATATGTACCTGTATCTGAGAATTTTTGGGAATTCAAATCAGAGGTTCTTCAGTATTTGGCATTTTCTATGATTCAAGGAGATGTGCAAACTGCTGACCTCCAGAAGCCTCCTGAACCCTGGTTAACTATTACCAAAAGCCAAGCTGAAGGAATTTTGGAAACTTGGCTACATCGGCGGGGAATTTCCAATGCTCCTACCAAAGCAAAGCTGTGGCTAAAAGACTTGTGCAATCATCATTTTCTACAGGATGCTGCCAAGCCAGAAGAAATAGAGTTTCATCATCAGTTATTCCAGGAATACTACGCAGCAGAATATCTGTTGCAACTACTGAAACTACCGGATGGCAAGCTAGGTTTGAGCAATGAGGAACTGAAGCGGGATTACCTCAACTATTTGAAATGGACAGAATCATTTGCCCTGATGCTGGCATTGGTGGAAAAGCAAGCTCTAGCATTGCAAGTAGTAAAGCTGGCGGTGGATGATGTGGACTTGATGTTAGGTGCAAAATTAGCAGGTGGGGTAAAATCTGAGTTTCAAGAGGCAACGATCGCTTCTGTGATCGAAGCAATTAAGAGACAACAAGTTTCGCCAACCTATGAAATTGAACTTTTGGGTAATACACATTCTAAGTATGCAGTTCCCATTTTACTTGAAAAGCTTACTGATCAGGAAAACCAGGACTTCATCCTTACATCTGCCTTTGCCTTGAAGGAACTAGGTCACCAATCAGCAGTTCAAAAGCTATTACCTCTTTTAGAAGACAATAATGAATTAACTAGTATAGCGACACTTTTTGTCTTAGGAGCACTAGGAAATGAAGCTATAGTACCGAATTTACAGCAGGCGTTGAAGCAATCAAATAATTATATTCGAAGTGCGGTCATTGAAGCTTTAGGTGAATTGGGAAATTGTATTGTGATTCCTGATTTGCAGCAAGCCCTGCAAGATCCAAGTAATGAAATTCGTGAAAAAGCGATTAAATCTCTAGGGAAAATACGAGATAATTTGGTGTTGCCAGAATTAATCAAGATAGCTGTAGAAGATCCTAATATTTCTCTCCGTTGGACTGCTGCTAAAGTTTTAGGACAAATTGATCGCGAAAAGGCAACTGAAGAGTTACTCAAAGTGCTTAAAGGTGAAGACAACTATAAAATTCGTCAAAACGTAGCAGAGGCATTAGGTGAAATAGGTAGTGAAACAGCAGTTGATGGTTTGATTGCCTCATTGGAGAGCCCTCATGCTGATTGGAGCGTCGCTGAAGCATTAGTAGAGATAGGTAGCAGGAAAGCAGTCCCAGGACTAATCCAAGCTTTAAAGCATTCAGTTCCTTGTGAGCAAGCTGCCTTTGCGCTGGGTGAATTAGGAGATGCTAGGGCAGTTCCAGCTTTGATTGGTGCTCTTAATCATTGGGCATCTCAGACTCGCGAACGAGCAGTTAAAGCGTTAGGAAAGATCGGTGATGTAAAAGTAGTCCCTAAACTCTACAAGCTGTATGAAGCTTTGCAGGATAGTCCAAAAAATGAGCTTAAGAGAGAAATTGTTATTACGCTAGGAAAGTTAGGTGATGACCGAATACGTCAAGAGCTACTTGAAATATTAAAAGAAATAGCTTTTGGTGTCGTTTACTATTCTAATTGGGTGCAAGTTTTTGAAGCGATAGAGAAAATAGGCGATCAGGCTGCTGTTCAGGTGCTAGTTCAGGTGTTGTTGGAATCAAAAATCCCAAAATATCGCTGGAAAGCGGCAGAAGTATTAGGGAATTTGGGCAATGAAGCTGCAATTGATGGTTTACTCGCAGCTGCTACCGATCATAATTCCACTGTTCGCTGGAAGTCGGCAGAAGCTTTAGGTAAATTGAATAACCTACAGGTAATGCCGAGAATTCTTCCATTATTGAAGCCTGAAAAAGATCCGAACATTCGGCAAGTTGCCGTCCAAGTACTAGGTTATTTGGCGGATGAAGCTGCTGTCACAGCGTTGTTAGAAGCATTAAATGACTTAGAGCCTGACGTCCGCTATGATGCAGCTCAGTCGTTAGTTAGACTAAGCTCAAGCTTTAAGGATAAATCTGCTTCTACAGCATTAATGGAAGCATCAAAAGCTTTAGGTTATCCTTGGAAAAATAAGTTATTGAATGACGGTTTTATTTATCAGGTTCAAGTCATAAAAGAAAATTGCAAGTTTTATAACTACGAAATCTGGCAAGAGGCAGAAATAAATCAAAATGAGAAACTAAAAAAACAAAAGGGTAAACAAGGGGCAACGGTAGGGCAAGCAACTGAAGGACTCCATGTAACCTATGAAGTTAACGCCGAAGTTTTTCAAGTGATTGAACATAATGATGGCGATGTTATCGGTAACCAATCAGTGGATAGGCAATCAACAGGAGATTAATCATGCTAACCATCCAAATTCCCCCAGAGCTTGAACAACAACTTTCCCAACTGGCGGCTCAACTCAACCTTCCCCTCGAAACCTTTATTCTTCAGTCTCTCCAGCAAATTGCTGCAACTGATCGCGACGATACCTCCAAAGCCGAAGTCCTGAATGGGATCTACCGCGCCCTGGCAGATGTTAAGGCTGGACGCATCAGCCCCGTAGAAACTTTGTGGGATGACGATAGTAATGACTGAATCTCCATCTATCCAGGTTTTTATTGCCGACGCATTCAAACGGGAAGCCCGTACTCTCAAAAAACGCTACCGCAACATTGAATCCGATCTGCAAGCTCTGATCGAGCAACTGCAAAATGGCGACCTTCCTGGCGATCGCGTCCCTGGCTTTGCTGATTACGTTGTCTACAAAGTACGTGTCAAAAACAGCGACATTCAGAAAGGTAAAAGTGGTAGTTATCGGGTCATCTACCAAAGCATCGTTCCAACTACCATTGTCCTCCTCTACCTCTATGCCAAATCAGACCAAGACGACGTAACCCTAGATGAAATCTGCACCATCATCGAAAAATTCCAAGCCGACTCCGAAGTTACTGATTCTAAGTAAAAGCTATGTCTGAACCCTCCAAGTACACTATTCATACCCAAGCCAACCAAATCATTGAAAATAACTCTGGAACCGTCATCGGCATCCAAAACAGCCACTTCAACGACCCTGAAGTACAAGGTGCGATCGCTGATCTGCAAATCCTTCTAACCCAATTCCAATCTCAGTATCCTCAGGTCACAGCCGAAACCGAAGCTCTCACAATCCTTGACGCAGAGTTTACCGAAATTAAACAATCCCGAACCCATCAATTGGCTAACCTGCGTAAACAGATCCTCAACCCCGAACGGCATCTGCAAGCAATAAAAGCGGCGTTTGTAGAAGTTACCAAACATTACCTGGAAGAAAGTGTCTGGTCAAAAACACTCCTCACCTATTTGGATAAACTCAGCGAAGAACCCAATCACGGAGCTTGAGTTATGCAGGTTAACGGGTGCTCTCAAAAGGGCTTGTGTAAGGAACTGTGATGACGAATGTATATTGCCTTTACTGACTGTAAGTGAAGAGTGGCAGTAGTATGGAATATTTATCGCACTTGCACTGGAATTTATTCGGAGGATACCCGGCTACGCCCTCGATCGTCGTTTACTGGTGGGACTAACGAGCGATCGTTGCCTGTCTCCGGGCTTCTGAGCAATTCTTTGCCAATAGAGGGTAATTAAATACTGGCGAAACATGGGCAACTTGTCCAGCCATTTTTTCAGGTCACTCAAAAAGCGCAGAGAGAATAGGTGTTTCAGATGCTAGAATTGTCCAATAGTTTTATTACTCCACATCTGTTACTCAAGAATAAAACAGTTGAGCAAATAACTTGGATGGACTGTATATGAGTACCAAAGACTCTTTATTGCAGGAGCTTGAACAGCTTCCAGAGTTTTTATTAGAAGAGATCCTTGATTTTGTCCAGTTTGTGAAAGCGAAGCATGTGAGTGAAAAGTTTGGGAATAGTTTTCTGAGTGAGACTGTTTTAGGGAAGGATTGGTTGAACCCTGAAGAGGATGAAGCTTGGCAGGATTTGTAGAAGGAGATGTTAGCGTTGTATCATTTCCGTTTTCTGACCCGATCCAGCTTTTCCTCAGATCTTGCACCTCTCCCAATAAACCAAGCTGGGCAATGATTTGAGAACAATTTCAAACCCGTGTTGTGCGGCAACATCTTTGCTTATTCGGATCTGTTTGAGGAGTTGAAACCAGACAATC
>VRZD01000077.1 GCA_016743235.1 Pantanalinema sp. GBBB05 | reverse complement strand
CGTTGGGGCCGCTCGTATAGGCTCGTGCAACTCTGCCCCCAAACGTCCTCATAGGCTGGACTAACGTAGAGCAGTTGGGTGCCATCGAGATCCGTCATCCAGAACACCTCATGGATGTTATCGGCCATCTGCCGGAACCGTTCTTCACTCTGGGCCAGCGTTTCTTGCACCCGTTTCAGCTCTGTCAGGTCATGAACATTAATCACAACCCCGGAAACCGTATTATCCAGCTCCACATACGGAGTATAAGTGGCCCAGACAAATTTCAGCCCTTCTCCAGCATAGGTAATCCATCCCTGCCAGGATGTTGTCTCACCAGTCAGAGCGCGATCGATCTGGGATCGAATCATCTGGAACACCGTTTCCCCCAACAGTTGGCTGACCGACTGTCCTAAAATTTCATCCGCTGCTTTGTTGTTCCAACGGACGTAAGTCTGATTGATGGCCTGATAAATGTAGTCACGATCAATCAGAGCTACACAATCGGGGGTAGCAGAGACAATCTGTTCATACTGACGACGGCTAGTTTCTGCGGTTTGGCGCTCTGCGATCGTCTGAAGCCGAACCCCCAGATGTAAAGCAATCTGTTGCAGAAATTGCCCTTCTAATCGCTGCCAGATCCGCTCACTTCGACAATGATGAACACTAAGCAATCCCCACAGGTGACCTTGTACGAGAATTGGTACTATCAGCACCGCCTGTACCTGAAACCGCGCCAATACGGCTTGATAACTAGGGTCACAGGCATTGATCTGCGAGATCTCGATCCAGGGATGTTGTTGATACCGCTCTATCCACTTTGCCGTCATGACGGCATTTGCCATCGGGTTGCCGAGCATTGGGACGCACTCAACACCTACTGACTCAGCCTGAACAACAGCCATTGTTTGGGGCATCAGTTGCTCAATGATCACACGATCAGCTTGGAGCTGAGTGCGGCACTGGTTGACCACCATACTCAAGATCGCATCGACTCCAGTTCCCTGATGGATTTGCTGTGCCATCTCCGATAGGGTATCTAGAATCTGTTCAGACGTAGTAGCAGAGCAAAACACCGAGCGGTCTAACATGGACTGATCATGAGGTAGGCACTTTGCCGTCACATTCTAGAATTCCACGGAAATCATTCTTTCCAACAGCCATTTTTCAGGGGCGATGCAACCGTAGAGTCAAGCCTGCGATCGCTCCCCTGATCTCAAAGACACGACTCCTTCTCGGTTATGACATGGCAATGAATGTTGCATTTCATACAGCAGGTTAACCTTTGCGAAAAAGTATTAAGTATTTTATAAAAACCACTTTTTATTGATTGATTCGGAATACTGAAGATCAGTGTTCTCGGCAGTATCACGCACTTTGGCCTGTGGGTTCCTGAATCTATCACCGATCTCTGCTCGCTGCTGAGGTGGCCCTGAACGATTTCAAGGTTACAGGAGCCAACCCATGAAACGACCTCGTCGATCTGCCCATCCAGTGAATCAAGCCAGGTTCTGCGCTTGCCATCCTCACCCAAGAACCAAGCCGCCCCATTCTGACGACCCAAACCAGCCGACGCTGGTCCAGCCACAAACTGAGCCGGAGTGCGATCGTTTTTTCGCGCTGTCTTCCGACATCTTGAGCATTGTTGGGTTTGATGGCTATTTCAAACGCTTAAGTGCTGCGGCTGAAACGATTCTTGGGTTTAGCCAAGCAGAGCTTTTGGCGCACCCCTTTCTCGAATTTGTGCATCCCGACGATCGGACCGCAACCATCGCTGTTGTTCAACGACTGGCAATGGGTGAACGCATCAATCATTTTGAAAACCGGTATCGATGCCAGGGGGGTGACTACAAGTGGTTGGATTGGAGTGGAATTGCCGTTCTGGAAGAAGAACGTATCTACTGCACAGCGCGGGACATCACAGCACACAAACAGCTAGAGCATGACTTACAGGAGAGTGCAGCCCGCTTCCAAGCCTTCATGCAGTATAGTCCCATTGCCGCTTGGATTGTGGATGCGAGTGGACGCATCCTTGATGTCAATCCACGCTGGGCAGAGCTGATGCAGTTGTCCGCTGAGGCGGCGATCGGTCAAACGCTATTCGACATTTTGCCTGCTGAACTAGCTCAGTCTTATTTCGATAACAACACCTGGGTACTTCAGTCCAACCAGATGATTGAATGCATGGAGTCGGCGCCCCTGGCAGACGGGAGCTTGGGTGACTATTTGGTGTATAAGTTTCCGATTGCCAGACCAGATGGCTGTTGTTTAATCGGAGGCGTGGCGGTTGATATTACAAAACTCAAACGCACTGAAGCCGCGCTCCGAGACAGCGAGGCCCGCTACCGGCTATTAGCCAGTCACTTTCCCAATGGTGCAGTTCACCTCTTTGATCGGGATCTACGCTACGTTTTGGTCGATGGTACAGGACTTGAGCTAGTAGGTTTATCGAAGGCCGAGATGGAAGGCCGAACCATTTGGGAGGTTTTGCCGCCAGAAACCTGTGACTTTGTTGAACCATTTTATCAAGCCGCGCTGGAGGGAGAGGCATCTGTGGTCGAAGTTAGCTTCGTCAATCAGGTATATCTGGTGCATTACCTGCCGATTCAGTCTGGGGACGAGCATTTAGCGGCTGGCATGGTCGTGGCTCATAACATTACCGAGCGCAAGCGAGCCGAAGCAGCACTGCGATTGGCGAATTTTTCGTTTGATCGCTCGGCTTTAGCTACGATTTGGGTGGATCACAATGCCCAAATTTTGCAAGCCAATGCAGGCACCAGCCAAATGTTGGGCTACTCACGAGAGGAGTTGCAGGCAAAATTCGTTTACGAGCTCAACCCGACCATTCCTCAAGAGAGTTGGTCTGAGCACTGGCAGACATTACAGCAGCAAAAAACGTTGACCTTTCTGAGCCAGCTGCAGAAGAAAGATGGCAGCCTGGTGCCCGTTGAGATTACCCTCAATTACTTGGAATTTGATGGCAATCAGTATGGCTTTGCCTATGCCGTCGATATTAGCGATCGCTTGCAAGCCGAAGCGACCAGGCGTTACCAGCGCCAACAGGAGCAGATTGTGGTCTCAATTACTCAGCAAATTCGCCAGTCCTTGGATTTGGCAGAGATCCTGGATGGCACCGTTACAGCGGTACGAGCATTTCTGAACAGCGATCGCGTCCTTATTTATCGTTTAGAGGCTGAAATTGGCGGGTCTGTGATTGCAGAATCCGTTGAGCCTGGCTGGATCAGCACTTCAGGCATGATTATTAACGATTGTCATTTTACTGAAACCTATGCTCAACTCTACCAACAGGGGCGAGTCCAGGCAGTAGATGACATTGATGCCGCTAACCTGACACCCTGTCATGTCAACTTATTAGCGCAGCTGCAAGTGAGAGCCAATCTAGCGGTGCCGATCGTTCAGGAAGATCGATTGTGGGGGCTGTTAGTAGTACAGCAGTGTCGTGCGCCCCGGCACTGGCAATCGCTGGAAGTGGATTTGCTCAAGCAATTGGCCGCGCAAGTCGCGATCGCCATTCAACAATCGGAACTTTACGAGCAAGCTCAAGCTGAAATTGCCCGACGGCAGTTAGCCGAAGCCGCGTTGCGGCAACAGTCAGACCATGAACGATTGATTGCAGACATCACGAATCGCCTTCGGCAATCCCTCGATCTCGATGATGTTTTGTCCGTGACGGTCGCTGAGGTTCGAGAGGTGCTGGGGGCAGATCGGGTGCTGATCTTTCAACTACATGCTGATGGTTCAGGCAGCATCGTTAAAGAAGCCGTGTTGCCAGAGTATCCTGTCACCAAAGAGATGCGCTGGGTGGATGAGTGTTTTCCCACCGAGTGCTATGAGTTTTACCAGCAAGGCAACACCCGCATTGTCCCGAACATCAGCACCGATGATTGGGGAGCCTGTTTAGCTCAGTTTATGCAGTCGATCGGGGTCAAATCTAAAGTCGTTGCACCGATCCTGCAAACCTGTGAAGAGTCGGGTAAAACGCAAGTTTGGGGTCTGTTAATTGCCCATGCTTGTGCCGAGCCGCGAGCGTGGCAACCGATTGAAGCTGATTTGCTGCAACACATTACTCACAAGCTAGCGATCGCCATTCAACAAGCCGAGCTGCATCAACAAGTGCAGCAACTCAATACGACTCTAGAAATTCAGGTGCAAGAACGAACATCTGAATTGCAACAGGCACTCAAGTTTGAGGCGCTCCTTAAACGAATTACGGATAAAGTTCGGGATTCGTTAGATGAAGCCCAAATTCTCCAAACGGCGGTGCAAGAATTAGCACTTGACCTCCAAGTCCAATGCTGTGATACGGCGCTGTATGACTTCGAGCAGGAAGCCTCAATCATCCAGTGCGAATACATTATTGCTGATATACCCGCCGCCAGGGGGTTGACTTTTTCATTCTCCCACCTGCCTGAGGTATACGCTCAACTGCTACAAGGGCAGTATGTTTTATTTAGCCCGATTGCAGCCCCCGGCTGTTGGAGAACCGGTACGGCTCCCCGGACTATTCTCATTTGTCCAGTCCTGGACGACCAGGGGGTGTTGGGGGATATTTGGTTATTTAGACCGCCGGAGGAGAGCTTTATGGCAGCCGAAATTCGGCTGGTCGAACAGGTGGCGAACCAGTGCGCGATCGCCCTCCGTCAGTCTCGGCTGTATCAGGCATCTCAGGCGCAAGTCACTGAGCTGCAACGCCTGAATCAGCTCAAAGATGACTTCTTGAGTACCGTTTCCCATGAGTTACGGACGCCCATGTCTAATATTAAAATGGCAATCCAAATGCTAGAGGTGACGCAACCACAGGTCACAAAAGCCGATCCTGACCTCGATCGCACTAGTCGCTATTTCGATATTTTGCGCCATGAATGTCAGCGCGAAATTGGTTTGATTAATGATTTGTTGGACCTGACCCGCTTGGAGGCTGGCACTGACCCCTTAAATCTGACCACCATCGATCTACCAACCTGGATTGCTCATGTGTTAGAGCCGTTTGAGCATCGCACTTGCAGCCAACAGCAGCAGCTCCAACTTTGTACTCCTGGAGCACTCCCAATCACGACTGATTTATCCTATCTGGAACGCATTCTCACAGAATTATTGAATAACGCCTGCAAGTATACTCCTGCGGGAGGCCAGATTAGTGTGTCGATCGAGATCGATCCTAAAGGGGAAGAACAGCAAGACGCAGGACAGGCCTCTGCCTCAGTTCTGATTACAGTTTGCAATTCTGGGGTGGAAATTCCCAGCCATGAACTGGAGCGGATCTTTGATAAGTTTTACCGCATTCCGAATCATGATCCCTGGAAACATGGTGGGACTGGGTTAGGACTCGCCTTAGTGAAGCGATTAGTCGCAACAATCAATGGCAAAATCGCAGCCAGCAGCTTCAATCAGCAAACAACATTTACCATTTGGCTTCCCTACCTCAATCAGGAATCGCCTGTAGCCCTAATGCCTAGACCCAAACTCCTGGATCGAGACAACTGCTAAATCAAGTAGCATCTGAGAGATGGAACAGGCTGAATGTCAATCAGATCAGCCATAAAGCCGTTGGTTTTAGATACTTCTTATGCATATTCCAAATATTTTGTTTGGTATTTCTAATCTGCGCCAAACGAATTACGTCATAGTTACCATATTTTTTTATCTTTTCATAGTAAAGTCTATTGCCTTAACCGAGTTGGGCATATTAGGAGCACTAGTCGAACTGCTCCAGAGGATGTTTCCTGTGTCACACCATCGTCTTTTTTCCTCCCTTTGGTCGGTGTTAGCTGATTTTGCTTGTCGGGCAGGCGGAATGCCAACCCCACAAACCTTGCAAACCCAGATTCACGAACAGAATTTGCAGGTGCAACTCCGTGACGAGCAACAACGAGCTCTGGACCGCGTGATTAGCAAAATTCGCGCCTCCCTCGATTTAGAAACCATTTTTCGGACTACAACCAAAGAGACATGTAAGTTGCTGCGAGTCGAGCGGGTCGCCGTCTATCGATTTTTTGAGAATTGGGGCGGAGAATTTGTCAGCGACTTTGAATTTGCCGAACCAGGCTGGAACGATTTAGGGTTCTTGGGTCAGAACACCGTCTGGAACGATACCTACTTACAAGAGCATCAAGGGGGACGCTATCAGAGTAATCACACCCTCGTGGTTGCGGATGTCTATGCGGCAGGGTTGTCTCAGTGCCATCTCGATATCCTGGCCCAATTTCATATTCGAGCGTATGCCACAGCCCCTATCTTCATTGGGCATAAATTGTGGGGGGTGCTAGCCGCTTACCAACACTCTCAACCCTATGACTGGCAGGAGCAACAAATCAAGTTTTTAACCAATGTTGCCACTCACCTAGGATTTGCGGTGAAGCAATCTGAACTCCTCGCCCAAACTCAGCAAAAAGCGGAGGAACTCCAGGAAACCTATGAACGCCAGCAACTGTTGTTCAACCTAGTATCGGAGATCCGGGAAACCCTTGACCTGGATATTTTGTTCAAAACAATGGTGCGAGAAACGCGCAAGATCTTGAAGGTCGATCGCGTGGGCATCTTCCAATTTGCCCCGGATTCCAACTATCACTCTGGACAGTTTGTGGCAGAGCATGTGTTACCAGCCTACGATTCAGCTCTTGCCACGGCAGTGTATGATCATTGCTTTAGCGAAAAATACGCGATGCAGTATGAGCAAGGGCGGATGCAAGTCATTGCTGATCTAGACACCGCAGAGCTACAAGAGTGTCATCGACGACTGCTGAAACTCTTTCAAATCAAAGCTCAGATCATTACACCACTGATGAAAGGAGAACGGCTCTGGGGGCTATTATGTGTGCATCAGTGTTGCCAGCCTCGGCAGTGGAAAGAAACAGAAATTCAATTTATTAAACAATTAGCCGCCCAGTTCAGTGTGGCGCTAGGACAGGCAGAACTTGTGGCGCAATATCGTCTCCAGGCCACTGAATTGGACAAAGCGATGCAAGAACTGCGCCAATCCAACTTCAAGCTCGAACAGTTGACTATCATCGATCCCTTAACCCAAGTGGCTAACCGCCGCCGCTTTAACGAGGTATTAGACAAAGAAGTTAAACACCAACACCGGACTGACAGTTATTTGTCGTTAATCCTGTTTGATATTGATTACTTCAAGGCCTATAACGATTACCACGGCCATTTGGCTGGAGATGCCTGTCTGTCTAAAATTGCTAAGGCAGTGCAATCGGTTGTGAAGCGACCAACCGATCTTCTGGCTCGCTATGGGGGCGAGGAATTTGCGGTGATTTTACCGGATACAAATGCATCTGGCGCGATTCAGGTCGCTCGGGAAATTCAAATGGCTGTGAGTAACCTTCAGATTACCTGTGACCATAGTCATGAGGGGAACGGTGTGACGATTAGCCTGGGGATCACCAGCCAGATTCCAACACCGGACTTGTCTGTGGAAACGCTGATTGCGGAAGCGGATAAAGCTCTATATCAAGCCAAAGAGCAGGGACGGAATACCTGGGTACTCTACGCGGCTTAAGCTATCAATTTCTATAAAGAGAAATTAAATCAATACCTAACTTCATAAAGTTTTTCGACAAGACGTTAGGATTGCTCGCTACCTTCCCATTCTAAGGAAAAATACTGAAGCAATTTGGATCCGCTTCAGCAGCGATAGGACGTAGAGGTATGGCGAAGAAACGTTCCCAGCAAAGCCTACAGCAAGAGCAATTGCTGTATCGAATTAGCAATCGCATTCGTCAGTCTCTCAAACTTGAAGATATTCTCTCCACAGCTGTACAAGAAGTCCGTGACTTTTTAAATATTGATCGCGTCAAGATTTACCGCTTTGAACCCGATGGCAGTGGAGAAGTCATTGCCGAGGCGATTGCAGACAACAAGTTGCCCTCGTTACTGGGGTTGCATTTTCCGGTCAGTGACATTCCTGACCAGTCTCGAGACTTATTATTAAAAGCTCGACAACGGGTGATTGTGGATGTGGCAGCCCAACGTAAGATTTTGAGCCAATTAGACCACTCAGATACTCGAGAACAACTCTCTGTAGAGGATATCCGGTACGATGCCGTGGATCCTTGCCATGTTCAGTATCTATTAGGCATGGGAGTCATGGCCTCTGCCATCGTACCCATCTTGCATCAGCATGAGTTGTGGGGTCTGTTTGCCATCCATCATGCGCAATCGCGCACCTTTTCGGAGCGAGAGTTACACATTGTGCAACTACTGGTCGATCAAGTTTCGATCGCGATTGCTCAAGCCAATCTGTTGCAACAAGTTCAACAGCAAGTCCACTACGAACTAACCGTTAATCGAATTAGTAGTTTGTTGCATAGTCCTCTCAACCTCACTGAAATCCGGCAAACCGTTTTGGCAGAGATGGTGAAAGCCTTAGGAGGATCTGGTGGTCGCCTGTACCTATTACCAGAAGCTGGTGCAGCCGCACAGCTCTATACTACTGGTTTGCAACCCAGTAGTTCTACCAATCTGGAGAGCTGCGAGAGGTGGAAAACGTTGATGAACTGGCAAGCGGAAACAGCCAATATCAAACCGACGCCAGAAGAAGTTATAACGGCATGGGAGCAAGCAGGAAAATCACTGATTCCATCGGGTATACCGCATCAGCATGACTCCAATGCCAATGGCATTCCATCGCCCTGTATGTTGGACTTGTCTCAAGCAGCACCAGAAGATGAACTGACCCAAGCCTTCATCAGTACTCCAATTCGTTCTGTTCTGATTGTTCCACTTCAGTATCGACACCAATCGATTGGGTGGTTGACCATTTTTCGCAATGGTTACGACACTGAAATTCTGTGGGCAGGACGCCGCACGGAAGATGAGCGAAATCACCTCCCTCGTCAGTCATTTGAGGCTTGGTGTGAAGTGAAGACGAATCAAAGCCCTCAATGGCAGCCTGATGAGATGAAGCTAGCCCAGACGATTGGCATCCACCTCTACATGGCCACCACACAGAAGCGAGTGGAAGCGATGCTACGTCATGAAGCGTCTCACGATCGCCTAACCCAGCTCCCCAATCGGTTGTTGTTTGATGAGCAACTTTCCTTAGCCCTCCTCAATGCGCAACAACATGGGGAAATGCTAGCTGTCGCGTTCCTTGATTTAGATCGGTTTAAAACCGTGAATGACACCTTGGGGCATGATGTGGGAGACGTGTTGCTGAAGCAAGTCACGCAACGACTAAAGACCTGTTTGCGCCAATGGGATGTGGTAGCTCGCTGGGGAGGGGATGAATTTACGCTCCTCTTTCCCCATGTCACCTATATCGAGGATCTCAATAAGATTGCGCGCAGAATCTTAGAAGTTTTGAGTGCATCATTTTTTCTGGAGGAGCACGAGCTTTACATCAGTGCCAGTTTAGGCTTTGCGTTGTTTCCTTATGACGGTGATAATGCGGCCGTGCTGCTCAAAAATGCAGATGCGGCCATGTACCGTGCCAAACATCAAGGGCGCAACACTTATCAATTCTACTCACCCGAGATGAATACCAGTGCACGTGAGCAGTTGGAACTTGAGACGGATCTCCGTAAAGCCCTCGCCAAAAATGAATTCTTGCTGTACTACCAACCCCAAGTTGACATTTATACCGGGGAGATTTTAAGCCTAGAAGCCTTACTACGCTGGCAGCATCCGCAGCTTGGGCTAGTGCCTCCGAATCAGTTCATTCCGCTCGCTGAAGAAACAGGTTTGATTTGTCCGATTGGAGCGTGGGTGATTAGAACAGCCTGTGAACAGCACCAGGCGTGGTGTGCCGCCGGATTACCTCCGATTCGGATTGCCGTCAATCTTTCTGTGCGACAGTTTCAGCAGTCTAATTTAGTCGAGACGATCGTGCAGGCATTACAGGAAACCCATACATCCCCGTGCTACCTCGAATTAGAAATTACTGAAAGCATCGCCATGCAAGATGTTGAATTGACTGTAGCGGTCTTGCAAGAACTGCGACAGATGGGCATCCAAATTGCGATGGATGACTTTGGTACCGGCTATTCCTCCCTAAACTCTATCAAACACTTTCCGTTACAAACCCTCAAAATTGATCAATCGTTTGTGCGAGATCTGATGAGTGATCCAAGTGATGTCGCCATTGCCAAAGCGGTGATTGCTTTAGGGCAAGGACTCCATCTCAATGTGTTGGCCGAAGGGGTCGAAACAATTGAGCAACTTGAGTTTCTCAGATCTCTCGGGTGCCAAGCCGCTCAAGGGTACTTCTTTAGTAAACCTTTACCCATTGCGATGATGACCCAACTCCTGCAAGAAAGCACCACTCAGGCTCCAGGTGAGCGATTTGTGCTCCTCAGCGCCGAACAACGGCTCTCCAAGCCGCCCTTACCTAAACAACCTATCTTGACTGATGTCCTTGAGCCGCAATTGGCAGCAGCCAGACAACAGATTCAAGCCCTTGAGTTGACCGTTCGGGAACAGGAACAACAACTGAGCAAACAACAGCATACCCAAGAAGCGTTGCAACTCCAGTGTCACCAGGAACACTTCGTTAATGAAATGATTCAGGCTCTCCGTCAACTACCACAGCTCGAGGAGATACTCAACTTTACAGTGACACAAACTCGTCAACTACTGCAAATTGACCGCCTGCTGGTGTATCAATTCGAGCCAGACCGGAGTGGAATAGTGGTGACAGAATCTGTGGTTGAACCTTGGTCTCAATTATTTGGCGTCCCGATCTCGGATCGCTGTTTTCAGGAACAGTATATTCAGTACTACCAGGAAGGACACCCACGGGCCATTGACGATATCCATCAGGGTGTATTAGCTCCCTGTCACATCAACCTATTGGCCCAGTATGAGGTTCGGGCAAATCTAGTCGTGCCAATTCTGAAGAATAAAACGTTGTGGGGATTGTTGATCGCTCACCAGTGTCAGCAATCACGGCATTGGAGAAAAACAGAGGTTGAACTGCTCAAACGGATTGCCATGCAACTTGGAATGGAGATTGAGCGAGCTGAACTCGTCGATAATTATCAACAGTTGCAATCGTTCTGTAAGCCATAACGGCAAGTGCTGATTGTTCTATGCTGTATTTTTACGAGTTCAGCACCTGATTCATGGAAAGTTCGGTCAGCGATTCTTGGAGAATGAGGACATGAGTGTTTCAGAGTTAGTACGGAGTGTGTCAGATACCTGTCAGCAGCAGGTGGAAGGCGTACATGTGCTAGCCATTAGTGACAGCAGCGAGATTAACTTGCAAGCACACGTAGGACGGATGAACGCCGAGGAATTGGGTGTCACCGGGACAAGGGCTTTTTCATTCATCCGACCTTGATGGTGAATGCGGAAACAGGGTTGCCGTTAGGTCTGAGCACCATTCAACTGTGGCATCGGGAGGTGGCTCATCTCGATCAGCATCAACGGCGTTATCCCAGTCTGCCAATTGAACAGAAGGAATCGTACAAATGGTTGCTCCCCACTAAACGCTCTCGCTCTGAGCCTTGTTTGCAGACAGGAGAGGTAAGACAAGTGACCTATATTGGGGACCGTGAGAGCGACAGATACGAAGAATGGATACAGGTTCCCAATGCACACAGGCATGTTTCGAGTTTGTCGAGACCGTCGCCTTTGGGGGACTGAGCAATCGCTATATAAGTATTTGAGTGAGCAACCCTGTGAAGGCACTTACTCAGTGCAGGTTCTGGCAGACCCTCGCTTAGGGCGAATCGCAAGAGAGGCTTGGCTCACTGTGCAGATGACTCCTGTGCAGATTCAACGACCGAAAAAGGTGAGTGCCAAGGACGCCCCTGATCAGGTGCCGTTGTATGCAGTGGAATTTTAACTTATGTTTGCAAAAATCAGTGTAATCCTTTCCTGGTATGGCTTTTACCGTGAGCTACTAGCTTAAATTCAAATGAGGCACCTAACATAAATTTGAATTTCAAACCTCCAGCTATGAAACCTGATGGGAAACAGCGAGAACAATAGCTGAAATGTTCGTGTAGAACGGATTTTACAATGAAGTGCTTGCCAGACAAGAGGTTTAAGGGATTTTTGGCTTATTAGCCAGTAACTCCATTATTACTGCTTTCAACTAGCAAATTAACCTAGCATCCGCTTCCTTTGCTTTAGCCTGATCTAGCAAAATTTCATTACTGTTTACCTGAATTGGCCGGATACGGGCATATTAAATAATACACAGGACTAAGAATTCCTGCGGGTCTACTGGCTTTACTAAAATGCTCATTGAAATGCATGATGAACGGTAGATTTAGGCGATCGCGGTTTTCTCAACCCTTTGGGTTAGTGGCGTTTATCCTCACCCTGCACCCGTTGGGCACACAGAGCCTAGCTCAACTAGTGCCAGATTCAACCCTGGGTAACCACTCTTCTAGCGTTAATACAAATGGGACAACTGACACCATTCAGGGTGGAATGCGGATCGGTGATAATCTGTTCCACAGTTTTCGGGAGTTCAATGTGGCAACGGGGCGATCGCTCTACTTTAACGCCCCCGGTGTCAGCAACATCCTCACCCGCGTCACCGGAGCCAATTCCTCTCACATCAACGGCAGATTGGGCGTATTGGGCAGTGCCAACCTGTTTCTGCTCAATCCTAACGGCATCTTGTTTGGTCCCAATGCCAGTCTCGATATTCGTGGCTCCTTTACTGCCTCGACCGCAGGGGCGATCGCGTTTGCCGATGGCAGCGAATTCAGCGCCACGAATCCAACATCACCAGACCTACTCACCGTTTCCGTCCCTCTGGGCTTGCAGCGTGGACCGAACCAATCCACCGCCACGATCGCCAATCAAGGCAACCTCAACGTTGGGCAAGACTTGACCCTGGACAGCAATCGCTTGGAGCTACGGGGACAACTGCAAGCGGGGCGGGATTTGACTCTGCGGGCAACGGATACCCTCCAGGTGCGGGATAGTGAGACACAGGCGTTACGGGCGATCGCGGGAAACAATCTCATCTTACAAGGCAACACCAGCATCGACATCCTGGCACTCTCCCATCCCGACACTCAGATTCAGTCTGGGAACAATCTGACTCTGATCAGTGATGGCACCATCTCTGGTGATGCCCATTTCACCAGCGGTGGCAATCTTTCTTTTCTGACTACAACCGGAGCACCCGGCGAGTTTGTCAGCGAGTTCGACCCGATCATTCGCGCCAATGGCAATGTCACCTTTGGCAACTACACGGGAGCTGCTTTGAAAGTAGAGGCAGCGGGCAGCATCCAGGGAGGCAACATTCGTATCACCCGACCCGATACTGCTGTTCCCACCACTGACCCGGACTACACTACCCTAACCACCCTACCCTCCGTCATTCTCAGAGCAGGGCTACCTACTGTTGCTGGCACAAACACCCCCCAAACCACAAGTGGCACCATTTTCACCTCCACCCCGTCTCTGGTCGGCAACATCACCGTGGGCGAGATCGATACCTCCAGTACTACAGACCATGGGGGAGCAATTACTCTGGTGTCTCAGAACGGTAATATCCACACCGCAAATCTGTCTGCCACCGCGATCGCGCCCAATTCTGCGGCCAGAAGAGGCGGCGATGTGACTCTAACTGCTATCAATGGGGACATCAACGTTAGATCCACCGCAACCGCAACCCCCGCCGTCATTGATACTAGGGTAACTGGTATCGGCAGTCTAGCAGCAGCCAGTGATGGGGGATCAGTGCGGCTGACAGCAACGGGTGATATTTGGGTCAGCGGTGGTGAGATCAGAGCGGAGTCAAGAGTAAACCGTAACTCTGGAGGGACTGGGGGCACGATTACCATTGCCAGTTCGAACGGCAATATTCGCACCGACATCATTCGCTCTAGTATCTTCAGTTCTGGCATTAGTTATGACCGTCTGGCATCAGGTGTGGTCAGCGGCAGTCATGGAGGCAACGTGACCTTGACTGCCCCTCATGGCAGCATTGAAACGGATGCGATCTTTACAAGAGCCAGTAATACAGCGGGGCGGGGAGGTGATCTATCCCTGAGTGCTAGGGGCGACATTCGGACAGGGAGTTTGCGGACACAGGGATTTGGACTGGGAAGTCCAACGGCAGCAGGAGGCAACATCAGCGTCGTTTCTACCGAGGGGAGTCTGCAAACCGGGCACCTTGATGCGACTGCTGTGGCGGATCGAGTCCGTCCTGGTGATGTGTATCCCATCCCGTTTACGTATCTGACAGGGCTGGGCGGTTCTGTATCCCTCGCGGCTCCGGGGGCAATCTCCTTTGAAGAAGGCATTTTCACCTCTGGTGGGACTGGTGCAGGCGATATCACCATCATCAGCCAGACTGGGTTTGTCGCCGATCGCGTGTTGATCAGCAGCGATAGTTTCGGCTCCGGGGTGGGTGGAAATATTACGATTACGGCTCCCTCTATCACTCTGCTCAACAGCGCCCAAATTACGGCATCAGCCCATGTCAACGGGCAGGGAGGGGCGGTGTTGCTTCGGGCACCGGAGTTTGTCTCAATTCGGGGGAGCAGTCTTGAGCCTGCGGTTAGCACTGTTACGGTTATTGCTCCTGTTGTGATCGCAGGGTTTACACCTGATCTCAATACGGGTAGCTTTGCTCCAGCGGGAGTGACCAGCCCTTTTGTCTTCGCGCTGTTCAATAGCACCACCATAAGTGATTTGCAGCCGGACTTGCCATCAGGCACGATCTATCCCAGCGGTGTGTTTACCCAAGCAACCGACCGAGCCACAGGCAATGCGGGTAAGGTGGAGATTCAGACGGGGCAGTTAATTGTGCAGGATGGCGGCACGATCGCCACCACCACCTTTGGACGGGGCAATGCGGGTTCCCTCTCCCTGCAAGCCGACAACGTTGCTCTCCGCAATGGCAACATCTTTGCTGGCGTGGCTGCGGGAGCCAGCGGCAGTGGAGGCAGAATTGACCTACAAACCCGAACGCTCACTGTCAGCGATGGTGGTTTAATTCAAACCCAGACCCTGGGACGGGGCACAGCGGGCACCATCGATATCACCGCCAGCGATGCTATTACCCTCAGCGGCAGCAGTAGCAAAATCCGCTCTGGCAGTGGCGATTCATCGCGGCGAGAGGGTGACATTGGTGCAGGCGGCAACTTGCAGCTGGCGACCCCCTGGCTGAATATCCGCGAGCACGCCACTATCAGTACCGAAACCTACACCCGGTCTAACGCGGGCAATGTGGCGATCGCTAGCAACAATTTGAATTTGACGCAGGGGGGGCAAATTCGGGCGGGCACCTTAGGGGCAGGACGTGCCGGAGAGATTCAAGTTCAGGCAGATGCCGTCAACATCTCAGGGCCATTCAGTGGCATGATTTCCGGCAGCGGCACTCCCGAACAACGCCTGGGCATCACTGGTGATGGTGGTAACGTTCGGCTTAGCACCGATGTCCTACGAATCACTAACGACGGTATTATCAGTACCTCTACCTTCACCGCTGGACAGGGTGGCAGTATTGATGTCACAGCCAGAGACGTTGACCTGACGAGTGCCGGCAGGCTTTCGGCAACCACCCAGGGGCAGGGAGATGCAGGCAGTATTCGAGTGCAGGCAAGCGATCGTGTGCTGATTAACGGTGGCAGAAGCGGACTGTTTGCTAGCACCACGCCCCAGTCTGCTGGCGATGGTGGCAGCGTCTTTGTGACCACCAACTATTTGGCGATCCAAAATCAGGGACGCATTACTGTTGATAGCGAGGGGCGGGGCAGAGGGGGGGACATTCAAGTGACGGCAAATCGATTGGACTTACGTGATCGCTCTGTGATTTTCGCCGAAACCGCCTCCAGCGATGGTGGCAATATCCGTCTTGATGTGCGGGACTTACTGCTGCTACGGCACAATAGTCACATTTCTGCTAGTGCAGGCAATACTCAAGCTGGCGGTAACGGCGGCAACATTCAGATCCGGGCTAGATTCGTGATTGGGGTGTTGGATGAAAACAGTGACATCACTGCCAACGCTTTCACCGGTCATGGCGGACAGGTAAACATCACGGCTTATGGGATCTTTGGGCTGAGATTTCAACCTAGACTAACGCCCTTCAGCGACATTACTGCCAGTTCGCAATTTGGGTTCAACGGCACCGTCACGCTCA
>VRZD01000076.1 GCA_016743235.1 Pantanalinema sp. GBBB05 | reverse complement strand
ACGCTTAGTTCGTAAAACCTTGTCCTTCTCCAAGAAGTTGAGTAACCACATTGGTGCAATTTGGTACTTTGTGCATCATTACAATGCCTCTTTGCGCTCTTAACCATTACCATTCATCACTACCCATTATTGTACTGCTCGGCTGGACGAATACAGTTCACATCAGCATCAGCTTTAGCATCCACTAAACAGGGAAATCCATCACAGGTATTACAACGAATACACGCACTCAAGCGATGATTCACCTCATTCAGTTTAATCGCTAAAGGTAAGTAGAACGGATGCAATCCTAGAGCCTGTAATGACTCGTGAATTTCTTGAATTCGTGGCTCATGACTGATTTCAGGATAGGGATACGCTTCGCTGGTCGCTGGTTCCGTTGGATCCATCCCACGTCTACCGTGAACTTGATACAGCTGTTCAGCTTGGGTGTAATACGGTGCAAAATCATTGTATTTGAGTGGCCACTCCGGCGAAATACCACCTTGATGAATCACCTGATGAAAGTCCTGTTCGCGCCAACGAAACAGCGCGCCCCCATAGACTTTAGTATTGCCGCCAACGAAATAACCCACACCGGGATGAATGGCATGTCCTTTATGGTCATACCAAACTTCTTGAGTGTGGTAGCGGTCTCGCTGCACGACTTGTACAGTATCCCAGTTCGCTTTTTCCTTGGGGAGAAAGGAACCACGTTCCAGAATCAGAATCTTTTTGCCTGTAGGAGCCAGTCGGTAAGCCAGGCTGCCACCACCTGCTCCTGTACCGATAATAATCAGATCGTAGTGAGAAGTTGTCATAGGAGGAATGGGAGTAGTGAATAGTGAATAACGGTGAGCAATGAGTCATAGGCAACAACTTACATATCGCTATTGGCGGTAGTCAGGGTAGATTCTGCGATCGCGCGAGCCCGACGACGGCTCATCTTCTCCTCATGGGTTTCGTAGGCAATGCAAACCCAAATCAAGGTCATGAACAGGATATTTTTGTTGAAGCTTTCAGCCGCGTTTGGAAACAGGCTGCCCGCCGGAACGATGCCAAAGGCCAAAATGATACTGAAGGTCATCAGAATCAGGAGTAAGCCGGTCCAGCGTACCCAATAATTGAGGGCAAACAGGGCGCCGAGCACGATTTCAGCCAGGGGGAGAAGCCAGGCATAGGGAATTGCCATAAATGGAGGTAGTGGTCCAATGCCTGACCAACCCGGAGGAATGCTAGGACCAATGATCTGAAGTTTTTGAGTGAGAACAGTTTGGTAAAATCCGTTGGAGACACTAAAGTTGAGATAATTGGCGATTCCAGAGAGGAAGAAAAATCCACCAAGAGTGATGCGATTGGCGATAATAGCAGTGCGCAGACTAAGGAAATATTTCATGATTGAGTATCCTGCAGAATGAGGTGGGAAAGATAAAGAAGATGAGGAAAGTAGGGGAGATGAGGAAGATAAGGAGTATTACTCATCTTTAGAGACGAGCGTGATGCGATCGAGTAAGGTCGGTACGCCTGACCAACTGAGGGCTTGGTGGAATTGTTGCGGTTGAGCGGCTCGCCAAACTAAAGGAGTCGCGAGAATGAGACTGGCGGCGATCGCGGTGATGCCACGGAGGAAGGGGGTTTGTCTGAGCTGCATTGGGGTCAAGGGGCGATGGCGTTGCAACAGTTCATCAGTTAACCACTCTGCTGTAGCGCGAATGTTATGGGTAGGAGTCGGTAGCAGTTCCAGGTAGGTAGCTTGTCGCAACAAATGTCCCGGTTGACCTTTAATCTGGACTTTATTGAATAGATTGGCAACACTTTCATTCAGTCCCAGTTTCATCAATGTGCCGCGTAAGTGAACTTGTACAGGTAAGAGAGGCTTGCCTGCTGCTTGTAATTTGAGGTTTTGAGCAATCGCTCGTCCTTGTTGATAGGCTACCTGTGCAGTCGGTGGTTGGGGATGCTCGCGATCGGTGGCACAATCTCCGGCAGCAAACACTTCTGGGAACTCTGGCAGCTGCAATGTCGGTTTGACAATTAACCGTCCGCGCTGGTCACGGTATTCAGCCGCAATGGGGAGTTCGGTTAAAAGTGGATTGGGGCTGCTACCAGCTGTCCACACAATCGTTCCTGTAGACAAAGTATGAGATTGTTGCTGCTGTTGATATTGCACCTGATCAGGATGAATGGCATTGACGGCAGCATCAAACAATAGCTCAACCTGGCGATGTTTGAGCGATCGTTGCACCGTACATCGGAGTTGACTATTGATATCTCCTTGAAGAATGTCACGGCTCCGGTTAACCAGGACGATCCGAATTTCATCACTATCACCGCCTAACTCGTCATACCAAATCGGTAATAAATCTGCCAGGGTGCAGGCCAACTCAATTCCAGCCGGTCCAGCCCCAATAATGGCGACTGTTAATAAGTAACGACGCTCTTCTACAGTCTTGGCCTGAATTGCTTGATGCAGACGGTGACGTAAGTGTTTGCGCAGTGCGATCGCTTCAGCTCCATTGGTTAACGAGAAGGTATATTGATTGGCGCCTGGTGTATTGAAGTAAGCAGTCTGACTACCCAACGCGAGAACCAAGTTACGATAGGCATAGCGTTGTCCTGATGCGACGGTAATATTTTGATCCAGCAGATCAATCGATTTCACGGTGTCTTGCACCACCATAACCCGACTACCTGAAAGCAATTCTTTATAGCGGGGATACACCTGGTCACTGTGTAGCTCACCGCTCAATAATTCATACAATAACGGTTTGAAACTAAAGCGATCGCGCTGTTCAATCAAAACAATAGGATGGGGATAGTTTTGCTGGCTGAGATGCAAAGCTGTAAATAGCCCGACAAAGCCACCTCCCAGGATGATGGTGGGATGAGATGCTGGCTGCATAGGTCAGTAGATCGGGTTCTGGTGAACTACTGTCAGTATTACGGGACAGGCTGGAACTTGAATGATGTTGAGCTAAAGGAAAACTGAGAAATTTAATAGACTTTTTGCCAGAAACTTTATAGATTTTTCAGTTTAGATTCAGCTTTCCTACCTAGGATGATTTCTAATAGCTGAGTTCATCTAAGGTTTCACCATTAACTTTGATGATGAATTAAGACCAATCTGAAACTACTCAATCATCAAAATCACATCATTCAAAATGGCAACTAATTTTTCAGAGATAATCCCTCGACCAGATTTACTGGAAACGATTCACATTTCAGTTCAGAAACATCAGGGAGCAAAACGACAGATTGATGTGCAAATGAATCTACCCTACGCGATCGAGCAGGTTTGGCAGTTAATTACAAACTACAATAATCTCGCTGATCTAATTCCAAATCTAACTCGGTGTCGCCAACTTAATCACACAGAAACCAGTAAATATCTAGAATTGATCGGCTCGTGTCGGATTCTGAACGTTTGGTTCTCGATGCGATTGGTACTAGAAGCGATCGAGCTGCCACCCTACGAAATCAAGACTCAATTAATTGAGGGAGATTTGCGATCGTACTGGGGACACTGGCAGCTAGAACCACAGATGGATGGCTCAACGGTGTTATCTTACACAGCTGAAATTGTCCCCAAACCAGGTATTCCTGTAGCTCTGTTAGAACGTCAACTTCAGGATTTATTACCAGTTAACTTTTTAGCAATTCGCCAGCATTTAGATCGAATTCATTCATCCAACTCACTTGTCACTTAATTTACCGAATGATTGCTCCTCAAAGACTTCACCACCCTCAATTAATGAGGCTACAATATCTGATGAAGCATATTCCCAGTCAAACCTATTTATGGATTGCCGTAACTTTATTTGCGGCTTCAAACTCAATTGTCCGCAAACTGACCAATATTGGGACGCAGCATTTAATTGATGGGAGAAACCCGATCTCAGCTTGTAATGTCCTATTTGTCAGCAATTTATGTGCCTTAATGGTGCTGATACCAGTGTTTCGGCGGCAATTAACCCGTCAATCATTGCAAGCACTGTCTCGCCAAGATTGGGCTATCCTGATTGTCGTCTCGGTTTTATCAGGAGCGATCGCGCCAGCCCTAATTTTCATTGCCTTATCTCAAGCGATGGTGAACAATGTCATTTTGGTTGGGCGGATAGAGCCTCCCCTCATTTTGGCACTATCAGTTTGGATTTTACATGACCGCCTTAACCGTTGGGAGGTAATTGGAACCTTGATTTCATTAGTAGGAGTCATCTTCACAATTACCCTCCAGCACCCTTCATCTAGCCCTGTTGCAATGGGATTGCTTGCTCTGGGTCAGGGGGAAATATTAACCATTCTGGGTGTGTCGGCGGCTGCGATCGCTACTGTGATCAGTAAAGCGAAATTAGACCACATCTCGCTGGGATTGTATACGATCGTGCGGTTAATCGTTGGGACGATCGTATTTTTTATCCTAGCCGTTAAACTTTATAGAGTGGAGCATTTCATTGATGTTGCATCCCCATTACTCTGGCAGTGGATGTTACTCTACGGCATTGTCATTGTCGTAATTGGGCAATTATGTTGGTTTCGGGGACTGAGAATGTCAACGACATCCGAAGCGGCTTTAGTCAATTCTTTTAGCCCAGTGTTAGGAATCGTAGCTGCTTATTTAATTTTAGGGGAACAGCCACTATTCGCTCACTACGTTGGTGGTTCAATTATTTTGCTAGGGTTACTGTTCAACCAAATTGGGATCTGGCAGAAAACATCCTCTAAGTCCTCCGCTATAGGAACTAATTTGATTCAACAAATCGGCGCTAGAACAGGCTTTAAGGGAATTTAACCATAGGTAATTACAGTTGAAACAGCGCACGGCAATTGCCTTAACTGAATCAGCCCAACATGAGAATTAGGTTAAAGTCAACTAAAAATTTTCTTCTGAAAATATCAGCATTTTGTACTGCATCACTTATAGATTAATCATTCTATAACCACTACCATCAACAACAATTATAACTATGTTTAATTCCATACAAGTACTATTTATAAATGACAATAATTGATGCTTGGATGGAAAATAAGCAGTTCTCAGACAGAAAATTTTTCTAGGAGATACTTATGACACTTGCAGGTAAAGTGGCTCTAGTAACAGGTAGCAGCCAGGGGATTGGACAGGCTATTGTTTTACGGTTAGCTCAAGCCGGAGCTAATGTTGTAATCAACTATCGCTCCCATCCTGAAGGGGCAGAAGAAACTCTGGAAAAAGTCAACGCGATCGGGGGGAAGTGTTATCTGGCGGAATGCCCCCATTCCCCGCGTGGTCATACCGTTCAGGCGGATCTTGGTAGTGTCAACATGGTACGTGAACTGATGACTGAAAGTATTGCTCACTTCGGTAAATTAGATATTTTAGTCAATAATGCTGGCATTGAAAAACACGCTCCGTTTTGGGAGGTGACTGAAGCAGACTATGATGCGGTGCTGGATGTCAATTTGAAGGGAGTGTTTTTTGCTACACAAGCCTTTGTGCAACATCTAATTACAACTAAACGCCCCGGTAAGATCATCAACATTAGCTCGGTACATGAAGATTTACCGTTTCCCAACTTCACTGCCTATTGCGTGAGTAAAGGAGGGATGAAAATGCTCACTCGCAATCTAGCTGTGGAATTGGGCAGCTTAGGCATCACAATTAACAATGTCGCTCCCGGAGCGATCGCAACGCCAATCAATACGAAATTGCTCAATGACGCTGAGAAGCTAGGTGCATTACTCCAGAACATTCCCCTAGGTCGCTTAGGACAACCGCAAGATGTAGCTTCTCTAGTGGCATTTCTAGCCTCATCGGAGGCAGATTATATTACAGGTAGTACCTTCTTTGTCGATGGCGGACTACTTTGGAACTATCAGGAGCAGTAGTGATGTCTAATAACTCCTTATTTATTCCTGTCATCCTTGGCACTCCTCGTCAGGGTCGCCAGAGTGAATATGTTGCCAAATTCCTGGTCGAACAAATTAGCCAACGAGCAGATGTAGAAACTGAATTGATTGATATTCGCACTATCGCGATCGCGACGGACGACGCAGGGGAGGCAATCAAAGATCCTCAATTCTCTGCCACAATGGAACGTGCCGATGGTTTAATTATTGTCGTTCCAGAGTACAATCACGGCTATCCTGGGCTACTTAAGCATGTTCTCGATACCTGCTTGAAGGAATACATTCACAAAGCCGTTGGGTTATGTGGTGTTTCGGCTGGTCCATTTGGCGGGACACGGGTGATCCAAAATCTACTGCCAGTGATGCGCGAGTTGGGATTAATCACGATTTTCTATGATCTCAACTTTAGCAACGTGCAAACCCTATTTGATGCATCTGGCAATTTAATTGACCAGCCAACTTACATTCGCCGGATGACTCGCTTTATGGAAGAACTGATTTGGATGTCCACGGTACTTCGCTATGGGCGACAGCGAGTGAATTTGAGCCAGCAGTCTTAAGACTGTTGTTAGCAGCCAAGATTTGTGTTCGGTTGCCTGCTATTCGCTACGGCAACAAGAATAGGTGTTTACATAATTATTCTCTCACTCACGTTTCATCCACATTTCAGCTCACGTTAGGATGTAAATTCAATCCTTCTTATAGCCACTGATTGAATGAAATTCTGTTCAGCATGAGGTAAGATTCCCTATGGCAACTCGCACTCAAGAAGAAATTCGCTTAGAAGCAGCGCTAACTCACACCGCTCACTGGCGTAGATGGGGTCCCTACCTGAGCGATCGCCAATGGGGGACAGTGCGAGAAGACTATAGCCCTCATGGGTCTGCCTGGGATTACTTTAGCCATGATCAGGCGCGATCGCGGGCGTATCGTTGGGGCGAAGATGGATTGCTGGGGATTTCCGATAATCACCAACGGTTGTGCTTTGCGATCGCCCTCTGGAACGGAGCAGATCCGATCTTAAAAGAGCGATTGTTTGGTTTAACTGGGAATGAAGGCAATCACGGGGAAGATGTCAAAGAATATTACTTCTACCTAGATAATACTCCAACGCATTCCTACATGAAGGCACTCTATAAATATCCCCAGCAAGCCTTCCCCTATACCCAATTATTAGAAGAGAATCGTTGTCGTAATCGTCGAGAACCAGAGTTTGAATTGCTTGATACTGCTATCTTTGAGGACGATCGCTATTTTGATGTATTTGTCGAATACGCGAAGCGATCGCCGGATGATATTCTGATCCAAATTACGGTGATCAATCGGGGACCAGAACCAAAAACACTCCATCTGTTACCCACGCTCTGGTTCCGTAATACCTGGTCATGGAATGGCGATCGTAGTAAACCAAGCTTACAAAAAATTAATGCTAACCATGATGGAAGTGTGATTGCGACCTCTCATCCTACCTTAGGGCAACGCTGGTTATATGCAGAAGGTCAGGCAGAACTGCTATTTACAGACAATGAAACTAATTGTGAGCGCATCTTTGGCATTCCTAATCCGTCACCGTATGTCAAGGATGGCATCAATAATTATGTCGTATCTGGTGATCAAAATGCCGTCAATCGAGACCAAATCGGCACAAAGGCGGCAATTAACTATGTACTCACACTCACACCAGGAGAAACTAAAACAATTCAACTCCGACTATGTGATGCACCGAATTTGCTCACCCCTTTTGGGAACGAATTTGATTTAATTTTCTCTATCTGTAAGCAGGAAGCTGATGAATTCTATCAGCGCATCACGCCATTTCCCCTAGATGACGATCGCCGGAACGTGCAGCGGCAAGCATTTGCAGGCATGTTGTGGAATAAGCAATATTACCATTACATCATTGAAGAGTGGCTGAAAGGAGATGCTACTGCCCCAATGCCGCCCCCAGAACGCAAACGGGGTAGAAATCGGGAGTGGTTTCATTTGTACACCGATGATATTCTTTCGATGTGTGATAAGTGGGAGTATCCTTGGTTCGCGGCTTGGGATCTAGCGTTTCACTGCATCACCTTCGCCATGATCGATCCTGATTTTGCTAAATATCAACTGGATGTGTTGACCCGAGAATGGTTTATGCATCCCAACGGCCAAATTCCAGCGTATGAATGGGCTTTCAGTGATGTCAATCCCCCCGTTCACGCTTGGGCGACCTGGCGGGTCTACAAGATTGAGCAAAAAATGTATGGTCGGAGCGATCGCCAATTTCTAGAGCGGGTGTTTCAAAAACTGATGCTCAACTTTACCTGGTGGGTTAATCGCAAGGATGTGGAGGGAAATAATGTCTTCCAAGGTGGTTTTTTAGGCTTAGACAACATTGGTGTCTTCGATCGCAGTGCCGCTCTACCGACAGGCGGACATATTAATCAATCCGATGGCACCAGTTGGATGGGGATGTATTGCCTCAACATGCTGACCATTGCCTTGGAACTGGCAAAAACCAATCCCGTTTACGAAGATATTGCCACTAAATTCTTTGAACATTATCTCTATATTGCCGATGCCATGAACCATATTGGCGATATGGAAGAGTCATTGTGGAATGAGACAGATGGGTTTTACTATGATGTGCTGCATTTACCCGACGATCGCCAAATTGAACTGAAAGTGCGATCGATGGTCGGATTAATTCCACTATTTGCCGTGGAAACGATCGAGCCAGAAACCCTACAACAACTGCCTAACTTCAAAAAACGACTGGAATGGTTTATTTGTAATCGTCCTGATCTCCGGCGCAATGTCGCCTGTATGGAAACCCAAGGAGTCGGTGCTAGACGGTTGTTAGCGATCGTTTCCAGAGACAACCTGAAACGCATTCTGCAAAAAATGCTAGATGAATCAGAATTTCTTTCAGACTACGGAATTCGTGCTGTTTCCCGCTATCATGCTGAGCATCCTTATCTCTTTCATGCCAATAGCATGGAGTTTCGAGTGGATTACGAGCCAGCAGAATCGACTAGTGGGTTATTTGGCGGTAATTCTAATTGGCGTGGTCCCATCTGGTTTCCGGTCAATTTTTTGCTGATCGAATCCCTGCAAAAGTTCCACCACTATCTGGGAGATAGCTTTCAAATTGCATGTCCCACTGGCTCAGGTCAAATGATGAATCTTTGGGAAATTGCTTCTGAGCTATCTGAGCGCCTGACTCAGATCTTTCTCAAAACTGCCTCAGGTCATCGTCCAGTTTACGGTGGTACAAAAAAATTCCAATCTGATCCGCATTGGCGGGACTTCATCCTATTCTACGAATATTTTCATGGTGACAATGGCGCTGGCATCGGAGCTAGCCATCAAACGGGGTGGACTGGGCTGGTAGCAAAACTAATTCAGCAGTTGGGTGAATACGAAGCCCAGCCTTCAGATGAATTGACTTTCCCACCGAAATTATCGGCTACTGAGACATTGAGAGGATGATGCTCAATTGCGTCTCAAGCGGCATTAGCCCGAACAGAGGTTAGAACGATCGTCCAAGCAATTCTGGAAGCTTGAAACCAGCGATTTAGAAGAAATGGATATGCGGCAGAAGAGTGAAAACCCGATCGCGTGGAGGGATGATGGGGGGCTCAGCTTGCGACGCTACCCTAGTCAATATAGTCTCGCAGCATATCCGGTTTTTCCAAGTTATCTGAAGTGATTGGGCGATCACCATCCACGGAGAGGGTCTTGCGAATCTGAGTTTTATCAGTTGCAATTGGTCGTTTGCCATCTTCGTAGATCACTTCCTTCACCTGCAAATCGCTAGGAGTAATGGGGCGATCACCATCAATTCCCACCATTTTGTCAGCCTCTAGTGAACTGGTGGTAATGGGACGACTGCCATCTACTTCCAACGTGTCGTACACCTGAATATCATCAGCCACGATCGGACGATTATTATCAATTGGCAAAATATTTCGTATTTGGAGATCGCTATGCTCGATCGGACGTTTGCCGTCGATCTCAAGCATCTTCGCCTCTTGCTGATCTTCCTCCAAAGGGATTATGGCACTGTCATCCAGATGCTCGGGTTGTGTACTCACAATCAAACTCCTGATCTTTGTAGAGACTCTCTACTTTTAGCGGCTGCACCGATTGCAGAACAACTGCCTAATGGTTAGTTTTTGAGCAATCTTGCTCCCAAGGGATATCAGGGGATGGAGAGTAGGGGAATCGAACCCCTCGCCTCAGCGGTGCGATGGTTGATTAGCGATGGCTGGAATTACTACTGGAAGAGGGTTTCAGGATATTCAATTAAATTCTCTAGCAGCATTCTACAAAATGATTGGCCTCAGCGGGTTCCGCTGAGATCAATCATATATCACTGAGATTATCTAGCTAGCTCTTTCACGATGTCTCATCAGTCGGATTCACGTAAAAGATCTGACGATAGTATGTGATCACTGCTATAACTGTGGCTATCAGTAGAAATAGCTTGTGGGTGCATCTAGGCAAGAATAGCTTGAACACTTTAGACCTAGCCCCACATTATGAGCGAAGCAGAATTGCATTTCTGACTAATGTTGCATCTTTTTAATTCAAGGGAAGACTGAATAGAGATGTTTCGGTTCCCGTAAGCGATTGATTAAGTGCAAATAAGCATTCAAGTTTATTGGCCAAGGTTTCGGCGTCCGTTACTGATACCAGTTCCGATTGCAACAATTAACGTATAGCACCCTGGATCAGCAACTGATTGAAAGAGTAGATGGAGCAAAAAGGGATGGAAATTTGTCAAAATTCCTTGTTAAAGCTGAAGGCACAGCTCGACCATAGACCACAGCAGCGAAAGCCAGGTGATGAAGGAAGTACTGTCACTCCAATTATTGAACAGTTACTAGAAACACTGAATTTCGGTCACCTTGATCGAATACCTTTATTTAAGGTTAACTCCAATCCTAACCGTAAAACCGATATAGCTTGTCGTTATCCTGATGCAGCAGGAAATCGTTTCTTTACACAACAGCAAGATCCACTACTTCTCGTAGAGATTAAAGCAACAAAATGTCAGCTTTCCCCAGACCATAAAGATTATTGGGAAACCCTCAGACAGCTGAAAGAGCAATTACTTGGAAGCCGCAGTACCAGCACACAGTTTGGACTTATATCAAACGGATGGGTATTACAACTATTCCGACGACATGACAAAATCATTCATCCAATAACGCCCATTCTAGAATTAGAATCCGATGCAGTTGAACACTTAGCAGAACGCCTATTAAATATTATTCAGTCTCCTAGGAAGGGGACAATTATTGGTGTTTATAATAACAAGGGAGGTATTGGAAAAACTACTATTACTACAAATCTAGGTATTGTCCTGGCTCAGCAAGGAAAGAAAGTTTTATTAGTGGACTTTGACCCTAATCAAGCAGACCTAACCCATTTATTTGAATTTCAGGCTGTAGAGGGTCATGTTTGGAATTTCTTAAAAGGGGATTGTCCGCTTAATACTGTTATTAAACAATACAGCCAGAATCAGGGTAAAAATAAAGTTAAGCTGGATGTTATACCAGCAGAAGGCAAATTTTTAGAACTAAGTGATTTGAGGATTAGTCAGGATATTCGCTTAGAGTATCTGAGGAAGCAATTGGTAGAAGCTGCCAGAGATTATGACTATATTTTGGTGGATATGCCACCAAATTGGCGCTGGTTTTCTCAAGCAGGTGTTTTAGCTTCGGATGTATTACTTGTTCCAGCCAATCATATTGATCGACTATCCTTACAAAATTTAGAAGAGTTAGTAATCAAGTTTCTACCGCAAATAGAGGAATGGCGGGCAGAGATCAACGATAGTCCTGTCAGCCTACTCCCTCTAGTTCTAAATCGTTATCAGAGAACAGAGGCACAAGCGAGAAACTGTAAAAGTTTTTTAGATAAAATCATTAGCCAGAATCCTCAATGGAAAGAAACTTTTACGCATTTCTTCTATACAGGAAACACATGGATGGGAATGGGTACAAAATGGTTAGAGCTACCCTATTTAGTTGAGATTTGTCGTTCACCCCTAGAATCTCCCAGATTCGTACCTGCCCCCTTAAAGTATAAAAAAGCTAAACAGGCTTATGAAAGCTTAATTCGGGAGGTTTTCACTGATGTCTAGCCTGAAAGATATTGGTCAGCTTATTCGAGTACCGATCGACCAAGTTGAATTGACAAACGAGTATGCCATGCCCTCTTACCAAGTGGCTGCTTTATCAGAGAAGCTACAAGAGCCTGGTTTAAGAAATTGGGTTCCCGTGATTGTGCAAGAACCGACCTTAAGGCAATATCGAGTTGTCAGTAACGGTCATATTTTGGATGCAATGAAAGCAGCAGGGCAGGACTACGTCTGGGTTGCTGTTGTTCCTGACGACGCTCAAGTAGAGGAGCAGGTTAATCTTATAACTGGGCAACTACCACTAAGAATTAATGTCTGTACAGCAAATTATGAGATGATTCTGGAGGCTCTCAGACACCTACGAGAGACTCCAGGTAGCAAGCTGGAGAAGTTAAATATTACATTAGTTGCGGAGCGTATCTTCAAAGACCCCGTCCGTTGTGCTTGGGCTTCTCTTCAACCGTTAACTAGACTTGGGTTCAAAGAAGTAACGTCTGCCAAACTCAAAGCATTTGAAGAAGTTTTTGAGGCAAAACCTCAACCAATTGAGATCCGACCTGTGGCTCTCAATACAGCTTCGGAAGGTGAATTACTAGAAATATTACAGGCAGCAACGACCTTGCCGGAAGTTAATCTTGCCAAGGTTGATCTCGGAAAACTGGCACATTCAATTTCGGTGGAGTCGAGTCGTAAATACTGGAGAGATTTGAGCCCACTAACTAAGATTAAACCCGGTTTGACTAAAAGTCAGCTTGCAGGGTTAGATATGGTGTTTACCCTAGAGCCTGCTGCAATTCAGCCTGTAGTTCTCAATACAGCTTCGGAAGAAGAATTATTAGAAGTGTTGCAGGCAGCATCAGCCTTACCAAAGGTTACTATCACAACAGCCAATCTTAAGCAGCTAGCTCATTCAATTGCTATTGACTCAGAGCGTAAGTACTGGAAGGACTTGAAGGCCTTAACAAAAATTAAACCTGCCCTTAAGCCCTCTCAGCTTAAAGGTTTGGACGAAGTATTTACTTTAGAACCTGTGCCTGCTCCAGAGCCTAATACAGTACCTTACCTTCTCGACGCTATGTCATCTGCTCAGTTGAAGAAAGAAGCTCAGAAACGAGGGCTCTCCGTGTCTAAAACTGTTAGTAAACCTGAATTGGTAGAGATGCTAAGTAAACAGGGCTGAGGTCACGGAAAATTTGTAGTCTACTGCTCAAAGGAGAGACCCAGCTAGTATGCATTAGCTGGGTTGGTTTTTATCAACGTTTGTCAGCTCGTGCGTGTTAGCTGACCTTCTTCTGGCTCCCCCTAGGCTTTGACCTATTACTTAGCTGCCCTGCCTGGTAGACCTCGATAGCCCGTTGGTGGGAGATCGCATCGTGTCGGTGGAGTGCCCAGTCCTTAATTAGAGGCATGACGTATCGTACCGTGTTCCTTTCCAGTCGCATCCAGTGGATGTTCTCTGTCCAGTATTTATGCCGGTACTTTCTGACGTTGTCGGGATGGATTTTGAGTAGCTCAGCTACGTCATCCTTGGTGCCGAATTCGTCCATTCCTTAATAATGAGGTTGAACAGTAAGATCATGACTTATACAAGTGTTCATTGTCAGCAGAGCAGCGTTCAATTAGGAGATTATCTATGATCGACACAATAGTTAACTGCATCGAGATGAAATTACAGGATAGCGAAGGTAGTGGATTACCTCTCAATGTAATGATCAAGGCTACAGCCAGCGGCATTGACATCTCATTCAACGGCTACTCTACTGCAACAGAGAACAATCCTGGTACTCCAATCTTCATCGAGAACCGCAACGGAGTGCCCCACGTCTTGTTATGGGACGACATTAATAAGGAAGATCCATCTCATGTCATCTCTCTAGAAGGAGCCAGCATCCACTTACGAGTTGAGCCTGACTAATGAGGCACTTCTGGCTTTATTTCAAGCTTGGCGTTACTACCGCCATTATGATCTTCATCTTCCGCCCAGGACTTCCACCAATTGAGACCATAGTCACGCCATCCGTGTCTCCTTCAGTAGTGACACAAAAAATAAGCCAATTGCCTACGCCCAACCATACCCCGTCAGCTACAGCGCCTACTCTAGATGAACTAGTAGACATGGCGATCGCTGCTCCTGACATCCCACAGGACATCCGCTATGCTACGGCTAACAACTTCACGGGCATCCAGCTCTACGAACGACCCAAATGCTACCTACGTCATCCAGTTGCCCAGCAAGTTATTAAGGCTCAGCAGCTACTTCAGCAGAAATATCCTGAATTAACGCTCAAACTCTGGGACTGCTATCGCCCACACTCCATACAGTTCAAAATGTTCGAGCACTCTCCAGACCCGTCCTATGTGGCTGACCCGACTAAGGGCAGCAACCACAACCGGGGCGTGTCGGTAGACCTCACCTTAGCCAACAGAGAGACAGGCAAGGAACTGGAGATGCCAACCCCCTTTGATGACTTTACAGAGAAGGCTGCTCCCCATGCGACCAACGTATCTGAGCCAGCTAAGATCAACCGGGGCATCCTGCGATCGGTCATGCTAGAGACAGGATTCGAGCCTATCGCCACAGAGTGGTGGCACTACGACGGCGCGGGGCGGGATACGTCACCTGTATTGGACGATCCGCTGTGAACTTAATAACTCATGGAAAAGGGGGTGACGTATCCAATCCGTCACCCCCTTTTCCATGCCTGATTCGACGCATCAGAAATTTATGACCGAAAAAATGGGATACAAGCCCCGTCCTTCCAGGACGGCTTTTCGCACCTTCATCGAGGATTCTGAATAAATGTATACCTGTTTATTCAGTCAATAGCTATAATGGTTGTATGCTAAATCTCACCTACGAGTACAAACTCATACCCACCGACGCACAGCGCGAAATGTTCGACCACTGGCTAGAAATTTGCCGGAAGGTCTACAACTATGCGTTGCGTGAGCGGAAAGATTGGGTTAATTCTCGTAAGTGCGACATCAACTCATGCAGTATCAAACAGGAATACATTATTCCGGTTGATGCACCACGACCCAGCTTTGCCCGTCAATGCAAAACATTGGCAGAGGCAAAGAAGTCAATCCCTGAATTGAAAATTCCTCACACCCATGTTTTGCAGCAAGTGTTACGCCAATTAGAGGCGGCATTTGTAGCCATGTGGGAGCGGGGTCACGGCTTCCCTAGATTCAAAAAACGGATGCGCTCTTTTGTGTTTCCGCAACTGAATTTAGAATCCGTGAAACGTTTCAGTGGCGAGGATTGGGTTAATCTACCCAAGATTGGTTTAGTCAAGGTGCATTTGTCGCGTCCGATTCCTGACGGGTTTGAGGTTAAGCAAATTCGCGTTGTCGAACGAGCTTCTGGCTACTATGCCATGCTGACGTTGCAATGCGATGTTGAAGTCCCTCAACCGCTGCCATCAGGTCACGGACTGGGTATTGATTTGGGTCTGGAACATTTCCTGGCAACATCTGATGGTGAATTGATTGATAGACCTCGATTCTTTGGGGATGGGCAACGCCAGCTGAAATCGCTGCAACGTCAACTGAAACGGAAGAAAAAAGGTTCTAGGAAATATCGTCAATTGCAGCATCAGATTGCCAAACACCACGAATACATCTCGAATAGCCGCAAGGACTTTCACTTTAAAACCGCTCATCATTTGTGTGACCAAGCAGGCACAGTATTTGCTGAGGATTTGAATCTTAAAGCAATGTCGGCAGGGATGCTGTGCAAGCACACGCTAGACGCTGGGTTTGGGCAGTTCCTCAACATCTTGAGCCATGTTTGCTTTAAGCGGGGTGCATACTTTGCTAAGGTAAATCCCAATGGCACAAGTCAGACCTGCCCAAGATGTCAAACCCACACAGGCAAAAAGGAATTGTCTCAACGGGTTCATAAATGCTCCGAATGCGGATATGAAACGAATAGAGATGTAGCAGCCGCACAAGTGGTTTTACAGCGTGGCTATACAGCGGTGGGGCACATCGCAATGAATTTTGGGGAGGGCAAGTAGCATGAGCTATCCCGATGAACCAAGAATCCCCGCTCCTTTAGGACGGGGAGTTGTCAA
>VRZD01000075.1 GCA_016743235.1 Pantanalinema sp. GBBB05 | reverse complement strand
AAAGTGATAGATGAACAATTCAACACGATTGCCATTCGACGGCAGCGATTTCATGGGGATTGGAACTATCAAATTAGCCCTAGAAAAACCGCTTAATTGTTCAACTTATTTTTACAGACTTCCTAAGAGCCACACTTTATACTTTCGCAGATCATTTAGTTAATTATTTCTAACTGAACTTGTAATTGTCTAGCTCGCTACATTTTGATTTTAAAGTTAATGCGATGAATAAAGCAGAACTTTTTCGGATCGATTTAGTTCCCAATTAAAATATTGAGAAATATCATGAGTCGCTCTATTCCTATCACCGTCATTACAGGCTATTTAGGCTCAGGAAAGACTACATTGCTCAATCAAATTTTGACATTTGAGCATGGCAAAAAAATTGCTGTAATTGTCAATGAGTTTGGGGATATTGGGATTGATAGCCAGCTTGTAATAGATGCTGACGAAGAAATTTTAGAGATGAATAATGGTTGCATCTGTTGCACAGTCAGAGGTGATCTGATTCGGATTATTGGTAATCTGTTGAAGAAACAGGAAAAGTTTGACCATCTTGTGATTGAGACGACGGGTTTAGCAGATCCAGCACCCGTGATCCAATCTTTCTTTGTGGATGAAGCCATGCATTCACAAACAGAACTAGATGCTGTTGTAACAGTGGTTGATGCGAAACATATTTGGAACCATTGGGATAGCAGTGAGGCGCAGGAACAGATTGCCTTTGCCGATGTGATTCTTCTCAACAAAATGGATCTCGTCTCTTCCGAGCAAGCGGATTTGTTAGAGCAGCGGATTCGGACTGCTAACGCGATCGCTAAAATCTACCGAACTCAAAACTGTGAGTTAGAGATTGATGCAATTTTGGGCGTGAAAGCCTTTGACCTGAAAAATGCTCTGTCGATCGATCCTGAATTTTTGCAGGAAGCTGCCCACGAACATGATGAAACGGTGTCTTCCATCTCAATTGTGGAAACAGGTTCTGTTAGTAGTGACAAACTCACGACCTGGCTAAATCAACTGGTACAGGCACAGGGACAAAATATTTTTCGGATGAAAGGTATTTTGAATGTCGATGATGAAGATCGGCGGTTTGTATTCCAGGGAGTCCACATGCTTTTAGATGGCAGACCTGGTAAGCCTTGGAAGCCAGATGAGCAACGCCGAAATGAGATGGTTTTTATTGGTCGCGACTTACCCAAAGCCGTTTTGAAAGAAGGGTTTCAATCCTGCCTGGTTTAAGTAATTTGTGAAGTTTCCAAATATTGAATTTCTATTCCTCAAAAGGAGCTTCTCTAATGAGAAAGTTAGATGCTTACAGTGTCAGTATTGGAGTTTTAGGAGCGGTTGATACTTATCTCACAGCGACCTTGATTCTGGTTCCCGTGTGGGTCACATTTATCGCCTGGGCATCTTTCTTTATCCTGGGTGGCAGGTCTTCAGGGCTGAAGCAAAGTATTGCCTCTAACCTAACGGGGATTGCAATCTCCTCTCTCACCCTGTTAACCATTACCTTATTAAATGCCAATCCTGTGGTCGCAGCAATTTGTGTTGGCTTGGGCAGTGCTGCGATGGTGCAAGTCTCGAAAATTCCTCTCCTCACGGCAATACCAGCCATTGTTTGGGGGTTTGCTTCGACCGTTGGTACTACCGTTGCCACGGGTAAACCCATTACTACACCAGGATTAGACAATCCTGCCCTGGTTGCTACGGCAGCAATGATATTGGGTAACGTCTTTGGCTATTTGTCAGAAATATGGGGTGATGCCATGACTCGGGAACCCGTTTCGTTGAGAGAACGCACCCGCGTTTGACGCGATCGCGTCATTGAGAGTATCCACAACTATTTTGGTTGAATGAGGTCATCGAATGAAACTACAGCACTATATTGGTGGGTTGGAAGGACTGGAGCCATCCAGTTTTGAAAAGCGTGTCTTTGTCCAACCCTGGGAGGAGCGAATTTTTGGCATTCATGTGGCCATGATGGGCTTAAGTAATCATTTGGCAGCGGTCAAGACAGTGCCAACTCAGTTCAAGAGTTTCTGGACCTGGGGCCACCTCCGCAAAGGCGCTGAAGGGTTAAATCCATTTGATTATTTCAAGTATCGCTATTACGAGAAATGGTTGGGTGGTATTTCTGGTTTCTTTGTGGAATCAGGATATGTATCCCCAGAAGAATTAGATGCCAAAACGACTGCCTATCTGGAAAATCCAGCAGCTCCTTTACCTCAGGGTGGAGAACCGACCATTGATGAACAGGTGATGGAGTATCTGCGGGTGGGGGACTCTCCAAAAGTTGACGTCGCCGTTCCACCGAAATTTAAAGTTGGGGATGTGGTGACAGTCAAAAATCCCGCACCTGTTGCCCATTGCAAGTTGCCAGGTTATCTCCGGACTAAGCAAGGGGTCGTCGATGAGGTCTATGAAGGAGCTTATAACTACTACTTTCCAACGGGGGATGGGGTCGGCGATCCTATGCCAATTTATAACGTGAAGTTTGATTCCCACGACATCTGGAGTAACCTGACGGAGCCGAAAACGTGGATTTATGTACAAATTTTTGAAGGGTATTTAGAAGACCCTGCCTAAGCACTTGATAGACATTGCATGGATTGAGGAAACGACAGTATGACGGAAAATATCGATCGCGAAACCTATAGCGCGGCTCGTGTTCGAGCATTAGAATCCCTTCTGATCGAGAAGGGCATCATCACTGGCGAAACGGTTGATAAGGTGATTGAGTTTTTTGAAAAGGATATGGGTCCGTTTAACGGGGCCAAGATTGTTGCTAAAGCCTGGGTAGATCCGGCGTTTAAGCAACGATTGTTAGAAGATACACCTTCGGCGATCGCGGAAATGAATTTTCCCCGTGGGATGGCAGGTGCGGAAGGCGAACATATGAAGGCGGTCGAAAACACCCCAGCGGTGCATAACCTGATTGTTTGCACAATGTGCTCTTGCTACCCGTGGCCCGTTTTAGGGTTACCTCCCTACTGGTTTAAAGACCCTACTTTCCGCGCCAGAGCCATTCGAGAACCGCGCAAAGTCTTGCAGGAGTTTGGGCTAGAGATTCCCGAATCTACCCAGGTTGCCGTTTGGGATACGAGTGCGCAAATCCGCTGGTTTGTCCTTCCCGAACGTCCTGCGGGAACAGAAGGCTGGACGGAGGAGCAGTTGGCTGCGATCGTGACACCAGAAGCGATGCAGGGTGCCGCAAAAGTTAAAGTCCCGGCTTAAAGCTGGCAGCGGATCAAAAATCGCCAAACTTACCCCGGTCTTAATTCAATCCATTCTTCTTGTAACTCATTTAGGACGCAGCTATGCAGGTGAAATTCGAGCAGTTTGCCGCCACCAGTATGTTGGGCAGTGAAGATGCGCCACCCCGCAGTAATGGTGAATTATTGTTTCAACGCCCCTGGGAAGGTCGCGCCTTTGGCATGGCGATCGCGCTTTCTAAGAAGGGTCATTATGAGTGGGAGGATTTTCGGCAGGGACTGATTGCCTCGATCGCCGAGTGGGAGGCAACCCATTGTAAGGATGACCCTGACTGGGATTACTATCAGCGCTGGTTGCTCGCTTTGGAGCGCTTAGCCCTGGAATCGAACCTCCTGAATCCAGCCGAGTTAGAACAACGGACCGCTGAACTGTTGGCGCAGGAGAATCAATCTGTTTGAGCCGTTAAATCCCTTTCGTTTTCCCAGTATGTCTCACATTAAAATTTGCCCTATGCCTCAACCATTACTTCGATTGTTCTCCTTGAGAACGTTCAACCTGATCCGATTCCTGCCGCTGGTCACCGGTTTACTGGTGTTGCTCATGAGCGCCCCTGCCCAAGCCCATCACGTGATGGGGGGCAGAACTCCTGCCAACTTCGTCGAAGGCTTTTTGTCTGGGTTGGCGCATCCCGTGATTGGGATCGATCACTTTGCCTTTATTGTTGCGGTTGGCTTACTCGCCGCGACTCAACGGCAAGGCATTTTTATTGCGATCGCGTTTGTGTTATCTGCCATGGTCGGTACGGGACTGCATCTGCTGGGGTTTAGTCTGCCTGGAGCCGAATTATTGATTTCCGGCTCAGTGTTGCTATTTGGCATTTTGCTGGTGCTCAAGGATAGCCCCAACACAGGTTTGGTCATGGTCCTAGGTTCGCTGGCTGGCATGTGTCATGGGTATGCTTATGGCGAATCAATTTTCGGTGCTTCTATGACTCCCCTCCTGGCTTATTTGCTGGGGTTTACCACGATCCAACTGGGAATTGCGATCAGTGTGATGATGTTCAGCCAAACCCTATCTCGCCATCAGGATGCTGCTCAAGCACCGTTTAAGATGCGCTCCGCTGGCTTCGTGCTATGTGGAATTGGTGCAGCTTTTTTCTCATCCCAACTGATCAATACCATTTTGCCAGCGCTCAGTAGTTAATGAATGGCTCAAATATTATCTGGGTGCTTTGAAAATTTATCGCATTATCAACCAGTGCCCTAAATCAGATGCTTCATCTTCTACTCAGTTGCAAAGCTGAGTAGTTTTTGTGATCTGTGGGAATTGCCACAGTCATCAGTACAGCAATCTTTCACAATAGTTCTGTCAGAACAGGGGGCAATTTCCTTTAACCCTTGGGGAGCGATTATGCGTATTGCTGAAGATATCACTCAATTGATTGGTCGAACGCCGTTGGTACGACTGCAACGGATTCCGCAAGCAGAGGGATGCCTCGCTCAGATTGTTGTGAAGTTAGAGGGAATGAATCCGGCAGCATCTGTGAAAGATCGGATTGCAATTAGCATGATCGAAACCGCTGAAGCGGCAGGGTTAATCCAGCCTGGTAAAACAGTCCTGGTCGAACCGACAACGGGAAATACAGGCATTGGTTTGGCAATGGTTGCAGCGGCAAAGGGGTATCGTTTGATTGTTGCGATGCCAGAGACGATGAGTTTAGAACGACGGGCGATGCTGCGAGCCTATGGTGCAGAGTTAGTTCTAACCCCAGGGCATTTATTTAGCCAGGGAGCTGTCGATCGCGCGGTAGAACTGGTTGCCACTATTCCCCACGCTTATATGCTAAACCAGTTTCAGAATCCAGCGAATCCTAAAATTCATCGGGAAACAACGGCAGTAGAAATCTGGGAAGACACCAGTGGACAAGTGGATCTGGTGGTTGCAGGAGTGGGTACAGGGGGAACCATTACGGGACTGGCGGAGACGCTCAAACAGCTCAAACCTGAAGTGCGGGCGATCGCCGTTGAACCCAAAAATAGCCCTGTTTTATCCGGTGGACAAGCGGGTATGCACAAAATCCAGGGCATTGGGGCGGGATTTATTCCATCGGTTATGCGACTGGATGTGGTCGATGAGGTGATTCAGGTAGAAGATGAAATGGCGATCGCCTATAGTCGTCGGTTAGCGCTGGAGGAAGGGGTGTTATCTGGTATCTCCACAGGGGCAAATTTATCTGCCGCGATTCAGTTAGCAAAACGTCCAGAAAATACTGGCAAGCTCATTGTGATGATCCAACCGAGCTTTGGTGAACGGTATTTAAGCACAGTTCTATTTCAAAACCCTCCATCCTAAGCCCTCATAATCTCAATAACTCAGGTTTCCCTACTGAAGGAGCCATAAAACTTTGGATGTGACCTCAAGTAATTTGAAGATGCTGGATCGTCAAACCATTGATCTCAATTCTCTTCTACGTCGCAAACAACTATTTTGGGATAGCTTTGCGATGTTGTATACCTTAGGTAGCTATGCAGGTAGCATTGGGCTGCTGCTTGCCGAAAATTGCTGGCTGAATGCGATCGGAGTTGTTTGGCTCACTCATAGTCTGGTGTTGTCTGCATACCTAGCGCATGAGTTTATGCATGGGATTCCGTTTGCCGACATGAAATGGAACGCCTTGGGTGGCAACATCATGCTTTGGCTCAATGGGAGCTGCTATATTCGCTTTCAGGAATTGATGCAGATGCACATTGCCCATCACGTTAATCGTATTGACTATTGTCGATTTGATATTCCTGGCTTTTTACGGTCTGTCCCAAAGGGGCTGCGATTACTTCTGTTGGGGCTGGAGTGGCTATATTTCCCATCCTTAGCCTTTCTGTTGCGAATTCGCTTACTGTTCGCTTCGTTTCTTATCCCCGACCGACGCCATGACCTTAGCAGAACCATTCTCATCCTGCTGATTCGCGGATCTCTATTCGCTGTCTTAGCAATCTTATCTGTGAAGGCAATCCTCCTTTATTGCGTGGCCTATATCAGCATGATTCACATACTCCGATTTGTAGACGCGTTTCAGCATACCTATGACTCTCTGCCGGTTGGAGAGCCCATCCCAGAACACCATGAAAATGTCTCTCCTGAGTCAGCACGTTGTTATGAGCAAGCCAATACTTTTTCGAATGTGATTTCTGTCAGGTTTCCCTGGCTGAACCTGTTGCTGCTTAACTTTGGTTATCACAACGCTCATCATGAAGTCATTAAATGCCCCTGGTATCATTTACCCGCCTTAAACCGCGCGCTGTATGCTGATCAATCACACCATTACATCACCTTGCTTGAGTTGGTCGGTAATTATCACCGCTTTCGGGTATCCCGAATTCTGACAGGACAGGGGCAAGTCGTTAATCAGGACAACAATCGTCAGCTCAGTACTTTCTATGGTGCAATCGAAGTCTCTTTTCTAGTGGTGCCTATACGTCATAACTAAAAATAGAGATTTGAGTATCATTCTGATGCTGAAGTTAAGCAAGTTTTGATTTCCTCATTCGACGGTTGTTGGTTAACCTCCGCAGCATCAACCGAATCATCACTACATAAATCATACCTTCATGATTTTCTGTCAACGTTTCGTAGTCGCATGTCAGTACTCATGCATTTTCGGTAGTGTTCTAGACATAAGGATCAGGGAAAATAGGACTACTGGAATCAGTGAGATAATTCCTAAACGACAGCGATGGTACTTGACCCTGTACATTGCCCTACTCGTCAAATTGATCCGGTGAACCGACCTTTGTTGGAACAACTCAAGCCAACGACTGTGGACGTTGCCAAATACGTTGAGGCAGCTGAAGCAGACGAGATGTGGAGTTTTGTCCGGTGTAAAAAACAGCAGCGCTGGCTTTGGCATGCCATTGACCATCACACGGACAAGTGTTGGTGTATGTACTGGCAGACCCATAAAGACCAGGCATGGGTCGAGCCATTTGGGAACCGTTGCTGGAATTAGCCCAGTCGTCTCCAGACCATATGTGGCGAACAATCATTGGAGTCTTGAGCCAGTTCGATCATCCCCGGATTTCCGAACTGACGCTCACGGCGGTGCAACATCCTGATCCAGTCACTCGGTATTACGCCATTCTTGCCCTTAAATCAGCCGAATCGGAGCAAATCCTGCCGTTGCTGGTCAATGCGCTGGAAGACCCAGATTGGACTGTTCGGAAAGCGGCGACTCAAGTGTTGGGCGATCGCGGCAATCCGCAAGCAGTGAAACCGTTGCTCCAGCGATTCCAGCAAATTGAGTTCCAGGATGAACATATCAACAACTATCAACAACGCCTTGCTCAAACTGGGAAACCCTGTGGTTGTGCCATTGATTGCTATTTTGAAAGCCTCACCGCACGAACGGTTTCGTGATGAGGCGATCTTGCTGTTAGGGCAACTGCGAGATCGAAGAGCCGTACCGGTGTTAGCCAATCTTTTGCAAGCATCCGCAGGAGAAATACAGTATTCGGACATCGGCGATCGGGCAGTCGCCGCACAAGCACTGGGAATGATTGGCGATACTAGTGCAATTGAGCTATTAGTTGCGGCCTCAAAAGACGGGGATGAGAAAGTTGTTTTAAGGGCTGCTGAGGCATTGAGTCAATTTCAGCTTTCTATTGTGGTGGAACCCCTGATTCAAATCTTGCAGAAGTGGAATGGTTGGCACTTCTTCTCTTCGGAACAGCCGAAAGTGGTTCAGGCGATCGCTCAAACGCTGGCACAAATTGGCGATCAACGGGCGATTGAACCATTGATTCAAGTCCTAGCCTGGATTTATGAGTTTCCCTGTGGTATGGGCATGCAGGAGGAGGCAGACCGCACTGGTGGCGGCTCACCCATCCCAACAACAGGAAATATCTTGGCAGCCGATCAAGCGATTGCCGCCGCATTAACCCAACTGAGCGGCATGACGATTTCGGACTTATTGCTGGGCATGGTGCGAGACCCAGCTCATCCGTTACGAGAAACAGCCGCGATCGCCTTAGGTCGTGTGGGAGACTTAACCCTGGTTCCAGTCATTGATGCCTTGCAGGACAACGATGCTGTTGTCCGCCGCAGTGCCGCTGGCGCACTGGGAATGATGTACGACAAACGAGGTGTGCGTCCCCTAATTGAAACCTTACAGGATGCGGATGATGCGGTGATCTTACAGGCGATCGAATCCTTGCGCTGGCTATCAGTGCGCGGTCACACTGTTCCTGAGGTAATTCCAATCCTGTGTCAACTGTTGAGCCATCCAAATTGGCAAATTCGGGAAGCGGCGGCCAGAGCCTTGAGTCAGTCACCCGATGAGGAAAGCTTGATGCCGCTAGTGGCAACCTTCAACGATCCCAATCCTGCGATGCGTAAATCTGCGGTCTTTGCCTTGCGCTACTTAGGCGACGAACGAGCGATCGCACCGCGTCGTTTGCCCCCCCAAGAGAGCGAAGACTTACATAATAAGTGGGAGTATGACAGAAAGTGGCTGAAGAAGAACTACGAAGAAATCCCCTCAACCCCTCGTCAACCAGTTTTGCGCTTGACCTCTAATCGCCGGCTCGCAATCTCTTGGTATTACTACTATGGCTATTACTATGGGGATTGGGTGGATGGTCGCGTTTGTCGCGCCATTGCTCGAGAAGCAGACCTGCGTCCTAGTATGACGAGCGATCGTTGGGAATTGGTTTTAATTGAGGGTTGGCAGGAAGCACTTTTAGCCTATAGCTCAGCATTGTATACGCGTTTTCCCGACTGGCTCGATTCCTGTGAGTTTGCACATTACCCGCCTCATATCAAAAATTTTAGATTGGTAGCGGGTACTGAAGAGCGGATCAAGGGTTTGGGAGGGGTTGCGCCATTATTACTGTGCCGGGACTTACAACACACCGATCGGTTACTATCGAGCAGGCACGGTTATCCCATTCGGCATTGAGGACTTCCCCTCATTGGATGAGTGACAGCTTGTGATCTCCCCGACTCCTGCACAGTGCTGACACTAGCGCAATTTATCAGGATTGGTTAAGGGTATAACTCTGGTTTACTACGAAATCATCTTTCCTACACGGTAGTTCTGAGAACAGGTACAACTCAATTAGGGTCATTTTTGACAGTCCAGCAATTCTGAAGTCCCATGAACGAGACATCAAGCGTTCTTGACTCTCAAAACGGTGCTTTCTAGTTAAGTTCTGAGAGAATAGAGAGACAGTTGGGATAAAACACAACCATGCTAATCGGTTATGACCGTATCTCGACAGCTGAGCAATCGCTGGATTTGCAAACCGATGCGCTCAAACAATCTGGGTGTAAAAGAATCTTTACGGATGTTGCTAGCGGTGCCAAGTCCGATCGCCCTGGGCTCACGGAAGCATTAGGATATTTGCGGGAGGGCGATACGTTGGTGGTTTGGAAGCTCGATCGCTTAGGTCGATCGCTGAATCACTTGATTCAAATAGTGACTCAACTGGGTGAGCAAGGCATTGGATTTAAGAGTATTTAAGAAAGCTTGGATACCCCGACTAGCGGTGGTCAGCTTATTTTCCACATCTTTGGTGCGATCGCGGAATTTGAACGGGAGATTATTCGGGAACGCACCCAGGCTGGGTTAAGTGCGGCTCGCGCCAGGGGAAGAAGGGAGGACGACGGAAAGTAGTGACTCCGCAGAAGATGGTGATGGCGAAAGCATTGGTCGCAGACCCAAACCGGACGATCGCGGAAATCTGTGAAGTGCTAAAAATTTTGCTAGCGACCTACTACAGGCATATAAGCCAGTCCTAAAATGCTGTCCCTGTACAGCTTCTAATCATTGTGGCTGGTGAGCTGGAGGAAAACTACTAGCATTCTGATTGAGCACCGGGTTCATAGTAATCCTACCCAGGCTTGTGCAACCAGCGCAGCAACTTTGGCGACGGGTTCTGCCAGAGTGATGACACCATCCAATCCCTTTTTCAAGGCTGCGATCGCTTGATCGACAATGCTCTTATCCGGCTGTGGTTTTTGCAGTTCTGCTTCCAGCATTTTGGCAGGTACTTCTACAGTAGCTTTTTCAATCGGGTTTAAGTCTGAACTGGTGCTAATCAATTGTTTGAGTTGAGCGATCGCATCGAGGGCAGCTTGTAGATCGGCATTGCTTCCTGTAGTTTGGGTACTGCTCTGATTCAGGTTAACATCACCTCCCGATTGGGTCACCGCAAAGTTTGTGCCACCTCCACCAATGCTGATATTGCCGAAAGATTGGGATTGTTTGGGAGCATTTTTGGGAGCGGGTTCGGGTGTCATTTGTTGAGGGTCAGGCGTAGAGGGATTAACAGGGGCGATCGCAAAGGGATTATCAGCCTCGTTGCGATTGAGTAATTGCGGGGTGCTCGATTCAGTGCTACCGGATAAATCTAAGATGGTGCAGGCAAAGTCGTAGGCGTATTGAAAAGAACGTCCGGCGGCGAGTGCTTGATAAAATTTACTGGTAAACTGGATTGCGGCTTTATCGCCAATCGCTTCGTTCATACCGATGACACAATCAATGTGTTGATGAATGCTGGTCGCTTGTACTTGGGAATAGCAAGCATTGAGCAGGACACATTTAACGGTATTGCGAGCGAGTTTGAATAATCGAGTGAGAGCTTCAGTTTTAACCAGTTGCAACTTGCCGGTGTCGTCCTCTAAAGCCAGTCCGTCTTCGCCGCCGCCATGACCCGAGAAGTGGATGATTTGGGGATTGTGGTCGAGTAGGGCCCGCGCCAGGTCATCGACGCGAACCGCCCATTTGCTAATCAGTTCAAAGTCATCCCGGCTTTTGGCTAGCAATAGTTCCGTTTCGATTTCTCGCACTTCCTGGTCTAGACGCAATCGGTCTGTGTTACTGGGATTGGCGGTCAGAATCAAAATCTTGATGGGGGTTGGGGGCATAAAGACACTCCTAGCAGAGGTGAAAATGAAGCAAACGAGGACAATAAACCTCTAAGTGAAGTTAAGAGATTAGCTTCACTCTATCATCTGGCTAGAAGATTTTTTCTACGAACCGCGATCGCCCTTCCGACACTTGCGCTTATTAAGGTGCTTGACGCCCTTGCGATCGCGGTAGGGGTAAAGGTGCGATCTCGGACTCAAAACTTAAAATTTTGTCAGGGCCTGGTAACAACACCATCACAGATGTGGCGATCGCTCTCACTCACGCTGGAGTTATTTTGCAAATAGTCGTGGACTCGGCTACAACCACGCTTAATCCAATACTGTAAATCTGGCAGGTTTTCTAGCGGCAGCACAATCACCTTTCCCGTCTGACTGGTTGACACCAAATACTTACTTTCCGAATCAAAGGCCAAATTATCTATGCCTGAGGTATGCCCAACAATGGGAATTACCCAATTTGTTTTTCGGTGCCACAATTTAACCATATTATCATTGCTCCCTGAGGCAAACATTTGACTGTCAGGACTAAAAACCAAGGCCCTCCATCCGATCGCCCCGTCATACCTGATTGTTTGTAGGAGGGTGCCGTTGGTATCCCAGAGTTGGATCTCTTTATCATCTATCCGGATAGCCAAAATTTGTCCATCTGGGCTGAGGATCGGTTGAATATACGTTTGCTTATCAGCATTCAATTTTTCAGTAATGGTATGGAGCAGAGTACCATCCATACTCCATTGCTGCACTGCACCTCCAGGAATTGCTGTAATAACCGTTTCAGAACTGCCAGCTTGATTGCTCTGATCATTTTCGTTACTAAAGATTGCACGGATAGAACCTTCAACATTGGGTTGATCGATCAGAGTTTTGAGTAATGTGCCATCTGACTTCCACAACTGCACAACGCTATGAGAGTCGGTACCATGAACAACTGTTAAAAGAGCCTTGCCATCCTGACTCATCACAACACTAGACTGTATACCTAGGATCTGCTTTGTTGCTTCAACTAAGGTTTTTTGAAGTTCGCCCTTGTCATTCCAAAGCTTGACAGGTCCCCAGGAGTTTGAACTACGGAGTTCTGTCACGACCGTTTTGCCATCTCGGCTAAGTAACACATGCACAAAACCCCAATTCTGACCTTCAGATTTTTGAGTTTTTTCGATCAGGGTTTTAACCAATTGTCCGTTTCTGTTCCAGAGTTGCACTGGACCGTAAGAGTGTAAGGATTTAATCAACGTTGTTGCCATCACGTTGCCATCCTGAGTAAGAGTGACCCTTACAAAAGGCTGATCCTGCTCTTCAGGGGTTATAGTTCTGCCGATCAGGGTTTTAATCAGTTGCCCATTTTCGTTCCAGAGTTGCACCGGCCCATAAAAGTTAGAATCACTCAAACTTGTCACGATCGTTTTGCCATCTCCACTCAGGTTCAAATCTCCCCAGATCTGAACCTGTCCTTCAGGTTTTGCAATCTTGTTAATTAGGGTTTTGATCAGTTTACCGTTACCATTCCACAGTTGAACCGGACCATAGGAGTTTGGCTCCAAGAACCGGGTCAAAATGGTTTTGCCATTGCGACTTAACGCGATTTCTGCCGACCCTTTGCTTTTTTCCAGTATGGTCGCGATGCGAGTACCATCCATTTTCCACAATGTCACTGGAGCATTCCCGGTAACTGTCACAAATACCTTTTTGTCTTTACTAAAAACAACTTGCTCAAACTGACGATTTTGAAAAGGAGAATCCTTTGCAATGTTCCAGAGTCTGAGGGTACTATCATTGCTACCAGAAGCCAGAAGTTGAGGGTTTTGGGGATTGAAATCAATCGTATTAATTTGATCTTCATGTCCCCATAGAGAGGTTATCAAGGCTCCATACAAATCCCACACTTTAATGGTTTTATCTGCACTCGCTGTGGCAATTCGTTGGCTATCTGGACTAAATTTGATGGCAGAAATGGACTGTTCATGGCCTGTCAGCGTTGCCTGCAAACGCCCATTCAGTTGCCAGAGTTTCACAAAGCCTTTGTTATTACTGGAGCTTTGGTTAGTATAGGATACTGCAATTGTCTGCTCATCGGGACTGAACCTTACTTCCTGTACATAATTATTGATTGGTGTTGTACTATCCGCTAAAGCTGCGATGACAGCACCATTTTGTTGTTGCAGTTTAAACGTTTTTTTATTGGACGTCAGGATACGGCTACCATCGCGATTTAATGCCTGGAGGGTAAATTTATTGTCGATTGTGAAAGACGTGATAAATGTTCCATTTCGCTGCCAAAACTTCACTTTCTGCGTGTCAGGATTAGAACCAGGGGCAGTGCTGGCGACAATTTGACCATCACCACTAAACAAAACATCAGAATGCTTTGGATCCGAGCCGCTAAGAGAAGCAATGAGCTTACCATCTGGTTGCCAAAGTTGAACAACTTTACCATCAAAGGTGCCAATGGTTTGGAGTGTGGGGCTAAATGTTACTGATTTAAATCCAGGTTTTCCCTGAATTTGCGATCGCAATTTGCCATCAATCCCCCAAAATTGGATGGTGATTGCTCCTCCTCGCCTGTTAGAGATTGCGATCGTCTGGCTATCCTGGCTAAACCCTATGGTAGGAAGGAAGTGGTAGTTTGGACTGTCCAATCGACAGAGGAATATTCCATCTCTTCTCCAGAGCATCACCCCTTTTTCATCTGTTGCGGCAATCATCTGACCATTGGGGCTAAAGATCACATCCCCAACAGAATTGACACCCGCCTTAAGGTTTTTGAAGCGATTTTGTTCCTTCACCGCGGCTAAGGCTTGCTGTAACGTTGCAGCAACCTGGGCTTTAAGGGAGTCATCGCCCGTAAACGGCCTTTCTAGTTTCTTCGCCGCCTTTAAGCTGGAGATAATGGCATCAAATGGGTAATCCGAGGCAAGTAGAACTTTGGAGGATTGCATCATCGTATTAATCTGCGCCATTTCAGATTGTCGCCATTGCCATCCTGATATGCCTGCTGATCCCAAAGCCACAGTCGAGAAGGCACTGAGTCCCAACAAAGTCAACTGGCGTCTACGTTTCTGCTGCTGCTGCTCTCGCTGTTGCAACGCCAAACTTGCCTGAATAAAATTTTGTTCCGGCAGGCTCAAATCCTCCCACCGTTTTTGCAATCGTTCCCCCGCTTCCACTAGGGCTGCCCCACGCAACAAAGCTCCCTCATCCTGGTTCATGGCTTCCCATTGCTGCATCGCGGCTCGCAACCGATCCTGCCAGATGCGAAAAGTCCGGTCAGAGTTCATCCAGCCTCGCAATTCGCCCCAGTTACGAATCAGTGCTTCATGCACCACTTCGACGGTTTCTTGCTTCACCCCATCCTGGCTCGTCACTACCAATCGTGAATTGGCCAATCGTGTCACCACTGTCCATCGTTCCTCACCCAATTCCGCTTTCGTTGCCAACCGCCGCGTATCCTCCGTCCCTTCTCCTGGTCGCACCAGTTGCACAAAAATCCGGCGCACCTGGGACTGTTCGCTCTCACTCAATTGGGCATACTGCTGATCGGCATACCGCGCCAGTGCCCCTTCCACTTCCCCAATGGCTTCATAGGCCGCATGGGTTAACTGCCTACCACTGCGCCGTGCCCACAACTCCGTCAAGGCAAACTCCAGCAACGGCAAATTCCCCGGTTCCTTCACCACCGAATCCAAAATTCGCTTTACTAACCCAGCCTCAAAAGTTACTCCTAGCTTTGCTGCTGGTTGCTCAATGACGTCACAGAGCTCTTCCTGGTTCATCGCTCCCAGTTTCACATCTCCCGCCTGCAACACATCCGCAAACGGACGGTAGGACAACGCATTGCCCAAGAAGTCGGCTCGCATTGTGGCCACCAGCACTAGCGGTGATGATGGAGCTTGAGCAGCAGAAAGGCTAGCGAGTAAGCAGTCTAAAAACCGGCGACGGATGCCCTCGTCACAACATAACGTGTACAGTTCTTCAAATTGATCTGCAATCAGTAAGACCCGATCGTGAGGGTAGTGTTGCTGAATTGTGGCAATTACATCAGCCAGCAATACGTCCCCATCATGCAAATAGTGGGTGAGCTTGCGAGCTTGCGCAATTTGATCCGTGGCATCCTGCTCAGGTTGGTACAGTGGCACCAATGCCAGGGCTAAGGCATGAAATGGGTCATCTCCCGGTCGAAAATGGGTAAATTGCCAGTGCCCCGTCTGCTGTAACTGCGGTACCAATCCCGCCAGCACCACAGACGACTTCCCACTGCCCGATGCTCCCAAAACGGGGACGAATGCACGAGTCTGCACAGCCTGAAGCAGTTCTGCAACAAACACGTCCCGCCCAAAGAAAACCTCCGCATCATTCGGTCCAAAGTGGAATAACCCCCGATAGGGACAGGATAAAGGGGCATCTGCTGCCGCTACGTCTGCCGTGATGGTGCAGGCCTCTTCCCGGTAGTAATAGTAGTTGTAGATAATGTGACGAGACTGATCGATCGCGGCATTCCCAGCCGCCGCCACCAAGGCCGTCGCGTTCTCGCTTCCATGGATTGCAATATCACCGGCAGATTGCTGCTGAGCTGGAGGGAGGTGTTCCGACGAGTCCTGGGGCATGGACGAGTCTCTTTCCCAGAATGGGGTGGGGTTTGGGTTTTACTTTATTATCTGAACAAAGCTTTAATTGAGAGACGCAAGCATTGGCAAATTGTGCGTACCATACCATAGTTTTCGGTATGAGCAAAAAATCCATTGTCAGCAGGGGCAGCGATCGCAGATAGGCAAGCAATTCTCCTCGGTTCAACCCAGTGAGCGATCGCGGTATCATCATTCGTAACGGTAACGCAAGTGTGCAGTGCATCCGGTAGGATGCGATCGTGGTATCGGTAACTTTGCGATCGCCTGACTGAAAACTCAACGTTCTGTCAGGGTTCGGTAGCCACCCCATCACAGATGTGGCGATCGCTTTCACTCACATTCGGATTATTCTGCAAATAACTGCGAACCCAATTGCAACCCCGTTGTCGCAACACCTTTGGATCAAAGTCGGTATCTAGGCGCCATAACATGGTTGTCTTGTCCTCACTGCTAGAGGCCAGGGTCTTGCCATCGGGACTAAACCCCACGCTGTAGATAGCACTACTATGGCCGGTGAGGGTGCGAATCAGCTTGCCGCTATCGACCTCCCACAGTTTTACCGTCTTATCACCACTGCTGGAAGCTAGGGTCTTGCTATCGGGGCTGAACTCTACACTATTGACATAACTACTATGACCGGTGAGGGTGCGAATCAGCCTGCCGCTACCGACGTCCCACAGTTTCACCGTGTT
>VRZD01000006.1 GCA_016743235.1 Pantanalinema sp. GBBB05 | reverse complement strand
GGATTTAAGTGATTTATTTAGTATCCATTGATGTTTGTAGATAAATAATGATTAGAAAAAATATACAAGAAATTTAGAAAGCTACAATCTATGACTTTGCTAAAAGCTTGATAGGTCACTTAAAAAAATAAATTAACACTATTTTATTTTCTGAATTATACCTTTTGTTTTTGCTTTTAGACGGCTTACTAATGAAGGTCTACTGATATATTTGAACCCCCTCCAAGGAGTTTGGTTCAAGTACTTATAGTAATCCTCCTTAAATGGATGATTACAGTTGTAGTGCCAGGGTTTACAAGAGCCAGAGCCTGTAAAGTGAATGATCGCTGGATCATATTTTGCCTGTTGATATGCTTCTAAAGTCCCACCAAAATCTTCCAAAGAGAAATCTTTAAAGAAGAAGGCATATTGTGCATTCCATTGTGATTCGATACTAAACCATTGGTTACAAAGAACATGATTCAGCACGTCTTGATCATGAAAATCAATTTTTTCAGGGTACTGCTCGATAAATTCAATTGCTCTTTGCGTTACTGCTAGTTCTCGCCAAACTCTTAGGTTAATTAGTAAAACTCCAGCATTAAAGTAGGCACTATCTTCTGGCATTTTGAGGTTTTGTTTACGCTCAAAACTTACACCAGGATTTTTCACAGCGGCATGGCTATAATTACTAATATCTATATTCCATAAAGGAGTAATGCTTTTTCGGATAACAATATCTGAATCTAGAAATAAGATCTTCTCAACTTTACTGTCAACTAATTGAGGTATAAGGAGCCTATAATAGGTCGCCAAAGAAATATGTTTGGAAATAGGCGCACTTAAGAAAATGGAATCGTCAACTGTAATCAATGAGTAGTCTTGATTACAGTTGTCTAGGAAATTTATTAATTTAATCTCAAGTTGATGATCTAAATTGTCCTTGATTATAAATATCTTAAACTTAAGTTGATAATTGTTTTTTAGTAAAGAAGTTAGCATAACTGCGCAATGCTGAATATAGTTATTGTCGATGGTACAAACAACATTTACAGTTTCAAGGTGAGACATAGTTACAGAATTTATATGTTAGTTTTGACAATTACTGACGTGTATAGATAGCTATAACATTCCAGCCCGGAAGAGAAGGAGTATTAGGAAGAGCAGAGAAAACAATCTTTTGTAAATAGCCTCGAACTCGATATGGTCGTATTTTTAACAGTAAAAATTCTACTAGTTTAGATAAGAAGCTAGCTTGAGATTTCCACTTTTCTATTTGAAGTTGAAGATAAGATGTGTAAACTGGAAGCTGGAGGGGCTCAACAAAGACTTTATCTACCTTTATTGGGAAAAACTTTTCAAGGTTTTCCAATGATCTTTTATTCCAAAGTCCCATGTGATGTGGTGGTAAGTTTAGGGTATGATACTTATCTAGCTTATAAAATGGGTCATTATTGGGAACAACGATAATCAGTTTTCCTCCAGGTTTTAAACAGTCAACACACGCACGGAGGAATTTAGAAACATCAACGATATGCTCTAAAACTTGAAAAGAACAGACGATATCATACTGTCCTAAATTACTTTGAGTATGCTCAATAAGATCTTGAGCAAATACTGACAAACCTTTGTCTGTAGCCAAACGAACTGCATCCTCATTCAACTCAAGCCCAATGCACTCTAATCCTTTCTTCTTCAGAGATTCTAGAAAGAATCCAGAACCACATCCTACTTCTAAAACCTTTTTTCCTTTCCTGAAGTATGTTTTTACTAGTTGATGTTCAAGGCGGAGACCATAATAACTTGGATAATTTTCAAGTGATTCATATAGCTCACTACGTCCAGCTAAAGTATAAGGAAAATAGAAGCGAAAATCTGTGTCAAGGCACCTATAAATTTGAATAGACTTTAAATTTCCAAAGTAGTCACGGACATCAAGATTGTAATTATGGCTATACAATTTAATAATGCTTGCAGAAGATAGCTCATCTTCTAACTTAACATTTCTACTTCCTGTGATAGGGCTTACTACCAGATTAATATTTTCTTTGTTGCTAAGGTTTGACATATTAGGTCTCAATCAATTTCAATTAATGTTACTCAAATTAGTAGTTGTTGAGGTGATTGGCTGACAAATTTTTTGAGTCATTGTCCGAAACACCCTCACTCTAGCCCTCTCTCACAAGAGAGGGAATAAAACATAGATCGGCTCCTTTCTCCCTATGAGAGGAGGGTTGACGATGAGGGCAAAGAAGTTTTGTCAATTAACCAGAGTTTTTTGACTATCCATAATTTTTATGTCCATCCATGATGCATCCTCAATATAAGTGCAATCATTAGGTCGCCAATCATACTCTGGACGATGAATCCCAATCATATCAATTTGAAATTGACATATATTGTTGAGTGATTCAACAAGAGAGTTACTACGTTTTTCAGCCAGCCATGTTGTTAATGTATATGTTCCCATGTAAAGTCTAAATTTAGGAATTGAGCATCTTAGTATATATACACCCACTCTACGCCCATACTGCTTTTCTGCATCACAAATTTGAAAATGGCAGATGTTCTCTTGTCTTGAATTAACGATTTGGAAAGCAAAACATATACTTTCCTGTGAATTATTAATATTCAATGCAAACTCAAATATGATGGGGTGACCCCACTTATGAAAACCATTAGGTTCTGATGTATGAACGGTTGCCCAAGCTAAATAATTGCCTCGCTTTTTTGAAGAAGATCTATAACAGGAAATCTGTTCTGAGTTTTTTCTATCTGAGTGCAGATACAGCTTCACTGCTTGCTCTGTCAGTCCATTAAACTGGATTTCCCCTTTATGAAGAAGGACACATCGATTAGTAAGCTGTGATATGGCTTGCATATTATGACTTACAAATAGTACCGTTCGACCTTCTCTCCCTACCTCTTCCATCTTCCCCAAACATTTTTTTTGAAATTGAGCATCTCCTACTGCTAGCACTTCATCAACAATCAAAATTTCTGGTTCTAAGTGAGCCGCTACAGAAAAAGCTAAACGTACATACATTCCTGAAGAATATCGCTTTACTGGTGTGTCTAAAAACTTTTCTACCTCAGCAAAAGCAACAATTGCATCAAACTTGCGTTTGATCTCCTCCCGACTCATACCCAAAATGGCACCATTTAGATAGATATTCTCCCTACCTGTTAGCTCTGGGTGAAACCCCGTACCTACCTCTAACAAACTAGCCACTCGTCCCTGAATATTTATTCGCCCTTTTGTTGGCTCTGTAATCCGGCTCAGAAGTTTCAACAGAGTTGATTTTCCAGCTCCATTACGACCAATAATACCAACCCGATCTCCATGCTGGATGTCAAATGAAACATTTTTCAGTGCCCAAAATTCCTCTTGATTAGTATTTTTAGCTTTTTCAGCACCAAAAATTCTTTTACCTAATGATTTAACGTTGTCCGCCATCATATCTCGCAGAGATTTGTATTTTCGTCCTTCCTGCTGATGGCTTAGGAGATATTTTTTGCCTAGGTTATCAACTCGAATAGCAGTGTCATCCATATGTCTTAGACCTCTTGATCTACAGGTGCTTCATTTTGTTGTACAAGCTTTGCTCTCCCTAATCAGGGAAATTGCGCAACGGAAATCTTTATAGAGAGCTGGACTTGAACAGAGTTTATTGGTTCTCGTTACTAAGTAGAGCTAGACAGCAATTAAAACAAGTAAATTCTTTAGCTAGCCCAAATATGGATTTTCTGGAAGGAATATAATCTCATACCCTTCATCAGAAAGATATGTGATAAGCTCTTCAGAAGGAATTTGCTTAAAAATCACAGTAGCAAGTAATGTAAAATCTCTTAATCCAAATCTACAAGATAGATCAGCCAAATTAATCTGTTTCTTGATCTTTTTCTGAAGAAAACTATTTTCATCAAACCTCTCATATTCGACACCAGTAGAGTAGGCATCATTAATCCCTTTAAAGGCAATTACTTTGTAGTTTAGCCCTAAAGCGACTTTCTCTATTTCCCGTCTTGAAATGGTAAATACATAATTACCAACTTTTTCGTAATCGTTATGTCTAAGTACATTTATCCCTAAAAAAGATTTTATTTTTTCTTTGGTTTTTCTATAGAGAAATACTGTAAGATTTTCACTAATGTAGAGGTCATTAGGTTCAATTAATACAACACCTTTCCTCGCAACTCGCAGCATTTCATAAAGTGCAACCATAGGTCTTGGGAAGTGATGATAAGATTCCTTACATAAAACATAATCAAATTCATTTGCTTCAAATGATAATGCTTCAGCATTTTCCTTTTGATACTTATGGATATACCCACTATTTTTTGCTTCCTTTAATAAAACGTCTGATATATCTGTTGCTAAAACCTCGCAACCCTTTTCCAAAATATAGTTGGCATCTTTTCCATATCTACCATCCCCAACCGTAAGCCAAGTTGCTTTTGGATCTGATATTAAAATAGGATCCAAACTCTCATACATCCTTTGATGTCTCCATGCATCAACTGTGTTATTATCCAGCCAGGTTTTTGCATGCCCTTCTTTCTCATTTCCTGATTGATAGGCATCAAAGTTTTCAGCATGCAATTGATAGCTTTTATCTGTAAAATCTTGAGCTGAGTTCATGACTACTATCTCCTTAAATGCTGTTTAATAATTTGTCAAATCTCAAATTTTCATTATCTAGTCAGAGTTACACACCAGTACGGAAACAACAATTTATATATTTTTAGAGGCTAGATCACATCCGCAAAAGTTCGTTCCATCCGACGAAAATACCAAATTCCACTTACTAGAATCAGAATCACTAATGTCAAAGATAGCAAGAACCCCGGCAGATAGATCTGTGAGCTACCTCCCAGTATTGCCCAACGAAACCCATCAATTACAGCAACCATTGGGTTTAGAGAGTAAAGTAATCGCCACTGTTGTGGGATAATGCTGCTACTAAATCCAACTGGCGAAATATACAGCCCAAACTGGACAACAAACGGCACAATATAGCGAAAATCTCGATACTCCACATTCAATGCTGCCAGCCACAGCCCTGCTCCCATTGCGGCTGCAAAAGCAATCAGAATAAATAATGGCAACATTAGGATTCGCCAATCAGGGACAAAGTTGTACCATGCCATCAGTCCCAGCAAAATCATACCCGAAATTAGAAAGTCTACAAAACTGACAATCACTGCGCTGGTTGGTACAATCAACCGGGGAAAGTAGACCTTAGAAATTAAATTGGCATTGATAATTAGACTATTGCTACATTCAGACAGAGCATTGGCAAAGAACTGCCAGGGTAACATAGCAGCAAACACCAAGATAGGATAGGGAACGCCTTGAGAGGGCAATTTCGCCAAATTACCAAACACTACTGTGAACACAACCATTGTCAGAAATGGTCGGATAAGTGCCCAAGCAATACCAATCGCAGTTTGCTTATAACGTACCAAAATGTCTCGCCAAGCTAGAAAATAAAATAGCTCCCGATATTTCCATAAGTCTTGCCAATATTGGCGCTCTGTCCGTCCTGCTTCAATAACGAGATGCTGTCGTGTTCCAGCCATTTGATGGTTCATTACATTAGTAATTTGTTTCTCTAGTCATTCCATACAACAAAAATGCGATTTTAGGACTTGAGATCGCATTTTTGTTGTCATTAATTTCGGACACTTACGCTCACTCCATCGTGTTCCGCCTGCCATCTTATACTCGTTACTGCTTTTGTCACATTGATCCTGTAATCGACCTCCTGGTTAATAAAGTCATCTCAATCCTAGGGAGGTTACGGTGAAGAAACTGAGATCTAAACGACCATCAAAGCTCACTTCTAATAAAATCATTTGTTCTATTAATTGTTTAACCCTAACAGAGTTAAATCCTATTGCTATAAGTACGGCAAGCTTGATTTTAGAGAATTGGATTGCAAGGCTTAACCTGAACCACTCACTTACTACGCAGGCTGCTCTTTATATCAGGGAGAAACATGGAAACTCTTCTGCAACTTATGTTGACTTTAAGTGGCGTTCATCTAGGCTTCATATTGTAACTTTTTTAGTGGAACGATTCACTATCCACATAATGGCATAGTAGTAGACAGTAAACAGTACCCCTGCAAACATCTGCCCCCCCCAAGGTCCATGCCAAAACTTAAATGATGCTTCTCCCCAATAAACAGAAGCGATCGCTAGCAGCATGATACGCGGCACATTGGAGAGCAGTGATAAAATAATCCCTACCACAATAAAGCCAATAATTTTGAGCCAGCTTTGCTTAAGAAAAAGCCCCATAATTAAACCAGCCGCTGCCATCGTAAAAGCCATATTAAAGCCATTGCAACCCCAATCCACTTTCACTGCACCAGCTGGTAGCGAAACAACATTCTCAATCACAGTAGCTGGTTGTCCGATCGTTCTCAGGGCATGAGCTCCAGCATTCGCCATTAAATTCTCAAGTAGGTTCGGAGGTGTGAATGTTTGCCACAGAATACGTGCCATCACCCCAGGCTTAGGATACACACTTAACGCAATCAGCAGAATTGGCAGGGGGTATTTTCGAAAGAAGCTGACTCCCCAAGAACTACAAGCAATCCCAGCCAAGACTAATAACCAGATTAAAGCTTGCGACCAGATTACAGATCGGCAAAAAGGAAACAGGATCACCCCACTCAGGATTAGCACATGCCCCAACAGTTGGTCTTCTTCAGCTGCAGTAGTCTGGGCTAGTATCTTCCGCTGCTTCCACAACTCCTGAAATCCCAGAAACACAACCGCCAGAATGAGCGGTAGTCCTGCCGATCCTTGCGATGCACTAACGGTTAGACCGCCGAGCCAAACAGGGAGATAACTCAGTCCTACTAGTAGCCCACATAATACAAAGCGCCCATGAGTTGTTTTTAGGTTAGTTTGCAGGAATTGCTGGGCTACCTGACTCACCTTCTTTTGCCACTTCATTACCACTAATTTTTGTGTGGACGCAAACCATAACGACCCAAACTAATTAGAGCAACCCCAATCACTACCAAGTTGCCCATAATCGCGATCGCAGTTTTCATGATGCCAGCTTTAGTGTTTTGCTTCAGGGCTGTCACCCGTGCATCAATTTGTTGAGACGCTTGTTGTAACTGCTCTGGGGTAATATTGGGTGCAACTTTGGGATCATTCTTGGCATTTTGAATTTGGGTTTGCACCTGCTCGGCTTGGTTTGTGATATTTTTAGTCGCTAAATCATTTAAAGTTAACCCATCGTAAATTACTAACACACAGGAGAGCAGATAGACGACACCGATGATTAGGCAGAGCATGCCAAGTTGCTTACGTAATGCTCGGATGTCTAAGCTGCCATAGAGAGTTAACGCAGCACCAAACAGTAAAACAATGCTGCGATCGCTCATCTGTTGCAGAAACCCTGTGCGCCACTCTGGGCTACCTAAAGCAGGAGGTAATGCCAGGATCAGCATATCAATCACAAAGCCAGCTAAACAGGCGAGACCAACGATTTTAACTAGAGATTTTGTATTGTAGCTGGTAGAAACCTGGGAAGAAGAGAGAGACGCCATAAGTAAGTTAACAGTTGTGAATATAAACAAGCGCTGAATGGACAGGTCAAGAGAATTAATTTAGTTGTCTATTGCAGGAGGAGTCTTACCAATTATTTCGGGGCAAAGGCGTGAGATCCGGCTAAACACTAGTAGATCATCACACCTTCACGAAATCAATAAACTAAGCCTTCACCTCAGATTCTTCAGCTATTGTTGTCTTGCGCTTACGTAGTATGCCTACACCAAGTCCGAGTAGTCCTGGTAGCAGAGCGGGAGTAGGCACCGCAGTAACATAGGCAGAATAAGTTGCCCCAACTCCGGTGAATCTGCCTTGAGTTGTAAAATCTCCAATTCCAGATAGAGCATTTGGACTTGTGAATATACCCGCGAAATCTGCGCTCCAGTTTCTGCTTCCCTCTTTAATCAGTACAAACTTCGTCAGGGTGAATTTAACGTTACCAGGTGCTGTAGGTATTGTCAGAAAGTCAGAGACAGATGAGTTAAGCTTGAATTTGTTAGTTCCATCTGCAACTAGATTTAGGTCAATAAGGTTGATAATGGAGCCACCAACACCAAATGCCGCATCGGAGCCTCCTCCCACAGCAGCCTTACCTGTAGGTAGAGAGTAATTAGTTGCTCCAATTAAAGCATTAGAGTCAAAGTTGAGTACAGCAGATAGCTCGTCGATAGCTATTTCCAGTCGCGATTCACCCGCAAAATCTAATGTATCCCCAAAACTCAGGGCTTGTGCTGCCTCAGCCGTCGTTATGGTTGCTAACGCAGTAACCGCTGCTATTCCGGCAACTATCAGTTTAAAATTCATCTCTTGAACCTACCTAAGTGTACTTTTTGTTTGGTTTGAGTTAACTTCACAAAACCTGGTAGGCTAACGAATTCTAGAGGTATGTAAACTCAAAGGGTTAGATCAATGACTGAGCTGGCGATCGCCAGCTTATGACCTCATTCACTTACCTCTGTCCAAACCAGCTAGACAATTGATTCGGTAGCCCGGCAGTGCACTATTGGTAGATGAACTTAACCCTGAAGACTCGTGTGGAGCGTTTTCAAATCAGTGAATTGATGATGCCAACCTCCACTCCTTTGAATTTTAAGTACTCTTACTGAAACTGACCAGATTAGCGGCAAGTGTTTACCGTACCTTCACAAGATTTGTCTACTTCTTAAAGCTCTGAGGTTATGCTCCTGTATTTACACGGTATGTTTGTGAGGCAGCGTTATCAGCGGGACTGATCAAGCTTCACAGTATTCAGCCGCCTGGTTGGCATACCATGCGATCGTGTTCTGTAACCCCTGCCGGAAATCTACTTGAGCTGTAAACCCAAAGGCAGCTTTGGCGCGTTTTATATCCAGACAACGGCGCGGCTGACCATTCGGTTGATCGGTTTCCCAAACCACCTCTCCCTTAAACTCCATCAGTTCACAAATCAACAGCACCAAATTCCGGATAGAAATTTCATCGCCTGTACCAAGGTTTACGGGGTCGGAATGACTATAGGACTGAGCCGCCATCACAATTCCCCGAGCGGCATCTGTGGAGTAGAGAAACTCGCGCGTCGGACTGCCATCGCCCCAGACAGGAAGCTGTTGGTCTCCCCGTTGGTTTGCCTCATAAACTTTCCGAATGAGAGCCGGGATGACATGGGAACTATGCGGATCAAAATTATCCTCTGGTCCATACAGATTCACCGGCAATAAATAGATCCCATCGAAGCCATACTGCTGCCGATAGGCTTGTAACTGCACTAATAAGGCTTTTTTAGCAATGCCATATGGCGCATTCGTTTCCTCCGGATAGCCATTCCAGAGTTCATCTTCCTGAAAGGGTACAGGGGTGAATTTGGGGTAAGCGCAAATTGTGCCTACACAGACAAACTTATGGACTCCAGCGGTATATGCCGCATGAATCAGTTGAGTTCCCATGATCAAGTTGTCATAGAACAGTTCAGCGGGTTTTTCCCGGTTCAAGCCAATGCCACCGACATGAGCCGCTAAGTGAATCACCAGATCCTGCTGATCAACTGCCCGTTTGCAATGTTCCAGTTGACGGAGGTCGCAATCACGCGATCGGGGCACCGTGACCTTAGCTAAATCCGCTCCAGCCGCTACCAGTTGCTGGATCACCTGTTTACCCAGAAAACCAGCCCCACCTGTCACTAAAATACGTTTACCTTGCAGGTCAAATGGAGCAGTACTCATCAACATCATTCCTTATCATCCATTCTTGTTTAGGACAGAGAACTACCAACCGACTGCCGCACCGTTGCCAGATCTTGCACAATTTGCCGTTCATGCCCATTTAAAGGAATTAGTCCCAACGCCTTTAGATCTGCTTCGACCATTAAATGGACTAACTGCTCAAACGTTACCGATGGTTCCCAACCCAATCTTGCCCTCGCCTTCGTGGGATCACCAATTAACAGCTCCACCTCGGCTGGACGCAGGTAACGCTCATCGAACTCTACATACTTTTGCCAATCCAGGTTGACATAACCAAACGCAATATCCAGAAACTCCTTCACGGAATGGGTTTCTCCCGTTGCCACTACATAATCGTCAGGTTCTGCCTGTTGCAGCATCAGCCACATCGCCTGCACATAGTCCTTGGCATACCCCCAATCGCGTTTGGCATCCAAATTGCCCATATACAGCTTTTGCTGCTGCCCAGCAACAATCCGAGCCAACGCCCGAGTAATTTTGCGAGTCACAAAGGTTTCTCCTCGCCGGGGTGACTCATGGTTAAACAAAATGCCATTACAGGCAAACAGCTTGTAGGACTCTCGGTAATTCACCGTTTGCCAATGGGCATAGACCTTCGCACAGGCATAGGGACTGCGAGGATAAAAGGGAGTCGTTTCTGTTTGGGGAATTTCCTGCACCTTGCCAAACATTTCCGATGAACCCGCCTGATAGAAGCGAACTTGCTCTCCAGTGCGCTGCTGATAGTCACGAATCGCCTCTAGTAGCCTTAGCGTCCCCATCCCGACAGAATCGACGGTGTACTCGGGTGAATCAAAACTTACCCGCACATGTGACTGTGCTCCCAAGTTATAAATTTCGGCAGGTCTCACCTCCTCCAGCAATCGTCTCAATGTGGTGCCATCGGTTAAATCGCCATAGTGCAAAAACAATCGTGCCCCTGGGTTATGAGCGTCTTCATAGATGTGATCAATGCGATCGGTATTAAACGTAGAGGTTCGGCGAATAATGCCATGAATTTCGTAGCCCTTTTCCAGCAACAACTCGCTCAGGTAAGAACCATCCTGACCAGTAATTCCTGTAATTAGTGCTCGCTTGCAATTCGTCATGAATTTCTACCTTAATTGGGGCTAGAGAAGATCAATTTGATCTGTAGATATGGAATGGGAAAGCTGGAGCAATAAATGTACAAAAGTATCACCCCTGTTTCCAAGTTTGAAAGCAGGGGTGAGGAAAGACAGATAAGCTCAGGCGGGACAAACTCAATGCTTAATTGATTTCAACTAAGTCTTTATCTAGATCAGATTTACTGCTCCATAATTGTTTCAGCGCCAGCCATAAAAACATTGGAATTGTACTACTGTACCGCCACCACAATCGCCTCGGTTCTTGAATCAGCCGATACAACCACTCCAGTCCAGCCCCTTGAATTAAGCGAGGTGCCCGCTTTTTCAATCCAGCATAGACGGGAAATGCTCCGCCTAAACCAATCATGACGGCATGGACTGTACCTTGGTGTTTAGCGATCCAAGTTTCTTGCTTCGGGCAACCTAGCGATACAAGTACTAACCCAGCATCGCTTTGATTGATTTTTTTGACGATCGCCGCATTTTCAGCATCGGTTAACGGACGAAAGGGCAGGGACTCAGCCCCAGCCAGCTTGAGCTGAGGAAACTCTTGGCGGAATTTGGCGGTCATGCGTTGCAAAATCTCTGGTTCTGAACCCAGGAGGAAAATACTGATATTTTGCTCGATTGCCTGAGCACAGACAGAAAGCATAATGTCTAAGCCTGCGACTCGGTCTTGGTGAGGATTGCCTAACCACCGTAACATCCACACTAGTGGCATCCCATCGGGAGTCACAAGATCCGCTTGTTCTAGCACATTGGCAAATGCCGCATCTCGGTGGGCTTCTACTAGCATATGGACATTAGCAACACAAACACTTCTACTTTCTCGCTGCTTAGCCCATTCCATTATTAAGGTGATTTGGGATTTAAAATCTAAAGCCGTGACAGGAATACCAACAACTTTGAGAGAGGCGGGCTTATCTTTCAGATCTACATGCATAGGGTTGACTTCTTCTTCTTAGCAGGGTTTAGTACAGACAGGGGCTTCAGTACCCACTAACCTGGTAATACATGGCAGAAATACACCTATAGCTATTTAATTTTGTTGATAAGCTTTGCAAGCAATTTTCACCATAAATTACTTGCCAAATACATCAAAGTGATGAGGCAGCTTAACTCAAAATTTGGGCTCCAGCACAGCTTAAAAAATCATGACTGAACTAATCCAGAAATAATTAGTGTAATCAAGATAGATTTAACGTCGCTGAAATGAAGGACTGGATATTTGGAGCTTGAATGGACTCAAAAGTCATTAGTTACTTCAGCTACTTTGTCATTAAAATAAGCCGTTAAGTAACTAAGATTGTGACTTGGTAGCAATCACAATCACAGGCTACACATACCTCAGCATTCGAGCTTGTCTTCTAGTAAACTCGCTAACCGAGGGGTTACCGTAGGGATCAATCACTCCGGACACCGATCGCCAGAGTTCAGGCGGGGCAATCGCAATCTCATATGTGCTTTCTCGCTTACGCACCCGGTACCACTTAGTTTTCTGACAATGCTCACACCAAAATGCTTCTAGCCATTCCCCCTGGAGAGGAACTGCTGTTTGATCAGCGATTAAGAGTTGAGCATGTTTGCGAGAGATTCCCCGTTGTTGCAGTTGACCCGCTTGGTCGGCAAAGAGAGGATATTTGGGACTAACGCTGTCGAGATAGCAAGTATGGATAGGGCAGTAGATGCCGCGTCGCTTCGAGCGTTTTCGATTCCGTTGCCGTCGTTCTCCTGTTGAAGACTGAGAACTCAACGAAGATGGATCAGTTTGCATAGCGTACAAGGATTCAGACCAATGGGATGGTTTCTGCACACGATCTCTATCAATCGGCTTCCTATGGATGCTGCCTAGAGGGCAGAAAGAAGGAAGCTGCGTTGGAGGAACTGAGATCTAAACGACCATCTAAGCTCGCTCCCCTGGCAGACTACACCTGGTGCAACTTATATAGTTTGTTTGGGTTTTGCGCCCGATCTATTTAACAGTCGGCTGCCTTAATGATCCGGAAAGCAGCTGTGCGGAAGTAACGCTGGAAGAACTGGGGGCTAAACCACCCCAAAGTTCGTTCTCTGGGCAAACTACACCTGATTTAATGGGCGTGTCACTATAAACTGGAGATTTTCTTCGTTATCTCGCGATCGTGTGACTACTGGCGATCGCACACCTGATCCGAATCGACTGGAACATGATCAAGCAATTGATTCAATTCCCCGGTTTGATGCTTAAACCCTATGAGAATCTCAATTTTTGGACAATTTCAAATGCTTCTAACTAACGTTACCGTTGAAGCCAGGAATTCAGCATTTGGGAGGACACCCAGAAAAGTGGCCCAACCGATCTAGGATAACACCTATTTAAAGGTAGACGGAGAACCCCTGATTAATCACCCTAGGCAGGCTAGACATTCGACCTCATCAATATATTTACTGAGGCAAGCGTACTTTTCTGAAGTAACTTTAGCAAGTTACCTTTATTAGTCCTAGGAAATCAGTAGAACTTCATCATATTCTTATAAAGATCAGAAGAAGATGATTTTAACACAGACAGAGTAAATTCGGTTGCCTTTGAAAGTAGGCAGTAAACCTACTGATAGCAAGGGCTGTAATGTGTGAAGATAGGGTCATATTAACCGCTAGAGCGATAAATATTGTGTTTCAGGGAGAGTCAGGCTAAATATTGCCTCTGGATTACCGACAGTGTGAAGCAAACTGGCAATTAACTCCAATCTATCAATCAAGATCCGGCTAGATGGTTAAACCTATTTTGTTGCTGATTAACCTCCGCTCCAAGCAAGGGCTGTTACGTTTCGGGGAAGCTGTTGCCAGCTTTAATGATCTGGGGATTCAGTACATTATTGGGCAGGTCAAAGAACCTGAAGATTTTGCCCGTTGCATCCGTCGCTATCAAGAGCGAGTGTCTGCGGTGGTCATTGGTGGGGGGGATGGAACCCTGAATGTAGCTGTAGATGCCTTGGTAGAAACAGGGCTACCGTTAGGGATTTTGCCTTTAGGAACGGCGAATGATCTCGTTCGGACGCTCAATCTTCCCCGGACACTGCCAGCCGCCTGTCAAGTTATTGCCCAGGGACACCGAAAAGCGATCGATTTGGGGCGGGTAAATGGTAAATATTTTTTTAATGTTGCTAGTTGTGGGCTGAGTATCGAAATTACACAAGCCTTGTCAGGTCACTTAAAACAGCGCTGGGGTGTTTTAGCCTATGCGATCGCAGCGCTCCAAACCATGGCTACAGCCCGACGATTTACCGCTGTAATTCAGGTGGATGATGGGGCAGAAATGACCAGAAAGTCGTTGCAAATTGCGGTAGGAAACGGACGCCATTACGGCGGTGGGTTAACCATCGTTGAGGATGCGGCGATCGATGATCAGCGCCTTGATTTATATAGCCTAGAAATCCCCCGATGGTGGCACTTATTCTTTTTGCTGCCCGCTTTGAGAACAGGTCGATTCAGCGATCGAATTGGGATTTCCCGCTGGGCAGGTAAAAAAATTAAACTTTGGACTCGCCATCCTAAACGGGTGAATACCGATGGTGAAATTACTACCAAAACACCAGCTGTGTTTGAACTGATTCCCCATGCACTGGAGGTATTTGTCCCTATTCAGTCCATTCGTTCTACCCTAGACGGAACCAGCAATGCTACCAAACCATTGGCATAAATATAATCGATGAATCTAGGTTGAAAAACACAAAAAATATCAGCTCTACCCATTGATATAAATTAGCGATATGGGTAGGGCTGATCTCAGCAATTTTGGCGGAATCAGGTATTTGGCATACTTTGGACATCCGTTGCCCCATCTACGTTGCGGGCAATTTGTTTAGCCTGTTCCAGTACCCCTTCTGCATCTGGATTATATTTCAACACCACTACGCTACCCGTCTGGGCAACCCAAAGCCCTACGTGATCCGAGATATTAGCATCATCTAGCGCTTTAGCGACCCGCTTCGCCAAACCACTTTCATCGAAGTTACCATCTAGCCCCACCTTTTCGGGCGGAATAGATTTCTCCGCAGCGACCGCTGGGACAGAAACTGGAGGAGCTGCCGCCGCTTTTTCCTCTTCATGTTTGCCAAATAACTTGCTTAAAAAACCCATGAGCCTCTCTCCTTAAGTGATCCCACAAGTAATATTGCATTGATTCGATCGCGGAGTAGAGATTATTTAATATCTTTTTTACTTTACGCCTGTGGACTCGGCGCTGCTCATACCCTGACCGACTTGCGATACCTTGAAGAGTTAGAACTGATTAACTAGCAAGAATGATGACAATAGCTAGCAAGCCTAAAATTATTCTGGATACCGATCCTGGTGGAGACGATTGTTTTGCCCTGCTGTGGCTGTTGAGTCTGGTGAAACAAGGTGTGGCAGAACTGGTGGCAATTACGAGCGTGGATGGCAATGTTCACGCTAGATTAACGTTCATAGCGGCTGGCAAATTGCTGAAACTCTGTGGATACAACGATGTTGAAGTGGGGCGGGGAGTAATTGGTGGCTCTGCGGGTAAAATCGCTGATGCAGGCGAAATTCATGGTGCAGATGGTATGGGAAATTTATCTCATACCTTGCCTGATGATCCCCAAAGAGCCTATGAAATGGCGCGGGGGTCGGAAGAGATTCTGATTGAACAATTGCAGGCAAAGCCAGGGGAAATTACGATCGTGGCGATCGCACCATTAACGAATTTAGCAGCGGCGGAACGGCGGTCGCCTGGGGTGCTGAAGTTGGCAAAGGAGATTGTCATTATGGGCGGAGCCTTTCAAGCCCCAGGGAATGTGTCGTCGGAAGCGGAGTTTAATATTGCCTACGATTCAAGGGCAGCGCAACAGGTGTTCAGTAGTTGTGACAATCTGATTGTGATGCCGTTGGATATAACTCGGCAATTGATTTTTACGCCTGAGTTGGCGGCTCAAGTCAGCGCAGTAAACCCCACAAGTGCGATCGCTCGATTCATAGTTGATCTGTGTCAATTTATGGTGGGAACGGCGCTCAAGTTTCGGGAAGTGGTGGGCGAATCTGGCTTTTTGGTGCATGATGCGGTGACACTGGCATACCTGTTTTATCCAGAAACTTTATTGTTTCGACGGGCACAGGTAGAGATAGAAACGCAGGGAGAATGGACAACTGGTAAAACGGTGATCGATCGACGACGACAGCCAAAAACAGGGAGCAATGCGTGGGTGGCAATGGAGGTCGATCAACAGGTTGTACTAACTGCATTAGTAGAAGATTTAAAGTTCCTGATCATATAACTGTATGATGCTACACAAGTATTTTAGTTGAGAAATAATTGACTAATCGAGAGCTGGAATGATCTCCTTTTTTATAGTGAATATGATAGGCAAAATAAATCATAGCTATTAATTATTATTGCCCATAAGCTAGATTGCCAAGGATATAGGTAGCAGAAATTGCTCGATCGTCCCCTAAGATCATCATGGCAAAAACCTGTTCTGCGAGTGCCGCTAATGAGGTAGCCGTTGGGGCTTGATTGCGGAATGCCATGAGGGGGGTAGCACGTAGATTTAGAACAATAAAGTCAGCTTCTTTACCCGGATCAAAATTACCAATGCGATCGTCGAGAGAAAGGGCTTTGGCACCTCCCAGTGTGGCAAGAAATAAAGCTTTGAATGCAGAGAGTTTTTGCGTCCGAAGTTGAGCAACTTTGTAGGCTTCGCTAGCGGTTTGCAGGAGGGAAAAACTCGTCCCGGCTCCAACATCTGTGCCTAATCCAACTTTGATTGGGGTTTCAGTAGATTTAGCTTTTTCTAAGTTGAACAGCCCACTGCCAAGAAAAAGGTTGGAGGTGGGACAAAAGGCGATCGCGGAGTTAGCTTGGGAGAGGCGATCGAATTCGGCATCTGTGAGATGAATTCCATGAGCAAAGATGGATTTATCGCCAACTAATCCGGCTTGATCATAGACGTCTAGATAGCCTTGATGATTAGGGAATAGTTGTTTGACTAGTTCAATCTCCTTGAGGTTCTCACAAAGGTGAGTTTGCAGGTAAACATCAGGAAATTCTTGCAGAAGTTTTCCGGCAAGACTCAGTTGTTTTGGAGTAGAAGTGACGGCGAAGCGAGGAGTGACGGCATAGAGTAAGCGATCGTGTTTATGCCATTTCTCAATCAAGCGTTTGCTGTCCTCATAGGAACTTTCGGCAGTATCAATCAGGAAGTCGGGAGCATGGCGATCCATCATGACTTTACCGGCAATCATGCGGAGATGGCGGCGCTGAGCCTCTTCAAAAAAGGCATCGACGGATTCGGGAAAGACGGCGGCAAACACTAGGGCAGTGGTCGTGCCGTTTTTGAGTAGTTCATCGAGAAAGAGTGAGGCGACTTGTTGGGCGTAGGCTTTGTCCTGAAACTTGCGCTCGGTGGGAAAGGTATATTTGTCTAACCATTCCAGTAGTTGTTCACCGTAGGCAGCAATCATTTCGGTTTGAGGAAAGTGAATATGCGTGTCGATGAATCCCGGCATGATCAGGCGATCGGGATAAGCGATCGTGGGGACATCCGCATACTGGGGTTGCAAATCATCATAGTGACCCAGTGCTTTGATGATGCCGTTTTCCAGAACCAGTAACCCATCGGGAAGGTAACGAATGCTTTCCGCTTCTGCTTGGTAGAAAGGGTCGGCAATGAAGTCGAGCAATGAACTGCGGAAGGCTTTGAGGTCGGCAGGCATGGTGAATGAAATTTTGGAAGGAGTGCGAACATCCTAGCAGCAAGGACGATCGGCGATTCGATCATACATAACAACTGATCGGCGAGCGCGGGGGGTAGCTATTTTGTAGCCGTCCTTCAATCTATAAACATTTTCGTCTTATTTAAGAATATAAGTCTATTTATTAGACTTATATTAAGACTCAAAAAATTAGCTCAAGACTTAAAGTGAGAAATGCTGATCTTCTTTAAGACCCGAATTGACACAATAAGACTAAATATAAGACCTAAAGCAAGACTCGCTTGGTACAAATGAGACTAAGTTTTGGGTACGATTAGTTGTGCGATCGAAAGAGCGATCGAGCAAGTTTTGAGGCAGTAAGATATGGGAGAGCCGATTTTTTATGGTGAAAAATCCTGCTATGCTCATTAGCTGATTAAGTCATTTGGGGTCAGGAATAGGAGTGCGGGAGGCGGAAAAAGTGGCGATCGTAGGGGTAAAAAGTTAGTCCAATTTTAGTCCAGGAGTAAATCGATCGCCTTAAGCTGAGGCGTACAACCATTGATAAGACTAAGTTTTTGATTAAAGCGATCGGATTGGATTATTGCGTATCCCGCAGAAGTGCAAGCCATTTTTCCCTGTAATCCGTAGTAATAAATACTTGGTTTGCAGTCCGCTAGCGCAAAGATTTCAGGCTGATAGTTAGCCCTTAATTATCCCCTCTAGATGCTGAGGTCTAGTGGCTTGACATACCATACTGGTATCTCCTCAATTGGGTCATCCTGTGGTCATCTCTTCAGAACAGCAGTCACCCATTCCCGCTTGGCATCATCTTAGTCTCGATGCTGTCTTAACCACATGGCACACCTCCGCTGAAGCGGGTCTTTCTAGTGAGACAGTCCAAGACAACCAACAGCGCTATGGACTGAATCAACTACCGCCACCTCCTGCCCGATCGCGACTGCGAATGTTTTTCGATCAGTTTCAATCAATGCCCGTTGCCCTGTTAACGGTAGCCGCTATGATTGCCATCCTCACTGGTGGTCTAACGGATGCCGTGGTAATCATGGGCGTTGTCCTGATCAATGCCATCATCGGGTTTGCCACCGAAAGCCAATCCGATCGCATCATTCGCTCACTGGATCATTTGGTTAAACCATCTGCTCGCGTAATTCGAGATAGTCATACCATTGAGATTAGTGCTCACGATGTTGTTCCTGGAGACATTTTGGTCTTGCGATCGGGAACTTATATTGCAGCTGATGCCAGAATCATTGCGGCAGCCGATTTAAGTGTAGATGAATCCGCCTTAACTGGAGAAAGTGTTCCAGTCACTAAAACTGCCCAAGGGTTGAGTCAAGTCGAGATTCCCTTAGGCGATCGCATCAACATGGTCTACATGGGAACGTTGGTCATGGGCGGGGAAGGTCGGGCAGTTGTAGTTGCCACCGCTACCGCTACCGAGATGGGCAAAATCCAAGCCTTAGTTGGCAATGTTGAGTCACCCAAGACCCCGATGGAAACCCAACTCGATCAAGTAGGTAGCCAGTTGGTGGTGATCTCCAGTGTCATTTGCGCCATTGTCTTCGCGATCGGAGTGTTGCGTGGCTATGCGCTATTAGACATGCTGAAAACTTCAATTTCCTTAGCCGTCGCTGCCGTACCCGAAGGTCTACCCGCCGTCGCCACTTCCACACTGGCATTAGGGATTTGGAAAATGCGTCAACAGCATGTGTTGATTCGCCGCTTGGATGCAGTCGAAACGTTAGGAGCTGTTCAGTCGTTATGTCTAGATAAAACTGGCACCTTAACCACCAACCAAATGTCCGTAGTAGAACTGGAGGTTGACAACATTCAGGTACAAATTCAATCTGAGCAGTGGCGACAGGGAGAGCATTTGATTACACCCCAGGCTCATCCCTCCTTCGGGAAACTATTGCAAGTCATCGCCCTCTGCAATGAAAGTCAGTTAAATCATCCGAGTCAGTCATCAGAGTTCAAAGGCTCGTCCACAGAAAATGCCTTGTTGCAACTCGCGATCGCCGCTGGCATCAACATTGCTCAACTTCAACACACCTATCCGCGTCTACAAATCCAACATCGTGCCGACGATCGCAACCTGATGATTACGGTGCATCAAACTGATGCCGCCTCTTACTTGGTAGCCGTGAAAGGGAATCCGGTCGAAGTTTTAGCGCTGTGCGATCGTTATCTTGCTCATGATCAAGCCCAGCCCTTAACCCCTGCTAAACACCAACAAATTATCGCCGCCAACGATCGCATGGCTCGTCATGCCCTTCGCGTTCTGGGTGTTGCTTATCGAGAACAGCCTCATACCACCCCAACCGCTCAACTCATTTGGTTAGGCTTAGTGGGGATGGCAGATCCGATCCGTCCGGGCGTCAAGGATGTGATCGATATATTCCATCAAGCCGGTATCGATACCATCATGGTTACAGGTGATCAGCGGCAAACAGCACTTGCCATTGGTCAAGCCCTCAATTTGAGCCAGGATGCCTCCCTGCATATTCTCGACGCGACCGACTTAGCCACCCTTGCCAGCGATCGTTGGCAAGATCCTGTCCATATTTTTGCTCGCATCAGTCCTGCCAATAAACTTCAGGTCGTGCAAGCCTTACAACAAGCTGGCAAAGTAGTTGCCATGACCGGAGATGGAATCAACGATGCCCCAGCCCTAAAAGCGGCAGCCGTTGGCATTGCTATGGGGCATTCCGGCACAGATGTGGCGCGAGAAGTTGCCGATGTCGTCTTAGCAGATGATAACTTAACGACCCTAGCGATCGCGATCAGCCAAGGTCGTAGCATTTACCAAAATATTCGCAAAGCTGTACATTTTCTCCTCTCCACTAACCTGAGCGAAATTATGGTGATGTTCGTCAGCACCAGCTTCGGGATTGGGCAACCGTTAACGGCTATGCAACTTCTATGGCTGAATTTAGTTACCGATATCTTTCCAGGTTTAGCATTAGCCTTGGAAGCTCCAGAACCCAATGTTTTACGCCAACCGCCCCGTGATCCTCAGGAACGCATTATTCCCAACTTAGACTTTCAACGGATTCTGTCAGAATCGGCAGTCTTATCGGTTAGTGCCTTAGCTGCCTACAGTTATGCCTTATGGCACTATGGCATTGGCTTTCATGCCAGCACGATCGGTTTCATGAGTCTTACCCTGGCACAGTTAATTCACGTCATCAGTTGTCGTTCCCAAACCCGCATCTTGTTCCGGATAGTTAAATTACCTGCCAATCTGTACCTGGCGATCGCCTTAGCTGTTTCTATTGCCCTGCAATTTATCACCGTTGCCATTCCAGAATTGCGATCGCTGTTAAAGCTTACCCCTTTAACACAATTCGATACCGCCGTAATCGCGGCGAGTGCGATCCTTCCCTTGCTAATCAATGAATTGACCAAGCCCAAGGTCAGCCACTCTCCAGTTAAAGATACATTGCAATAACATCAATACTTGTTGCTAAATCACCGAATCTTGAACCGACAGCTGAAGTTAACGCGACAATAAAAGCATAGGGGAAGGCGTGAGGAGTGTTCCCTGACTAGATAGTGGTGGCTGAATATCTCAATATCAGTAACCAGGGAGGTGTGTATGTTCTCCACAGTTACAGCCTCAAACGACCTACTTTATATCCTGACCAAATTGTTAGTTCTGGCAATTTCAGTTCTAGTCTGGTGGGTGGTTGTCTCGCATTCATCGTCCCCCGTTATTTGAACGATTAGTTAGACTTACCTGGGAATACTCACAATCAACTCCGTACCTTGCTCCGGAGTTGATTTTACCCTGAGTGCTCCTCGGTGTTTTTCAACCACAATTTGATGGACGATCGCTAGTCCTAACCCCGTTCCTCGACCAATAGTTTTGGTGGTAAAGAACGGATCAAACAAGCGTTGCTGCACAGTTTCTGACATCCCAATGCCATTGTCAGCAATCCGGATAGCAACGTGTTTTTGATCAGCTGTTACTGCTGTTTGCAGAGCAATATTGGGTAGATAATCCAACAAGTCAGGATGTTGAGTCGTTGTCCAATGGTTCAGCTTATCCTCGATCGCATCGATCGCATTTGTCAGCAGATTCATGAAGACTTGATTCAGTTCTCCGGCATAGCATTCCACCAGCGGTAACTGCGCATAATCTCGCGTTACGGTAATGCCTGGATGAGGGGGTTTAGCTTGTAATCGACTACTCAACAGCATTAAGGCACTTTCTATCCCATCATGCAGATTGACGGCTTTGTAATCTGCCTCATCCAAGCGTGAAAAAATCCGCAGCGATCGCACCAGTTCTTGAATGCGACAAGTCCCACTCTCGATCGAGGCGAGCAGCTTAGGCAGATCAATCTGAATAAAACTCAAGTCAATCTGCTCTGAGAATGCTTGAATCTCAGCAGTCGGGGTAGAGCACTGAGATTCATACAGTTTCACAGCCTCTAGCAACTGGTGGCTATAGCGTCGGACATACGCCAGGTTGCCATGAATAAAGTTGACTGGATTATTAATTTCGTGGGCAAGCCCAGCCACTAATTGCCCTAATGATGCCAACTTTTCTTCCTGGATCAACTGTAAGCGCGTCCGTCGTAACTCCAGATGCACATTGATCCGTGCCAAGACTTCTTCCTGGTGAATCGGTTTAGTCACATAATCCACTGCTCCCAACTGTAATCCCTTGACCTTATCTACTGGCTCAGATAACGCCGTCATAAAGATAATAGGGATCTCTCTTGTTCTGGGATCGGCTTTTAACCGCTGACAGGTCTCAAATCCATCGATTCCTGGCATCATCACATCTAGGAGAATTAAATCTGGAGCCACTTTATGCACTTTCTCCAGAGCAATTTCACCACTTTTTGCAACTGCAATATTTAACCCTGATTCATCTAATAAATCTACCAATAACTTGATGTTAGTGGGAACATCATCGACAATTAAAATGGTTTCTTTTAAATTAGGTTGCATTGTTCGCCACCTCAGCCAATATGAGAAGCAATCAATTGCATGATTGCCTCCTCATCAAACTCTGCCGCCAATGCTAGCACCTGATCCGCAAAGGAATGATACGCTGGATTCAGCTGTTTCAAGTGGTTAGCTTCGGCTTGAATACGGTTGATGTACCCTGCCTGCACTGCTTCATAAAGGCTAGTAAGTTCCTCTGCTGTCGGTATCAGCATGGTCATGGTGGATTGGCTTGGTTCTATTTCTGCGGTTGTCTCATCAATCCACTGCAATTGTAAATAGAGTTGTAATTGATCAAATAAATCACTCGCCTGCACAGGTTTAGGCAAGAAATCTGTGCAACCAGATTCATAACTCTGTTGCCGATTGAAATTAAACACCGATGCTGACGACGCAATAATCACCGTTGCTTGAAATTCCGGTAACCGCCGTAACTGTTGAGTCATGGCAAATCCATCCATTACAGGCATCACTAGATCCGTAATGATGACATCGGGTTGATAGTGCTGCGCTTTCTCTAAGCCTTCCTGACCGTTCGTTGCCTCAATCACCGTAAAACCCAGTGGTTCTAGCAAGTTCACAATGACTACTCGGTTCTCCCACAGATCATCCACCACCAAAATCAGTCGTCGATCGCCTACATAACCAACAATTGAGTGTGACGCTTGTTCCGGAACTAGCTCGAGCCAATCAATCACTTCTGGCAAGTCCAAATCAAACCAGAATCGGCTTCCCTGCCCATAGGTACTTTCTACCTGAATCTCGCTGCCCATCAATTGAACGATTCGCTGAGTAATCGCTAATCCCAACCCAGTTCCCTCTGCCTTCCGGAACTGCTCCCCTACCTGCTCAAACGGCAGAAAGATTTTCTCTAATTGCTCCGGAGTCATGCCCACACCCGTATCCGTAACTTGGAAACGGACTCGATGAATAGGTTGCCCCGCAGACTCATTAGCTCTACCCAAAACAGCAACTCTTAGCGTCACGCTACCAGCATCTGTAAATTTAATCGCATTTCCCAGTAGGTTTAATAAGATCTGGCGTAATCGTTTTACATCTGCTTCCACTGCGATCGGTAATTGATCCAGCACTTCGTATTGAAATAGAATTTCCTTTTGTTCTGCCCGTACCTGACAGTTATCCCGCACACCGAGTAGAAAGTCATTTAACCCAAAGACAGTCGGCTGCAACTCCAGTTTGTGAGCTTCCACTTTCGACAGATCTAAAATGTCATTAATCAGTGTTAGCAGATGAGTGCCACATTGATAAATAACGTCCAGTCCATCCCGCTGCTTGGGGTTAAACGATTTGTCCCGCTGAAAGATCTGGGCATACCCCAGAATGCCATTTAATGGAGTCCGCAGTTCATGGCTCATGTTAGCTAAAAATTCACTTTTGGCATGATTGGCAGCATCTGCAGCTTCCTTAGCCGCTTGTAGTTCGATCGTCCGCTCTTCTACCCGTTGCTCCAAGATTTCGTTAGTATTTTCCAGGGTTGTAAACGACGCTTTTAGTTGCCCCGCCATACTATTAAAAGACTGAGCTAACGCATTCAGTTCCCGCACTCCCTGGACATTCACCGTTTGATCCAAATCTCCGGCTGCGATCGCACTACTAGCCAAACTAAGCCGCGCGATCGGGCGCGTAATCCAGCGGGATGTATACAGCCCCAACAAAATCGCTACAGCCAAAGCCACAAAACACAGCCAAATTGTATTTTGGGTGTTCGCATTAATCTGCGCCATAAAATCCGATTCAGGGACTGTCACCACCACTAACCAATCCAAACCCAATTCATCTTTCCAAGGAGTGACATAAGCAAACGCTTGCTCACCTGTATCGAGTGTGAAGTACAATGCCTGTCGCGTCGTGATTTTGTCGAGACTCTGAAACTGATGTTGTAACTGCCGCGCCGTTGTTTGGATTAACGGTTCAGTAATTTCAAATGCATCTATCCGATGGGGTTCTCCGCCCAACAAATGATACGGCTGAGTAGAGCTGGAACTGGCTACAATTGAGCCATCCCGTTCCATAATGAACACTTTACCGGATGGGCTAATATTCAATTGCTTCAAAAAATGACTAATTTGTGACAGGATGAGATCGATCCCAATCACCCCAACAATCTGGTTAGCTCGATTTCGCACCGGAAAACTAGATGAAATCGACAGAATTTCTGGCTTATCTTCCCACTGGTAAATCTTGCTCCAGACCGGACGTTGTGCCTTAATTGCCGCACTATACCAATCTTCCTGCCGTGGATCATACACTTTCTGCGCTAACCGTTGCGCCCGTCCACCTTTAGCATCGCTGGCATAGACTTGCAATTTCCCTTGCGCGATCGTGTTGGTGCGATCGTTAATCAACAACTCACCGGTATTCGTCCGCTCAATCCCAATAAATTCTCCTTGTTGATTGGCATAATTGATATAGCCAATGTTGTAGACCTGCATCTGTTTCCAGAAATACTGCCCAGTCCGATCAAACTCCTCCAGGTTTAGTAACCCTAATTCGTAAGCTCGCAAGTTGATTTCATTCAGTTGTCGTGGCGTCGATAGATAGGTATCGAGATGATGCTCTACTCGATCGCTCACCTGACTACCTAACTCCGTAGCTAAGTCACTAATTGCCTTTTGCCCATTGCGAAATGACAGGTAACCGACCCATCCAACAGCAGTCACAGTCTGCAGCACAAAAGGGACAATCAACAGCAACCGTAACGGGATCTGGTGACGATTAAAAGGGAAGAGAGGCATAGTGGGTGATTCTGAACGATGCTACTAACGGACCCTGATGGTTTGCCAACACTTCTAACACCCCGTTCCGACCATCCAGATTGCTCGACTGTGGCGACAATCAACTGTCCTCTCAACTTAGACTAAGAATGTGACAATCATGTGGCGAATAATTTCATCTGTCAACAAATAATTTTATCCCTAAATATCCCATGTCAGCATAGCGCCACTGATGCACGCGTTAAGGTAAAAGCTTGAAAAATTGAACGAACTACGCGGGTGGCAACTAACTGGCTGCAATTTGTCGTACAGCAGTCAGGGCTGAATAACTCACTCCAGCTGTTCCTTCGCCGGGATGTGTAGAATCCCCAACTAACCAGAGACCCTGAATGGGAGTGCGATTGGCAAATCCAAACGGTCCAAACGTTGGCACTCGTTGACCAATACCACCAACTATGCCGCGATCGCGGCCAGTGTAGCGAGCAAAGGTACAAGGAGTCCCGGCTTCTACCACCAACAAGGTTTCCTGTGTCAGATGAAAAAATTGGCTTAACCGAGCGATCGCCGCATCCGTGTATTGCTGTTTGAGCCTTTCATATCGCTGCTGCGCTTCTCCAGTTCCCTCATTTTCTCCATCCCACCAAATGCTCGTTTCCGTGAACGATGACGCAATAATCGTTGCCTTACCGACTGGGGCGCGACCATCCCCCGGACGACTGACCGAAACAAACAGCGAATTATTTTCCCCGATCGCGCCATCATAGTCATACAAAAATTGCAGGTGGGGGGGACAGTTAGGTGGAATAGCAGACTGATCCACGCCCAAGTAAATCACAAAGGCACCAGAAGCGGGCGGCAGTTTTTCAACCCGTTGTTGATAACTGTTTGGTGCTTGATCACCTAGCAACAGCATCAGATTTTGCACCGTTACGTTAGCCACAATTTGATCGGCAGGTTCGGTCCATACCCTGCCTGTCTTCTGATCCCGAATAACTACTCCTGTTACTGTGCCACTCAGCGTACAAATTTGTTCCACCGTATGCCGCATTAACAGCCTACCGCCATCCCGCTCTAACGCCATCACCAGACGATCGCTCAGAGCCTGCATACTGCCTTCTAAGTGCGACAGCCCATAGGGCGCTTGGGAAACTCCTAACGCGGTCGCGGCATAGAGTAATGCGGTTGATTCTGCGTCCACCTGGGAATAAAGTTTGAGTTGCAAATCTAAAAAAGTGCGCAGTCGGCGATCGTCTGTCAATCGATAGCCCCGCAAGGCATCACCTACGGTTGAGAACGTATGCGGTAACGTCAATAGGGTGTCTGGACGCACCGCTTTAGTCAGTTGCCAGAAATCCCACAGATTCCGCGGCGGCAACACCGGATCGCGGGATTGAAACGCCCAACTGTAGCGAAATAAATCTGCCAAGAGTTGCCAGAACGGTTCACTCCCCGGAAATTGCCGTTGGCGTTCAGCTCGCCATTGCTCTGGATCACGCCAAACATGGATTGGTGTCGTCTCACCAGGCAAATAGACCGCACAAGCTGGATCGCAGGGAGTAGCAGGAGGTAACTCAATGTCCAATTCACTAAAGATGCGATGATGAATCCCTCCTGGTTCCAAGCCTGCCACCTGAGTGGCGCCAACATCAAACGTGAACCCTTGGCGTTTGAAGGTAGAAGCACAGCCGCCCGGAACGATCGCCTGATCAACAACCAATACAGAGTAGCCACGATGCGCTAACAATGCTGCCGCCGTTAATCCCCCAATCCCTGCTCCAATCACCACCACTCGACTGGATGCGCGATCGCTGCTTCCTGGCATAGCTTCCTTTACACTTTTTAACAATTCATCTACGTCCAGTCTATCGAGAATCCGACTCATCTGCAAAACTAGGGTATAGTGTCTCCATGCCCACGTTTGAGGGGTTTTCGCTATCCTCCATTGATTCATGCAGAACGAAACCTTCTCCTGGCAAACGTCGCTAAGATCTTGCATACAGAGCATGGGTAAAGTGCCTTGGCAGCTTTGGGCACTCCTACTGTTAACGGTTCCAGTCGGGATTGGCTGGTATGCCTTCTCCCAATTGAGTTTGCTGGATTTCTCTGGATGTCAGTCGGTAGATGAGTCAGGTGATGCCTCTGAATCCACTCGGTTGTACTGTGCCCAAATTGCTGCCGATCGCGAAACGAGTGCGGATTTAGCAAAAGCCATTCGGTTAGCCAATAGCTTGTCTACCGATCACCCCCTACGCCGCGAAGGCGATCGCTTGATTAAACGCTGGTCTGACCAGTTGTTAAGCATGGGTGAAACCACCTTTCAGGCGGGCATGTTGGACGAAGCGATCGCCATGGTTCAAGCCATACCCTCTTCCACACCCACATTTTTAACCGCCGAAGACCGCATTCGTTCCTGGCGGGACACCTGGGCAAAAGCAGAGGAAATTTATACCGAAGTGGAGCAGAGCCTAGAAGCGGATGCTGGTAACGCTGTTTTTCAAGAAGCCCGGCGATTGTTAGCGATCGATAACCAGTATTGGCAAACGACCCGCTACCAGGAGCTGATGGAATTGATCCAGGCATCCAAAGCTGCCAAAAACCAGCAAATTGCCCGCGATCGCCAGAAGCCTGCAACCACCAAATTAGTCACAAACGATGCCTTCTCGGCTGAACAGGTCATGGAACAGTGGCGCAAAGAACAGGAACAAGAAGCGATTGCGCAATTAGCTAAGGTCAAGAAATTAGCTCAATCTAACCGCATTGATGATCTGAAAGCCGCTGTCGCGGCAGCAGAAGAAATTCTTTATGGCACTCCCCAATACGAGCAAGCCCAACAGTTAATCGATCGCTGGAACCAAGAGATCGAACTGCAAGAAGACCGACCTTACCTGAACCAGGCAGTTGAGCTGGCTAGCAAAGGTGATCTGAATTCGCTGCAAGCGGCGATCGATCAAGCCCAAAAAATCTATTACGGGCGGACTCTATACAACGAGGCTCAAACCAAAATTGATCAATGGTATGCCCAAGTCAGACAACTTCAATCCCAATCAGATCCCATTTCCGGCGCTTCCTTGGGCAACAGTACTAATTATCCAATTCCCCAACCTGTAAACAATCAGCAATGAAATTATGCACAATTGGCATCTAGACATTGCTGATTGCTCATGCTCATTGCAAAAATTCTGGTCGGGTCTGTTGATTGTGGGCTAACCGCTGCTTTAAGCCTGACCAATTATCCTGTTCAATCAAAGTAATGATCTGATCCAGGTGCGATCGATAAGAGGCAAGCGATCGCAGCAACGCTGTCTGGTTATACTGCGCCATCATCATCCCCAACTCTGGATTACCGCCCCCTACCCGACTAGTATCCCGAAAACCAGAACTTGCCAATGCTTTCGCTAACGTCAGCACCGCTGGATCCGCTTCGCTTAAACAAGCTTGCATCAAGCTGGCACTGATCATCACCGGCAAATGTGAGATCCAGGCAACGGCTCGATCGTGATCCTCCGGCGTACAGTGATAAATCTTCGTCTGTAATGGACGCACCAACTCTTCCACCACTTGCACCGATGCAGATGGCGTAGCGGCTGTAGGAGTCAACACATACGGCGCTCCCACAAACAGGCTATACTGAGCGGCTTCAATTCCACTTTCCGTATTTCCAGCCATGGGATGCCCACCTACGAAGTTTGCCCACAACGGTTCGATCGTCTGTACCACCCAACCTTTCACCGATCCCACATCCGTCAAGATCGTTGTCGCTGACAAATGGGGGATTAACTCTCGCACTGTTGCTTCCATCACCCCCAATGGGGTACAAATAAACACCACATCAGCCGTTTGCAGCAAGGTCGGGCTAGTGCTAGCCGCATCCACAACCCCTCGTTCCCTTGCCCGATCGCATGTCTGTGACTTGCGACTAACGCCTAAAACCCGATGTCCTAGCGCTCTTAAATCCAATCCGAGTGATCCACCAATCAATCCAAGCCCTACAATTCCGATATTCATCCCACTTTGACACCATCTACCAGGTTAATTTTGACCCGGATCGGAGCACACTAGCATTGGTGTCGCCTAAAAAAAGCCAGGGGTCACACAAGGAATCCTGATGAAAGCCGAGGAAGTTCTCAAACAGTACGCTGCCGGTGAGCGTAACTTTCCATCCCTAAGTCTGAATGAAGCCAACCTGAGCGGGGCTAACCTGAGCGGGGCAAATTTGAGTGGGGCTAATCTGAGTGTTGCGAACCTGAGTGGCAGCAACCTGAGCGATACGAATCTCAGTCGCGCCAAACTCAATGTTGCCAAACTGAGTGGCGCTAACCTCAGCCGAGCTAATTTGACCGAAGCGAACCTCAATGTTGCCAATCTTTCCCTAGCTGACCTGAGTAAAGCTGAAATGTCTCAAGCCTCCCTCGTTCGTGCTGAACTGACCAGAGCCGAATTGAGTGGCGCTAACCTCAGCTATGCCAACTTCAGTGGGGCAGATTTGAAAGATGCCAAGCTGAGAAGTGCCAATTTGAGCTATGCCAACCTCAGTCGAGCAGATTTGAAATGGACCACCTTAACCGTTGCCAATCTCACCCAGGCAAATCTGCATGGTACCGACCTCAGCAGCGCCGATTTTAGTGGTGCTGATCTCAGCCATACCGAACTGCGGCAGGCAAACCTCAGCCGGGCTAACCTGCGAGGCGCCAATTTAAGTGGGGCTAATCTACGCTGGGCAGACTTGAGCGGTGCTGACCTCAGTTGGGCAGACTTGAGCGGTGCCCGATTAAGTGGCGCTAATCTGACTGGCGCCAACTTAAGTCGAGCCAACTTATTAGGCACAATTTTGGTTCATGCCGATCTCACCCGGGCTAGTTTAATGAATGCCGACTGGGCAGGAGCGGACCTTAGTGGTGCCACATTGACGGGTGCGAAGCTGTATGGGGTATTACGATTTGGGGTAAAAACTGACGGCATGATTTGTGAATGGGTCGATCTCAGTCCTAATGGTGATCAGAGTAGTATTCAACGGCTGACGATCGACGACTATAAAGTTTTCTTCCACGAAATGCCTCCAACTGTGCAAATTGTGGTGGATGCCCACTTTAACCCGGAAGCCCATTACGCCTTGGCAACGGCCTATCGGCAATTAGCTCAACAATACTCTGAGCTTCTTACTCCCCCCAACATTCAGGTGGGGCGGCGGCGGACTACACTCACCTTTGAAATGGGGAGCGATCGACAATTATTTCTAGCTGCTTACTTGGCAATTCTGCCGTTTAAGGATGCAGTGAATGCCCAACGTAACTTTAAAAGCCTACTTGAAATGATTCAGACTGCCAGTACAGGCAAAAATGCTAAACAATCCCATCAGTTCCAATTTCTTCAGACAACCTTAAGTGAAACCCTGGACCAAGCCAGTACGATGGGTATTTCCAATGACCTCGGACAAAACCTGGAGCAGATTGAATTCCTCCAAGCTCCTACCAAAACGACTCTAACCAGTTCCAGTAATCATAGTTTGATCATTTATAACCATCCGATGTTTGGCAAACGCCTAATCGAAAGCCCTGATACTGTCCTACCCGCCACCGCCTTGCTACAAAACTACCCAACGGTACTTCCTGGGCTAACCACATTAATCGAGTTTGTCCAAAGTTTTTATTACGAAAGGTAGAAAATCAATTCTTATTGTTTTAGCAGTTTGGCGGAATACAGTTGGCGAACTCGATCGGATCATGGGCAGAAATCACCTGAATTTGATCGGGGTAGTCTTGTTTCAACTGGCGTAATTGCGCTTGGTTTTGTAATCGGTCCTGGTTGTCCATTGCCCCCAATCGTTGGACTACGGCTAGTCCCAGTGGGCAACTCGGTGATTCTACCTGCATTTCCCAGTGATGATAGTAGGCATCCCCCGCATGAAGTAGCCAGCCCTGAGCGGTTTGAATGGCAACTCCCGCATGCCCCAAAGTATGACCACTGAGAGGAACAAGCAAAATTTCCGGTGGCAGTCCCGCCAGTTGCCGCACCCCATTAAACCCAAACCAATCCTCACCAGAAGCTGGATAACGCACCCACTGGGGTTGGTGTGACCATTGGGCAGGTTGATAGCGATACCGATGCAACGATCGCGCTAGCCAATTTTGGGTAGTGGTATGGGATGACCCGATTGCAGTTTCATATTCGCGATCGAGTAAGTGAACGGTCGCCTGGGGAAAATCCGCCAAACCACCAGCATGATCAAAATCCAAATGGGTCAGGATAATATGCCGCACATCCGATCGGGCAAATCCCAACAGCTCGATTTGCCACCATGCCGTCTCTTCTAGTGCCAAGCGAGGACGGGCTAAAAATCTGAACTGGGGAGTCAGGCGTTGTTTGGGATGCTGAACATCCTGAACACCTAACCCTGTGTCAACTAAGACTAATCCCGCCGTAGTTTCAACCAGTAAACAGTGGCAAACCTGGGGTGCTCGCTGGAATAACGATCCTTGTCCACTGATGAAGCAGCCACCGAGCAAACACTGAGTAGCACAGTTGAAATGATGCACCCGCATTAGCGTTTGGAGGAAAGGGCAGTCTGAGTGAGCGACCAGTCAGGGCGTAAATTTCGGGCTTGCCGCAGATAGGGGTGATAAATCTTTACATCTGGATCGGGCGTATTAAAGTGAATCAGGAACCGGATACACCGCTCCAAGCTCCCTTCCACATGCATCTGTTGCACATCTAACAACGGTACATTCGCCCAGTGAGGACGTTCCCGAGCGATCGCAGCCGGAAAAATTGCATCCAAATCTTTTGTCACTGTAAACGTCACACTGACAATTTCATCGGGATCAAGCTGGTTATGGGCTTCCAACTCATCTAACAGTTCACGTACCGCTTCTCGGATCGCCTCAACAGTGTTCTCTGAGACGGTTGTAGCCCCACGAATCGCTCGAACTCGCCAACCCACGCCCAATCCTCCCCGAATTGCAAAAAGTAGACCAAAACCAGAGTTGATAATATCCTATCGATCGATATTAGCCGACGAAGATAAGGGTTACATCAGACCCCTTCCCGATCATGGCTGAAGATTTCCTGAACGTCAGTATATTGCTTGCGATGTTACTGAAACTTCAATCAGATTTCTAAAAAATAAATTACCGCTTCCAGAAACCGCCTCAGTTTACTGACTCACATAGTAGGAAGGCAAGCTCAGACCATTGTAAAAATTACCGATACGGCCAGGTCGTGACGAGAAACACGATCATCGTTGCGAGGGCAAGAACCGCCTGAATCAAGTTACCGACCAGAGTTCCGACCACAATCCCTAATGCTGCCTTACCCGCTGCCACCAGATCTCGCCGATATAAGAACTCACCGATCGCCGCTCCTAGCACTGAACCAATAATAATGCCGAGTACCGGACTTAATGGTCCACCCAATGGCACCGTCGGCAATAGCCCTAAAATGCCAATCACCATACCGACTACCGCACCAATTTGCCCCCATTTACTAGCACCCGCTTGTTTTGCCCCCCAATATCCCGCTAAAAAATCAACCAAGATGCCGAGTCCCAACACCACGATCGCCACAGCAAAGGCAATCACACCGCTGTTAAACCCTGTAGCCAGCATCCAGACAAATGTAGCGATCGCGATTAAACTAATGCCCGGAATCGCTGGCACAACCGCACCAACAATTCCAATCAGCATTACAGCGACCAGACACCAGTAGAGAATGAGCATAGGCGGTAGGGAGGATAGGGTAGGTAAGGAAGATAGGGGAGCGAATCAAGTTAGCAACTAACTGCGATCGCACTTAAGGTATGAGCCAATTTATCCGCGATCGCTTCGATCCATTTTTCGGTCTGCCGAGTATAACTACGGGGGGCATTGGCACCTAAAATCATCACGCCCCGATTGCCCAGTGGTTGGCAAATAATCCCTTGAATATTTTCGGGTAAATAATTAAATTCAATCCGTCCTGGGTAAGCTTTGACATCTACCAGATAGACCGCTTTTTGTTTGTCTAATACTCGTTGCACGATCGCTCCTGGGACAACGTCTGACTGAGCAGGCAGAATGCCCCGCCGTAATATCACCTGACCGTCATACCAAATAATCAGCGATCGAGTCACAGTATTGGTCAAGAGCAGGTGCGATGCCCATGCCAACTCAGTTTTTGCCGCTTCGGGTAAGGTAGGCAATAAATCAAATCCTTCTTCCCCAATCAGTTCAACGCTTTCTGGTAATCGGGGTTGAATTTGTTGCCAGAGTAAGCCGGTCAAGATCAAGACAGCACTAGCAATCACCCCCAGGACATCAGAACGAGCTTGAGCATCGGTCAAGCCCGGAGTTATGAGGCGATTAACCAATAATAAAGTGCCAATTAGCCCACCCACGACGATCGGCAACGCTCGTAAAACAGAATTTTGATCAGATTTAGCCATGCCAGATTTGCCAGAAGCCTATATATTCTATCTTGACCCCTTCACCTTACAACTGGAGGTAAGTGTTGCTGGAATTATTCAGTTCTGGGCTAGTGTCGCTATGGCTAACGGCGGCTGGAGTCAAATCGTCCCCAGTCTCATTAGCGGCATTGCAAGATACCCCTTGGGCAGTCATTCCAGGGACTTCTGACACCACAGCACAGGCGATCGTGCAGCGCTATCTTCAGGGACTAACGCAAAAAGGACTAACCCAAACCGCGCAAGGCATCTGGCTACAAACGGGTCCCATGCGGCTGACTAGCAACCAGGGTGATACCCCTCTGCCTGCCGCCTCATTAACTAAAGTGGCGACTTCACTAGTCGCTCTGAATACGTGGGGCTTACAGCATCGGTTTGAAACCGTGCTCAGCACAAATGGCACGATTGAGCAAGGCATATTACATGGGGATCTGGTCGTTCAGGGTGGGGCAGATCCCCTGATGGTATGGGAAGAAGCGTTTGCGATTGGACAGACCCTCGAACAACTCGGCATCAAGAAAGTCACGGGTAATTTAGTGATTACTGGCACCTTTCTGATGAACTTTGAACGGGATCCTCAGCAGGCGGCTGAGTTATTCAAACAAGCCCTGAATGCCAAAGAGTGGTTGGAGGATGCCCAGTATATCTATCAAACCCTGCCGCCAAATAGTCCCCGTCCGCAAATTGAGATTGCTGGCACCATCCAGGTGCTGCCTCCTGGGCAATCGTTAACGACTCCACAAACCTTATTACTGCGTCATCATTCTCCACCGTTGGTGCAAATCCTCAAAGTGATGAATGTAGACAGCAATAACGAGATCTCCGAAACTCTAGCCACCCTAGCCGGAGGAGCGGTGGCGGTGGCTGAGAAAGCTGCCCAATTATCGAGTACCCCCCGATCGGAAATCCTATTAGCCAATGGTTCTGGCTTAGGCATGGAAAATCGCCTTTCTCCCCGTGCTGTCTGTGCAATGTTTGCGGCAATTCAGCGTTACCTGCAAGTCCATGACCTGACGATCGCGGACATTTTTCCCATCTCTGGTACGGATGGTGGCACCTTGGACTATCGACAAATTCCGCCAGCGGCAGTAGTGAAAACGGGGACATTAAATGAGGTTAGCGCCTTAGCCGGAGTTTTACCGACCCGCGATCGTGGTTTAGTCTGGTTTACGATCATTAATCGCGGTACTGATATTGAAGACCTGCGTCAACAACAAGACATCCTCTTACAAACCTTACTGAAACAATGGGGGACAGTAGCCACTGCACCAATCGCCATCTCACCTAACCTTCCCTATACTCCTCCGGCGGTTACAGCCAGTAGCCGGAACGAGGTGTTACTACGATCGACAGTGCAAGTGAGTACTTCAGAATAATTATGCTGTCATACAAGCGAGACTGGCGGCATGCAGGGAAGCGCCGATCAGACCAACTTTGGAGTTAAGGACAAGGTGGACAGGAATGCGTTGCATTAACGGAGTCATGCGCCCTTTGTGAAGGAAGCTGTCCATAAAGTCACCTTTAATCATTAAAGGGAGATTTTTAGTCACAATACCGCCAGCAACGTATAGCCCGCCGAAGGGTAACAGTTTTAACGCTAAGTTACCCGCTTCAGCTCCGTAAGCGCGGATAAAGATCGTCATCGTTTCTTCGCTGAGTGGATCAGTGCCAGCGATCGCGGCTTTCGAGATCAAAGCGGCTGGATCGACCGTCTTGGTTTTATGCCCGATTTGCTGTTCCCAAACGTGAAAGATTTCTGCCATGCCTGGCGATTCGGGAGCATTGCCACGACTCCGAAGAAATTGATAAATTGCCACAATCCCCATCCCCGAAACGACCCGTTCGATCGACACGCGATCAATACCATGTTTCTCCCGCAGATAGCGGATTAATTGCAACCCCAGTTCGCTTTGCAGGGGTAAATCAGCATGAGAGCCTTCGCTAGGAAACACCCGATAGCCTGTGGCATCTGGGATCAGAAAGGCTTCCCCTAATCCTGTACCTGCTCCTAAAACGGCGATGGGGGCATCCGGATCATATTCACCTGCTTGCAGCGTATGAATATCCGCATCGGCTAATCCCAGGACACCATAGCCGATCGCAGCAAAATCATTAATCAGCCGAATACAAGGAATACTTAGTTGTTTTTCCAGAGTTCTAGCGTTGAGTGACCAACTGAGATTCGTTAACTCACAAGTATCGTGAATCACAGGTCCCGCAATGCCAAAACACGCGGCATCAATTTCGAATGCCTGAGCTAACTTCTCATCGGCTTCGGCTAACAGTTGCCGGACGATCGGCACCAGGTCAGGATAATCCTGACTTGGGTAAGTATTTTCATACAACGTCGTCTGTAAAGGAGGTTGCTTAGCCGTTTTGGCGGGCTGTGACTCGACTAATCGCAGACTGGTTTTAGTACCGCCAATATCTCCCGCCAATAGGATCGTCATAATGAATTTACTCCCAGCAATGCAGCATCATGGTGCTATGGTGCAATCAAATTCAATAGCCCCATTATCACAGAATACGCTCATCCTCCTAGCGACACATGACTCCTAAGACGGTATCTACAATTCCTTTTGCTGATCAGCGACCTGGCACATCTGGACTGCGCAAAAAAGTTGCCACGTTCCAGCAACCCCATTACTTAGAGAATTTTGTCCAGTCGATTTTTGATTGTCTAGAGGGATTTCAAGGACAAACGTTGATAGTGGGGGGCGATGGTCGTTATTACAACCGCCCAGCGATTCAAACCATTCTGAAGTTAGCGGCAGCCAATGGGTTTGGGCGAGCGATCGTGGGGCAAGGCGGAATTCTGTCTACTCCTGCCGCTTCTTGCCTGATCCGCAAATATCAAGCCTTTGGTGGGTTAATTCTATCGGCTAGCCATAATCCGGGTGGGAAGAATCACGACTTTGGTATTAAGTATAATATCAGTAATGGTAGCCCTGCACCGGAGGGATTGACGGAAGCGATCTATGCCCGGAGCCAGCAGATTCGGGCTTACAAAATTTTGGACATGCCCGATATTGATCTGGATCGGTTAGGACGTGTCCAATGGTCAGGCATGATGATCGAGGTAATTGATCCAGTCAATGACTATGCCCAGCTCATGGAGTCCGTGTTTGACTGCGATCGGATCCATGAATTGCTGACCTCTGGGCATTTTCGGATGCATTTTGATGCTATGTCCGCTGTGACTGGGATCTATGCCCATCGCATTTTGGAACAACGATTGGGGGCAGCGTTCGGAACCGTATTAAACGGGACACCGTTAGAGGACTTCGGTGGCGGACATCCTGACCCTAACTTAGTGCATGCCCATGACTTAGTGCAGCACTTGTACGGCAATCATGCACCTGACTTTGGAGCCGCTTCCGATGGCGACGGCGATCGCAATATGATCCTGGGACAACGCTGCTTTGTCACACCAAGCGATAGTTTAGCCATTCTGGCAGCGAATGCCACACTAATTCCAGCATATCGGCAAGGATTAGCCGGGGTGGCGCGATCGATGCCAACCAGTCAAGCAGTCGATCAGGTTGCCCAACACTTACATCTCCCATGTTATGAAACCCCAACAGGATGGAAGTTTTTTGGCAATTTACTGGATGCTGGCAAAATCACTCTCTGTGGTGAAGAAAGCTTCGGAACCGGCTCCAATCATGTGCGAGAAAAAGATGGACTATGGGCAGTGTTGTTCTGGTTGAATATTCTGGCAGTGCAACGGCAATCTGTTGCTCAAATTGTCCAAAACCATTGGCGAACCTATGGACGCAACTATTATTCTCGGCATGATTACGAAGGGATTCCTGGAGATCGAGCAGCAGCATTAATCACCCATTTACAGGAATTAATTCCAACCCTCAAGCAGCAACAATTTCAACACTATACGATTCACTATGCGGATAACTTTAGTTATCACGACCCAATTGATGGTAGTGTGAGCCAGCATCAAGGTATTCGACTCGGCTTTAATGATGCTTCTCGGATTGTGTTTCGGTTATCTGGTACAGGTACTGAAGGCGCAACGTTAAGAGTGTATCTGGAACGCTACGAACCCCATCCCGATCGCCATCATCTTGATCCACAACAAGCGTTAGCTGACTTAATTGCGATCGCGGAGTCTGTAGCACAAATTCATCAATTTACAGGGATGAACCGACCTACCGTCATTACTTGAAAAGGATGATTTAACCTAATTCAAACGTAGTAACACCGAAAAGACGATGGAGTGGCAAATCAGGAAATTCACCTGTGTACATTCTGGCGGTTTCAAATACTAATCTCATCTGGTACGTTGTGGCTAAAGCTACAGCAGTTTGGTTCGGCTCAGGTACATCTAAATAAATAGGCTTTCCTGATTTTATCCTAGACTTCAAAGCCAGAAATAAGATTTCGGCTAGCTCTGGGCGATCAGCAAATAATGGACCAATTTTATATCCCGATCGACAAACCCGAATCATGCCATACCCAGCCAATTTTCCTTGTTCTAGAATTCCTAAAGCAATACTTTCGGGTTGATTGAACCACGATCGCAGAAAGCCTGATCGATGCTCTGGGAAAAAGGCTCGATCGTAACATTCGACATGCTCAAATGGAACTTGTGACAGCTCAATGATTGCGGAGTGATTCGGATCACTACCGCCACTAACGCCCTCATAGCGAATATTGCGATAAGCCAGTTTGAAACCTGATTTTTGATAATTACTTTGTTGAGCAACTACCCCATCCAGCCCAATATTTCGCCCAGCTAGATAGTTGAGAGCAGCATTCCACAGTTGAAATCCATACCCTTGCCCACGATACTCAGATTTAACAATATAAAAGCCAATAAACCCAAATGTATCACCATACTTAACCGCTGAAATAGTAGCAATAGGTTGATGATTCATCTCCCCAATTAGAAAGCCATGAGGGTCAGCACTAAAAAAACTATCAGCATCATATAAACCTGGATTCCAGCCTTCAGAAGCTGCCCACTCGATCGCCAGATCAATCTCCTTACGAGTCATTGTTCTAATGGTGTAACCAGGTGGTACTAGCAATTGATCGTTCATAAAATGACTGCAAATTATTTAATGCTCTGAGTTGACCAAATCTAACTTCTTTGAGCGGTTAGTGTCTATTCTGCAACAGGATGTTTTTCCCATCAAGATAAGGCACTGTTAGAAGTGACAGATCTGAAGATTTGAGATAGTTCCAATTCATGCTTTTTATCCATCAAACCCCAAAGACATCTCAACATAAATATTATCTCATTGCAAAATAAGTAAAAATGCGTAATGCTTCATCTAATATTGCCTGGGTTAAGCAGAAGCACGGTGTCAGCAGCTGAGAAAATTTTGCTACTTATATGAAGCAATTTCTAACTATTAATAAATAATTACTGATTGTATTGATTGCTACATTTACGCCTGACTCGGTTAGTGAGATATGGGTTAGCTATCCACCTTTGTACAGTGAGTCACTCCAATGCAAACTGCTGCAACATCAAAGATTGTCAAGGAACGACGGGATTACAACAGTTGGGTAGCCACAGAAACGTTAGAAGATTATGCCTTACGGTTTGCTCCCAAATCCTTTCGTAAATGGTCAGAGTGGTTGGTAGCAAATACCGCGATCGGAGGCATTTCATTTCTGGCCTTAGAAGCGATCGGGGGATCTCTGGCGATTAGTTATGGTTTTGCCAATTCTTTCTGGGCAATTGTGGTGGTCGGCGGGATTATTTTCCTGGCAGGACTACCGATTACCTACTACGCCTCAAAGTACAACATTGACATGGATTTGTTGACTCGTGGGGCAGGATTTGGGTATATCGGCTCAACCATTACGTCGCTCATCTATGCGTCCTTTACGTTTATCTTCTTTGCCTTAGAAGCTGCCATCATGGCTCAGGCATTGGAACTCTACTACCAGTTACCCCTGGAGATCGGCTATATCATCTGTTCCTTGGTGATCATTCCGCTAGTTTTTTTTGGGGTGACGTTGATTAATCAGTTGCAACTGTGGACACAGCCAATTTGGTTGATCTTAATGGTGATCCCCTATATCTGCGTCCTCCATAAAGAGCCGACCGCCTTTTCCGATTGGCTACATTTTGCTGGACGATCGCCGAGCGGAGCGACTTTCGACCCACTCCTATTTGGCTCGGCAGCAACCGTTTCCTTCTCCCTAATTGCGCAGTTGGGGGAACAGGTAGATTACCTGCGATTTTTACCCGATAAACAGCATCACAATCAGCGGCGCTGGTGGCTGGCAGTGATTTTAGCTGGACCCGGTTGGATTATCTTGGGTGGCGCTAAACAGCTCGGTGGAGCTTTTCTGGCATCACTGGTCGTGAATCATGGCATTAGCTTAGCCAAGGCAAATGAACCCACCCAGATGTACTTAGCTGGGTTTAATTATGTCTTTGCCAACCCCGAGGTCGTCCTAGCAGTGACGATTCTCTTTGTGGTAATTTCCCAAATTAAGATCAATGTCACCAATGCCTATGCCGGATCGCTTGCCTGGTCAAACTTCTTCTCTCGCTTAACTCATAGCCACCCTGGGCGAGTCATTTGGTTAGTGTTTAATGTCGCGATCGCGCTGCTTCTAATGGAACTGGGAGTGTTTTCGACGCTAGAAGCCGTCTTGGGTCTTTACTCAAACGTTGCGATCGCCTGGGTTGGAGCTTTAGTAGCTGATTTAGTGATTAATAAGCCCTTGGGAATCAGTCCCTCCTACATTGAATTCAAGCGGGCTCACCTCTACAACATTAATCCCGTAGGCTTTGGCTCCATGCTGATTGCTTCCGTCGTGGCAATCATTGCCTTTGTCGGAGGATTGGGTCCAGTTGCGCAAGCATTTGCGCCATTCATTGCCCTAAGCCTAGCCTTTGTGCTGGCTCCAGTGATTGCAGTTCTGACCAAAGGTAAGTACTACATTGCTCGTCAGGATATACATTTTCACCACCTCAATACTCACACGTCGATCGCCTGCTGTATTTGTGAGCAGAAGTACGAACATCAAGATATGGCTTACTGCCCCGTCTATGACGGCTCGATCTGCTCGCTATGCTGTAGCCTGGATGCCCGCTGCCATGATGCCTGCAAATCTGACAGCCACCACCAGCTTCTACGAGCGATCGCTCAAACAGTCTCCAAAACTATCTTCCAGGGCAAACTTTCTCCTCAACTCGGAGTTAGGATGCTCAAATATTTAGCCGTGTTTCTGTCCCTGGCTTGCTTAGTCGGAGCGCTATTTGCCCTAGTGTATTATCAGCAAGTGGCAATCACAATAGCCTCTCCTGCGACCCTGGCTTCTACTCTGCTGGAAATTTATGCCGCCCTGGTAGTGTTGCTGGGTATGGGTTCCTGGTGGCTAGTGCTAACGCAAGAAAGCCGGGAACTGGCTCAAGAAGAACTGGATAAACAGAATTTGCAGTTGCAACAAGAGGTCAAAGAGCGGCAATTGGCAGAGGCGCAGTTGCAAGAGAAAGCCCAACAGCTAGAACAAACGCTGCATAACCTCAAACAAGCAGAAGCCCATCTGATTCAGACAGAGAAAATGGTGGCTCTGGGTGGTTTGGTGGCGGGTATCGCGCACGAAGTCAACACTCCGGTCGGCATTGGAGTCACGGCAGCCTCCCTGTTAGTTGAGAAAACTAAGGCATTCAGTGAGGTATTTCATCAGGGCAGCATGAAGCGATCGGATTTAGAAAAGTTTTTAGATACAGCCTTACGCAGCAGTACGCTGACGCTAGCCAATTTAAACCGAGCGGCTGAACTGATTCAAAGCTTTAAACAAGTAGCAGTGGATCAATCCAGCGAAGCCAGACGAGTATTCAATCTCACAACCTACCTGAAAGAAGTCCTGCTGCAACTGAGCCCTAAGTTGAAATCTGCTAACCACGTTATCCAGCTTCACGGTGAGCCAGATCTGACCATCAACAGTTACCCTGGTGTGTTCTCCCAGATTATCACTAACCTGCTGTTGAACTCACTCAACCATGCTTACGATCTGGGAGAACAGGGACTGATTACGATTTCTGTTCAACCACAAGATGAACACCTGTTATTGGAATATAGCGATGATGGCAAAGGCATTGCGGTAGAACACTTAAATAGAATCTTTGAGCCTTTCTTTACTACTAAACGGGGTCAGGGGGGCAGCGGTCTAGGCTTGCATATTGTTTATAACCTGGTTACCCAAAAGTTAGGTGGTACGATTCATTGCTCAAGCCAACCTGGAGTTGGCGCGAAATTTATCATCGTGCTGCCCATAGCCAGTGACGATGATTCGATCGCGTAGAAGTCAGTCATTCGAAATTAAAGCTACTGGATTAGAAGTTGGTACAACCTCTTTCACCGCACCCCATGAAGGAAATCACCATGCAAACTGCCCCAAACTCGTCTGCCTATAGCCAACCGGATGAATTGATGTTTGCTGAAGAGGGGGAAGAGATTCTGTTTGCCACCGAAACAGAACCTATATCTGTAGGGGCAAGCTGGAAAGTTCTCATCGTTGATGATGATCTTGAAGTGCATGAAGTGACAAAACTGGTCCTCATGGATTTCGTCCTGGAAGGAAAATCATTGACATTTATGAATGCTTACTCGGCACTAGAAGCAAAACAGCTCATGCAAGCGCACTCCGATATCGCGATCGTCCTGCTTGATGTCGTGATGGAAACAGAACATGCTGGCTTGGAGGTCGTGCGATTTATCCGGGAAGAGTTGAACAATCAACTGGTTCGCATCATCCTGCGAACGGGTCAACCAGGACAAGCTCCGGAAAGAAAAGTCGTCGTGGACTACAGCATTGATGCCTACAAAACAAAAACTGAACTGACCTCCCAAAAACTATTTATTGTCATGGTGACAGCGCTGAGAGCCTTCTCCACCATGAAGAAGATGCTAGAGAGCAGCCGTCAATTAGAACAAGAGATTGTCCAACGCCAGCAGGCAGAAGCGGCTCTCCAGGAAAGCTATACCCTGCTCAATTCGGTGATGGAAGCCCTGCCAGACTTTATTCTGGTTAAAGATCTGCAAGGTCGGTATGTCATGGTGAACTCCAATCTGGCTCGCTTTTTAGGTAAGTCCTTGGTGGAAGAAGTCGTTGGTAAAGACGATACAGAACTGTTTCCTTTGGCAACAGCTGACCAGATCATGCAGAAAGATCAGACCGTGATGACTACAGGGGTCATGGAGACATTTGAGGAAACAGTCCCTTACCAAGACTCCCAAAGAACTTACTTGACCACCAAAACTCCCTGGCGTGATGCTCACGGAAATATTATTGGACTGATTGCCATTGCTCGGGATATCAGCGATCGTAAGCAGGCTGAAGAGTGTTTGCGCCGCTCAGAAACTCAACTACGGCAACGGACAGAGCAACTGGAACAAACGCTTCAGGAGTTGGGTCAAACCCAAACTCAACTTGTCCAATCTGCCAAAATGTCTAGTCTGGGTCAGTTAGTAGCAGGTATTGCTCACGAAATTAATAATCCGATTAATTTTATTTTTGGTAATTTAACCCATGCCAGCGAATATACCCAAGGGCTTTTGGAACTAGTAGAGCTTTATCAACAGAACTGTCCCACGTGCCAGCCCCACATCCAGCAGAAGATTCAGGAAATCGATCTGGATTTTCTCAGTCAAGATCTACCTAAGGTGCTTCAGTCCATGCAAACTGGGTCTCAACGCATTCAAGAGATCGTGTATTCCCTGCGGGTGTTCTCACGGCTGGATGAAGCAGAAGTTAAAGGCGTGAATATTCATGAAGGGATTGATAGTACCTTGATGATTCTGCAAAATCGCCTGAAAGCGAAGACTGGCTATCCAGGAATTGAAGTCATTAAAGCCTATGGACAACTCCCCTTAATTGAGTGTTATGCCGGACAACTCAATCAGGTGTTTATGAATATTCTCAGTAATGCGATCGAAGCCTTAGAAGAAAACCTTGTGAAGGAGCAACAGTCTGATCACGATTCCATCCCTACGATTACCATTTGCACTGAAGCGCTGCCAAATCACCGAGTCGCGATTCGGATCGCGGATAACGGTCCTGGTATTCCTGAGGCTGTCCAGCAACGATTGTTTGACCCGTTCTTTACCACCAAAGCGGTTGGGAAAGGCACCGGTATGGGCTTGGCAATTAGCCATCAGATTGTGACCGAAAAGCACGGTGGTCAACTGTATTGCTGTTCTACTCCAACTAAAGGAACTGAGTTCACAATTGAAATTCCCGTATCAATTCAAAATGTATTTCCTAAAGAGAGGGTGAATCAGTGATCAGCTCCAGGGGGTGTAGCAATTAAACGATCGAAGAGATTTTTGATTCAAATTATTCTTAAAAATCTCAAACCGCTGATTCAGCCAATACCCTGCAATTCAAACAAGGCGATCGTACTATGGGTAAAACTGGCGTAAATGAGGCTTCTGAATACATCTGTTGTTCTTTGGATTATCTTGCCAATATTCTACTAAGCTCAAGTTCTTGTTCTCATATTTATAAATAGTTTGGGAATTAATAGTTCCAGCAGAAGCATTGCAAGGTAAGCTTATCTGGAGTTTTCGAGTATTAGCATCATAAGAAAAACCATCTATTAGCATTTCGGTAGTTTCATAGGTATAAAATTCTCCAGATTTACTAATAGCTCCAACAGAAGGTTTTAATGCATCGACATTTATCCCTTCTTGTTCAGAGTAGGTAAAAAGGCTATAGCTATTAATAATAATTCCACGACCACAACGTAGCCGAAGCAGGTATACACCCGGCTCCACTTGAATAGGTGGCATAAATCCAAAATCAAGAAAATCTACTTTACCATCCTTAGGCATTGGGTAATTAGAGACAACGATTTTACCGTTTTCGGATTTTGGAAGAGTTAAACAGGCAGATACCATCCGACGAAACTTAGATTTTTCTTTGAGAACCGAATCCCGTAAACTGCCGAAATCGGGACTTCCATACCGCAGCACGTATTCCATAACATCTTCAACTGGAGCATTGCGAGGATACTGTTTTAGATAGTCTCCATAAGTCAATATTGTTTTTTTAGGTTGGAGTGATACTGGGGTTGTGTAACTTGTAGGTAAGTCTTGTCGCTCAGTGTTTTGACAACCCCACAGCAAGGTAATCCCAAGCCCGACAGCACCAACTACCAACCATTGAACGGTCTTGGGATCTTTCATAACTTCACTGTTTCAAACATCACTGATTGATGTCCTAGCGATCGCGGAAATTGCCATTACAGCAACTTAAACGATCGGAAAAATGTATCTATTGAGTTGGACTGGTTCGTGCCTGTTCCTGGTTGCTTCGCGGCTAATAGATAGACCCGTTGCTGAACGCGATAGACCCGATAGGTAATCGTTTCATTCCCTTGGCTCATTTGCCATTCCTGCCCTGTCCACTGTCCAAAAGTAATTGGGTTTTCACTCACAACTTTGAACTGGGTTTGAGCAATCACTCCGTCTCGGATCGCGGCAAATACGGCTTGATCATTCAACGTTTGGTTAGTCGGAAGATCAGCATAGGCCGCCACAAACCGAGCACCTTCAGCTTGGCTAGCAACAACATTAAAGGTGACAGATTGAGCCGCGATCGCGAACGTTTTCGTCTCTTCACTCATCACCCCCGGAGGCAACCAGATCGAAAACTTACCCGCTTGAGACACGATCGGTCGCCATTGAGCCCCTGTACTCTGAATGGTGAGATTGGGGTCAGCTTGGGGTTGATTTAACCGATCGACTTCTCGCTCAAACTGGCGATCGCCTTGTTCAAAGAAATCGGGCAGACCTCGACCAAATTGAGCCACTACATGTTCTAACCGCTGATAGTCGATCGACCGAATGTTGTAGCGTTGTAGCGTCGATCGCAGATTTGCCGGCATGCCAGCCGATTGATGAACTGTGGCGCTGGCTGGAATGCTGATACCCAAACCAACGACAACCCCACTCAAAACTGGGATTAACCAATGACACCGATTGATGCGTTTCATCGTGCCCTCCTTAATTGCCTAAATCATGCCCCCCGATCTCTAGTGTCTCTCGCCTGCCAAGCTTTCGCAAATGCCTCCGCATAGGTTTCCTGCTCTGGAGTTTCGATGCTACCAGGGCGTGACTGTCGCACCAACGCGAAAGCCTCTTCCGGTGAATAGCCCAACGCTACCAGACAAGCGGCTGTAACCAAGCCCGTTCGCCCTAAACCAGCTTTACAGTGAATCACCACCGTTTGCCCCTGAGCCACATCCTCCAAAATCGACTCCACTAATTCCAGCAAACTCTCCATTGATGTGGGAGTGCCAAAATCACGAATTGGGAATTGCTGCGATCGCATCCCATGCGCTTGCACTTGAATTAGCAAATTTGGAATCTGTAACGCCGCAAATTCTGGGGTTTCCAGCAACGTGACTAACTTCTCGACCCGATAGTGATGCCGTAAATGGGTCAGATCTTGCTCTAGATCGCGTTCCCAAATTGCATGCATCCCAATATTGCGTTTTCCTGGGGCGATCGTCATCCCTAAACGCCCTGGTAATCCGGTCAATTCATGGGGTAGAAAATCGACCCGAATTGGATCGCTCTCAGAAGTAATTATTGGTCGTCGATCAATCTGTGGCTCGATCGCCTGCCTATCAGTCATTGAGTATCAGTTCCAATTTTAATCAGCGTGTGCATTCGATCGTATCCAACATTTCATCCTCCCCACCTCCTCCATCCTTCCCATCTTCCCGATCGCTGCCATCTCCCCACCTCCCCCATCTTCCCTCAGTTCGGTGCATGTAACAAAATTTTACGGTATTCTGAACGTAGCCAAATGATGACGGGATTTGGAGAAGCGAGATGCAAACAACAGCGGATGAAACGATTAGCCCCCTGGCTGGAAAACCCGCCCCGGCTGAAATTTTGATTAATGTCGATCAGTTATTAGACCAGTACTACACGGTCCATCCTGACCCGGAGAATCCGCTACAACGAGTTAGCTTCGGCACATCAGGACACCGAGGTTCCTCGGCAACGGGCACCTTTAATGAAGATCATATTCTCGCCGTATCCCAAGCGGTAGTGGAATATCGCCAAAGTCAGGGGATTAACGGACCGTTGTATATGGGCATGGATACCCACCTGCTGTCTGAACCTGCCCAAAAGTCGGCTTTGGAAGTGTTAGCCGCGAATGGAGTGGATGTTTATATTGCCGCTGGATCAGGTGCTGCCCAATACACTCCCACTCCTGCCGTTTCCCATGCCATTTTGGCGTATAACCGAGGTCGAACCAGTGGGTTAGCGGATGGCATTATCATCACGCCCTCCCACAATCCCCCTGCCGATGGTGGGTTTAAGTACAATCCGCCGTCCGGTGGACCTGCCGAACCCGATGCCACCAAATGGATTCAGGATCGGGCGAATCAGCTACTCGCTAATGGCAACCGCGAGGTGAAGCGGATCGCTTACGAAACTGCCGCTAAAGCCTCCACCACCCATCCATTTGATTTCATTACGCCCTACGTCAACGATCTGGAAACCATCATTGACATAGAAGCCATTCGAGCCTCCGGAATTCGGATTGGCGCCGATCCCCTGGGTGGTTCTAATATCGCTTACTGGCAACCGATCGCCGATCACTACAGCTTAAATATCACCGTGATTAACCAGGCTGTAGATCCCACCTTCCGCTTCATGAGTGTCGATTGGGATGGCAAGATCCGCATGGATTGTTCTTCGCCCTATGCGATGGCGGGTTTGGTCAAGTTCAAGGATGACTACGATATCGCCTTTGGCAACGACACCGACTCCGATCGTCATGGGATTGTCACTCCTAGCGTCGGGTTGATGAATCCCAACCACTTCCTGTCTGTCGCGATTTGGTATTTGTTTACCAATCGGACAGGTTGGCCTGGCTCCAGCGCGATCGGTAAAACCCTGGTCAGCAGCAGCATGATCGATCGAGTCGGCAAGGAAATCGGTCGCAATGTCTGTGAAGTCCCGGTTGGCTTTAAGTGGTTCGTTGCCGGACTGCTAGATGGTTCCTTTGGGTTTGGTGGCGAAGAAAGTGCCGGAGCCTCCTTCTTGCGCAAGGATGGTAGCGTCTGGACAACTGACAAAGACGGCATCATTCTGGATCTGCTAGCGGCTGAAATTACCGCTAAAACAGGCAAAGATCCCGGTCAACACTATCAAGACCTCACCGATCGCCTGGGTAAACCCTTCTACAAGCGGATTGATTCTCCCGCCACTCCAGAACAAAAAGCTCGGCTCAGCAAACTGTCACCCGAAGATATGAAGGTGGCTACCCTGGCTGGTGATTCCATTACAGCCACCCTGACTAAAGCGCCTGGCAATGGAGCCGCGATCGGGGGCATGAAAGTCACGACTGAGAATGGCTGGTTTGCTGCCCGACCATCGGGAACTGAGAATGTCTGTAAAGTTTACGCTGAAAGCTTTAAGAGCGAAGCGCACCTGGAGCAGATTCTCAGCGAAGCCCAACAGATCATCGGTTAACGGTTAAAACTTTTGGGGATAGATGGGGTAATTGTCTGCATAACGCCAATTACCCAACGGTATGAGTCAATAGCGGATTAAAATCACGCTGAATCAGTGACCCTTAAACACGGTTTCGTTACGCCATCTGTTGTTCCCCCAGAATTTTGGACTTCTGGGGGATTTTATTTGAGATTACTTATGGCGGATAAATTCGTAGATCGCCAGGTAATCCTGTCCCGGATATTTCCAGGAATAATCGTAGTTCATCCCTTGTACCACCAGCTTTTCAAACTCATTGGGGTAGTATTCCCATAAGCCGATCGCCCGATCCATCGCTGATTCCAGAGCTTGATTATCGGTTTGATGGAACACATAACCATTCCGTTCCTCCGGTGGATGAGCTTCATCGTAATCCCGATCGAAGACCGTATTGACTAAGCCTCCCACTCCTCGGACGATCGGCACGGTGCCATACCGCAAGCCAATCATTTGAGTTAGACCGCAGGGTTCATAATTACTGGGCACAACAATCATGTCAGCGCCAGCATAGATCAAGTGCGAGAGTTCTTCGTTAAACCCAAGTTCAATATGAACGTTAGGATTATTGTTAAGAAATTGCTTCTCATGCCAGAACCAATCATTGATCCCCGGTTCGGTCGCCGCTCCCAGAAGCACAAACTGAGCATTCCGGTGCAGGGCATAGTAAATCGCATGATGCACTAAATGCATCCCTTTTTGATCATCTAAGCGTCCGATATAGGCAATTAACGGCTTGTCTTCATGGCTTAACCATAACCGTTCCCGCAGGGCTTTTTTATTGTGGGCTTTGCCCGTCAGGTCAGTTGCCGAGAAGTGATCGGGTGTGTAGCGATCGATCTCGGGATTCCAGACATCATAATCAATCCCATTTAATACACCACCAAACTTATGCTCATGCATGTGCAGAGTATGTCCCAACCCATAGCCAAACTCACCGTGATGCGCTTCCCAGGCATGATGAGGTGAAACGGTAGTGACAAAGTTCGAGTAGACAATCCCACCCTTCATCAGATTCAGGGCAAAGGGATTGAAGTTATCTTGCAGGCGGCTGAAGTCAAAATAATGGGATTCTCGGTTCAGCCCAGTGGCCCATAACACGTCGGCACCCGCGATCCCCTGATGTTTGAAGTTATGGATGGTATAACACACCCGCTGCTTGTCCATGCCATGCCATTTGTAAATCTCATAGAGCAGGACTGGCACTAAGCCCGTTTGCCAATCGTGGCAATGTAGGACATCAGGACGCTTATTGGTACGCTGCAAAAACTCCATCGCGGCCTTACTGAAGAAGGCAAACCGCATGTTGTCGTCTTTAGAACCGTAGTAGTGACCCCGGTTAAAAAATAGATCGTCGGAATGAGGATCGATGAAGAAGCACAGTCGCCCATGTACCCAACCGCAGTAAACCGTACAGTGGATCGCGCCGCCATACCAGGGTACCCACAGGTCTTGGTAGGCTTCATGCAGCCCCCAAATATGGTCGTATCGCATGCAATCGTACTTAGGAAGAATGATCTCCACGGTATGCCCGCGCAGTTCTAACTCCCGGGTAAGTCCGTATACGACATCGCCCAAGCCTCCCGCTTTGATGACTGGGGCACACTCAGAGGCAATTTGTACGATATACATCCTTACTCCTCATTCACTGGATAATTTGCCCTAACTTCACAAAAGTATAAAGACCTAAGGGCAGTCAGGCAACCTAGCAATTGGAATAAATCGTCGGGTAGACTACCAGGGACTACCAATCATCGTGAATCCGGACCAGTAGTAAGGATGGGTAAAAGTTTGATCCGGCAGGGTTTGTAGATTAGACGGCAGATCAACTGTTCCACCTATCCACTGTAATTGTCCACCGACTAACTTCACTTGTCCTCGGAGCATGGCAATTTGAGCTTGCTGTAGTGCCTGTGCTCGGATTGGCACAGTCTGCAATTGGTGGTAGAACTCTGCCATCAGTCCTAAGGTGCCAGCATCACTGACTAGCCAAATGCTAGCTAAGGTAGATTTAGCACCCGCTTGAGCAGCAATCCCTGCAAATCCTAGTTCGATCGTTTCATCGCCAGTCGCCGTGTCACAGGCACTTAAAACCAACAGTTCTACAGGTGGATTATTCCAGCCCAATTGGCGAACTTGATTCAATCGCAGTTTGGTATCCCAGAGTTGAATAAAAGAGTTGTTTAAATTACCCGAGTTAAATTCGCCGTGAGTGGCTAGATGAATAATGCCAAAAGGCTGTCGTTGGCGTTCTGATTTCAAATTTTGCAAGGTAAATTTAGTATCAAATAACACTTCACCTTGCCAACCTGTTTGGGTAATCGCAGCAATTTCACTAGAAACGGCTGGTAAGGGAGGCAGGTCGGCAAACTGGGAGGCTCCGGCTACCAAAACTTTCAGGTGACGAAGGTCAGCATAGCGGGTATCGGTCAAGGTAAAGCTTGGCATCAGTCCCAAGCTATACTGCTCCACTAAAAACTGGTTACCGTTATGGAGAGCCGCGATCGGAATAATTCGTAGCCCACTGTCCAAAATAAAGGCAAGATTCTGAATGTTTTGCGCTTGTAGTTCGGCTTGAATTGGGGCAATCAGCCACTGATACAACTGTTGGGCAGCCGCAAAATAACGATGGCGTTGCCGTTCTCGGGGATTTGCCACCCGATCACGAAATTCCTCCGCCACCTGCAACACCTTGGCTCTAGTAGCTTCAGGCAACCGGTGGCGAACCGGGCGACCTTCTGACATAACCACAACAATTTCCAGCTGGTCATCTGGAGATGGCTCAATCGTCAAATTGACTGGGCTACTTGCCGTCGATCGCTGTAAATGCTGCTCAAATTCTTGGGTGGTCGATCGTTCATAGCCTGCAAGGTCAGTGGCTACCGTAGTGGGAACAAACTGGGCATACACAAGAGCTGGCTTAATCCCAGTTGCCTGTTGAATTTCGAATAGCCGATTTTTCGCAGCTTCTAACTCGAAGCTGGGAAGTTCCAAGCCTCCTGAATCAAAGGGCAAATCAGTAGCAAACTCAGCTGGCTCTAAATCATCCGCTAACTCAGTACAATCATTCACTGTACAAGGTTCTGCTTCGGGTTCTGCTTCGGCAAATTCGCCGGATGTCAGCAACTGAATATCACTAGGAGTTGCTCCTTGCCGATAGGTACCGAGAAACGATCGAGTCGGTTGAATCGTATTGCTGGTGCCCGTAGTAATGGCAGCGTCAGTCCCGTTACGCCGACTATCTCCCACTACAAATGGAGTACTAGATGCACCACCGCCATGCCGGATAACGATCGCTCCTCCCTGGCTAGTTCCAGCCGTAGAGAGGCTAGCTCGCACACCATTTTGGTCAACGAAACTACCGAGCGCTCGGAAAAAGCTCAGAGTTGTAATCTCTACATTGCCACCTGCACCACCACTACTCACTCCAGGGCTCAAACTTGGCAATCCTCCTTGAGCATTGATGGAATCAATCTGCACATCGCCATCGGGGTCGATCATGATATTACCACCATTGCCAGCCCCCGAACTATTGAGAATACTAACCTGAATGCGATCGCTAGCAAATAAGGTAATATTTCCGCCATTTCCATTTAAGTTACTCGAATTTAACGGGACAGAAGCGGTGATCGAGTCACCTTGTAAGGTAATATTTCCCCCTTGAGTTGTTACAGGACGAGTAATATCTAAATCACCAGTGCTAGTGAGACTGAAATCACCTCCCTGCGTTGCAATTAAGCTGGAAAGCTGGAAGTCATTATCAACGCTAATCTCAATGTCACCGTTAGCAGATTGAAGGCTGGTAGGAAGTAATAATGTATTGGGTGCAATTTGATTACCAATCCGAATATCACCAGCGATCGTGATCCCACCAGATAAATCGATCGCACCAGCCGCATTTACAGTCAGCGAACCATCCGTATTCAGAAGCCCAGGATTTGGCGGGAACGCATTGATGGCGCCGATCGTAATGTCGTTCGAAGCGGTGAGGGTCACAGACCCGCCGACTCCGCCACCGCCAGAGCTAGAGAAAGCCAGGGTTCTGAGGTCACTAGCAACAGTGATATTCCCGCGATTTGTAGCAAGGGTAATATTGCCGCCATTGCCGCTCACACCGTTCTGTGCTGCGATCGCATCTGCCAGTACCGCTACAGCCTGAATGTTGCCATTTCCAGTAGTAATAGTAATATCACCAGCATTACCAGTTGATGCCCCAGCCATACTTCTAGCATTCGCAAATATGCCGCCCGTGACCACATTGCCTTGAGTGGTTGTGAGCCGAATCGCTCCACCATTACCAGCCACAAAAAATCTAGAATCAGCCGTTGTGTCAACTCCTACTACAACATTGATGCCATTCGCCGCATTAACTTGGACGGCTCCGCCATTCCCAACGCTACCATTGATAGCAGTGGTGGTTGTGTTTAATGAACCAGCTCGTACCCTGCCATTCTTCGCAGATAAGGTAATAGCACCACCACTTCCTGCCCCACCGATTACTCCAACTGAATTGGCAGCCGTACTGGAGTTAATTCCACCCGCCACATTAATATCACCTGTTCTAGCAGTAATACTCACTTGACCACCATTACCAGAGTTGCCAGACAGGCTAGGAAAATTAGCCACCGCCTGACTAAAGGTAGAGATGCTAGCGGCAACGTTGACATTACCATTCGCCAGAATTTTAATATCACCACCATTACCAGCATCATTGGTTAGCGCACTAGCCACAGTTGAAAGTAGACCTAAATTGGTATCTTGTCTAGCATCGATCGTCATTGATCCGCCCGCTAGATTACTACTGGTTCCCGTAGCGATCGTCGGAGCAGAAATAGTGCCACCGGCAAGAGCTAAATTCGGATTATATTGAGTGGTCAGTAACACCACTCCAGACTCAGCCTGAATTTGCCCATTCACAGTGATGTCGGCACTGGTAGGGGGAGAACTCACTTGGACTTCAATTTCTCCAAATACAGTGGGATCAGATTCCGGGACTCCGCCCAAGGCTGACCAATCTACTCCAGCTCGGACATCTAACGTGGGGGTAGCAGTGCCATCGATCGTGATGCTGCTGCCATCGGATAATCGAACGGTTGCCAGATCAGGAAAGGTCGTTGGATCGATCGCATTCTCTACATCATCTGGAGCATCAATGATCACAGTTCCCAGTGTTACACTCCCACCAGCAATAATGTGCAACGAAGCGCCTTGATAATCCCCTAATGTGACATCTCCACCGGCAAGAATAATCGGATCGTAGGGACTAAATAAGTTGCCAACGGTTCCATCTAACTGCTCTACTCGGAAGTTTCCCCCAGCAGAGTAATGGGCATCACCACCCACAGAATTGGTCGATCGCAGAATCAGATCGCCACCAGCTGACAACGCACTACTCGGGTGATTCAACGCAAATATATCAATGCCTTGATTCCCTTGAACAATCAGATTTCTCCCCGCCTGGATGTGTAAAGGATGCGTCGCTTGATCTCTGATCCGGAGAGTATTACCCGCTTGGAGATTTAGATCCCCCGTAGTTTGTAATGTCACTCGGTTAGCTGCACCTAAAGGTACGATCGTCAAATGATTGGCAGCCAATAAGGTTGCCGTTCCAGCCTGGACTTGGGTAGCGACAACATCACCGGATTCCACACTTAATGTGGAACCAGTTAATTGCACACTACCATCTGGGTTGGGAATCAAACCCGTGGCGTTACTCAAATTACCCCCTGTTAATAACTGCGGGAGTGCAGCGATCGGAAGGGTCCAATCCGATGGCAGATTCCCTTCCGAATTGCTGATCATGCTAGACAGTGGTTGAATTTCTAAACTCAGAACACTTCCCGGTTGGCTCAGTCGTACCAGTTGCTGCCCAGGGACTGCGGCGATCGTGATCTGTCCTTCAGGGGCAGACAGTTGTCCAGCATTGATCACTGTACCGCCCAATAGCGTTAAATGATGACCGGTTGGAACGGCTAAATTGCCACTGTTGACGATTGCTCCGGGGTGCCGCATGGTAAACGCGATCGTTTGGGGATTGCCAATTAAATTAAGGTAATTGTTGTCTCCGATCGCATTAAACCAACCATTGCCAAATCCAATTCCATTTGCTGTAGTAGCGGTAAACGCCGCCGGCACATTTAAACTGGCATTGGCTCCAAATACAATCCCGGCTGGATTCATTAAAAATAAATTGCTATTACCACCAGTCACTTGAATTAAGCCATCGATTACTGAAGGATTACCGCCGATAATTCGCCCTAGGATGTTTTGAATGGCTGGGTTTGATAGAAAATTAGCGATTTCACCTTGATTAAGTCCAAACTGCTCGAAGCTATGAAATAAATTTGTACCATCCCCCGATCGCTGTCCACCAGAGAGGTCATAGCGATTATTACTCCGAGTCACTGTGCTGCCAGTTCCATCCTGAGCAGGGGTAATTGACTGGGCAAAGGCGGGAGAGGCTGATGCGGCAAGCAGCCAGAAGACTAAGAATCGGTATGAAGCGGACACGATTCTAGAAGCGGGTTTCATAACAATTTGCCAGATTAATTCGCTTAACCATACCCTAAGACCGTCCGTAAGATCTCTAATTTGCCAAATAAATTCACGATTCAGCCGTAATACCTAAAGGCAATCGTAGAAGCAGGTTGAGATATATTTCAGGGGAGTTTAAGATTATTTCTGCTGAAAGGAATGAAGTCTGGGGCGAGATGCGGCATGATAGGAGATCCGAGGTTTTCCCATGTCTAAACGAAGGTTATGCTCAACATCCCTCAACATCTGGCAAATGAACTGTCCTTACGGCAATCTCAAGTCGAAGCGGCATTAGCACTACTGGCAGAAGGAGCCACAGTGCCGTTTATTGCTCGTTATCGCAAAGAGCGTACCGGAGAAATGACTGAAGTACAGTTACGGGATTTGCTGGAACAATATACCTATTTAACCGAGTTAGAGGAGCGTAAAGCCACGATTTTGAAGGCGATCGCGGAGCAGGGCAAGTTAACCGATGAGTTGCAAACCAAAATCACCGATTGTTTGCAGAAAACTGAACTGGAAGATCTATATCTGCCCTACCGTCCCAAGCGTCGCACTCGTGCCACGATCGCCAGAGAGAAAGGCTTAGAGCCATTAGCAGAATGGATTCAAACCCTCAATCGCCCGGATGCAGCCACAGCTTCATTAGCCACCGAAGCTACAAAGTATATTGCTTCCGATCGTGGTGTGAATACTGTAGAAGAAGCCTTACAAGGAGCCGCAGATATTCTGGCAGAAGCCGTGTCAGAACGAGCAGAGTTACGAGCCTACTTGCGAGAATATTTACTGCGATCGGGAGTGCTAGTCTCCCGGATTAAACCCGATTATCCAGAGGGCAGTACCAAGTTTGAAATGTACCGTAGCTACCAAGTACCGATTAAAGAGATTGCCCCTCACAACTTGTTAGCCCTACTACGAGGTGAGAATGAAGCCATTCTAACTCTAGAACTCACCTTTGATGAAGAGCTTGTTTTAGAGTATTTAGAAAGCGAGGAAATTCGAACTAAATCGGCTCCTGTACGCAGCTTCTACCGCGATATGTTGAAAGATGCATTTCAGCGGTTGATGAAAACTTCATTGATCAATGCGGTGATGGCAGAGAAGAAACTCTGGGCCGATGAAGAGTCAATTAAAACCTTTGAAGCGAATTTACGAGAATTGTTGTTAGCCGCTCCGGCTGGGATGAAACCCACTCTTGGGATTGATCCAGGATTTCGCACGGGTTGCAAGGTCGCTGCCTTAAGTGAAACAGGCAAATTTCTGGAGTATCAAGCGATTTTCCCACATCAATCCGAAGCCCAACGCCAGCAGGCAGCACAGACATTGATTAAATTGATCCAGAAACACAAGATTGAACTGATTGCGATCGGGAATGGCACCGCCGGACGCGAAACAGATGCTTTTGTTACTCAGGTTTTACAAGCTTTGGAACAACCCCCAATTAAGGTAATAGTCAACGAATCCGGAGCCTCAATTTATTCCGCTAGTCCCGTGGCGATCGCAGAATTTCCCGATTTGGATATTACCATCCGGGGAGCGATCAGCATTGCGCGGCGGTTACAAGATCCATTAGCAGAATTAGTAAAAATCGATCCAAAGTCAATTGGGGTGGGACAGTATCAGCATGATGTCGATCAAAAACGGCTGAAACAGAAGCTAGATGAGACCGTAGAAAGTTGCGTCAACTATGTCGGAGTTGATTTAAATACCGCATCTAAAGAACTCCTCACCTTTGTTTCAGGGATTAACGCTACGATCGCCAACAATATTGTTGCCTACCGCAATGAAAATGGAGCATTTCAGGATCGTAAACAATTACTCAAAGTCGCTAAATTAGGACCGAAAGCCTTTGAGCAGGCCGCAGGCTTTTTGCGGATTCGCGATGGTAAACAACCGTTAGATAATACGGCGGTGCATCCAGAGAGTTATGGTGTTGTGCAAGCGATCGCCAAGGACTTACAGCTACCCCTCACAGAAGCTCCCAAAATTGCCGAACGCCTCCAGTCCAGTGATCTGAAACGCTACGTCACAGATACAATTGGTGAACCCACATTACGCGACATCATGCGGGAGTTAGAAAAACCCGGACGTGACCCCCGTGCTCAATTCACCTATGCCACCTTTAAGGAAGGGGTGAATGAAATGAAGGACTTACACATCGGTATGGAACTAGAGGGAGTCGTAACAAATGTGGCGAACTTTGGCGCTTTTGTGGATATTGGCGTCCATCAGGATGGCTTAGTGCATGTATCACAACTAGCCGATCGCTTTATTAGTGACCCCAAACAGGTGGTGAAAGTCGGGCAAGTGGTCAAGGTGCGAGTGTTAGAGGTGAATGAAGCCTTAAAACGGATTAGCTTGTCGATGCGATCGCCCGGTGGTGCAGAACCAAAGGTGAAACCAAGCACTAGACCAGATACCAAACCACCAGTTAAATCAGAGACTAGACTTGAGATTAAACCTCAGCCAAAAGCCACTCAGAAGGCAGAAAAGCCATCCTCATTAGATGAGCTAAAAGCAAAATTCAAGAAATTGTAGATCTTCAGGCGAGGTTTTGCCAATCCTGGTGCATGGTTCAGGGAATCCATAACCTCGCCCTGCTCAAAATAAGTGGCTAGTCATCCTCTAAATCTAATAGTTGTTGATCGATCGCTTGCAACCGCGATCGCACCACTTCTTCCGACAGAATGCGCTTACGTAGAGCACTGTTCAAAGCATCTTTCTCAGCAACAAATAAGCGGCGACGAATGGCATCTAGCCGAGTATGTCTACCACTTGCTACGGTCAAATTATCCGATCGTCGATTGTATAAATCTCGCAGCGATCGTTCCGCCGCCGCAACCTTTACCTGATAGGTCGCCCGGAGTTCCTCGTACACTGACTTGGGTAACACTCCAGCATTTAGCAATGACTCTAATTCATTTTGTGCAGCTTTCGCTGTCATGAGCTGCGATTGGAGTGATTCGATCCATTGCTGAGCTTCAGAGGTGTGAGCAATATTCAACCGTTGCACTAACCAAGGTAAGCTAACGCCTTGCCCAACTAATGATAACAACACAGTCCCAAAGACTAAAGCGATCAAGTTACCCCGTTCTGGTAATCCAGCAGGTAGGCTGAGGGCAAGTGCCATAGACAACGAACCTTTAATATTGCCCAGGAATAGAACATGCTGCCAGCGTAATGGGACTGGACGATCGAATAGCCGCAATAACGCTAACAGTGGATAGACCGCTAAAAATCGCCCAATTTGATAGGCTAATACCGCTAATAACACGGCTAGAAATGTTTTGCCTAATGTCTCTAACTTGATTTCCAGCCCGATTAACAAAAAGATGAATGTATTCACCCCAAACCCGGCATATTCCCAAAAACTGAGCACTGTAATCCGATTCGAGGCAGAGACACTGCGAGCGAGTTCCGTATTGCCAATCACCAACCCTGCCACAACAACTGCCACAACTCCCGACACCCCTAGCCCTTGACTGATTTGGAATGTGCCTAGTGCGATCGCGACGGTTAGCAAAATATTACTTAAAGAATCCTCCGATCGCGCATATAGCAGACTTCCTAAATAACCTGAAATAATTCCAATTAAACTGCCACCAGCAATCACCACTAATAACTCTTTGATGCCTTCAGTGATTGTGACGGAACCAGTAGCATTAACTTTGAGTAGCAAGGTGAACAAAACTAACGCGATCCCATCATTAAATAAACTTTCACCTTCCACGATCGTGATCAATCGGGAGGGTACAGTGATTTCTTTAAATACAGCAATCACCGAAACTGTATCAGTGATGGCTAAAATGACGCCCACCATTAAAGCCGGAATCCAGCTCAATCCTAAGCCAAACTTCAACACCGTGGCCGTTACGCCAGAAGCAATCACCACACCAGGTCCTGCCAGCAGCGCGATCGGTTTGACTGTACTTCGTAAGCGGCTGATATCCGTATTAATGGCTGCCTCAAACAACAAAATTGGCAGAAACAAGTTAATGATTAGTGATGAATCCAGTCCAACTTTGCGGGGAAGAAAGGCGGCAATAATTAGCCCAGCCACAACCAAGCCTGTGACATAAGGGATGCGTAACCATCGGGATAACAAGGCTACCCCTGTCGCCACAAGCAACAGAATAATCAAAACTGTCACCAGTTGAGCGACGTCTCCCTGATTGCCAGTCGATATTGCCAAATACATCATATTTACGTTCATTTAAACTCACTAGCTAGTCAATAATAAACAATCAGTGATCATTACTTTTGACTATTTGCCTCCTCTATCCCCCTCATTACGACTAGATTTCCCAACTCCCCCATTCTTCTCATCCGCTCACCCACTTGGAGGAGATAGATTCACCTAGAACGCTGACTCACTGGTAGGACGGCAAAACCAGGAAAATCTCCGATGCTAAGGATAGCTGAATCAGTTGTTTGCCCCCCTACTGTATCGGAGTATCATGCTATGAAGATTCTTACACTTCAAACCCTTCAAGGTCCTAACTGTTGGAGCATTTATTCTCACCATTTGGTAGAACTGCACTTGGATCTAGAGGAATTAGATACCGTATTAACTCATGAAGTTTCCGGCTTTTATGCCGGGTTAGTCAAACTCTTACCAGGTTTAGCGGCACATGGGTGTGCTACCGACTACTCCGACAAGTTTCTGGAGCAAGTCCAGGTAGGTGTTTTAATGCCAGAAGTGATCAAGCATGTAGCCCTAGAATTGCAGATTTTAGCTGGAATGCCGGTAGAATTCGGTCAGACCTGTGCTGCCGCGATCGCAGGAGTCTACCGAGTGGCTGTAGAGTATCAGGATGAACGAGCCGGACGATTTGCAGTTAGAGCCGCCGTGGACATTGTGCAGAGCCTATGCGATCGGGGCGAATACCCAGCTCAAGATTTAGCACAGGATTTAGCTGATCTACGCCGAATTAGGGCAGAATCCGCCTATCCAGATTTGGGAGCGAGGAATTTCGCGCAAGCTCGGCGGTCTACAATTGCGATTATGGGCAGGAACTATCGAACAACCACCGCTCGTTTAATTACCCATCTGTTTCGCTACATTGGACAAACGGTTCGCCATACCACATCAGAATCGGCGGATGTCACTGCCTTGCGTCCCCGATCGTGCCAGCGTCCTCGTTCTAGCAAAGGGGAGTCTGCGCCAGATGTTGCTATTCTGGAAACCTCTGCCAGTGATATCGTGCGATCGGGGTTGATGGTTGATCAGGTAACCACTAGTGTTATCTTGGATCTCCCGCAAACTCCTTTAGGGTTCGTGAATACGCCAGAAGACCTCATACAAGTTGAGGGCGTTGTTGTCGAAGCAACTTTACCTCAGGGGTATGTAGTGCTGAATGCCGATGAACCCTTAATTGTGAGTACAGCCCAACGAGCCAGCGCCAGAATCGCCTATTTTTCTATGAACACCTTAAATCCAGTGATTTGGGAACATATTCGCCAGGGTGGAATCGTAGCCGTGTATGAAGATGGTTATTTGTCTGTGATTGATGGCACTCGGATTATTCGGGTAGAACAGGTTAGTAATGTACCCACGACCCTACATGGTCTAACACCTGTTTTGATTGGAGAGACATTAGCCGCTATCCTAGTAGCTTACGTCCAGGGCATTAGCGTCCCCAACATTCGGGCAGCTTTAAAGACATACGTCGGTTCAACCAGACCGTTATCCCACCCATTAATCGCCAGCGATGGACGGACGGAGCCTTGGTCGAGTAATTACAACTTATTAGATCAGCCCTGTTCTTAATCCTAGACCCCTATTCGATCGCTATTACGCTTGTTACCTCTGTTGTTGAAGCCATGACACCCGAGATCTACCCCACCTTAAAGCACTTGGTCTTAATTGGTGGAGGTCATTCTCATGCGATCGCGCTACGCCTGTTTGGTCTGAACCCCCTACCGGAAGTTCAGTTAACGCTGATTAGCGAAGCCCCCAACACCCCTTACTCAGGCATGCTTCCAGGGTATGTTGCCGGATTTTACAGTTACGACGATTGCCATATTAATTTGCGTTCGTTAGCACAATTTGCTGGAGCCCAATTGCGTATCGATCAAGCGATCGGACTAGATTTGGTAAATAATTACGTTCTCTGTGCCCATCATCCTCCCGTTACCTTCGATCTTGTCTCGATCGATACAGGTAGTACCCCGGCTATTTCTGCTAGCCTGACGGAACTGGATTGGGTGTTACCGGCTAAACCAATTCGCCGCTTTCTCGAAAACTGGAAGCAGTTAGTCCAGCAAGTCCAACAGCAGCCTGACCAGCCAATCTGTATTGCGATCGTCGGGGGTGGTGCAGGTGGAGTGGAATTAGCATTCAATATTCAACATCATTTACATCACATTCTACAAATAGCAGAGCAACCACTATCACACCTGACTTTACATTTATTTCAGAGTGATATCGATCTATTACCTGAACACAATCGCTGTGTGCGCGATCGAGTGCGGCGGCTATTCCGGGAACGAGGAATTTATTACCATCTGCAAGAACGGGTAATAGACATCCACGATCACCAACTGTATTGTGAATCGGGATTAACAATTGCCTGTAATTATGTAATTTGGGTCACGCAAGCCACTGCTCCAGAGTGGTTAGCTGAAGCTGGTTTGGCAGTCGATCCAAAGGGTTTCATATTGGTCAATGACTGCTTGCAATCCATCTCTCATCCCCAGGTATTTGCTGCCGGAGATGTGGCTACCATGATCAATTATGTCCGACCTAAGGCGGGAGTAATAGCTGTGCGCCAAGGCAAACCTCTGTACCAAAACTGGCGACGGGCATTACACCATCAACCCCTCCAACCCTTTCAGCCTCAACCGCAATTTCTTAGCTTGATTGGGACAGGTGGCGGCTCCGCGATCGCATCCCGTGGCATGTTGGCAGGGGAATCTCCCTTCTTGTGGTGGTGGAAAGACCGCATCGATCGTCGCTTCATGCAGCAGTTTACCCACCTTGCCCTCAGAAGCCAGAGAGCCAATAGCTAAGACTTAAATTTCTCTTCAGGATCTTTTCGACATCGTCATGACGCGATTAAGTTTGGTTTGAATTCAAAGTATCAGCGGGGCAGTCCTCTAAGATTGATGGAGAAGCTAGATAATAGATTAAGGACGTTTACCTTATTCTGCTTTCAATCACTTAAGTTTGCCGATGCCATTGTCTATGCCAAGCCGGGTGTTCCAGCGCAATAATGTTGAGGTACTGGGACAAGGAGAACAAACCATCATTTTTGCTCATGGGTTCGGTTCCGACCAAACCGCTTGGCGGCATCAAGTCACCGCCTTTCAATCCGATTACCGCATTGTGCTGTTTGACCATGTAGGGGCAGGGAAATCAGACATGGATGCCTACAGTCCCCGCCGCTACAGCTCTCTCTATAGCTATGCTGAGGATTTATTAGAGCTATGTGCTGAATTAAAGCTATCGCAAGCAATTTTAGTCGGACACTCAGTGAGTGGCATGGTTAGCCTATTAGCAGCCCTGATTGATCCCAATCGCTTTAGCCAGCTGATCTTTGTCGGCGCCTCCCCTCGTTATGTCAATGAGGCTGAAACTGGCTACATCGGAGGATTTGAGCAGGCTGACTTGGATGCATTTTACGAAGCGATGTCCTCCAATTACTATGCCTGGGTGAGTGGCTTCGCTCCGATCGCCATGGGGAATCCCGATCGTCCCGAGCTAGCCACTGAGTTTGCCAACACCTTGTCTGCTATTCGCCCCGATATTGCTCAGGCGGTGGCGCGGGTCATATTTCAATCCGACCACCGAGCCGAATTACCCCGTTTAAAAGTACCCACAACGATTCTGCAATCTAATAATGATATTGCTGTGCCGCTGGTAGTGGGAGACTACCTGGCACAACATATCCCTAACGCCCGGTTGATTAACATCAATGCCCAGGGGCATCTGCCCCACCTCAGTGCCCCCGAAGTCGTCACTCGCACGATCGCCGCATGTTTAGCCGCCTAAACCAATTGCGCGATCGTAATGGTGGTGATCGGGAGCAGGCATCATCCCCCGACTATCCAGAGCGCTTACCCAGTTTTGAACCTTTGCTACTTGGCTTCATGGCAGTTCTGCTAGCGCTGCAAGTGTTAAGTGGTACTCCGCCCTTACTGTGGCTAGCTCCCGTTCTATTTACCTGGTTCACACTGCGCCCTCCACCTCGATCGATCACCCTGGCTAGCATCGCTCTTTGGCTAGTCCTACTACTGCTGCCTTGGAACGAGATAACCATTCGGCAGCTCCTTGTCTTAGGAATTGTGGGACTGCTTAGCCCACTCACCCGACGCAGTCTGTTGCAACGAGAATGGCAGAGTGCGACCCAAGCCATTTTGGCAAGCTTGACCCAGAATGAAACGGCGGTCAGTCTGGAACAAACGATTGCCTATGCTCTCACCACCTTAAAAACCTTCGCTGGCTCCGATGGAGCGATCGTGCTGCGACAGTTAGATGAGGTGACCGCTGAAGCCCTGGTGTGCCTACCTGAGAATGCTCTCCCCGATCAGCTCACAACCCCGTCGCTATTTGCGGAAGCGATCGCTCAGAACCGTTGCATTTACTATGCCAACTACCCAGCCGTTCCTAATGCGGCAACGGTACTAGTAGCGCGAGGGGTGAAATCCATTGCTGTATTGCCGTTGTCTCAAGTTGAACAAGTCCGGGGGGCGATCGTCTTATTCTGGTATCACCCGGTGCAGTTTTCGCCCCAGTTGCAGCAGTTCTTAGCCTCTCTATTGGGCGGGATGCGCAACTTACTCCGATTTCAGGATGTTACACTGCGGCTAGACAAGTTACAGGCGCGGCTACGGGCGATTCTAGAAACAATTCCTCAAGGCGTGGTGTTTGTCGATGAAAGCGGTGAGCAAGGGTGGCTCAATCATGTAGCAGCCCTGCAACTGGAACTACCTGAAGGCGCGGCAGAACCGATCGCGATCGCTCAGGCAATGACTCGCCTACGACTGAAAGCCGACAATCAGCAGGATATTACCCAACAAGCCGCTCAGTTGTTTACCCAGCCGCAGGTAGAAATTCGGGATTGGCAGTGGTTCTTTAGTCAGCCCCACCCCCAAGTTTTGAGTCTCTCTAGTACACCGATTTATTTGCGTGATGTTCCCGGTCGGTTGTGGGTGATTGATGACATTACTGAGCGCTGGCAGGCTGATGTTGTCACCCAACAAGCTAAGGACATGGCAGAAGCAGCTAACCGAGCCAAGAGTGAGTTTTTGGCAAATATGAGTCACGAACTCCGAACTCCACTCAATGGCATCCTTGGCTACACCCAAATTCTGAAGAAATCAGCCAATTTAACCGAACAACAAAGAAATGGCTTAGAAATTATTCACCATAGCGGTGAACATTTGTTGACGCTGATTAATGATGTCCTAGATTTGTCCAAAATTGAAGCCAGGAAGATGGAATTACACCCCCATGAGTTCCATTTTTCTACCTTTTTGAAAAATTTAGTGCAGATGTTTAAAGTTCGTACCCGGCAGGACATAGCGTTTATTTATGAACCGATCGCCCCTCTACCAGATTTCGTTTGGGCAGATGAAAAACGGTTACGCCAAGTATTACTAAATCTATTAGGAAATGCCATTAAATTCACTGAGCAGGGACACGTTACCTTTCGGGTTAGCCCAATTGAGGATGACCTACAATTAGGACTACCTAAGCTACGATTTGAAGTAGCAGATACAGGAGTGGGCATTTCGGCAGCGCAGTTAGATACAATCTTTCTGCCATTCCAGCAGGCAGGAGACCATCGGCGGCAGGTAGAGGGCACAGGACTGGGGCTGACCATCACCCGACAACTGTTGCAACTGATGGGCAGTGATATTCAGGTAGCCAGTCAGCCAGGTCAGGGAAGTACGTTTTGGTTTGATGTCGTACTGCCAGAAATGACTAATCAAGGTAGAGTGCCTGCCCCATCCCCCCCGATTGTGGGTTATCGAGGTGATCGCCGCCGGGTCCTAGTAGTTGACAACCAGCGGGAAAACCGCGCCGTTCTCGTCGGGTTATTAGCACCGTTAGGATTTGAAACAATGGAGGCAGTCGATGGACAGGATGGACTCAATCAAGCCCATACCTTTCGCCCGGATGCCATCTTGATGGATTTGGTCATGCCGGTTATGGACGGGTTTGAGGCAATTCGGCGGTTGCGATCGTCGGCACTGCTCCACGATGTTGTGATCATTGCAGTCTCAGCCAGTACGTTAGACTTTGATCAGGAGACAAGTCGGCGGGCAGGTTGCAATGATTTTTTACCCAAACCAGTCCATGAAGAAGACCTGTTACAACTTCTACAAACACACCTAAATCTGGAGTGGATTTTTCAACAACCTGAGAAAAAATTGCAACGAGTAGAACTACCTAATGAAGCAATGGTCACATCAGATACTATTGCCATTTCCGATGCTCTAGCGGCGCTACCTGCCCAGATTGAGCTAGACACCCTGCTTGATTTTGCCATGCAGGGTGATTTGCAGGGCATCATGGATCACATTACTTATCTAGAACAGACAGACGATCGCTGGCTGGTTTTGACTCGTCCCCTGACTCAGTTGGTTCGAGGCTTTGAAGAACAGCAGATTTTAGAACTAATTCGCCAGTATCGAGAGCAATTATGAATACTGTCTCCCCATCGACAATTCTGATTGTTGACGATACACCAGCCAACCTGAATCTTCTATTTGACGTGTTGCGAGATTCTGGTTTCAAAGTGCTGGTGGCTCAAAGCGGCAAGAGCGCCTTGCAAAAAGTAGAGTATGCTAAACCAGACCTGATTCTGCTGGATATCCTGATGCCGGATATAGACGGATTTGAAACCTGTCAGGTCTTGAAGGCTCAGGCCTCGACTAAAGATACACCGATTATCTTCATGACTGCCCTATCGGACACCGTGGATAAGGTCAAGGGCTTGCGCCTAGGCGCTGTGGACTATATCACCAAGCCCTTTCAGCAAGAAGAGGTGCTAGCCCGGATTCAACTTCACCTTAACCTCCGTAACCTGACCCGCCAGGTCCAGGAACAGAACTTCCAGTTAGAACAGCAAATTCAGGAACGCATTCTAGCCGAAGAGATGCTGCGGCAACGTGAGGGGCAGCTCCGGCTGATTACGGATGCATTGCCAGTGATGATCTCCTACATCGATCGCGACCACTGCTATCGCTTTGTCAATCGAGCTTATGAAGAGTGGTTTCAACTCCCCCGTACAGCCCTGCAAAATCGGCATATGCGTGAACTGCTTGGCGAGGTCATGTATGAGGAACTATTGCCGAAGCTGAAGCTGGCACTTTCAGGGCAAACTGTGACGTATGAAAACACGTTTCCCCGTCAGGATCAATTGCATCATCTTGAGATTACCTATATTCCTCATTTTGAGGGTGATGTAGTTGTGGGAACCTACGTTCTGATTCAGGATGTGACTGAACGTAAACAACTGGAACGGCAACTGTTGCGATCGCAGCGGATGGAGAGCTTGGGGACGTTAGCCAGCGGGATCGCGCATGATCTGAATAACTTGCTAACGCCAATTCTCATGTCAGTTCAACTCCTGGCAACCAAAGATCAGGATGACCAAAGCCAACGCTGGCTAAAGCTGCTGGAAACAAATACGAAACGTGGTGCCGAGTTGCTGCGGCAGGTCATGTCATTTGTCCGTGGGATAGAAGGGAAGCATACTCTAATTCAACCGGAGACTTTATTGCAAGAAATCAAGCATATCGTGGAGGAAACTTTTCCTAAATCCATCACTATTTCTACTCAGATTGCCCCAGAACTGTGGACAGTTTCGGGTGATTCCACTCAGCTCCATCAGGTCTTGATGAATCTGTGTGTGAATGCCCGAGATGCAATGCCTAAGGGTGGTCAACTCACACTTTCAGCCAAGAATTTAGAGATTAATGCGGCGTTTGTTCAAGCCCATCCAGAAGCTAAAATGGGGGCTTATTTGCTGCTCACAGTGGCTGACACAGGTACAGGGATTCCCTTAGAAGATCTCGATCGCATTTTTGAGCCGTTCTTTACGACCAAGGAATTCGGTAAAGGGACTGGGCTAGGATTATCAACCGTCATGGGCATTGTCAAAAGCCATGGGGGCTTTATTACAGTTACCAGTGAGGTGCACCAAGGGACGCAATTTAATGTGTTTTTACCTGCGATCGCTCCGACTGGAAATCTCCAATCAGAAGATAGTGGGTTAGCGGATGGGCATGGAGAAACGGTACTAATTGTGGATGATGAAGCAGCTATTTGTGAAATTGTGCAAAATTCATTAGAAGCTCATGGCTATCAAACATTAACGGCTCGTGATGGTGTAGAAGCAATTTCTCTATATATGCAGCATCTCCCGGAGATTGATGTAGTCATTGTCGATATGATGATGCCATCAATGGATGGAGCATTGGCAATTCGGACCCTGAAAGAGATTAATCCACAAGTGCGAATTGTTGCTGTCAGCGGATTAGTCACGAGTGAAATCTGTTCCGATGCCACAGATCATGATGTTCTCGCCTTTCTTCCCAAACCATTTACGATCAAAGATTTATTGACAACAATCAATGCGGTGATTAAACGTTGAGTCAAATTAGTTAGACTAGTACCCCTGATTGACTGACGATCGCTCTCTGGCAGAACTGTCCTTAATTGAGAGCGATCGCCCAGTCAATCACCGTTAGACAATAACGAAATTGTTTGAAGTCAGTGTTGTGGTGTCTATCCCTGTTAGTGTAGCTAAGACCTCATTGGTAGAAGTCAACAGAATATTGTTACCTGAGAAATTGAGATCACCGAAGGTTAAGCCACCCGCTAAGCCAATCACATCCCGACCAGTCCCAAAGTCGGTAATGGTGTCTGTGCCCTCTTGAGCAGCTAACACAAAGGTATCCCTGCCATTGCCACCTGTGAGTAAATCAGCACCCCGACCACCGTGGAGGGTATCTCTACCATTACCGCCAATCAATGTATCATTGCCGATAAATCCGGTTAATTCATCCTGTCCATTACCACCATTGAGTGTCTGATTAGCAGCCAGGAACGCCAGTTGTCCACCTTCAACTAGGTTCTGGCTGGTAATGGCATCCCCTGTAAGGCTGTGAGCTTGGACATCAAAGAGAAACAGGGTTCCTGGAGCTTGCTCGAATAAACTGGAAACATCCAAAATCCCCGAGGTTTCCCAATTGCCTAAATCCGTGGGGCGGCTATCGGTTTGACCATCCGGAACGGCAGAACGATCGATTTCAGCAATCCGGGTCAAATCTCCAGTGCTTGGATCAAGTTGCCAGATCGAAGCTTCTTCGCCAGATGTACCACCAAATAAGGTTGCAGGTGTAGTTGAACGGTCTTCCTGAATATAGATGTATCCATCTTCTGACCAATCCAGGTTATCAGGGCTGCGTAATCCCTGATCGGGATTAGAGAACTGCCCCGCACCCGCATCATTGCCGTCATAAAGAATCTTGAGTTGAGCCGTGATTTGACCCTGAGCCAATTTTTCGAAATCTACATCAACTAAGTAGGTTGTCCCCCAGGTATCAGCACCACCAAATAGTTCTGCCCGTCCTGTAGACGCCAGTACGGCTTGAGTGCCATCGGCAGGATTAGTGGATACATCTTCTGGACGAGAAAATTGGAAGTTACTAACGGCTCTGGCAAGAGCGTCTTGTTTTGCCTGGGTAGCATAGCCGTTTTCATCGTAAGCAAACTCGGTTGCTCTGATCGTACCGTCGCCATTAATATCTTCAAGGCTATTCTTTAAGTCAGGACGGTAGTAGTCAATCTCAACAAATTTGCCAGCTAGACTATTGCCTGTACCATTAAATTCACTGGGATCTTCTTCGATCGCATCATGGCAACAGTTGGGGTCATCCGCTACCCAAACATAGAGTTTGCCTTGACTAAGACCATTGCGTTCCAGGAAGTTGCCATCAGGATTTTTATCACCAACATACAGTAACAGCGGCGCCCCTGCCCGATCGTCACCGATCAAAAATGCAACTTTATCGGTGCATCCGGTATTCAGTTCTGTGACATTTTCCCAGGCAGCATATCCCATTGCGGGAACAGCCCATAAATCACCAGTGGTGGTATCTAATGCCCACTCTGTGCCACCGCTATTTTCTTCTCCAGCCAAGTAGATCCGATCTTCCAACCCAATCCCATTGCCAAACTGATGGGCTTCCAACAATTGACCGGAGCAAAAGCGGTTGAGGCTACCAAAATCAAGCTGGGTGGCTGGATCATCGACAACATTACCTGCTCGATCGTAAATTGTGTCAAATGCCAAGCCAGAATCAATAATCTGCAAGGTTTGACGATCGATATCAAAGTAGCTTAACCGTGCCCCACCAGGAATCGTTACGCTACCGTTTGTCCCATCAACTTGATAACTGTAGCCACGTCCATTCGCAAGTTCGTGGTTGACAATCACTCGCACAGTATTGTCATCTAATTGATAAGCCCCAATGCCATCTAAAATTCCAGGCGGAGTGTACCCATCGATGGTTTCTCCCACAGTAAAAACTGGGTCAACGACATAACCGTTCTGCCCAGTGACCATCGCCGCTGCGCTTGTGTCAAAAGCCATACTTTCCCTGAATGCCTTGCTCTATAGGATGAATGAAGTTGTCCAGGGGAAACCGTATCACGATCGCTGTTTTGACCTGTGTTTTCTGCATCACTATGCAGGTTTTTCAGTTTAGTTTTACAGAAATAAGTGCTATAAAATGTTGCTTACTTCAATGCACCAGTTTGAGTACACCTGATGAAATGCACTAAAGCTTGGTCATAGGAATAATGAGGCTTTCCATTATTCTCGACTAACCAACGATCTGAAGGTAGAAAACCTCGGTTTTTTTCTGGATGCTGCGCAGGTAAGTACCATGCCGGAACGTCAAAATATAATTTAGCATCGGGTTGGTGAGGAGCGCTAAGATGAGTCCATCCCAACCTCTTCTCAAGGTCAGACAGGCTCACTACTCGTCTAGGCTTCCCTTTAACTTCAACAATCTTGGATATAGATAGTGCAATTTGTGCTTGAGCCTTCAACCCAAAGTTTCCATTGCTACTTCTTGACCATAACTGGTCAATTATTTTGAGGTCTTCACAAGGTAGCCCTTCCAAGTATAGAAGCCAACTTCGGTACTGATTTAGCTGGAATGTATCTAAAACAGAATATCCAAAAAACCTTTTTCGATCGACTGCCTTTCTCAAAATCTTGCTAATAAGCTCACTAGTTTCCTGATCTGCCTCTGCCCATTTCTTATCAATTAGCAATTGCTCCAATTTTGTATAATTAGCTTGACAAGACTGGCTATACTGTAACGCTAGTAGACCTAGCAAACCAATCGTTCCCAAAAACCAGATGCCTAGAATCTGAGTTTTTCTAAACATTTGAATTTTGTTTCCTTTTTTTATTTATAAATTTCTAGAATTTGTACTTTCTTCAAGCTATAACTCATCAGAGAGCAGTAGCTAGTTTTGGCTGCAAGGTATCTCGTCCCAGCGTCAATTGTTAGAGACTACTCTTTGTTTCTGAACGGTTAAGGATTCTGGATGTTATGTAAGAGACAGAAGCAGACTTCAAAGCTTGCTTCTTATCCATATCCAATCTTTTGTTAAAAAGCTTTAAGTATTTCCAGCCCTGCTTATACCTTAAGTCTAAGACTTAAGCCTTTCTTGCTGCTACATCAATTTATTCAAAAACTTTTGCTTCATGAGCATCACTAGCACAACCATAAAATCAGTATAGGCTATGTATCAAATAGAACATAGGCTGACATGAGTAGATTAAGCGGAGCGCTACATGATCAGATCGAATTAAAAAGAAGTTCGCTCATTTGCCAGAGTTTCACTATAATCAAGCCCATTCCATTTCAGTGTGTTGTGGAGACTGCACGTTACTCCTTGATTTACCGCTTATGACGTTTATTTCCCTGTCCTATGCTGTCTTTCTGCTCAGTGTCTTGGGCATCTACTGGTCAGTCCGCCAGCAACAACTGCGGTTGTGGACACTGCTAATTGCCAGCCTCGTGTTCTATGCCTCCCTCCCCGGTCAGCAAGCAGGCTATATTCCCCTATTGTTAGCAGGCACTTGGGTCAATTTTCGGTTGGGGCAAGCGATCGCCATGCCTCCCGACTGGCGGATCAATGACTGGCAGTTTGCCCAACAAGATTGGAACCGTCGCCGCTTAAAATTGCTCTGGTTCGGCATTGTCATTAATGTGCTGCTGTTGTTTGGCTTCAAGTACATTCCTTTTGCCCTAACGAACTTAGGCACCTTATTTGGCTCTCCTGCCTTGCAAACGGGGGCACAATGGACGAGTTTGAATCTGATTGCGCCTATAGGTCTGAGCTTCTTTTGTTTTGAGTGCATTGCTTATTTAGTCGATGTCTATCGGGGGGCGCCCGCTACGCATCAATTTCTCAAGTTTTCTGCCTATAAATTATTCTTTGCCAAACTGCTATCAGGACCAATTACGCGGTATCAGGTCATGGCACCGCAGTTACAAGCACAATCGGCTCCTACCGTCGATCGCGTGGCCGATGGTCTATGGTTAATTGCCTGTGGGGCGATCAAGAAAGGCTTATTAGCCGATAATTTAGGGATTTTGGTCGATCTAAGCTTCCAGAATCTACAACGGGCGGGGAGTGGCGATTTATGGTTAGCCACCTTTGCCTATGGCTTTCAGCTTTACTTAGACTTTAGTGGCTATGTCGATATGGCGCGGGGAACTGCCGTGCTACTGGGGTTCAACCTGCCGCCTAACTTTGACTTTCCTTACCTGACCACCAATATCTCGGAATTTTGGCGACGCTGGCACATGACCTTAGGGGACTGGCTGCGGAATTACTTATACTTTCCGCTAGGTGGTTCTCGTCAAGGTGTGTGGCGTACCTGCTTGAACTTGATGATTGTGATGGCGATCGCGGGACTCTGGCATGGGGCAGCGTGGGGCTTCGTGGTTTGGGGCATCTTGCATGGTGTGGCGTTGGTGGTCCATCGGTTAACGGATCTAATTTCTAAGCAAAGCAAGCGTCTAAGTCGCTTCTGGAACAGTCTCTGGGGCGTTCTAACCGCCTGGTTTCTGACTCAGTTCATGGTGTTCTTCACCTGGATCTTTTTCCGCTTACCGAATCTGAAAGATTCCTGGTATGTGGTGCAGCATCTTTGGGGCAAGTCAGCCGATCCACAGTTTGCTCAGAAGGTTTATGTGGAAACGATCGGGCTTGATCCCTTACAAATTGCCTTGCTGCTATGCCTGATGACGGCAGCTATGGTGCTGTTTTACGCCTTCAAACATATCCTCAAACTGCAACTCAGTTGGACATTTAAACTGATGTTGGTGCCTGCTTGCTTGTTTGCGGTTTGGCTTTTAGCGCCTCAGGGAGCGCTACCCTACATTTACTTCGATTTCTAAACCACTCATCCCCTTGAACTTAGCCCTCTCAATCCTGCAATTTCAGAAGGTTGAGAGGGCTAGGCAGTTTTAAAGCCTTGTGATGAGCGATCCTACTGTCGTTCTAAGCAAATGGTCAGGCGACGGTGCTGAATACTTTGGGGCTGAAGTTGGGCGACTGTTCCTTGTTGGCAAGCTACTTCTAGATCAGCAGGCATCGTCGTTGCCGGTTCCATCACCAAGACGTAGTGATCCCGCCACCCACCATAACTTTGAAACACCCAGACAAAGGGAAAATCAGTGGTATCAAATCGCATCAGCAAAGAGGAGTGCGATCGACGATGCCGGATGCCACACTGTCCCACAGCTAAATCAGAACTGTAGTAAAACTCTTGCAATTTTGAGGATGAGTTGGGAATATATTGCACCTGAACTTCTTTGCCATCGGCAGCTAAGGCGTTAGGAAATCGAGTTTTGCCAGCCTGCCCCATAATTTTGCTGAATTCTAAAAATGCTGGTTCAATCCAACAATCAGGAAGTAGGATTTCATCTCCAGCTTCAATGGCGATCGCGGCATGTTGCTTTAACAAAAATGGAATGACTTGATCCGATTGATTATGAAGCTGATAGAGAATATGAGCTTCCGGTCGGGTAGGTTCTAATTGAATCGTTTTTTCTACGGCTACTGGAACTGTTTGACACTGATATTTGAGAGTGATACTGAAAGCAGTTGTGGTCATGACCTGCCACTTTTGTGACCACAGTTCCCCGTGATCAACTAAGTGATATCCCTGAAATTCCCCAGCGGTATCATTCGGAAAAATTTCATCCCATCCACCTGTCCAATGTTCATCAAAGCTAGCTCCGAGTGCAAGCGATCGTGTTTCTGCCAGGTTATACTCTGAGGGATGCCAAAGCCATTCATGACCAGTTCTGATATCTTGAAGTTGATCAATTCGCCCCCCTAAGTCGGGTCGAATTGTTAGTTTAATATTTTCGTTTTCTAGGATAAAACTCTTCTCTGAGCGCTCAATAATACCAAGTACTATAATTTAAGCTTTGTTGCATCCTTGAGCAACAAATTACTCTATCAATAAACAAAAATCTCTACCCCTCAAGCTATATTTTTGTCTTAAGATTTTGCTGAGTTTAGTTAACTTCGATCCGTAACTCAACCAAGATGGGCAAAATTAGTTAGCCTGATAAAGGTTTACCTGAGTCTAGACGGAATATAGGTGTGTGGAATTAGTTCATGACTTAGCTTCAACCGATTAGAAAGCTCGGTTATAAGCTGACATCTGTAAACGAATCAACTCTTAGCAAGATTTAAGGTTTTTTGTCCATGCCAACGCCTGATGCGGGGGTACCAAGCTGGTATTCCTCTAATGACGCTGCGTCTCAAACGGGTGCCAATCCCACTCAGCCAGTTGCTGAACTTCCTAATCTTCAGATCATTGAGGAGAATTTTCCAATTAATCTTTCTCGCCAACCAATCATTCAACCGGAGCAAAGTCGGCTATATCCCGGCGGCTTCTACTTCTGGTGGGGAGTGTTCATTAGTGTCGGGCTATGTGTGCTCCTAAGTCCGGAGTTTGTGCAGTCGGCTATTCAAGGGAAATTCGATTTTGCTTTAATTCCTAAGGGAATAGAAAAACGGTTGCAGCAAACAAGCCAATTGTTTCAGGAACAGGTTGCTCAACCCATGTCTAAATCTTCGACCGATCGCTTATTTGGTAAAGCTGGACGGTTAGGTGCAGGCGCGATCGCAATTGGGAACGCCGAAGGCACATTAAATCCCAATGGTACTCCCACCCGGTTTTACTATGGTCACCGTGATCCAGGAAACTATGCAACTAATCGAGGCTTTGCTAGTTGGCAAGCCTCCCCTGTAAAAACGGCCCTGGAAGCCGATCGAAAAGCGATTCACCGGATTAAGACACAATGTGTGCCGTACACAATTAAAAGTTTTCAACAGCAGGGATTAACCTTAACCTCGCGGTTATTAGTGGAAAGCTGTGATATTTGGATTCAAGCTCCTAGAGCAGCGGTTGATTTTGCTACTAATCTCGATCGTTGTCAAAGCCAGGGAAAATTTGGTGAAACTGCGATTCTGTGTGCCAGAGTCAGGAACTACATCAATCCAGCTACCGGAAAATTTGAGGTGGCTGCCATCTTTCGTCCTCCCGGAGCTTTAGAAGCCGATCAATATCGGCGGATGACTGAAATTGGTCAGACATTAAGGCGATTTAAGGTCTCAGAATCACAAGTAATTCAATCATAAGAGCGCTGAATTACCGTAATTTATGGCAAATCAGATTGCCAAACCAATATCTGAGCTTCGTATGGCATGAGGTTAATGGTCAATTGGCGCTCTCGGGATGCTATTTGACCCTTAGTTATCCATTCACACCACATCCCATTATCAGGAATATGAGGAACACAATAATTTTCTAGGCATTGCTCTGACCAGTTAGTGACAACAACAACTCTTGCCCCAGCATTATGCCAGCGATCGTAGACAAACACTTGATTGGATAAATCTTCATGGAGAAATTGAATATTACTGGTTTGGAGCGCAGAATTCTGTATTCGTAAGGCGATAAGGCGTTGATAATATTCAAACAAATCACGATTTAGCGGTTGCTGTAATAATGACCAATCTAGTTTAGAGGGTTGGTTGGGACGGCTGTCGGTACACATCCCAAATTCTTCACCCATCCAAATTAACGGTACTCCTGGAGCTGTCATTAGTACAGCAACACCAAGCTTAACCCGTTGAAATGCGGCTTGCCCAAAGATGCCATACTTACCTAGTTCCGCCAATAAGCAATTATGATCGTGGTTGCTGAGATAATTAACAACTTTTGTGACTCCTTCAGGAATTTCCTGACGGCTTGCCTCTAATACACTTTTTAGTTGCTCTAAGTCAAACGTCTGATTTGTCAAGTGGGCGACTAAAAAATGATAAAAACTATCATGCCAGCAGCTATCCATAGGACCATTAGGACTGACAATCTTAGGAGTTTCTGGAATGTGTTCGCCAATATTGAAGAATGGTTTGCCATCAGCAGTTTGTTTAGCAATTCCAGTTACATGGTGCAAGAAATCATCATTTGCTAATTCCTTCAACGCATCATAGCGAATGCCATCAATATGATAATTCTGAATCCAGAACTGCACGACATCTGTCATCAATTTCCAGGCAGGACGGATGCCTAACCTGTCATCCTGGTACTCATAATTGAATTCTGGTCCCCAATAATCACTGGGATTAGCATCGGGATGATGACGATCGTGATAGTACCAATAATCTCGATCAATCTGAAGCAATGGGGATGCGTCGGAGGAATGGTTATAAAGTTGATCGAGAATCACTCGTATGCCCCTGGCATGACATTGGTCAATTAGTTGCTTTAATTCGTTGGTTGTACCAAATCTAAGCTTCGGTGCCAACAAATAGCTTGGAGTGTAACCCCAGTCATAATCCCCCGGAGCTTCATTCACCGGCATCAGTTCGATCGCATTAATTCCTAACTCTTTCAAGTAATCCAGCTTAGCGATCGTGTGGTGATACTGTCCACTTTGCTCGGGCTGTTCAGAATCACCAGCAAAATCAGAAATGAATAATTCATAGATAACTAACTCATGATCTGGTGGCAGGGGAACATGATCATATTGCCAAACATAATCATCTACAATTTTTTGCCCATCTTTAATCCGTAGAACACTGTTGCTTGTAGCAACATCAATTTCTGTTGAATACGGATCATTGATCTCTACCCATTTGTGCGGTTCTTCTGACCCATCTTGGGATTGCACCCGAAATTTATATTGGTAAACTCCATCATCCAAATCAACCAAAGTCTGGAAATAGCCCTGTTGGCTTTGCTCCATAGGAATAGATTCCCAGTCAGAGAAGCTTCCAATTAGTGCTACAGCTTGGTTTCGAGGAGCAAACAACTTAAATTCAATCGAATGTTTCATGAAGCGAGATTGATTTTGCTACAGTTCTAACTGCTAAAAAGGGAATGGTAGCACCACTCCCTCTCTAAAGTCTCGATCACCATTAATTTAGGTCACCCTAGCAATTAATTCATCGACGATCGGGATTTACCTGTTCCAAATCTGAGTGATAACGAGTATCTTTAGCAGGCTGTTTTAAGAAACTACCAGCATCCTTAAAGGTCTGTCCAGTTTTTTCTAGTAATTTGGCATTAGGATCAGAGCGATCCACGATCGGTTGTCGCTGCGCTGGAATTTGCCCAGGATTCATCAATTTCTTCTGCTGCTCACGACTAGCAAAATCATCTTTGCTCCGAGCCGATTCTACCCGACTGGAACCAGGGTATTGAATCCGACTTGAGTTTTCATTGGTATAACTGGCAGCAACCAATTGACTCGGGGATTGCATTAAACTTGCTCGATCGCCAGATTTTTTCGCCTTAGCATCAGTACTCATCTTGTATTGGCTATAAGTATCCCCACCCATTTTATGAGGGTTATTTTGACCCCCCATTTGAACTGGAGGGTTGTTAGGACGTGCTCCTAATTCATTGCCGCTGTTACAGGCAGTAGCAATAAGTAATACTACTCCCATCAGAAAAGCTGTCACTAATTTGCCGAACTGCAATTGCTTCAAAGCAGCCATTAACTGTCTCATTAGATACTCCTTGATCATGTGCTCAACTCAGCAACAATGAGATACCTGACAAAAGCAAAAATTTTAACGTCAAAAAACACCCTATAAGCAAGCTTTTGTCTACTCTCAATTGCTACTTAGAGATAAACTAGAGGATTTTTCTTGACGCTTACAGCTTACAGATGAATGCTATAGCTTCCCTCTCACGCAAGTTGCATCCATTCTTAAGGTAGAGAGGTTAATACCCTATCTACAGATAGATTAATTAGGTGTTTTCTTGGTCACTACTCCCGAATCCATAGCGCCAATCCACCTCCCCGACCACGGGCAGCAATTAAATCGGGTGTAACTAAAAAGAAGGCAAAAAATGGTAGGTTTGCAACAGACTCCTGAGCAAATTCTGTTGTCTGACTTTTACCACTTCGAATGTTCCCAGAGTATAACGATCGTCCAAATAAAGTCACTTGAAGGTGAGTGAAGTCAAATGCCAGAATATTATTCTTACCTAAGTATTTGGCGGGACCTGTAAAGCGCAACTTCAAACCACTGAACTGGATTTGATTACTGATCGCAACTTGCTCTGGCACAATCACAGATTTATCATCTGAGCGATCATAAAAACTAATATAAGCAGGCGTAAAGCGAGGCAGGTAAAACCCCTTACCTAAAGCAATTCCACCCCGTCGTCGCAATTTACGTGTTCCAGTGGCAAAACATAGCCGCCACTGCCCTAAAAGGGGCAAGAGTGGATAGGTTAATCGCTGTCGTTTAGCGGCTTTCTCAGCCTCTAGTAGTGCCTCTACTACCATGGTTGGGGTAGGCTGTAGTAGACCTTCAGAACCCTGTGGCGCTTGGTAGTAAGCCGCCGCTTGGTGAAGTATTTCTACGAAACTTACTTTAGTTTGAGTATCATCACTAGCCATCCCCGCACTCCTAGTCCACATCATCAGCTTTGAATAGTCTAACAACTATTCTACGAACCAATAGAAAACCAGGACTACGATCGCACCCTCTAGAAAAGTTTTAGTTAAGCCCCTGATACGACAGTCGGCAATTGCTTAATCTGTAGAGGTAGGTTCCGGCAAGCAGCTGCCATCTGGGCAAATTCATAGGCTAACTCAAACGATTTACAACTATGAAGTGCCTGACGATAAGGATAATCTTCACAACCAGGATGTAACTCAATCCCCTGACTTGTTAAGTAAACTGTAAAAATTGGCTGTTGGATCAACATTTGTACAGACTTTACTCCTAGCATAGCTATTTTTGTTTTCGTATGTAGAACAATAAAAATCTTCTGTGCAGCGATCGAAACTGTAGCAAGTGCTACCAAAATTCTCTTTTTCTACGTTGAGGATCAGCCTCCAGTTTCGCTGCTTAGTCTAATTGTGAACCTAATATATCCAAGCCTCCATTCTTTCACCTCTATCCTGTGAGAGAAACAGCATAGGTAAATCAATACACTACAATAAGAGGTTAAACTAATACAAATAAGATAGTGTATTTTAATAGATATTCTTAAAGAAATTAATGCTGGATATTATATAAATCTCAATAAAATCAGCAGGTTAACTGAATAAATAATAGCCCTAATTTTTTGCAAGAGAAATGATGATTTAGTACTAAATAATTTCACAAAATCATTATTAAAACACTACAAAAAAAGGTTACTTCTATGGATAGAGAGCAAATCCTCAATTTATAGAGATACTGATCCATACAAAAGCCGATCGACACTTGATAACTTATGTATCTGCTGGGTTTTCTAGCTTTTGAGCGGCTGAACTCATAGATTATTTCATTGGCAGTGTCACAGTGTATACACTAGGAATCAATGCAGCCTATCACGATCCGGCCGCTTGTCTCATTCACAATGGACAAGTGATTGCAGCAGCTGAAGAAGAGCGGTTTACCCATGTGAAGCATGGTAAGCGACCAATTCCATTTTCAACGTATGAATTGCCGTTTCACGCGATCGCTTATTGTTTGCAAGCTGCCAATATTCACTTGGCGGATATTGAACAGATCGCTTATTCCTATGATCCTTTCTTGCTATTAGGCAAGTATCGTCATGACGCCACCATGACACTGCCCTTAGAACCGAGTGCCCATCCAATTCCAGCAGAATGGGAAGCGGCTTGGGATCCATTATTTCTATCGTCGATCGTGAATGCCCCGCGACATTTAATTGGTGGCTTTCCCCATCACTTACAAGCAGGCTTTCACGGAGCGGGATTAACTCAACCCGATCGCTGGCATTTTATACCTCATCATCTCGCTCATGCCGCTAGTGCATTTTTAGTTTCACCCTTTAATCAAGCGGCTGTTCTAACTTTAGATGGACGAGGAGAACAAGCTACAACCAGCTATTGGCTTGGAGAAGGCAATCGGCTAAAAGCCCTAGGGCAAGTCAACATGCCCCACTCCTTAGGCATACTATATGAACAAGTAACCGAATATTTAGGCTTTCTGCCATCTTCTGATGAATACAAGGTCATGGCATTAGCCTCCTTTGGGAAACCTCGTTACGTTAACGAGTTCCATCACTTGATCCAGATGGAAAAAAAAGGACAATATCAAGTGCGATCGCACTCGTTAACTGACCAATTTGGCACTCCCCGGCGACGCGGTGACCCCTTAGAAGAACGCCATTTTGATATTGCGCATTCCTTACAGGTTGTACTAGAAAAAACTGTACTAGAGATTAGCCATTGGCTCCATGAGGCAACAGGGTCCGACAATCTTTGCTTAGCAGGTGGAGTTGCGCTTAATTGTGTGATGAATGCTCGCCTACGTGACCATAGTCCGTTTCACCAAATCTGGGTACAACCCGCAGCTGGAGACGCTGGCACTGCTTTAGGGGCAGCTCTATGGGTTGATGCTAAAGCGCGATCGACAACGGCTCAGCATACCCAAATGGACCACGCTTTCTTAGGTCCCGCCTATTCAGATGATGAGATTGAAGCCTTTCTGCAATGGTCAAAATTACCTTATCGACGGCTGACTAACATTGCGACGCAAACAGCTGATATTTTGGCTCAAGATAAAGTAATTGGTTGGTTTCAAGGAAGAATGGAGTTTGGTCCTCGGGCATTAGGCGGAAGATCGATTCTGGCATCCCCGATCTCAGCTTCGATGCAAGCTCGATTAAATGAAATTAAAGATCGGGAAGACTTCCGTCCAGTCGCTCCAGTGGTACTCGAAGAAGCAGCGGCAGACTGGTTTGTGAATGCGACTGTTTCACCATTCATGCTGTTTGTATATGATGTGCAACCGGATAAAGTGGCTAAAATCCCTGCTGTACGGCATACCGACGGGACAGCTCGGATTCAAACCATTAACCGTCAGCAAAATCCCTTATATTACGACTTAATTAAAGCGTTTGAGGCACGGACTAGCGTCCCCGTCCTAGTTAATACCTCGTTTAACACGCGTGGAGAGCCAATTGTTTGTTCTCCTAGAGATGCGATCGAATGCTTCTGGACATCGCCATTAGATGCTTTAGTCATTGGCTCTTTTCTATTGGAAAAGCCGGAGTATTCTGTATGACAATCTATGTTTCTGTAGTTGTGCCAACGTGTCACCGTCCAGAACTGCTTAACCGTTGTTTAGCCGCACTAGTGGAGCAAACCTTTGATCCAACAACCTATGAAATTATTGTGGTTGATGATGCGGCAAGCGATCTCACAAAACGCTTAGTCAAAGATTGGGCTGAACGCACTAGCACACTGCCGGGAACTAATAAAGGTAGTCCTTCCTTGCAATACATTGCCGTGACCAAAGAGCATGGTCCAGCCGCTGCCCGAAACCTAGGCTGGCAATCCGCGATCGGGGAGATTATTGCCTTTACGGATGATGATTGTATTCCCGATCGGCAGTGGCTGAGTGCTGGAGTTGCCATGTTCCGTCCTGAAGTGATTGGCGTGTCTGGACGCTTAATTATACCGTTAACTACTAAACCAACAGACTATGAGCGGAATGCCGCAGAGTTAGAACGAGCCGCTTTTGCTACAGCAAATTGCTTTTATCGACGGGATGCGATCGCTCAAGTGGGTGGATTTGATCAGCGCTTTACCATACCCTGGCGGGAAGATAGTGATCTATTATTCACCTTATTAGAACAGCTAAAAGTTAGCGATCAAACAGAGTCGCAACCCAATCAATTCCAACAATTTCCCTTCATTCCCGGACAAGGTTGGCTGACTCAATTCACTCCAGGCGAGCACTTCAACCCCAAATTAGTTTATGCGCCAGCCGCGATCGTTGTGCATCCAATTCGTCCTGCCGCTTGGGGAGTTAGCCTCAAACAACAGCGCAAAAGCTTTTTTAATGCTTTGCTTTACAAAAAGCATCCAGAACTGTATCGCCAATGGTTATCACCTGTAACTCCCTGGCATTATTACGGGATTGTGACTGCATTGGTTGTTTTATTCATAACATTGCTGCTACTTGAGCTAAATCCTGCCAGTCAATTTGTTATAGGGTTGGCGACTAGTGCAGTCCTTGTCTGGCTCACCCTAACTACTAAATTTTGTCTACAACGATTACAAGCAACCTCCCATCGGTTCTCCCATATTGCTGAAATGGTGGTTACTTCGGTGTTAATTCCACCTTTATCTCTGTTCTGGCGCACATTGGGAGCCATTACATTTCGTGTTGTCTTTTTCTAGTGCTCATTACAGAAACCGTTATGGTTAATCCTCCACTTCCCAGCTATGTGCAAATTGAACCTGTTGGACAATGTAATTTACGGTGCCGAATGTGTTCAATTCAGTTCCGTGATGATGCACCTGTGGATGGTTCACCAGCTTTCATGGCTTTTGCAACCTTTACTCAACTGATTGATCAATTTACAACTTTAAAAAACTTGCATCTCCAAGGATTAGGGGAACCGATGATGCATCCCCGCTTTTTTGACATGGTGGAATACGCCGTGCAAAAAGGGATTCAGGTCACAACCAACTCTAATCTCACATTATTAGGCGACAAGCAAGCAGAACGTTGTGTGACGAGTGGATTGCACAGTTTACATGTATCGATCGATGGGGCAACTCCCACCACCTACGAGCGGATTCGAGTGGGTTCTAGCTTCGATCGAGTCATCGGTAATCTCAACCGATTGCAATTCATGCGGCGGCACAAACAGAGTAAATCTCCGCATCTACAGTTAACTATGGTGCTAATGCGCCAAAATCTGCATGAGCTACCTGATTTAGTTAGATTAGCTCATCAATATGCTGTAGACAGCCTCTTCGTTCAACATCTATGCCATGACTTCGGCGAATCAACGTTGCCAGCTCATTACCAAGCGATGCAGCACTTTGTTCAAGCCGAAACCTTATTAGAAGCTGATATGCAGCACGTTGAATCCATTTTTGCTCATGCTCGATCGCTAGCTCAAGCATTAAATGTCGATTTACGCTTACCTCGACTACGTCCGAAACTCCATGCTCCCGAAACACCGGGACGTGAGCGCTGCGATTGGCCCTGGCAAGGAGCTTACATCAGTTATCAGGGGCTAGCGATGCCCTGTTGTATGATCTCTACGCCCGATCGCCTGAACTTCGGCAACGTCCTTCAGCAAGGGGTAGAAGACACGTGGCAAGGAGAAGGGTATCAAGCTTTTCGGCAGCAGTTGAATTCTGCGACCCCGCCCGAGGTTTGCCGTTCTTGCTCCATTTATTCCGGCACCTTTTGAACTATGACTAAAGTTCCTACTGAGTTCGCAGCACCCATCTCTGTTGCTAACCATCGGCTAGATCAGCGATCGCCCTTGTATTTAGATCAACTGACGACTCGAACGTTGTTAGCTAAACAAGGTCCCTCCCTCGGCTTGTGGCGAGCCGCTGAAATTGCGGCGTTACGCGAACAACGCTTTGAGCCTCCCGTATTAGATTTAGGCGGTGGGGATGGGTTAGTTACAGCAATGGTTTTACCCCAAGTTGAGATCGCTGTTGAACCTGATGTGATCGCGGTGAAACAAGCCTTACAACAAGAACTCTATCAGCATTTCTTCACCTGCCCCATCGAAACGGCTCCCATACCGGAATCCAGTATTGCTACAGTAGTCAGTAATTCAGTTTTGGAACATATTCCAAATCTAGATGCGGCGCTCACCGCCGTTGTCAGGATTCTAAAACCAGGTGGCAAATTAATTTTTACTACACCGACAGCGGCATTCAGCCAGTGGTTAGCCTTACCCTCTCGCCGATATGCCCACTGGCGCAATCAACAGTTGTGCCATCTCAACCTCTGGTCAAGCGATCGTTGGCAAACTAAATTAGAGCAGGTTGGCTTACGAGTAGAGTCTGTCCGTCCCTATTTACGGCGAGAATGGGTGAGTTTATGGGATGGATTAGAGCTATTACAACAAATTCGGTTTGGGCAACAGCGCGCCTTTGGTCGAATTTGGCGACAACTCCCAACCTCGGTCATTGATGCTCTGGCTCATCGTCTCGCTGGCATTGATCTAGCCGCTCCAGCACCTGGTGGAGGACAGTTAATTGTTGCTCGCAAACCTGGAGGTATAGATGGCGATCGTTGATATTTTGCTACCAACTTGCGATCGGTTGTCATCCCTAATTTTTACCCTTTCCGGTGTTGCAACTCAAAGCTTGACTGATCTCCATGTGATTTTGGCAGATCAAAGTCTGGAGCCTGTGATCAACTCACCAGTAATTCAAACCTTGCTCCGCATCATTGATAGTCGTGGTGGTACTCATTCCTATTATCATCGTCTACCCTCACAAGGAATTGCGGAACAGCGAGAGTTTCTACTCCAGCAGGCTAGAGCAGATGCAGTGCTATATCTAGATGATGATGTATTCATGGAACCCTGGGTTGTAGAGCGGTTACTCACAACCCTACAAACAGAGCAATGTGGATTTGTGGGAGCCTTCCCGACTGGATTATCTTATCGAGCTGATATTCGCCCTCAGCAACAGCCGGTCGAGTTTTGGCAGGGAGCGGTTACCCCAGAAATAGTGCAGCCAGATTCACCCATATGGGAACGATTTCATCTGCATCGCGCCGCTAACTTATATCATGTTAGCCAAACCTTAGCACCAGGAGAATTTCGGCGGTATAAAATTGCTTGGGTCGCCTGCTGTATCTTGTATGAGCGATCGAAATTATTGCAGGTTGGGGGCTTCTCCTTTTGGGAGCGCTTACCCCGCTATCACTCGGGGGAAGAAGTGCTAGTGCAAAACCTATTAATGCGTCGTTGGGGTGGCTGTGCCATTATGCCCTCTGGGACTTATCATGCCGAAGTGCCATCGACGGTCCTCAATTCGCAGGGAACAGTGGATGGTCATGCTTTAGATCTGTTGCCAGAAATGATTGCTCGCTATGCTCCAGAAACGTTGGAAGTTTGAGCATGAACGATCCGTTTCTACCGGGCTTACTCGATCGCTTACCTGAAACACCTCAAAAAGTAGTACTGGTAAGAGCCTCGCGAATTGGAGATTTTGTTTGTGCCACTCCAGCCTTCCGTGCCTTACGCCAAGCCCTACCTCAAGCAGAAATTAGTCTAATAGCCATGCCCTTTGTGGCAGAGTTGGTTGCACGATCGCCCTATCTCGATCGCCTGATTCCCTTTCCTGGTTTTCCAGGCATGGCAGAACAGTTTTTTGCGGCAGATCGCACCTTAGATTTCTTTCACCAGATGCAAGCAGAAAACTTTGACCTGGCAATTCAAATGCATGGTTCAGGCGTATATGCCAATCCCCTAACGCTAATGTTAGGGGCACAAAAAACCACTGGATTTATTCGTCCCGGTGATACCGCTGGTTGCTTAGATGCCGCCTTGGCAATGCCAGAAAATCTGCATGAAATTCGTCGAGTGTTGGCATTAATTAATTTTCTCGGCGTTCCCAGTAGAGGTGAACAATTAGAATTTCCCTTGGAGTTGGCAGATCACCACGTTGCAGAGAGTCTCTTAGCCCAGTTAAAGTTACCCTTAATCGGGCTACATCCAGCGGCTGGAGATATGAATAAACAGTGGTCAACCGATCGGTTTATTCAAGTGGGTCGGGCATTGCAGCAGCAGTGTCAGGGTACGGTAGTCGTTGTTGGTAATCAGGAATCGTGGCAATTAGCCGACCAGGTAACTCAGGGCATTGGTCAAGGAGCAGTGAATTTAGCTGGAAAAACATCATTACCTGTGTTGGGAGCAGTCCTCGATCGACTATCAGTTCTGATCACGAATGATTCGGGACCTGCCCACATTGCCTATGCTCGTCAGATTCCTACAGTGACCCTATTTGGTCATACTGATCCGCTTACTTGGGGAGCATTACATTCAACCCTTCAGAGCAGACATCGCCATCTCATTGCAGTAACTCCTACGCATCAATCTGTAAACTTAGACAGCATTACAGTTGCACAAGTTTTAGAAAGCGCTATGAGTATCCTGTTTCTAAATCAGGGTTGCTTGCGATCGACCAGTTAGGTCGCAGCATTTGGATTGTCAGAATTAGCCACTTTTGGATCAGGCGCATTCGCTGTAGGAATATCAGTAGCAAAGGGTTCAGAAGTACTGGGAATATGAAATTCAGTATCGCTAGGAGCTGAATCCCCAGAAGCGTTTGGACCTTCTCCAGCCGCTGCATTGGCTGCTTCCTCTAAAGAGATTTTAGGATTAGCACGAACGGCTGCCGTTCGCGCCCCTGCATTGTCCGCCACTTCTTCAAGTTCCGCTTTGGCTTGAGCAGACGCGTCATCCGTCGTCATGGCTAGTCTCCTATAAGAAATTTTGTTAGAGTTCGATCGCAAACGATTAGTTCACTGGTTAGTGGGTTGATCAACTGCCATCTCTCCGATGACTGAATTGCTTCAACCCACTCTAAACTCATAAGAACTAGCGTGTTCCCGTACGAGTCGTCACATCTGGATTCTCATACACTGTACGTTGTTCTGGTTTGCGTGCTAACCCGGCCAGTCCAATTAAGCCCAGCAACCCTAGCCAGCCCCAGTCAAAGTCTCGATCGCCTCGGGTATCTGCACCTTGAACAGTTGTGCTACCAGGAGAAGTGCTGTAAGGTGAGGCACTTGTGCCACTAGGAGAAGTCGTCGTCCCTGTAGTATCTGTAGGAGCAGTGGTTGTGCCACTTGCACCACTAGGTGAGGTCGTCGTTCCTGTAGCATCACCTGGAGCTGTTGTTGTTCCAGTCGTATCCGTAGTTGTCCCAGTACCAGTGCCAGTCGTCCCAGTGCTTGTCCCAGTTGTATCCGTGGGAGAGGTGGTTGTACCAGTACTACCAGTGCTGTCAGTACCAGTAGTGGTAGTTCCACCGGTTGTACCCGGAGAAGTAGTAGTATCTGTAGCTCCGCCGGTAGTTCCGCCAGTTTGAGCAACAGCCAATAAAGCTGGCGATAAAACTGCAAAGCTAACCGCACAAGCACTTGTCCAAATTATTTTGGTAACATTTAATGACTTCATCGTGTTCCTCTTAAAGGCGATCGCTGTTAAGTTACGATAACTACCCGGTTAGGCTCTAGCTTCCTCCCTAAGAAGAGATTTTAGACAAAGGATATTGGTAGCGCTCAATACAAAAAATAGACATTGTGCTGGAACATCCATTAGCTAATAGCCAGGCAATATGAAGGGTGAGGACTTTATGCGCTCTTTAGGAAAAATTCAAGTCTAATTGGACAGAACTACTCGAACTTAATCATTCTGAGCATGTTCAAATTCATAGAGATAAAAGAGCCGACTAAGTTTTTTCAAAAGATAACCAATGATTACAAACAGAATGCCACTAACCATTGCCCACCAGAATCCAGTAGGTGGCGTCATAGTCAGTGGTGACGAATTAACCTGACTTTGCAGGGCGATCGCTCGTGCATCTAACATCAGTGCCAAAATCAAACAAACGATCGCTGCACCGTAAGCAATCACCTGCCAGCGATTAATTGTTGTCAGCGCATTTTGGCAAGCATGGCAATGTTTCGTATGAGTGGTCCAGACATCAAACAACCGTTGCTTGTCCATTTCAGCAGGTGGTAACTCTGGATGACAAGCAGTATCCCAAGGAATACCACCGCCAGCGCGATTTTTCAACCACTGGCGTAAAGCAATCACCATCTTGTCTTGCGGATTTGGCGTAAAGACAGCACTTAACCAGTGATCAGGATTACGTTTAGCCAGCGTTTTTTCTTGATAATGCAGAAACACCAGATCTTGATGTAGAAACAAAGAGGCCAACACATGCCCTAACCAAGCTGGCATCGGCAAAGCAAAAAAAGCTAACCCTTTAGGCGTTTTCCCAGCTTGATTTTTAACTAAAATTTGACAACCAATATGACGACACCAACCTGGACGAGTGGGAGTGGCATACAGCACTAGAATAAGTTGCCCTCCATCCGTAAAGGTAGAAATAATCTTCATTAAACACGGTGGTCTAAACTCCCGAATGGCTGCCGCGATCGCTGGTGGAGTAGGTGTCGTGGCATAAACAACTCCATCCTGGGTAGACATTTCGCCCATGCGGATCATGTCGTAATATTGAGCATCCTGGTAGCGACTGCCCATCATGCCATGATGAGAAACCGGAACATGGGCTGGATCTGCCACATTTTCCATGAAAAAATCCCACCCATAGGGGAGATCTCGAATATTCCAAAATAGCTTAACGATGTGATCGGACTCTACCTCTAGCTCTGGAATCAACCGGGGAGAACGGGTTTGGCTCTCAAGTTGAGCCGCATCACCGGACTCTGCCCACACCCATAAAAGTCCCTGTCGTTCTTGAGTCGGATAAACCTGGGCACAAGATTTGGGATTTGCACAATGGCTAGCTTCCGTTTGAGCATCTTTGGACTGAGGGATGCGAACACAACGCCCCTGAGCATCAAAGCGCCAAGCATGGTAAGCACACAGCAATGTACCGTCGGGTTCCACTCGCCCTTCCGATAATGGCGCTAGCCGATGGGGGCAGGCATCCGCAAAGCAGTGCCATTGCTTTGCACTATCGCGCCATATGACTAAATCCTTGCCCAGTAATTGCAGCGCCTGGGGTCGAGAGGGATCAAGAAATTCAATCACAGCGATCGGATACCACTGTTTTGTCCATTGGAACGTTTCCTCGGTTCCTACTTGCCATGAATCGGTTGCAACATCAGGCAAAGACTCACTCGGCGGCATCGCTCCATGCAGGTTGGCTTCAGTAGTCACAGGCGCTCCTTCAAGTTGGTTAATTCGGTTGAATGAATTGACAACTTTCACTATAAACGCCGCCGGAAGCTATTGATCAGTGTCAGACGAGCAACAAAAGTCCGACTACAGTTGCATAGCTTACAACTCAACTATAGTCGGTGAATCAAAGGACTAAATTCTCCCTTGAAAGTTATTGAGGCGGAGGAGCCGCTTGAGGTAACACAGGCTTACTATCATCTGGAATTTGCGCCGGTACACCAAGATATTTTCGAGCGGCTTCTTCCGCAATTTGTTGATCGTTAGGGTGAGTGAACTGATTTTCATCCAGCAGATTGGCATTGCGGGCTGCCTGATCACGCGTGGGAGGAGCACCATTCTTCCAGCGGTATCTAAATGTCATGATTCTCTCCCTATAGGTTAATTACGGTTTAACACTACAGATTCAGTGTCATACAAATGATAGTTAGAGCGACTGATTTTAGTCTCTTGCTAAGGAGGGAATAGGCGTGCGATCGCAAGCTAAATCCATTTCTCAAACTAACGATTGATCCAGGGAGTGAATAGAGTCTTTCCTAAGCTAAATGCTAAATCGTATCCCAAGGATTAAACTAAGGCAAATTGATAATTCACTCTATCTCATAGTAATCTCTTGAGGGGCTAAGTAGGTAAACCTATTACTGATTGAATTAGAGCAAAAAATTGCTCTTACCTTAACTATCAGAAGTAGATAATCTTTAGAAAATCAAAACTCTGATTATAGTGTAAGAGTCACATAACAAAAAATTCTGAAAACTTAGCTCTGAATGTAATTTTGGCAAACTATTACCTATCAGGATTGAAAGAAAACCGGAGCACTATCTACGGGTAATCAAACAATTATATAAGGATGACTATCATGAATAACAACCAAACTCACTTTGACAACGCGGAAATAGATCAGGAGCTTAGTCAGGAAGCAATTCACTCTCCAACTGAAGATTCCACTGAACCCCAAACAATCTCGGAACCAGTGGCTACTTTAACAGCGGCAGCGAGTGGAGGGATCACCGGGGCAGTCATTGGTCATTTGATCGGTAAACATACTGTAGGTGGTCGAGTTGGAGCTACGATCGGGGCTGTTGTTGGGAGTGTAGCAGGAGCTGCGCTGGGTCAAGAGGCTAGCCATAGTGAAACGGCTGCATCGATCGCTCATACCGTGAAAGGCACTGTTAAAGACACGGTTGAACAGGTCAAATCGATTACTGAAGACACGATCGAGCAAGTCAAAGCAGTGGCTCCAGACCGCGATCATTCCGAGCAAAATCAGCTAGTAGAAGATATGCAACCAGCTGAACAATTAACACAATCTAATGCAGTCACCCCACCGACCAATCTGCTATCCACCCAGCCCCATATTGTCGATGTCCTGGCGCAGACTCACTATCACCTCGGTTTAACATTGGGGCGAAAAGGGGAATTTGAGCAAGCGATCGATGAGTTTCAGGAAGTTCTGGATGTGATGCCAGAATCTGCTGAAACTTACTACAATCTTGGAGTTGCTTTTAACAACCAAGGTAATGTGGAACAAGCCCTCGATCACATGTATCGAGCCAGAGATTTATGTCTGGAACAGGACAAAGTTCAAGGTGTGAGGATTGTTGAACAAGCGATCGCGGCAATTCAACAACATCAACACTAATCGTTAAAGTCTTTTTGTTAAGAGAGGCTTTACATAGAAGTCAGAGCCATCATGGCATCTGGCTTCTGTTGCTTGTTGATCTGCTATGATTCCTGGATTGCTACCTATGAGCGCGATCGCTGATGTCTAACTCACCTAAGTTGTTAAGTGAACATACTTGTTTCGGCGGCACATTAGGCTTCTATAGCCATCTCTCGCAAGCCTGTAATAGTGAGATGAAGTTGGCAGTTTATCTGCCTCCCCAAGCGGCTTTAGAGCCTGTACCCGTCCTCTATTTTTTGTCCGGTCTCACCTGCACCCAAGAAAACTTCATGGCGAAAGCAGGAGCGCAACGATATGCGGCTGAGCATGGATTAATGCTGGTTGTACCTGATACCAGCCCCAGAGATACGGGCATTCCGGGGGAAGATGATGATTGGACGTTAGGGAGTGGAGCCGGGTTTTATATAGATGCCATGATCGCGCCCTGGAATCAGTACTATCAGATGTATAGCTATGTCGTAAAAGAACTACCTGACTTGATTGCAGCGCATTTTCCAGTGCGTCGCGATCGAGTAGAGGGTAGGGAACAGGTATGTCAAGGCATCTTTGGTCATTCTATGGGTGGGCATGGCGCCTTGATCTGTGCCTTACGTAATCCTCACCAGTATCGATCGGTATCTGCTTTTGCCCCGATCTGTGCTCCTAGTCAATGTCCTTGGGGACAACATGTGTTTACCCAATACCTGGGAACCGATTTAACAACCTGGAACGCTTATGATGCCAGTGAACTGGTATTGCACCAGCAATTACCGCAGCCAATCTTAATTGATCAAGGTTCTGCTGATCAGTTTTTGGACGCCCAACTAATGCCACATGTATTTGAGCAAGCCTGTCACCAGGCTGGACAACCATTAACGTTACGAATACAGCCTAGATACGACCATAGTTATTACTTTATTGCCACCTTTATTGCCGATCATATAGAGCATCATGCGGCTATTTTATATGGTCAAAAGCAGTAGATTATCCTGCCTCATAGAGTTCTAACGGTAAGCCATCTGGGTCTTTAAAGAAGGTAAATCGTCTACCAGTTAATTCATCCAGGCGAATTGGTTCTACTGCAATTTCTTTGCTAATCAGTTCAGCTACTGTTACATCAAGATCGGCAACAGCAAAGGCAAGATGTCTTAAACCACAAGCCTCTGGTGAATTGGGGCGGAGGGGCGGAACGGGAAAGGAGAATAGTTCAATTTGAGTGCGATCGTCTATTTGCAAATCAAGTTTGTAGGAATCCCGCTCAGCCCGATAGGTCTCCTGAATCACTGGAAACCCTAGTAATTCAACATAGAAGTGTTTAGAGCGGACATAGTTAGAGCAAATGATCGCAATGTGATGAATACCCAAAGTTTTCATACAGCTACGTCAATAATTTCATCATAGTGGTGGAGTAAATCGGTCAGAAACTGAGCCGCTGTTGTGCGTACCGGATCTGGTAAGGTCTGGGTTGAAATTCGCCAGCCACAAGTAGCTTGCGGCGATCGCCACAGGGCTAAATGCTCTACCCCCGGATCAGCATAAAAACTATCGCCTGTACTCTGACCCAAAATCCCAGAACTCCAGTGAGTAAAGTGGTCATGGCTGAGCCGATGTATAGTAAAATTGCCCACGAGTGGTACACCCCAACCATCCAAAGCAATGAGCGCTTTCACCTGACCCCCGATCGCCTGCCAACCCCACGCTGCCCCGATCGCGCCAACGACTCCTGCACTGAAGCCAATCAATACCAGGGCTAAAGGTTTAGTAACATCATGAGTATTTAAACCGAAGCGATCGTGAAGACAGCCTAGAATATGCGGACTGGAAAAGGCTGGATACGTTTGAGTGGGTACAACTAAAGGTTCAGTACGCCAATTTTGGCATGGCTGCAATTGACTGGTGACTCCAGCTAAAAAAGCTGAAGTTAAAGCAGGGTCATGGATGCCGGGGCAAATCACGATCGTCATAATGTAACAGGAACTGAGACCAGAACGAAACTAAAACCTACTCTAATGGCACTTGCCTCCAACCAAGCTTAAATTAACCGCTGTGCTGGGTAACGGTTTGCTTTCATCCCACACTACCACCTGTCCTTATGACGGATGTTGAGGCTAACGCAGATTGTTACCGTTAACAAGGTGAGTTGGCAGAAAACAAAGATGTTGAACTCCTGGCTAATCATTGGTGGCATCACTACTCTAGTTGCCTTTGGCAGTTTCCTGTTTAGACCACGCGATATTCCTTGGGCAGCCAACCTTGATCGACCCAAGTGGTTATTCTTTGAACCTGCCATCCCATTGATTTGGACGATTGCGTTCGTGTGTGGGGCTTGGTCAGCAGGGTTAGTTTGGCACAATGAACCCGGTAGTCTTAAAACCTGGATATGGATGGGACTCTACCTGTTGGTAGAAATCGTGACAGTTGCCTATATTCCCGTTACTTTACGATCGCGGAGTTTGGCGATCGGCACGTTTTTGGGTGGCTTGGGAGTTGTCATTGGGAATCGTGCTAGCCGCGATCGTAGGACAACAATCCATTGCAGCCGCTTTGTTACTGCTCCCCTATCTGCTCTGGAGCCCGGTAGGAACTTATACAACTCGCCGGATGATCGATCTAAATCCAGAAGCCGTGTAATTTACTGTGCATCCAAAACCCACATCTGCCGAAATTCATGCCGCTTATGGTCAAACGGTGCCAGATGTGATTGCGCCTAATCTACGGGTTCTATTTTGTGGCATTAATCCCAGCCTTTACAGCGCTGCGGTTGGGCATCACTTTGCTCGTCCGGGCAATCGCTTTTGGCGATCGCTTCATGCCGCAGGTTTTACCGATCGGTGTTACAGTCCCTTTGAAGATCAAAGCTTGTTAGAACTAGGGTACGGACTGACAAATATTGTGCCTCATGCCACCGCTCGCGCAGACGAGCTAAAACCAGAAGCATTGATTGAAGGTCAACGCCAATTAATGACAACGTTGCAAACCTATCAGCCGCAGGTATTAGCGGTCTTGGGGATTAGTGCTTATCGAGTCGCCTTCAATCGTCCTAAGGCAGTAATAGGTGATCAGCATGAGCAATGGCATCAAACAATGATTTGGGTATTGCCCAATCCTAGTGGATTAAATGCCCATTACCAGTTAAACGATTTGCAGCGAGTGTATAGCGAACTATTCACCGCTATTTTTATTTAGAGCAATTTTAATATTCTCCTTCGTTTCGGACGACGTTTCCCTATCCCCCTAGAGGGGATATTAGTTTAGAATGTCAGCAGTCAAAGGCTGAGAATTATCTCATTAGCTGTAGAAAACTTTAGTTGCGCTTTTCGCACTGCGTCATTCAGGCGAACTAAGCGCAGATCATATCAAGTGAGGCATTCAACGTGGTTGTTACTCCTGAACGGCTCCAACACACTTCCGACCCATCTACCGCATCCGATCGCGTTGCCGTCCTACTGATGGGTTACGGTGAAGTCGAAAGCTATGAAGATTTTGCCAATTACAATGAACAAGCCTTAAATCTATTAACGGCGAAATTTGCGCCCGTTCCCACCTGGATTTATCCACCATTAGCTAAATTATTAGCTGTATTTGATTTACATGAGTGGAGTCACCAGCATGGTAACTTCATTTCTCCCCACAATGCTATTTTTGAACGGCAACGGGCAGGACTGGAAGCCTGTTTGCAAGCCCAGTGGGGCGAGCGAGTCCAAGTATTCAAAGCCTTTAACTTCTGCAAACCCTTTCTACCCGAACAAGTGATTGCCGAAATTAAAACGGCTGGGTTCGATAAGTTACTGATCTATCCCTTATTGGTGGTCGATTCGATTTTCACCAGTGGCATCGCCGTAGAACAGGTCAATAAAGCTCTGGCTCATTTAAGTGATGGCGGTGAGCATTGGCTAAAGGGCACACGTTATATTCCGTCGTTCTACAACGAACCTGCCTACATTGACTTGATGGCGAAGTTAGTTGAAGAGAAAATTCAAGCGGATTTGGCAGTCGCCCATTTACCGTCGCAAACCGGCATTGTGCTGATGAATCACGGTTGTCCGCATAAAGCCAAAGGGTTTACCTCGGGGATCGATGAAAGCCAGAAATTGTACGATTTGGTGCGAGAACGCTTGATTCACAAGTATCCGTTGATTTCAGTCGGTTGGCTAAATCACCAAACCCCTCTGATTGAATGGACACAGCCGAATGCCGACCTAGCGGCTCGTAACTTGATTGAACTCGGAGCGACCGCGATCGTCATGATGCCGATCGGCTTTGCTACCGAAAACCATGAAACGCTACTGGATGTGGATCACATCATTCATGCCTTGCAACAGCGCTATCCCCATGTGCGATATGTGCAGATGGAATGTGTCAATGATCATCCAGAATTTCTGCAAATGGTCGCAGAATGGGCACACCCCCAAATTGAAGCCTTGTTGTCAGAACAGGCACGGGTTGTCAATCCCAGCCTGGCTCGCACCCATCATCACCACGACCATCATTCCCATGGTCATCATCATGATCATGATCACCATCATGGACATGGTCACCATCACCACTAATCTGGTAAGACTAGTGATAAGTGATATTGAGTCAGGCCGGGTTTAGCCAAATAATGCCTTTAAAGGGTTAATGGGGGATTAACCGGCTCTGACTCTTCCTTGATATTGCCTCAAAATAACGTTTTGAGATAATGCATTGAGTAAGTTTTAGGCGATATACCTGTCCAGCGCTTGAAGGCTCTGGCAAAATTTCCCGCATCTTTGTAACCGAGTTCAGCCGCAATATCAGCGACCTTATTGGTAGGGTCACTCAAGAGTTGAACTGAGTGTTCAAACCGAACTTGTTCAATCAATTGCGAATAGGTCAAATTTGCTTGATGCAGGTGGCGTTGGAAACTTCGAACACTAACTCCAAGAATTTTGGCGATCGCTTGAATATTGGGATATCCCTGTTTTAAGTGAACTCCAATAATTTGTTTTAGAGATTCTGGGAAATTGGTTGCTGGCGCCGATGAACGCAGGATTTCATAATCTTGATCCCATTGTGGCTTCCCATACGGCTGAGGATTCTGTAACGGTAAGCTCAAAAGCAGTTTAGGCACTGCGATCGCGGTGGCGTCTTGATTAAACAAAATTTTGGTATTGGCAAGCCAAGCCATCTGAGCAAAGCCTTGGGTGGGAGGGGTTGCCAGGTGAATTTCGGTAGGTTGCCACTGAGAACCTGCTGCCAATTGAATCAGCTGAATCAAGCCCATGACAGAACCTTGCACAGCTTGGGGATAACGATGTTCTAGCTCGTTGGTAAAGTGGCGGCATAACCAAACTATTTCTCCTTGTGGCTTTAACCAAATGCGATCGCCAGAATTGTAGCGAAGCATTAAACAGATGAGAGTGTGAATCGCCACTTGGAGGGTGGGTGAGTGACAAAGTAACCGTCCTAACGCCCCTAGATGAGCAATTTGAGTCTGTTGTCCAGCCAACAAACCAAACTGTTCTAGACCCATCGTGAGCGCTGCATGTTCAACAAATTGCAATACCTGTTGCAGGGGAAGCAATGCTTCTGGCTCATGCAGGACAGAAAGCGGTAATTTGGCTTCTGCCAGCAGACGTTCAGTGGGTGCATCTAGCTGCTGAAGTAGAGCAATCACTCCATGCATCACATTTGCCCGGATCAAGGGAATGTAGGTCATGGCAATTCTTGAGCATAAGAATTGACTATCTAGTTCATTGCAGCAAAGATAGTTAGTTTTTTCTTGTCATTGAACGCCAATCACTTTTTCTAGCCTCCCACACAAGCCACGAAACTGACGAGGTGAAATGCCTGTCCAGCGCTTAAATGCCCTGGAAAAATTGGCGGCATCCATATAGCCTAAGTCAAACGCAATATCAATCAACTGACGCGTTGGGTCTTGCAGCAACTGTAGAGATTGCTCCAATCGGACTTGTTCAACCAATTGCGAGTAATTAAGATTGTGATCTTTTAAACGCCGTTGGAACGTGCGAATGCTTAGCCCAAACGCTTCTGCGGCAAGGGTAAGACTGGGATAACCTTCAGGCAAAAGGCGCCGGATGAGTTGGCGCAGTGAATCAGCCACCTGGGTAGCGGAGATGCTTGACGGCAAAGGTTCTTCTGTATAGTCAGAGAGAGCAGGTGTTGTTAAATAGCTGAAAGACCGCTCAGTAGTTACTTCAATTCGATCGAGAAACCCGACGAGTGGCAACACAGAGTCACCCGCCTGCACAAGAGAGATAGTTTGCATCACAGTATTTACAAAGACCGATACATTATCTGTCTTCAAGCAAGATATTTAATTGGATAGATCGCAGACACGCAATAAAATTTCCTTTTTACACCAAAAAAACCAAATTGGCGTGAACTGACAAGAAACTGCAATAAGTCGTAAAAATATCGTGCCCGTTGAAAATATCTGCTTACGGTTTTGGCATGAAATGACAAGAACTTGAACTGGGCTTATTCAAGAATTGGATGGGCTTTGGATGTGAGCCAGTCTTGTAGTCTTAATTTTCCAAGTTGCTTAAGTTCATCAATCATTTAGACCGGTCATATCGCCAGCTCTAGCGCTTTGAGCAGTGATTTCAGATCTACTCCTGCAAACTTAAAATCTGTACTAATTAGGACTTTTTGGAATTAGTTCCAATAAGTTAATAATTCTAGATTTTGCTGCTTCTGGTTTAATTATTTACAAATTTTATGTTGCCATTCAAACCCTATCTCATGCCAAAAAGATTGGTTAGAACCATGTCTTTTGGGGCTCTAGCAATTTTCACGTTGCTCACGATCGTAGGCTTGAATTTACTTGAAATCCCCTCGTTTGCGATCGCGAATCCTGATTCTGCTATCAATCAGACTAGTCATGCTCATGAGTTAATTGCGCAATCTCCAGTTCCCCATGATGCTCAACCCACCGCGATCTCAGCACCAAGCATTTCCACCTCAGATACAGCGTTGTTATTTCAAAACGATCGCTATGCGGTAAGAGTGTTTAAAGAAGGAGAACAGGCTTATATCAATATTTATGACAAAACGAAGCAAGTTCAACCACTACAAAAAGTTCCTGTTTCGATTACTCGAGCGGGTAACCCTAAAAAGGATCCAACCAAATATGTAGCGACGATCGTAGATCAACAATATATCGTCACTATCAGCCCACTAGGTGCTTCTGATCTAACTATTTTCAAGGGTGGACGGATTGCTTACCAGCAGGGGAGTAACCAGGTCGAAGTGGCTCGCAAAATCTCTGGCATCTCTGAGCAAGCTGAGCCTATCAATCCTACTCGCGAGTTAGTCAGAAAAATATTCGTCAATTATGCCAAGTTAACTCTTTTTGCATTGATGTTTTCAATGGGGCTGCACTGGACATTTAGGGATGTGGTTTGGTTATGGCAGCAACCATCTCTGTTAGTGCGATCGCTATTTTCGGTGTTAATTGCGGTGCCAATATTAGGTGTACTTGTCGTATTCATTCCTGGGTTGACGGTCGCACAACGCATTGGCATTGGAGCAATGTTTACTTGTCCGGGTGCGCCGATGATTCCGGTTAAGAGCCTGAAAGCCGGCGGACATCCTCAGTTTATTGGTAGCTTACAATTTACAATCAGCCTTCTAGCCATCATCACCGTGCCCGTAACCGCGTTGATTTTGGCTCAGTTCTTTCCCAATCAAGCCTGGTTGTCACCGCAGGAGATTGCCAATCAAATCTTTTTTGCGCAGATATTACCAATGGGGTTAGGGGTTTTACTAGCTCAATATGTACCGAAATTGGCAGATGAGCTACTAGAACCTGCCAATAAGATTGCCTCACTCTTGCTGCTACTGGTTGCGATCGTTCTGCTTGTCGTTACCCTGGATGACGTTCTTAATGCTGGAGTTGCCGCTTATCTGGCGATCGGTCTTCTGAGTCTTGCCTCGCTGGTATGTGGGCATCTACTGGGTGGTCCTGATCCAGGAACTCGAACGGCTCTCGCCTATGCCACATCAACTCGTAATGCAGGTCTAGCCATTCTTCTCGTCACCCTAAATTTCCCTAACCTGGACTATGTTAAAGGCGGCATTATCAACACACTAATTACTTATGCTTTAGTCACTGCGATCGTCACCATTCCTTATACCATTTGGCGTAAGCGCAGCCTAGTTGTAGAGGCGCTAGGCATGATTGTGAATGAAAGCAATCTCTAACCTGATAAAAATCTCCACTATTGTTAAACAGCCTTTGGTAGTTTCAGGTCTATTGTCTCCTCAATGAGGTTACCCATGACACAAACAGATCGGGTTCAACGTCAGATTCTCCCCATTCCTGATCAGGCACATTTCGGCTTAACCACCTACGATGCTAAAGATCCAGATACCCACTACCCACCAATTCGCGACCTCCGCCCCCCAGCTGGTGCACCCAATGTGCTAATTGTCCTACTCGATGATGTCGGATTTGGGGCTTCCAGCGCCTTTGGGGGACCTTGCCACACCCCCACCTTCGAAAAACTGGCATCCGAGGGACTGAAATATACGCGCTTTCATACAACCGCCCTCTGTGCTCCAACTCGGCAAGCGTTATTGACTGGACGTAACCATCACTCTGTCGGGATGGGGAACATCACCGAAACGGCTACGGCGGCTCCCGGTCAAAACTCCGTGCGCCCTAACACCAAAGCCCCCCTCGCCTTGACGTTAAAGTTAAACGGCTACTCAACCTCAATGTTCGGCAAATGCCATGAAGTGCCCGTATGGCAAAGTAGTCCAATGGGTCCGTTTGATGGTTGGCCTACAGGAGGGGGCGGATTTGAATATTTTTATGGCTTCATCGGTGGTGAGAACAATCAATGGGATCCGGCATTGTACGAGGGGACGACCCCGATCGAGCCTCCAGCGACCCCAGAAGCAGGCTATCACTTGACGGAAGATCTGGCAGATAAAGCGATCGCCTGGGTAAGCCAGCAGAAAGCCTTGATGACCGATAAACCCTTCTTCATGTACTTTGCTCCTGGTGCTACTCACGCGCCTCACCATGTGCCGAAGGCGTGGATCGAGAAGTACAAGGGCAAGTTTGCCCACGGCTGGGACAAACAGCGCGAAATTACCTTTGCCAAACAGAAGCAACTAGGCGTAATTGGAGCAGATGCTGACCTGACACCACGCCATGCGGAAATTCCTGCCTGGGATGAGATGGATCCCAAATTAAAGCCCGTGCTGGAACGAGAAATGGAAGTATATGCCGCCTTCCTGGAGCATACTGATTACCACATTGGGCGGCTGATCTCGACCCTGGAAGATCTGGAAATCCTCGATGACACCCTGGTTTACGTGATCGTGGGCGACAACGGTGCGTCTGCCGAAGGCACCCTTCAGGGCGCATTCAACGAAATGGCAAATTTTAACGGGATGGCGGCTCTGGAAACCCCAGAGTTCATGCTGTCGAAATTAGAAGACTTCGGTTCCCCCGATTCCTATAACCACTATGCTGTGGGCTGGGCGTGGGCAATGGACACGCCTTACCAATGGACGAAGCAAGTCGCTTCCCACTGGGGCGGCACTCGTAATGGCACGATCGTCCGCTATCCCAACACTATTCAGGAAAAAGGTGGGATCCGGCATCAATTCAGCCATGTGATTGATGTGGCTCCCACGGTGCTAGAAGTGGCTGGAATTCCTGAGCCAACCATGGTGAACGGGGTACTGCAAAGCCCTTACGAAGGCACTAGCATGGCGTATAGCTTCAATGATGCCAATGCCCCGGAACAGCATAATGTCCAGTACTTTGAGATGTTTGGCAATCGGGGCATCTACTACAAAGGGTGGAGTGCAATTACCAAGCACCGGACTCCCTGGGTCATGGTGGGGCAAAAAATGCTGCCCTTTGATGAAGACGTATGGGAACTGTATGACGGCAGTAAGGACTGGTCCCAGGCTCATAACCTGGCTGAGCAGATGCCGGAGAAGTTACACCAATTGCAACGTCAGTTTTTGATTGAAGCCGTGAAGTATAACGTCTTACCCCTGGACGATCGCCAGACTGAACGGATCGATCCAACAACCGCAGGACGACCATCCTTGATTCGAGGAAACTCGCAAATCTTTTTTGCGGGGATGGGACGGCTATCAGAAAACAGCGTCATCAACATCAAAAACAAATCTTTCTCTATCACAGCTGAGATTGAGGTGAAAAACCAGCCTGTCAACGGCGTGATCATTGCTCAGGGTGGCAGATTCGGTGGCTGGAGTGTTTACACCAAAGACGGCAAGCTCAAGTTTACCTACAACGTACTGGGCATCCACGAGTTTTCTACGGAAGCCACAGTTCCCATTCCTTCAGGGAAGCACCAGGTACGGATGGAGTTTGCCTACGATGGCGGTGGCTTGGCGAAGGGGGGCAATGTCACCCTCTATCACAACGGACAATCTGTGGGTACAGGACGGGTGGAAGCAACTCAACCAATGATTTTCTCAGCCGACGAAACCACCGACATTGGCTACGAATCTGGCACCTGTGTCACCCCCGACTATACCGCTCATGGCAGCAAGTTCACAGGCAAAATCCACTGGGTGCAACTCGACGTGGGCAAAGATGACCACGACCACTTTATCGATCCGGAAGAACGCCTGAGGGTTGCAATGGCACGTCAGTAAGCTTATTTAGCGATCGGTAGTCCATATCAGCCTGCCGATCAGGGGTGGGAATAGACCAGATTCAACATAGCCTAGGAGTTAAACCAATGAGCAATCAAACGCTGAGTCAAACAGAAGCCTACGAGATCGGCATTGAAGCCTACCATTACTTTTATTCGCTGATCTCAATGGATGTAACCCGTCGGGTAACAACCAACTATGCCCCTGGCACTAAACCGGGCATGGGCCCGATGAATGCCTTTCATCACTTGCGAGCTTTTCCGCCTGCCGATTTTCGTGAAGTGGTGCGCCCAAACTTTGACACACTCTATTCCTCAGCATGGCTCGATCTGACCCAGGAACCAATGATTGTGTCTGCACCAGATACCCACGATCGCTACTACCTGCTACCTATGCTGGATCTGTGGTCTGATGTATTCGCAGTTCCTGGTAAACGTACCACTGGAACGAGTGCTGCCCATTTTGGCGTGATTCCGAAAGGATGGCAAGGCACTCTACCTGAAGGTGTGCAACCGATTGAGTCACCTACTTCCTATGTCTGGGTTATCGGTCGGACCCAAACCAATGGACCAAAAGATTATGCAGCAGTGAATCAGGTGCAGGACGGTTATCGAATCACCCCCTTGTCTGCATGGGGACAATCCTGGGAACCGATCGCGGCGATCGATCCTACAGTGGATATGAAAACACCGCCTCTAGTTCAAGTCAACACCATGCCGGCGGCGCAGTACTTCAGCTATGGGGCAGAATTGCTCAAACTCAACCCACCCCACATCACGGATTGGTCTACGATCGCTCGCCTCAATCGCATCGGCATTGTACCGGGGCAGAGCTTTGATTTCGACCATGCCTCCCCTGCCATCAAAGCGGGGTTGGAGCAGGCAGTAGTCGATGGATTGAAGTTAATGCAAGAAAAGTTGCCAACTTTAGCGCGGGTAGTCAATGGCTGGCAGATGAACACCGATACGATGGGGGTTTATGGCAACTACTATCTCAAGCGAGCGATCGTCGCAATGGTGGGTCTGGGAGCTAACCAACCTCAAGATGCAATCTACCCGTTGTGTTTAGCCGATGCCGATGGCAAACCGTTGGCAGGAGCAAACAACTATGTGCTGCATTTCACCAAGGATGAACTCCCACCTGTAGAAGCATTTTGGTCGATCACCATGTATGACGCTGAAGGGTTCCAGGTGATTAACACACTCAATCGCTTTGCGATCGGCGATCGGGATGACTTGAAGTACAACTCGGATGGCTCTCTCGACATCTACATTCAAGCGAATTCACCCGGTAGTGATCAAGAATCGAACTGGTTGCCATCTCCAGCTGAGGGAGTGCTTGGTGTAACCATGCGTCTGTATGCGCCAAAATCTCAGGCACTTGACGGTCGATGGGTTCCTCCAACCGTTAAGCGGGTATAGAGTCCGTAATGACCTAGGAAGGCTACCCGCACCTGACGGCTCCTGGTATGCAGGGGCACGGCTACAGAGCAGGTGCGGCAGCAGCTAATACGGCGGCGGCTAGTAACGCTTACTCGGCAGGCTATGCGGCGGGTGCTACCTATGCAATGGGAGCAATTTATCCAACCCTCCCTGCTGGCTATGTAGTTCAAATGTTCACGCTACAGTAGGAATTCTCGCATTTTTTCCAAAACCTCCTGGAGGGATATCACTGTCAAAACCAACGGCACAAAGGGTAGGATTGTCGCCAGCACGAGAAACTTCACAGTATCAAAGTCAAAGGGCACAATGTTCATGCTCCTCACAACTGCAAAACTCCTAGCCAGATCTGCTAGCGATCGTACATCTCGATTTCCCAATAGTGATTCTTGAATAGCGGGATCAGTGCGGATCCATTTTTGTTCAAATGATTTAGTGTAATCCATACCAAGGACTGAATACTCTAGCTGTCCCTGCTCCTTGACCTTAATCAATTTGCCTGTATAGGCGAAGAGCGGCAGCAAAACCAGAATAATTACCAACAGAATGTAACTGAAGACAGTAGACTTGAATTCCAGAGGAGCTTTTTGTTCGTAAACGACTAAATTAGCCATTGTGGCTGCCATCACCGCCGACAGTGAGAAGAGAAGAATGGCGAATCTGATCTGCGTATCTCCCAAAAAAGCTATCCCACCAGCTTTGTCTGGATGAGTCGGTATGAGTTGCAGTCGGAGTCTGGACACGTGCCAGAGGAAGCGAGACCAGATGATAAATCGCCAGCACCAGCGGAACAGTAGAAAGCGATAGAGCGACATACTGATCAGGGTATACCACCAGCCTGCCAGCGATCGTCCAGGATTACTGGTAGAAGGAAGCAGAATCCACGTTGATAGATGAATAGATTTCACTACATCCAGGTAAGTGATCATGAAAACCACAATGATGCTAACCAGAATCGCTTCTGCCCAGGCAGATTCTTTCCATCGCATTCCCTGATGAATCGCCGCTTTAAATGCTGGCAGATCTACTTCTGAGACAATCTCTTCATGTAAGAATTGCTCGACCGCTTCTTTGATCGAGGAGTTAATAATCGGTTCTGCAACCAATAACAACGGCATAACCAAGAGCAATCGAGTTTGCTCGGCAATATCCAGCAGAAAGGGAATCTTGACGGTAGTGCCGATCGCCAATCCCTGCAAGGTAGACAGAATTAGTAGCGGTAGCCAGCTCACTAAGATGGAAATGACAATCCTTCTACTTAAGTGAGGCGGAAATCCAATCCGTTCTAAGGCTCGATCGGTAGGTCCTCCCTGCGTTAACGAAAAATTAGCCCTGGAAGTAGAGTCAGTTGCCATGATGACGGGATTACCTCAACAAAAGCGGTGATCAGACAAATCCAAACGAAAACTTGAACCTAACCCTGCTGCTGCAAAATGGCTCCAGCAAAAGGAGTCAGACTGAGCTGATTTGTTTGAGGGTTCCAATGCGAGGGTCAATCATGCTGTAATCGATCGGATCATAGCCATGAGGGGAAAGACTGGAAGTGCTACCACCCATTATTTCGATCGCTATAGACGATCGGTGATGCCGTTGTCGAGCCATACCAGCATGGTAGAAGCTATCTAGCATTGATTGGCGAATGTTGAATGCTACCTGCTTTTCCCAGACTAGTCTTGTCATTCCATGCCAGGTTTCTTAGCCCTTTTACCAGTAGAGGTGATTTGTTTTTAAGCTTTGTCATGCCCAGATAGACGAGACGAGTAATTTTTGGCATCTAATGACAAGAAATGCTAGTGCGTTTTGGTGTACTTAACTAAAATTAGACCCAATGATGCCGCGGACTAGATTATGCTGACATTCCCTAAGAACGCGCCTCCCGCCTTTCATCTACTGGCCAAACCCACTGGAGCGATCTGCAACCTGGACTGTCAGTATTGCTTTTTTTTGTCTAAGGAGCAGCTTTATCCCGGCAGCAAGTTCCGTATGTCTGATGAGCTCTTGGAGACGTATATTCAGCAACTTTTAGCTTCCCACCAAACGCCTGAAGTGAGTGTGGCATGGCAGGGTGGAGAGCCAACGTTAATGGGTTTGGAGTTTTTTCAACGTTCTATTGCCCTGGTAGAAAAGCACAAAAAACCAGGTCAGAACATCACTCATACATTGCAAACTAACGGCACTAAACTTGATGATGACTGGGGACGTTTCTTTAAACAGCACAATTTCTTAATTGGCTTAAGCGTAGATGGTCCCAAACCGTTGCACGATACCTACCGGGTTGATAAACGCGGCAGGGGTAGCTTTGAGCAGGTCATCCAGGGCTGGAAAATTCTGAAAAAACACCAGGTCGATTTCAATATTCTATGTACGGTGAATGCGATCAATGGCGATCGACCCTTAGAAGTTTACCGCTTCCTCCGCGATCAATTAGGGGCTGAGTTCATCCAATTTATTCCGATTATTGAACGGGTGAATGAAGACGGCTCCATACGCATCCAATCAGGCAATCAGGTGACAGAGCGATCGGTGAAACCACAGCAATTTGGACAATTTTTAATTGGCGTATTTGACGAATGGGTGCGGCGCGATGTCGGTAAAGTTTTCATTCAACATTTTGATGCCGCCTTAGCCAATTGGGTGGGTGTGCAACCGGGGGTATGTATCTTCGCTAAAACCTGTGGTACAGCACTAGCTCTGGAACATAACGGCGATCTCTACTCCTGCGATCACTTTGTCGAACCTAGTTACAAGCTGGGCAACATCCAGGAAACCCAGATGATTGAGTTGATTGCCTCAGAACAACAGCGGCAGTTTGGTCAAGCCAAGTTCGACACCCTACCCCAATACTGCCGCAGCTGTGAAGTCCGATTTGCCTGCAATGGTGGTTGTCCTAAAAATCGCTTTATCACAACTCCGACTGGCGAAGCTGGTTTGAATTATCTATGTGCTGGCTACAAAGCCTTTTTTACCCACATTGATCAACCAATGCGGATGATGGCAGAACTGCTGCGTCAGGGGCGCTATGCTGATGAAGTGATGGCATTGCTCGCTCAACTAGAACGGCAGCCTAAGAAACCGATGGGCTTTGGGAAATCCGCGGCTCGTTAGTTAATTCAGTTGACTCAAAAATGCATGATTTATGGAATATCTAGAGCATCTCCTAGCTAGTTTGGCAGGAACATTAAAGTTAATTCTGGAAAGCAGTTCTATTCTCTGTATTCTGGTCGGTTTGTTGAAAACTGGGCAATTAGCCTGGAGACAAAATCAACGTCGGTTTTCATCCGATCGCAGACTACTACAAAACTATTCCCCAGATTTGGCAACCATTAGACTTAATTTTGGTCGCTGGTTATCTCTAGCCTTAGAATTTCAGCTTGGAGCAGATATTGCGAATACAACTGTTGCACCTTCATTTGAGGCGTTAGGAAAACTGGGTATCACGGCTCTAATTCGGACGTTCCTCAACTTCTTTCTCTCCAAAGAACTCGCTGAAGAAATGCAAGCAATAGAACAAAGCCATCAGCTATCAATGACCAATCCCAACGAAAACTAATCAACCTCGATCGCGACTATGCCATCCTCTTCTGAATTTCCTGAACCAGAACCCTATAATCTGAATAATGAGCTAGCCAAAGAACGGACTCGTGCCGCCGCCGATCGCACCCTGATGGCATGGATTCGAACATCCCTTTCCTTAATTGGCTTTGGCTTCGGCATTCCTACAATCATTAGAACGTTAGAAACAACTCGGATTGGTGCCCATCTTAACCCCCACCATATTACCAACGCCGTTGGGCTGGCTTTTATTAGCATTGGGATGTTTGCAATGGCAGCGGCCCTCAAAGAACATCATTTGATGTTAAAGCGAATTCAGAGCGATCGCTTTATGTATAGCAGTACTAGAACGACGGAGATTGTGGGATTAGCATTGCTGTTAGTAGGGTTAGTCAGCTTCCTAGGTGTTTTAATCAAAGCCATTAATCTTTAAATATCCTGGCGTGAAATGACAAGATAAATTCGAGAGTTTTGCTGAGAATGAGGGGCATCTAAAGTAGGTAGCAAGCCTATGGAGATTGTAAGAAAGGGGTTCCTAGTCTCACAATCCCTATAGACTTTGTGAATGCTTGAGGCAGCCTATAAACAGCGCTGCAAAGTTGTTTTCAGGATGAGGCTATTGTTAGGTTTCCAAGGGGAGTGTCAATGTTGCTAGCTCACAAATTCCGGTTGCTCAGCTCCTTATGTTGGAGTTCCATGGTACTGATACCTCCAGCCGCGATCGCGCAGGAAGGTCAAACTCTGACTAAGCTACAAAATATTACACAAGCATCTACTTCAACCGATATAGCCGTCCAGCAAGTTAATGATACAAAAAGTAATTCAACCACATTAAACTTAGAAACCAACGTTTTCACTACTACTGCATCAGATCTAACATTAATTGAGCTCACTATTCCAACGTCAAACAGCACTAGCGAAACTGTCCCAAATGATGTAAAGGCATCTAAACTTGAGCAACTGACTTTGCCCTCCATAAGCAAATCAGAAAATCAGCCATTTTCTAACTTCACCCTTTCAAGCCCAATCACGGCTCTAGAGCCCCAGTCAACCATTTCCTTACCGACCTGGCTCTTAGAGCAAGACTCACCACAATTCAATTTGCCTAGCTCGGAATTGGCGCAGGTACACCCTGCAGCAAGTGGAGTTTCGGGTCCACCCATCCCAAGCTATCCGGCTACAACGGGCTCTCCTAGCGACCGTGAACCCCCTACTGAATCTCCTGATACGCCAGAATCCACCACTACTGCTAACAAGTGGCACTTTTTGTTTCAACCCTATATCTATTTGCCCCTGAGTATTTACGGTGATGCAACTGTTAAAGGCTTCAGTACAGATTTTGCCGCTGGTGCTAGTACGATTTTCTCAGCGGCCAGGAACACGTTTGAGTTTGGATTCTTGGGTCGCTTGGAAGGTTGGACACCCGATTATCACTGGGGGTTTTTGTTGAATGGCGATTACGTGGAGTTAGGAGAACAAAATAGCTTTACCCGTCCCAATCCCAATCGCTTCCTAGACTTAGCAATTAACCGCATTGCCGATCGCATTGAGGCAAGAGTTGATTCTGTACTGCGGCAACAAATTGCCGACTACCTGAAGGGAAAGCTGGATGGTCGCATTCAAGCGCAGATCGAGGCTCGCCTGGGTGCCAAGCTGGCTAAAATCATTCCTTCTTCCTTTGAATCGGATGTTCAAGTTCAAGCCTGGAATGTTGATATAGCAGGTGCCTATCGGTTCTATAACTCATCTCAGGTAAACCCCAAGGGCGTAGCAACTGAGTTTGATTTAGGTCCCTATCTGATTGATCTAATGGCTGGAATTCGGCTTGCTGGGGTCAGCGGTGATCTAGATGTCTCAACTAATTTAGGTGGTGAGGGTGATTTTAGCCGTAGCGTGACCACGGTAAAACCCCTCTTGGGAACTCGCTTTCGCTATAACTTGTCCCCTAGACTGGCGGCGGTGCTTGCCGGATCGATCGCGGGCTTCGACATTGGCAACCTAGGGCTGAATTGGGAAATCATGGGTGGGCTGGACTGGATGTTTTCTGGCAACACATCGGTTGGATTAGGCTATCGCTTTGCTTATATGAAGTACAAATCGGGTAGTGGTAGCGATGCCTTTGAAGTGAGTGCATCTAACAATGGTCCCTACCTGACATTCACATTTCGCTTCTAAGAGCCGATAATTTCTTCAGACAAATTTTTAGGCTGAGTCTGTACAGCGATGCGATCGATATTGGAACTATGGAAACTTCCTTGTTAAAGTCACTATTTAAATCTCGCCTTATCTCCCGCGGCTTCTCTTGCTTAAAGCCATCCCGCTACCTACCATTGGGCATGCTTTCGGCACTATTGACAGCACTTCCAGGTCAAGCGGCTGAGAAACTCACATTCTTTTACGGTCCATTCGTACAATCCGTGCAGGTGAGTTCATTAAACGTTTTTGCCCAAAATGGCTCCATTAATTCAGATCTGGAGTTCTATTTCAAATTGGCAAAAGCTGATACCAAGACTCAGCAAGAATTTCGCCAAGCCTTAACAGCTCGGTTGAACCTGGATCCCGTTTTGCTCTCGCGTCTGTTTTATAGCGAATTGGGTGAAGGAATCTTAACCAATATTGGGCGATATATTCAAATCCCTCAACAGGGCAACGGGATGAATGCATTGCGGTCAGCATTAATTATGTCGGCACTTGACGCTGACGGCTTAACCCTACTGAATTTTATCAACAAGTATCCTACCAATCTCTACCTGGATATTGGATTAGGTCTACAAGGATTTCAGAAGCTAGAGAAAGTGGTTCAGGCAACCGACTTTTTTATTGACAAAATGGCAAAATTTTCGGCGAACGAGGCAGCAGGCAGCACCTTCGATTATGCCTCCATGCCTGATTTGCGTCAGCCAGGTCCTTACCAAACTCGCCAACACCGCTGGGTCCTCAATGATCAGAACCGCGATCGCCAGTTCTATGTCATTGTGGTGCAGCCAGAACCGCTCCCTCAAGAGAACAATCCAGTCATCCTCATCTCGCATGGGCTAGGCTCCAGACCCGAAGATTTTGTGGATAAGGCGCAACAACTAGCCTCCTATGGCTTTGTGGTAGCGTTACCCCAACATCCAGGTAGCGACAGCGAACAGGTGCAAAAACTGCAACAAGGGCTATCCAGATCATACTTTCTGGACAGCGAATTTATCGATCGTCCTAAAGATTTGAGCTACGTGATTGATGAACTGGAACGCCGTAACCAGACGGAATTTAGTGGCAGATTAAATCTCCAAGCCGTAGGCGTGGCAGGACATTCCTTTGGGGGCTACGGAGTGTTGGCAGTAGCCGGTGCCACGATCGACTTTGAGCATTTACAGCAAGCCTGCGATCGCCCATTTGCCTATTTAGATACAGCCCTGCTCCTGGAATGTCGAGCGTTACAGTTACCCCGTGAAACCTATAATTTTCGGGATGAACGCGTGAAAGTTGTGTTTGCTGGTAACCCAGTCAATTACGGTATCTTTGGTCCCCAAGGACTGGGGCAAATTCAAATTCCCACGTTTATCGTGGGCGGGAGTGATGACCCAGCCACCCCCACGGTGTTTGAGCAAGCTCGGTCATTTCCAGCCCTGACTGCGCCAACGAAGTACTTGGCACTAGTGGAAGGTCAAGCCCATGTTAACTTGGCTCAATTAGATGCTGGGGTAACAAAAATGCTGGATTCGATTCCGGGACTTAAACTAGCCCATCCTGAGCTACTCCGCGGCTATGCTGATGGCATGTTAGTGGCATTCTTTAAGACCCACTTAGTCAACGATCGCCGCTATCAACCCTATATGCAATCCTCCTATGCTGCATACTTGAGCCGTGATCAGCCTTTCAAAGTATTTGTCATTAGCAACAAATCCAATGATGTGTTCAAGCAAGCACTCACTGAATTTAGGGCTAAACACGGCAGCCTAGTGGAGTAGGAAGATTACCATACAATAACTAACCCCGGTAACCGCCATTAGGCAGCCTGCCGTAAGCGTTGGGTTGTTCGCAGCAAACTTTCGACAAACCGATCGAGCCGTTGCGATAATTTTTCGTCCTGTAAGTCACCATCTGGAGTAAACGCTTGCCAAGCCTGCCCGATCGCAATTTGATCTGGAATTACCCACGTATGAACCCATCTCATAATTGTGCGTAAATCATTTAACGCATTGCTATTAGATTGTCCACCCAGAATGCTGATTAGTCCTGCCACCTTATCGGACAGCTGATCAAAACTCATCAGATCCAGCGCATTTTTCAGCACTCCACTGACGCTACCGTGGTATTCCGGTGTCACTAAGATAAAGCCGTCTGCCTGCTGAAATGCGGCTCGTAACCGGGCAACATCAGGGTAACCAGGATACTCGTCACTACCATCACAAAACGGCAATTGTAACTCTCGTAAATCCAAAATTTCGACAGATGCACCTAGCGCCTCTAAGCGTTGAGCAGCAAGGCGTAGGGCTTGTTGACTATGAGAATCAGCTCGGAGACTACCTGCAATTCCGACAAATTTAACCATGACCGGAAGTCCTATTAATACTAAATGGATACTCTTCTCGGTAGAAACTACCAACTCAATCTAGAATCCAAGAGGAATTTTTAAATCAAACTCGTAACGACTACGTTTAGTCTAACGAAACAAATTAAATTTTGTCAATTCCTCGATCGACAGAGCAATCGTGGCAGAAGTATGTAGCAGCTTTGCATCATCTCAACCCCGATCGGGGATTCCGCTAAATTGTCAGCAGTCAACTCTGAGAGAAGAAAGTTACACTAGATTTCTAGATACACTTCCCGCTCCTTGCCAGGTCAGTCTAGAACACCTGGAATCAGTTGTCGGGTCGAACAGCAGGCAGCAAACAATCATTATGAAACGGTTCTGGACAAAAGCATTGATGAAGCAACAACCACTGCGGGTTTCTGCAACCAGAGGAATGATCACCACTATCTGTGTGATTGCTCAAGGAATCATGCTGAGTTTGCCAGCAATGGCAGACAGCACCACCAAAATGAGTTACAGTGACCTGCTGTCAAAAATTAATGCGGGTGAGGTGACCAGCATTAAAGTTGACCCAGTGCAGCATAGTGCCAGAGTTGCGCTTGAGGGAGAAAAACCAGGCGATCCGCCTCGGGAAGAAGAAATTCTGCTGTTTAATAATTACGAAGAAATTACGAAAGCAGCCGTAGCCAATGATGTGCCGCTAGAAGTCAAACCCACAGCCGATAACAGCATGGTGATGGGATTGCTAGCCAATTTATTGCTATTTTTATTGCTGATTGGAGGATTATTACTGATTATCCGGCGATCGACGAATGCTCCGGGTGGACCTGGTCAGGCGTTGAGCTTTGGCAAGTCTCGGGCACGGTTCCAGATGGAAGCCAAAACGGGCGTGATGTTTGATGATGTCGCTGGCATTGAAGAAGCGAAGGAAGAACTGCAAGAGGTCGTGACCTTCCTGAAGAAACCAGAGAAGTTTACAGCAGTAGGCGCGCGCATTCCTAAAGGGGTGCTGTTGGTGGGTTCACCAGGAACCGGCAAAACTCTATTAGCGAAAGCGATCGCCGGCGAAGCGGGTGTCCCCTTCTTTAGCATCTCTGGATCGGAGTTTGTCGAGATGTTTGTGGGGGTGGGTGCTTCCCGAGTACGAGATTTATTCAAGAAAGCTAAGGAAAACGCTCCCTGCATTGTCTTTATTGACGAAATTGATGCCGTGGGTCGGCAACGGGGCGTGGGGATTGGCGGCGGCAATGATGAACGGGAACAAACCCTTAACCAATTGCTGACGGAAATGGATGGGTTTGAAGGCAATACAGGAATTATTATTATTGCTGCTACTAACCGTCCCGATGTTTTGGACTCGGCGTTATTGCGTCCCGGTCGCTTCGATCGCCAAGTGATGGTGGATCTCCCGACCTACAAGGGTCGGCTCCAGATTTTAGAAGTTCATGCGCGGAATAAACGGTTAGATCCAGAGGTGTCCCTAGAAGCAGTGGCTCGGCGGACTCCCGGTTTTTCTGGAGCAGAATTGGCTAACCTCTTAAATGAAGCCGCCATTCTAACGGCTCGTCGCCGCAAGGACGCGATCGGGATGCTAGAAATTGATGATGCCATCGATCGCGTAACGATCGGATTAACGCTGACCCCACTACTAGACAGCAAGAAAAAACGACTGATTGCCTACCATGAAGTCGGTCACGCCCTATTGATGACCTTGTTAAAACACTGTGACCCCCTCGATAAAGTCACGATTATTCCCCGTTCCGGTGGCTTGGGTGGGTTTGCCAAATCCCTCCCGAATGAAGAAAGTTTGGATGATGGTCTACTCAGTCGAGCCCAATTAATCGATCGCATTACCATGTCTCTAGGGGGTCGAGCGGCGGAAGAAGAAGTCTTTGGTCACGATGAGGTAACTAAGGGCGCGTCAGGCGATATCCAGGCGGTAGCCTACTACACCCGAGAGATGGTGACTCGCTACGGTATGTCAGAACTGGGACCCTTGGCGCTGGAAACTTCCGGGGGCGAAGTTTACCTGGGACGAGATTGGATGCCACGCCCAGCCGAATACTCAGAAGAAGTAGCAACCCAAATTGACCACCAAATTCGGACGATCGTCTTCCGTTGCCATGAAGAAGCGCGGCGGATCATTCGTGAGCATCGTCCACTCATCGATCGCTTAGTCGAAATGTTGCTCGATCAGGAAACGATCGATGGGGAGGCATTCCGGACGCTAGTGGCTGAATATCAAATCCAGCATCCTGCGATCGAAGTTTCGCCTTCCCCCTCCTGATCTGGCAGCTAGGTGAAATCTGTCCTGTGGTCTGGGGTGATTGGGAAATTGCCCCTACCAGTGCATCGTCACTTGCGGCTAACTCTGCCTTGCCCTGTTTGCTCGGCATACATCGCTCGCAGCACCAATGCGGGATCAACCCATTGCCCACTGTATTTGAGTCCCCAGTGCAAATGAGGTCCTGTGGTCCGTCCGGTCATACCGACTCGCCCAATCCGGACTCCAGCAGTTACCACCTGACCTTCCCAAATTTGGATGCCGCCTTCGCGATCGATCAGGTAACGACCACCATTCGCACTTTCGACATGACCGCGCATATGGCAATAAATATGTTCCCATTGTCCAGATTCCACTACGACTGAAGTCCCACAGGCAGAATCATCCGATACTTCTACAACTTTGCCAGTCCACCAGTTGCGGATATAGCTACCTTCGGGTGCTGCCATATCTAAACCCCGATGATATTCCTCAGTGTAGGAACCGTCCGGAGCTTGCCGTAAGCCAAACGGAGAGGTGTAGGTCTGGAAATTTTCGACCGGGAACGAGGCGCCTTGCCAGTTCCCTAAAGCAATTTGTTGCGATCGAGTTTCCGTTGCCACGACGGTTGTTTGTCGGGGACTGAAAGCAAACACACCGAACAGGCTGATGCCCAACAATACAAACTTTCTCGTCTGTAAACTCGAATTTGGAATTTGCCTGATGAGGGATTGGAACCTGCGATCGTGGTTAAACGACTGGATAAATTGAGGAACGTTCTGAACCAGTTTTCGATAGTGCATGGGTGAGAAACGAAGCCAATTACTGTCCAAATGGCGATTCACTGGCTGTATAGTACTCCAGGTTCATCAGAGCTGAACCAATTTTTTGCCATGAGGGCAACGGGTTTGGTTCTAGAGATCTATTATCAAGAAACAAGCTAACAGGAGAGAATTCGGGCATGAGACGATCGGGATTTTGGCAACAGGTACAGGCACTCGCAACTCCTGGCAAACTAATTGGAGTTGTGGTGGCGATCGTCTGTGTGCTGTTGGGCATCTGGCTATTTCCACTGCGGGCAAGTGGTCAAATTAGCCCTCAGTTGAAAGAACAGGTGTTACAAATTATTCGAGAGAATCCAGAAGCGATTCTGGAGTCGGTGCGTTCCTACCAGAAAAAACAGCAACAAGCCCAAGAAGAATCTCGGCAGGCATTTTTACAAAACCTGAAAACCAACCCCAAAGAGGTGATTGGTCAGTCACCCATTACGGGATCTAAAGCCGTCAAAACTGTACTGCTAGAGTTTTCCGATTTTCAATGTCCATTTTGCGCTAAAGCCCAAGCGACCTTAAAAGAATTCATGGCAAAACATCAGGATCAAGTGACGCTAACCTTTAAACACTTCCCATTAGTGTCGATCCATCCTGAAGCTATGCCTGCGGCCAAAGCCGCTTGGGCCGCTGGGCAACAGGGCAAGTTCTGGGAATATCATGATGCATTATTTAACCAACAGTCTCAGCTTGGGGCAGCCTTATATGGAGAAATTGCTCAGACTCTGAAACTGGATATTGCTAAATTTGACCGCGATCGCGCCAGTGCCGCTGCTACAGCTGCGATCGAGAAAGATATGGCTTTGGCTGAGCAACTGGGAGTGGATGGCACTCCGTTCTTTGTGATGAATGGCAAGGCGTTTTCTGGTGCAGTCCAGGTATCAGATTTAGAAGAAGTTTTGGCAAGTACTCGTCAGTAATCAAAATTGTGATGCCGTCAGTGATTCGAAGCATTTGCAAGTCGCTGACGGCAAATTTTTACTAAAACCCAGCATCCAAGCTTTCGTTCTGGGGCATTCACCTCCATAATGTGACGGAGAATTGATGATGAGGAAATGCCCCGTTCATGACTCAGTTTGTTGTGACTAGATTGCCTATTGTTTTTGCTGTACCACTGACCTTATGGCTATGGGGAACCCATTCTCTAGCTGCGATCGCTCAGTCCCGCCTGTATAACCCCGTACCCTTAACCCCAGGCAAACCACTTTCCGACAAACTTTCAGCTCAGGACATCCCTACTGGGCAAGGTGGATTTGCGAGAGACTATGTGTTGCAGTTGAGTTCAGGCAGCCAATTAGCGATCGATCTGACCTCTGACAATTTTGATAGTATTGTTAGCCTGATTGCGGGCGATGGCTCTACGGTTGCCGAAAATGATGATGGTCCGGATGGTAGCACCAATTCCTTGCTATTTACCCGGATTACTAAACCAGGAACGTACTACATTCGGGTACGATCGTTTGGTGAAGTAGCCGGTGGCTCGTTTACGTTGAAAGTGACGTTGCTAAAACCGTTATGATGCTAAGGAACAGTTAGGGAAGCGCCCAACTTTGTTAGCAGCAACGATCGTATTGCGGCATTCCCACAAACTCGTTCCCGTCTTCCGCGACAATTCATGCAAACAAATCATGGGGCTGCTATCTTGAGGCGCTTGGAGATATAACTCATAAGCGGTTTCTAATACGCGATCGTTTAATTGCACTGACGGTTCCAACACTTTTGCTAGTGAACCAATCTTGGCGAGTGTGTCAAACATGGGAACCCCCTAACTAACTCTGTTTCATCTAAATTTCTTGATTACAAACTATCAGGGGATTCAGCCCCCCAACCTCCATCAGGAGATAGTAATGACTATCCATCCATAGAGTGGTTTAGCGCGATCGCTTCCGCAAAATTTCTAGTAGGGTCAAAAATGATTCAGGCAAGGGTGCTTCTACCGCGATTTCATCTCCAGATGTCGGATGTTGCAAGCGTAAGCGCCAGGCATGAAGTACTTGCCCAGTCAGATTAACGCCAATCGAGCGACCAGACCCATAGACTGGATCACCGACGATTGGATGCCCAATATGAGCGGTATGCACCCGAATTTGATGTGTCCGTCCAGTTTCTAGCTCAAAGTTGAGCAGGGTGAAATTGCCCAACCGTTCGCGAATTTGCCAGTGGGTAATAGCAGACCGTCCACCTTTGGCTTCTGGCACGATCGCCATTTTCTTGCGATCAACGGGATGCCGTCCAATTGGCGCGTCGATCGTGCCTTGTTCCGTCGCTGGTGCGCCGTAGACTACGGCTAAATAACTGCGTCGCGCTGTCTTCGCTTGAAACTGGTGTTGAAGGTGCTGATGCGCCAGATCGGTTTTGGCAATTGCGATCGCGCCACTGGTGTCTTTGTCTAAGCGATGCACAATGCCTGGACGCTGAACGCCGCCAATTCCCGACAATGTACTGTCGCCCGAGGGAGTGCGGCAATGCCAGAGCAAGGCATTCACTAACGTGCCACTGCTATGTCCCGGTGCGGGATGCACGACTAATCCGGCGGGTTTATTCAGAATCAATAATTGGTCATCTTCATACAAAATTTCCAGGGGAATCGGTTCTGGTTGAATATCAAGCGGAGTGGCATCTGGTAGCGTTACTTGCAGGCGATCGCCACTATGCACAGTGGCTTTTTTAGAGATACAAACTGCGCCATTCAGCCAAACGTGCTGTTCGCTAATCAGCTTTTGAATCCGCGATCGCGAAATCTCCGGTAACTGCTCGGCTAAATAGGCATCCAGACGATCGCCCTCTTCTTCTACCCATAAATCAATCGTTGCAGACACAGGTTTTCCTAAAAGCTAAATCTGGTTGGGTGGGACAGGGCGACAGTTTGCCAAGAGTCCATGGAGATTGACCACAGAACCGATTACAGCGATCGCGGGAGCACCGAATTTAGTGGTTTCGACTTGTTGCACGATCGTGGCTAAGGTTCCCGTGAGTTCTGTCTGCTCCGGACGGGTTCCCCATCTGACTAAAGCGACGGGGGTTTCTGTTGGTAATCCTGCTGTTTGGAGTTGCTCCACAATATACGCCAGATTGTGAATGCCCATGTAAACGACGATCGTTTCTGAGCCATGCGCTAGAGCTTGCCAGTTCACGGCAGGACGATATTTTCCGGCGCCTTCATGCCCTGTGACAAACGTAACCGAGGAACTGTGCGATCGATGAGTTAAGGGAATTCCGGCATAGGCAGGCGCCGCAATGCCGGAAGTAATTCCTGGTACGACCTCGACAGGCACTCCTGCCTGGACTAAATCGACCATTTCTTCCCCACCTCGCCCAAAAATGAAGGGATCGCCGCCTTTCAAGCGCACGACGATCGTCGCCGTTTGGGCTTTCTCAATCAATAGTTGAGTAATTTCCTCCTGGGGCATGGAGTGCATCCCCTTGCGCTTGCCAGCATTGATCTGCTCGGCGGCAGGATTAATCATCGCTAAAATCGGTGAACTGACCAGCGCATCATAGACAACAACATCGGCGCATTCTAATAGCGCTTTGCCTTTCAGTGTGAATAAGCCTGGATCACCGGGACCTGCACCAACCAAGTAAACCTTACCAATTTGTGTCATAAATGCGCGGAGAGAAAGTAAGTCAATAGTCAACCACTCACCACCAGGATAGTTGGGCGACTCGCGGGTAACTGTTAATGGGTAACGTTGCGGTGGTAATTAAAGTGGGCGAGTGGCTAGCTCTATCAATAAGTCTGCCAATTCTGGACTCGCTTCTAACGGGGGCGTCAGATGCAGTTGCAAATCGGGAAATTGGGGCGAGAGTTCGGCTAGCGTCTCTGCGATCGCATCCGTCGTTCCACCAGGAAACAGAAAATACGGCAAAATCCCAACGGTACGGCATCCTACCTGTTGCAGTTCTTCTAACCGAGATTGCAGACTTGGGGGAGTGAGCCAGTAAGCGGCAACGGCTCCCAAATGATCCGCTACAGCATCGATCGCAGTATTTGCTCCCGGACGACGACTGCCGTGTGCCATCAAGATCCAGGCTGACATTGGCAGTAGTGACATCCGTTCAGTCAAGAGTCGCCGTAATCTAGTATGGGTGCCCAAATAAGGAGCCATGTCGATAGTCACAGTGCCTGCCAGGGTTTGTTGAGCGATCGCCACTTCGGTCGGGATGTCTTCCATTACATGCACACCGGGCGATAGAAAGACGGGCAGAACCCGAAGAGCCGTAATCTCCTGGGTTCGGATAAATTCGGCAATCTGTTGATGCAGCGGGATCGGCGTACATTCCAAAAAGGCAGTCCCCACTAGTGGCACAGTGGACGGCTCCGGTTCGGCATCGGCTAAGGTCGGCAGTCCGAACCCACTCGCGACGAATCCAGCATAATTAGCTGGCGAACCGGAGCGATCGCCCAGGAGCGCCGGATGACCAACATATTGAATTCGTTGCCGGAACAACTCGGTCAAGCCGATCGCCGCTGCTTGGGAACGGGGATCACGGCTACCATGAAAAACCAACAAATAGGCGGGGGAATGTGGCAAGGCAACGAAAACCTTAAAAAATCGGTGTGTTTTCTGATCCTAGCGCCTGATATAGGTTAGCGCTTGTCAATTCATTGACTGAAAATGCTGATGCGATGTTAGCAGATGTTGACCTTTTTACCGACTACGTCCCCTAAAGCAGGTAGGATAAGGGATCTAGGTCGCTTCATTTTCATTTCAATCCTCTCGACAGGGATCGCGATCGGGTCTAGACTTAAGTTCTAGACTCTGATGCATCATTGGATACAAAAACTCTAGTTAAGGTTTGGTGAGGGTTCTCCTGTGCAACTCCAACGTGTGGCTGTAAAACGGGCGTCGGGTGGTTTCGCATTAATTGACAGCTTAAAGCGTCATGGTGTGAAACACATTTTTGGTTATCCCGGCGGAGCAATTCTGCCGATCTATGATGAACTCTACAAGGCGGAAGCTGAGGGTGGAATTCAACATATTCTAGTCCGGCATGAACAAGGGGCTGCCCATGCTGCCGATGGTTATGCGCGGGCAACGGGGCAAGTCGGGGTCTGCTTTGGGACATCGGGACCCGGTGCCACCAATTTAGTGACGGGAATTGCGACAGCCCACATGGACTCGATTCCAATGGTGATCATCACCGGGCAAGTTGCTAGAGGGGCGATCGGAACGGATGCTTTCCAGGAAACCGATATTTACGGAATTACGCTGCCGATCGTCAAGCATTCCTATGTCGTGCGCGATCCCCGCGATATGGCTCGGATTGTGGCAGAGGCTTTTTATATCGCTAGCACGGGTCGTCCGGGACCTGTGTTAATCGATGTGCCCAAGGATGTAGCACTGGAAGAGTTTGATTATGAGCCGATCGAACCGGGTAGTGTGAAACTTCCGGGCTACCGTCCGACGGTAAAAGGTAATCCCCGGCAGATTGCTAATGCCCTGAAGCTGATCCACGAATCGACCCAACCGTTGTTATATGTTGGGGGTGGCGCGATCGCCGCGAATGCCCATGCGGAAGTGCAGGAATTAGCCGAGCGGTTCAATCTCCCTGTGACCACCACCTTGATGGGAATTGGGGTGTTTGATGAGCATCACCCACTTGCCGTCGGGATGTTGGGCATGCACGGGACGGCTTATGCCAACTTTGCCGTGATGGAATGTGATCTATTGATTGCGGTAGGCGCTCGGTTCGACGATCGCGTCACCGGCAAACTGGATGAATTTGCTTCCCGCGCTAAAGTGATTCACATTGATGTCGATCCTGCCGAGGTGGGTAAAAACCGGACTCCTGAGGTGCCGATCGTCGGAGATGTGAAAAATGTGTTGCAGGAATTGCTCAAGCGCAGTACTGAAGACGGTGATGTGGTAGATCCCAACCGGAATGCGGCTTGGCTGAAGCGGATCGATCGCTGGCGAGAAGAGTATCCGCTGGAAGTGCCCCATTATGCCGATAGTCTGTCGCCCCAGGAAGTGATCGTGGAACTGGCAACGCAGGCACCCCATGCTTACTACACAACAGATGTGGGACAGCATCAAATGTGGGCAGCTCAGTTCCTCAAAAATGGTCCCCGTCGGTGGATCTCCAGTGCGGGGTTAGGCACGATGGGATTTGGGGTGCCAGCCGCAATGGGCGCGAAAATGGCAGTTGGTGATGAGCAAGTTATTTGCGTTAGCGGCGATGCCAGTTTCCAGATGAATTTGCAGGAATTGGGAACGCTGTCCCAGTACAACATCAAAGTCAAAACCGTAATTATTAATAACGGTTGGCAAGGGATGGTACGACAATGGCAGCAAGCCTTTTATGGGGAACGTTACTCGTCCTCGAATATGCAATCTGGAATGCCCGATATTCCTAAGCTAACCGAAGCCTATGGCTTGAAGGGAATCGTGATTCGATCGCGGGATGAACTGGCAGCGGGGATTGCCGAAATGCTGGCACACGATGGTCCAGTCGTTGTCGATGTGCGGGTGCGTAGAGACGAAAACTGCTATCCGATGGTGGCTCCGGGTAAGAGCAATGCTCAGATGGTGGGGCTACCCGAACACAAGAAGCTAGAAAAGTTGCCGGAAGTGCTGCAGTGTAGCCATTGTGGTGCTAAGAATATGTCTACGAATAAGTTCTGCCCAGAATGCGGCACGAAGTTGTAGACCTTGAGTTTCAATTCTAGTGGTTCATGGGGTGAGCATTTGCTCACCCTTTACTGTATTAGGAGTGCGTCAGCGGTTCTGGCAAATGGGGCGATCGCGATTGTTTACCAGATTGCAGCCATTGAAAAGCCACTAAGTTAAGAAGTAGACCAATCACAAACAAAATTGTCATTAAAGTAATTTGTGACCAGACGATCGGGGTAACAACCAAGTCAGCAATCAGATGAAGCAGATTCATCACGGAGTACACTACCGTCATCCCCAAGTGTATCGTGCGATAGCGTCTAGATTGAGTAAATGTGGTGGCAATCATGGCGACCATTGGTAGCGTAAAAAACGCCAGCATTAACCACAATACGATCGCCACATTGGCAGCTGTGTCATGGACATCAGCTCTGGCGACACCGATACCGTGAAATAATGGCATCAATCCTAATTGGGTATGAAACAAAGTTCCCAATAAAAAAGTTGACCATAGAGTAATGATTTTTGTCTCGTAGTGATGACTGATCATGGACTATGCCCTCCTTAGATAGAGTTAAACGAGTTCGATATTGAACTGAGTGAATTAACTTGTTTCTGTAGCAGCTAACCATTGGGCATGAGCGGTTTGTAAGCGAGCGATCGCGGCTTCAAAGGTATCCATACACTCTGGAATCAGTAAATCATTTGGACTGATTAAGGGCACTTCTGTACTCAACATATACTGCTTTGCCCACAGCACCAGATCTGCCCACATCTCACCAATCAAAAGAAAGGGAGTATTGTGCAGTTGCCGAACTTGTAATAACTGCCAGACCATCATGGCTTCCAGCGTTGTGCCTAAGCCACCCGGAACGACCACAAACGCATCTGATAACAGCACAAAGTGATGCAACCGGGAGAAAAACGATCGATGAAAGTAGACCTCTTCGACAAACGGATTGGTTTCCTGTTCAAAATCTAAATTAACTCGAATGCCAATGGATTTAGTGCGATCGGCGGGATCTGCCATCACACTACCTTCGTTGGCGGCTTGCATCAGTCCGGGTCCGCCTCCGGTGACAATATCGCAGCCCATTAGGGTCAATTCGCTGGCTAACTGCTGCACTCCCAAATACAGCGGTGTATCCGGTAATAAGCGAGCGGAACCAAAAATGCTGACTCGATAGCGATCGCGTTTGGGAGGTTGCACACTAGACAACTGATTCACCACATCCCACAGCCGCAGCACCGAGTCTTGAAGCACTTGAAACACCGCATCTTGATTCGTCACACTCACGGCTTGATTGGCTGAGGCTGTTAGATCAGTGAGGGTAGCGATATCGGGATGGATACTCATAGTCAATCACAATCAATGCATACGATTTTGAGGTGACCAATGACAATTGCTATTACAACAGCAAAGCCGCCCGTTCTGCTAAGGGCGATCGCTCACCTTTGACTAAGGTAATATGTCCGGCAAGGGGTTCTTGCTTAAACCGCTCCACCACATAGGTTAAGCCGTTACTGGCAGCGTCTACATAGGGATTATCAATTTGATCCAAATCACCAGTTAAAACGATCTTAGTACCTTCTCCAGCCCGAGTCAGAATCGTCTTGACTTCATGTGGCGTGAGATTTTGGGCTTCATCTACAATCAGAAATTGCTTGGGAATCGTGCGTCCACGAATATAGGTCAACGGCTCGATTTGGATTAAGCCATGTTCCATTAATTCCTCGTATCCGCGTCGCCGATAGCTGGGTTTGTCAGAGCGATCCTGGGTGCCCAAAATCAGATCGAAGTTGTCGTAGAGGGGTTGCATCCAGGGAGTTAGCTTTTCATTGATATCGCCTGGTAAGAACCCTAAATCTCGACCCATGGGCACGACTGGACGGGAGATTAATAGCCGACTATAGAGCCGCTCATCGGCAACTTTATGTAATCCAGTTGCGATCGCCAATAATGTTTTACCTGTCCCGGCTCGACCCACAAGGGTTACGAGTTGCACGGAATCTCGTAGCAACAACTCAAAGGCAAATTTCTGTTCCCGGTTGCGGGCATGAATTCGCGATACCCCATTATGGGGTAGCTTAAACAAGGGGACGATTTGTTGGCTAGCGGCATCTACAATTCCCAAGGCAGTATGGGCAGGATTTGCCGCATCTACTAGCGTCAAAGCCTCATTCGGAAAGAATTCACCGTCCAGGGTTAAACAACCTTGTTGATAGAATTGCTCGATCGCAACAGTATCCACCAGCACCTCAGCCGTACCGGTATATAACTCATCAACATCAACTTTATCGGTTTCATAATCTTCGGCAGCGAGTTCTAAAGCATCAGCTTTAATCCGCAGATTGGTGTCTTTACTAACGACAACAACCGGACAGTCACACTGACGTTTCAATTCCAACGCTAACGCCAGAATCGCATTATCCCCCCGATCGCCCTCTAATTCGGTTGGCAATTCTTCCAGCGTTTCCCGATGACAGAGCGCCACCCGCAACATACCACCCGACTTCAAGCCAATTCCTACAGTTAAGCTGCCTTGTTGACGGAGAGTATCTAAACTCCGGGAAACTTGACGGGCGTTGCGTCCGGTAACTTCAGGTTGTTTTTTAAACCGATCCAACTCCTCGATCACTGTAATCGGCAACACCACATCATTGTCCTTAAACCGAAGTATCGCTGTAGGATCATGCAACAACACATTGGTATCCAGGACAAAGACTTTCTTCATAACCAACTCCTAACTTCTCAGCGAACAAGCGAAACCTTAGTCAGGATCAGACTTCCTCTAAGGTATTCCAGCCATGAGTAGCTCTAGATAAATCGACTCTACATCGCTGTTGCCCGCTTTGGGGGGTATGTTGCAGGAGCGCAATGATTCTATTGAATTGTGTTTACCAGCTCGATGACAAAACTAATCTCCTGGTTAGCACTTTCCACCTGAATTGATCCGTTTAACTGTTCTACTAACCGTCGGACTAAGGCTAACCCTAATCCCGTACCCCCATGTTTCCAGGGGTCATTATTGGGAATTCGGTAGAACTTATCAAAGATGCGATCGCACTCACTGGCGGGAATTTCCACTCCAGTATTACTCACCCGCAGTTGCATTAGCGTGGGGGATGGCGCGCTCGCAACCAGCCGAATCGTTTCTCCAGCGGGAGTATATTTACAGGCATTATTGAGTAGTTCCGTCAGAATCCGTTCCAGATGTGTGCGATCGCTGACTAACACAGGTAAGTCATCGGGAACATTAATTTCTAGCTGTTGCTGATGTTGACAGATTCTCCCCTCGAAGGGTTGAGCCATCAAAACTAACCAATGCTTTAAGTCAATATCGACCAACGTTAAGGGTTCGACTCCTGACTCTAGACGAGTTAAATCTAATAAATCGTTAATTAAGCTAATTTCCCGTTCACATTCATCTTTCAGAATCTGAAAATAGCGATCGACCTTAGCGGAACTCATGGTCGATCGCAACTGCCGGGAATTAATCGTAGAAGCGGCGGAACTATGTTCCGATTGAACACTGTCAGGAGAGTGATGATTGAACCTATTCGCTTGAGGCTGGAACAACGTTAGTTCCAACATTTGAATTGCCATTTTGACATTAGAAATCGGTGTCCGTAATTCATGGGATACCGTGCTGAGAAAGTCATCTTTTAAGTGATTCAATCGTTCTAGTTCAATTACCTGTGTTTGGGCGGTTTGATAGAGTCGCGCCTGCCGAATCGCGATCGCACACTGATTAGCGACTTGTTGAACTAGCCGAATCTCTAGATGATTAAAACTTTGTTGAGGCTGTTTAAACAACCATAAATCTCCTAATACTCCCTGATCATCTACCAATGGACAAACTAATATCGCATAACGTCGTTCTTGCAAACGCACCTGATCCACAGTCATAAAACAAAACTGCGTATAGATTCCCTGAAACAACTGACCATAGACCTCAGGGCAAGGGTTATCATCCAGACTAAATTGTTGACCTTGAATCGACGGTAATGACAGGTTGTATTCATGGGCCACCGTAAAGGTCGTCAATTCCGAGTCATATATCCCTGTGTCGCAACACTCTACTTTCAATCCCGTCCCCAGCTCATTGACGGCCGTATGCAGAATTTGATGCTCGTCTAAACTATCGCGGACTTTATCAGTAATGCGTTTTAATAAAGCTTCGAACTCCAGAGCTTGCTGTAATTCAGCCGTGCGCTCACGAACTTGTTGCTCCAGAGTGGAATTAATAGCTCGTTCTGCTGCCGCTTGTTGGCGCAGCCCTTCTTCAGCCTGCTTACGATCGCTAATATCATGGGCTACCCAGACAACGGTATCCTCTGACAAAGGCGAGACATTAGCAGAAAACCAAACCGATCGTCCGCCAATGTCCAAATCGTATTCCACATGAACTGTTGCCCGTGTACACAGAGCTTGCTGAATCACCCCCACCAACTGAGCCACTTTTGGTGCTGGTAGCATATCTGCCATGGTCTTGCCCACTAACTGCTCAGAGGGATGACAGAGCAATTCGGGGTTATTGGCAACCACCTTAAGATAACGTCCCTGGCGATCCAGTTTGAGTACTGTATCGTTCATGACGTTAAATAAGGCTTGTAACTCAACATTGGCTTCAGATAGCTCTAACTGAGCTTGTTTCAAGTCAGTAATATCCAGCACAGTCCCAAATACTCGGACTAATTCCCCAGCTTCATTACAAATCGGTCGCCCCTGCCCTAAGGTGTAGCGCACAGAGCCATCCGGACGAACAATTCGAGATTGAAAATCAAAGGCTTGCTTGGCAGCTATCCCTGCACTAGCTATACGATTGCGGTACTCACGATCGTCCGGATGATCGAAGTTACTCAGCTGTTCAAACGTTGGTTCGGGCTGTTCTGGAGGTAAACCAAAAATCCGAAACATTTCAGCGGACCAAGTGATTTTCCGAGTTGCCACCTCAAATTCCCAACAACCCACGTGGGCAATTTCTTGGGTCTGGGCTAGAGCCGCTTCGCTTTTCCGCAGTTGGTCCTCAACCTGCTTACGCGCCCGAATTTCCCGTTCCAGTTCTCGATTTGTAGCGTCTAGTTGGCTAGGACTAGGAAATGCCAGACCCTGAGGCAGTAACCAGACAAACAAAATCGCTGTACAAACTGCACCTGCTGCTGTGATTGCCTTGAGCACACCAGACAGCCAATCGGTAGGATCCCAAAGTGTCCATACTTCTAATAGATGGGTAGTACCGAAAGTGGCAAAGAATACGCCGAGTAAGAGGAAAATCCAGGTAAAGGGGAGGTCCTGGCGACAGCGGATATATAGTAAGACGATCGCCATTACGAAGCAGGAGAGGGCGATCAGAGTATCAAAACCAAAATGAAGCCCGAGCAACGATACTTTCCCAAGATCACAATTTCCATTAGGCAAGAACCTTGCCATTGCTAGGAGGCTGCTGTTGTGATTCAGCATCATTCAGTCCTCCACTTCCCACGGACTCTAGCTAAGTGATATTCAGGAAACATCCTGCCCTACGATCGAAATGACTATATAAAATTTATACAAAGGAAATGGTATCCTGCCTATCACTGGCCAGGAATGCCTGGGGAGCTAGTTCTATTCTCTCAACTCTGTGACTGATCACCGAATTAGAGTATGTTTTTTTACAAACAAAAGTATAATTTGTTACGAGCAACTACTCCAAAGCAGATCGAGCGGCGTTAATGCTACTGGTTTATGGGGTAAAAGTTCTACCGCTGGCAAATTACCTCCTTGAGGATTTCCCGGTTTTTCCTTCTAAACTAAGAATTGAAAATTCTCATGCGGAGATCGTCGTCCTGCGAATGCAGGTTAGCTACATTCCTACGCCGACTTCTAGGCAACCAACGGTCTAAATAGCTACCGCTCTGAATATGAATCGCGGCGTAGCCGAACAAGTTGTAACATACTTTGCAGGGATCCAGTAGTAGATACAACTTCGCTTTGCCATGATAAAGCGTTAGCATGGCAAAGCATCTTCAACTCTAGTTAGTTAAGGAGACATGCCTTTTTAGTTTGGCTCAGATTCATGATTTCAGTACAAATTAATCTAAGTTCGTACCGTTATGAGATGCAATTAACTTCTCCTGTTCACTCTCCGGATCATGGCAGCAAGCACTCCTCAGATCATGTTAAACAGTAGTCATCAGATCGCAGCTAATTCGCCCGAAAGCTCCTTAATCTTGATTGCTGACGACGATCGCTCAACCCGGATGTTGCTCAGCCAAATTATGCAACAGGAAGGATATCAAGTTATTGAAGCTGTGAATGGAGAAGATTGTCTCACAGCTTACCAGCGTTTTCAGCCGGAAATTATCTTGCTAGATGCCATGATGCCCATCGTTGATGGGTTTAATTGCTGCGATCGCATTCGCTCATTACCGAATAGCGCCAGCATTCCTATTTTGTTGATTACAGCATTAGATGATGATGAATCTGTTGATCGGGCATTTGCCGTGGGAGCAACCGATTACATTACGAAGCCAATTCATTGGGCAGTATTACGCCAGCGAGTGCGGCAACTCCTGCAAAACAGGCATACAGCACTGGAACTAGAGCAGCGGAATGAACAAGAACGCCTGATCTGGACGATCGCTCAACGGATTCGGCAATCATTAAACCTGAATGATATTCTCAGAACTGCCGTTTGGGAAATGCGCCAATTGCTCCAGTCCGATCGGGTGTTAATTTACCGACTACAGGATAACCGCATGGGGCAGGTGATTATGGAGTCTGCTGCTTCCGGAGTAGCCTCCATATTGGGACAGTCTTACCCAGCTGCAACCCTATCGGACGAGGACTTTCAGGCATATAGCCAAGGACACATTCGCACCATTAATCACATTGAGTCAGAAGTAGCTTTTTTGCCGCTGACTGAACATCTCCAAAGCTTAGGGGTACGATCAAAAATCGTTGTGCCCATTCTCCAAGACGATGGCTTATGGGGATTGCTGATTGCTCATTATTCCCAAACGCCTCATATTTGGCAAGCTTGGGAAATGAACCTCCTCCAGCAACTGTCTACCCATCTAGCGATCGCGATTCGCCAGTCACAGTTTTATCAACAAGTCCAGCAATTTAATGCCGACTTAGAAACAATTTTAGAAGAGCGAACAGTTGAACTCAGGCAGCGCACCATTACCCTTCAGCGATCGTTGGATTTTGGTGACACATTAATGCGGATCACAGAACGGGTTCGCGATAGTTTGGATGAAAGCCAAATTCTGCAAACGGCCGTGCAAGAATTAGTCTGGGCTTTAGATGCGGGTTGCTGCAATTTAGCGTTATATGACCTAGAACACCAGCTGTCTAATGTTGTGCAGGAATATAGCGCCTCAGTTCCTGGCTATCAGGGTCGAATTTTGGCAATGTCGAGTTACCCGGAGATTTATCAACAACTCCTACAAGGACAAAGTTTCCAATTTTGCTCGATCGAACCGAGTTTAGATCGGGGTCGAGTCTCAATGTTTGCCTGCCCGATTATGAATGGAGACCAACCGACAGGAGATCTCTGGTTAATCAGTCCGGCAGAACGTGTATTAACAGAACTAGAAATTCAATTAGTCCAACAAGTCGCTAACCAATGTGCGATCGCGATTCGGCAGGCCCGATTGTATCAAACCGCTCAATTGCAAGTCATTGAGTTAGAGCGGTTGAATCATCTCAAAGATGACTTTCTCAGCACGGTATCCCATGAACTACGATCGCCCATTTCCAATATGCGGCTAGCCATTCAAATGCTAGAGCGGTTTATGGGTGAAAATCGGGATCAATGTGGGTATCAAGGCTCTACCAATAGTGATTGCAGCAAAGGGTTTACCTATCTCAAAATTCTCCGGAATGAGTGTGAACGGGAAATTGGCTTAATTAATGATTTACTTGATTTACAACGACTCGAAGCGGGTTATCAACGTTCTACTCAAGAGCTAATTCAGCCGTCAGAACTGATTACAGAAATTGCTGACCTCTATCAACAGCGGGCTCAAGAGCGTCAACAGCAGTTGGTGATCAACTTGCCTCCGGCTTTGCCGCAAATCACCTCTGATCTGATCAGCCTGAAACGAGTCATAACAGAATTATTAACCAATGCCTGTAAATATAGTCCTCCCGGTGGCACGATTACGATCGCGGCTCAGATGCAAGCTCATCACCTACAAATTAGTGTCAGTAATTCTGGCGTAGAAATCCCCGAGCATGAACTTCCCCGGATCTTCGATAAGTTTTACCGAATTCCCAGTGGTGATCCCTGGAAACAAGGGGGTACAGGATTAGGGTTGGCACTGGTTCAACGGTTGGTCAATCATTTGCATGGGTCAATTCAAGTCAGTAGTAGAGCTGGACAAACGTGCTTTACGATCGAGTTAATTGTCGAGCATCAGTCCACCATCTCCATGTAAGTCTTACAATTAGACTAATTATCTAATTTAAGACAAGCGGTCAGGTAGTCTTGACGGGGGGCAAAGCACAAAGGGGCACAATGCCGAACTTGAACCTTTGCTTAACATAATGACGCGTTAGCTTGACACATTCAGCGATATAAGGGATACAAGAACCAGTGCGAATTACCGCTCAATAGCGACTGCGATTGTTTCTACGAGAATTTAATCGTGTGACAGGGAGGAGTTGAATTATGTCTTTTGCGTCTCAATCAACACAGCTTACCGTAGCCTCTAATCCCCAGCCATCTCGCCTCAAACGCTGGCTCCGTAGCTGTTTAATTGGTGCGAGTGCTAGTGTGCTATTGGGCACCAGTGCCCATGCCGCCGATCGGATTATTCTGACCTACCAGGATATCCAAGCGACTGTACCAATCTCATCGATCGCTAACTTTGCGAATACTGGCGAAGTCAGTGGAGATTTACAAGAACTGTTCCAGAAATATCCTCGGATTCAGCAAGTGATTCGGGAGCTATTAACCAAGCAAATCCGGATCAGCCCATCCTTTGTTGAGAAAACCCTAAAAAGTTCCACTGGCGAATTTGTCTTGATTCAACTGGAAAAGCTCATCAATACCTCTAATGCAGGCGATGAGATTGAGCTGATCCGCAACACGCTGCTTTCGGCGTATCAAGATGACAATGCCTTTTCTCTGTTAGAGATTGTCGAAAAGTTTCCCATTAACGACATTCGGGTTGATTTGACTAGCTTGGAGCGGGTCTACACCGATGTCAGCACGTTTGTAGAACGGATCCAGCCAGCGTTGGAAGTGGCAAAAGAGTTTCTACAAAACTATATCTGTGACTGCAAGAATGCTAACAACAGATAGGAAGGCACTATTGATGATGACGCTATCTTCTGGATCTCTTGATGATCGACGCAGTCAAAGGATCGCTAAAGCCATCGGGATCAGCGCGGCTCTGGTATTAGGGGCCGGGGCTTGTTTAGGCACAGCGAAGCCGGTGACAGCAGCAGAGCAATTTGTTTTGACTTACGGTCCCTTTGCCCGATCGATCTCGATTAGTGACCTACAAACCCTGGCGGATACGGGTGTCGCACCGTCATCACTCCAAGCTTATTTGCGGCTGGCTAAAGTCAGTCCAGAGGCAATGCGGACTGTTTTGACTAAAGATCTGGGGGTGAGTTTACAGTTCCTCGATAAATCGCTCAATTCCCTACCTGGCGAATTTGCCCTGTTTCATTTGGGTAAACTGATTCATTCGCCGGAACGAGTAGCCAATATTCAGGCCTTGCGATCGGCATTTGTGCTATCTGCGGCTCCCGATAATCGCCTCAGCTTACTGGAATTTCTAGAGAATTATCCGACGTCAGAAGTTTACCTGGATGGGGTCAGGCTGGCAAAGGTAGCGCGTCAGGTTACCCGAGTGATTGGGGATGTGAGAACCCGCCTAGAACCGATTATCGAAGGGGCCAAGGAATTCCTCGGAGGCTTCATTTGTGATTGCGAAGGGCAGAATCAAAGCTCACTCAGTCCTACGGAAAGCAGCCAAGCGACAACAGGTTTTGCGGAAACAGATGCTTTTCTGAAATCCCTCAGTTGTTCCAGTTCTACCCAGAAAACTGCGCCATAAGCCACTTGGATGAAATCAGGGCAACACTCATTAGCCTGTAACCTTCAGTTAGAGGGTTACAGGCTCTTTTCATTGGCTAGGTCACTGATTCAACCTCTTTCTCAAGCAAGAATCCAGCTGAATGGGATAGTGTTATCGTATAGCTGCTGATCGCAACACTGTGCCATGCATTATCCTGCAGCTCCCTGGCATCTGCAAGGCTACGCCATACAAACTCTGCATTGGCTAGATATCGATCGCGTTCGACCTACGATTCCAGCGGCGCTTAGCATCGTGCCGCTATTTCCAGGAAAAACCTTAGGGAGTGTGTATATTGCAACCTATAGTCCAGGCTCTAGCCTAGAGTACAACGAATTAATTGTAGTCAGTGGGCTAGTTTACCACGGTCACCAATGGGGAGCCTGGATTTCTCATATTTATGTGGATGACCCACGTTCAGTCCAGGGTGGTCGAGAACTATGGGGATTGCCGAAAGAGATGGCACAGTTTACCTGGCAGCATGACAATCAGCTATCAGTCCAGGTCAGGCAGGGCGATCGCCACCTCTGCTCACTCCAGGGGCATCCTCGCTTACCTGGAATTCGCTTGCCGATCGCGGCACCGATTATGAGTCAAATACAGGCTCAATTTTGTATGTTTACGGGACAGGGAACACTGAACTGGCATTTAATCAGCAGTCATTTGGAAGTTACAAATGATAGTCCCTTCAGTTCATTAGGGTTAGGTCAAGGATGGTTAGCTTGGTATAGCAATCCATTATCGTTGACAATTAACTCACCAATGACAGATTCAGGCTAGAACATTTACAACTTTGTTTTCATTTGGCTGACAACTTTGGTAACAGCATCATCAGCCGCTTTACTGAGAATCTCATCTGTATCGCTACCACCACCACCACCGCTCACACCTAGAATTGAACCACTGGCGCTATTGGTTTCGGCTTCTCCTAGTCCTTCCATTGCCGCAATGATACTTTGACTATCTGTATCGATCGCCCGAGCCGTCACTTGAACTACAGCTTTTGTCTTTTCAGAACTGCCACCAATGCCTAAAAAGCTGCCACCCGCTCGCTTACGTTCCACATTAAAGCGAGTCACTGAGCCAACAATGACAGCATCAACGCCCAGAGCTTTACCGATTTTAACCGCAGTCGCTTCGTCAATACTGCCGCTAATACCATTGTCTTTCATATAGTTCTCTAAAGCACTGCGAGAAGTGACCACAAATGTCCCATCATTCACTAGTTTGTTGATCAGAATTTCGCTAATCCCTCTAGAGGCACCACCACCCCGGTAGGCATACCAATAGCTGGAGTCACCCGTATTGGCAAAGTCAAAATCCACGATCGCGACTTTCTTCTTTTTCGCCGGTTGGGCGATCGCGGTTTCTGGGGAGAAGAGAGGAACTAGAGTTGGAGTGGTAATGCCGACCAGCAGTAATAAACCCAGAGACACATGAGTGAAAGTGGTTAGGAGGCTGTGCTTTCTCATTGTTTGGCTTCTCGTCATGATAATTAACGATGGGAAATATGACTTCTGCAAGCTGGCAGGGTTCAGGTGAATCAAGTTAATCCTCTGCCATTCAGATCAAACCAGTTTTAACATACGGAGTGACCCCCACCCAAATACAACGCCTGGCTGGGGGATTCCTGATTTCTGAGCCAAACCAGCTTTGCTTCACCACTTACCCCACATAGCGACAACTACAGTTTGCAAATTTAGCTGATTTATATTGCATTTTCATTTCATGGATGTTAGTATAGTACGTATGAACTGAAGCTTGCACTAACAGTGAGGAATCTGCATGATCCAGGTTGCCGTGAAGGATAGTAAAGCCAAGCTACTGGAAGCCTTTCAACAACTCTTGGTAGAACGCCGAAACATTGAATCGAAGGTGGCAACAAAGGCAGATGAAGCCCGCCAACTCGAAGACCAGCAAATTCTAGTCACAGTATCTCAATACACCGCAGATAGTATTGTTCGGGGCTTAGCTGACTTACGATTAGAGTGTAGTCAGGTAATTAATGAGCTATCTACTAAGCTTTCAACTGAGAATTCTAAACTAGATGAATTACAACGGGCGATCGCAGTTGAAACCCAATATCTAGATACACTACGAAAAGTTCGGATTGTGGCAGATGCCCTTCATATTCTGACCCAAGAACACCAAGAAAAACTCGATGCGCTCCAACATCAAGCAGAGAGCGATCGGGAACAACTTGAAAAAGAGATTACCGACACCCAGAAGTCCTGGCAGCAAGAACAGGAAGAGTTTGAGGCGATTCAACTTGAGCATCAGTCACTACTCCAGCAGGAACGCACCCGTCAAGCCGCAGACTACCACTATGACACCGAGCGCGCGCGAAAATTGGCGATCGATGAATACGAAGCCAAGCAACGGCAGGTGGAACGACAATTGGCAGAGGCTGAGCAAACCAAAGCCAAAGAATGGGCGGAACGGGAACGGATCTTGGCAAGTCAGCAAACGTTGTTGGCAGAGTATCAGCAGCGCGTGGCAGCATTGCCAACCGAGCAGGAAGAAGCCGTTAAGAAAGCCAGAGAAGAAGGAATTCGTGATGTTCACCAGGATGCAAAAGTCAAAGCGGATTTGCTGGAAAAAGAATGGGAATCAACCAAGCAAGGGTACGAACTACAAATTCAAGCGTTGGAAGCCAAAGTTCATCAACAAACGGCACAGATTACCGAAATTTCTACTCAACTGCAAACTGTGATGCACCAGGCTCAGGAATTGGCGATGCGGGCTTTTGAAACTTCTACTCATCGCAGTGCCGCTTAGATAGTTTAGCAACCCCTTCGCAACTTAGGACTAACTTATGGCTGTCAAACGACCCAGCGAGAAGAATACCAAAGCTGAAATTCTCACCGCTTTTAACGATTTATGGAAAGAAAAAAAGGAATTGGAAGCGCAATTCCAGGCGGCAAAACAGGCTGAATCTAAGGCGAGTGCTAAAAACACCCCTGATGTCACCACTATGGCAACTGCAACCGTAACGAATCAACCGAAGATGGAGTCAATTATTGATGAGTTAACTCAGTTACAACTAAAATTCGGGGGAGCCATTAGTGATTTATCCGAAAAACTCACTCGGGAAGCCCTGCAACTTCAGGAAGTCCGACAGGCGGTAGCAGTAGAAGTTGAGCAATTAGAAACCCTGCATCAACTGCAAATCCGCGATGATAGCTTGGATACTCTAATTCAACAGTATGGAGATAGTTTCAAGGCTTTTAATGAGGAGTTAAACCAACAACGGGATACCTTGGAACAGGAATTCACCCAAGCCAAAAAAGTCTGGGCAAAAACTCAAGAAGACCATCGCCGATCGCTGAAAGATCGCAATGAAACTACCCATAAAACACAACAGCGGGAAGGTAAAGAATACATTTATGACTTAACGTTACAACGTCAATTATCTACGGATCAGTTTGAGCAAGAACAGAATCGGCTGTATCAAGAACTGGAAGAATTACAGCAAGCTCAAACGAAACAATGGGCAGAACGGGAAAAAGCGATCGCGGATCGGGAAATTCAGTTTGCTGAACTGAAAGCCAAGGTAGAAGCCCATCCTAAAGAGTTGGAAGCGGCAATTAAACGAGCCAAGGAAGAGGGCAAAGGAATTGCTCAACATCAAGCCAAGATTAAGGCAGATTTAGTCGCAAAAGAGATTGAAGGACAGAAACATACCTATCAACTTCGCATCCAGTCATTATTGGATACTATCCAGCATCAGGAATCCCGGATTCAACACCTGGCTCAACAACTGGATGCCGCCTTAAAACAGGTTCAAGATTTGGCAGTCAAAGCAATTGAAGGCTCTGCCAATGTGAGTTCCGCTCAAGTGCTGAAAGAAATCGCTTTAGAACAAGCGAAAGCTCAGGCAAAGAACAAGTAACACTAAGGAGATTAGTTATGCAACCAATGCGTCAAGGTGATGTGATTCTAATGCCTATTCCAGCCAACCGTGCAACGGGGCAATTAATCCCTCATCTAACCCTAGCTGAAGGAGAGGTAACCGGGCATCGTCACCGAATTAGTGAGGGCAGTGCAGAACTACGAGAACAGGATGGTGTGATGTATTTGATGGTTGATTCAGATACAGCAACTCTCACCCATGAAGAACATAAGTCAATTCAAATTCCGCAAGGTGCTTGGATGGTGCGAATTCAGCGGCAATACGAACCTGGGGAGTGGGGCTATGTAGAAGATTAAGCCATGAATTGACGAGCGGAAGCACCTGTAGAGAGAGGATTAGCTTAATCTCTACAGGTGATAGTAGATGATTCTCAGCCACTATCTCCATGACACACCTGATTAAGAAACTGACTCCAGAACAGGCTGCTTTGATTCCTGAGTATTGGGCAAAATGGCAAGCGATCGCCCTATCGACCCAACCTCTCGATCGCGAATTAGCTCAGGAAGCCGTGAAGGCTGCCTATCACGCGATCAATCAACCCAATCCAGAAATTGTCTTTTGTGATAGTCCCCATGCAGTTCCTACAACGCTTAATCATCTGCTGAAACGCAGATTAAGTCGAGAGACGAGCTGGTTGGTTGATAGCTACTCCCAAGAACAACGCTTACGGGAACTGCATCAAACGTTTGGTTTGCCAGTTAATCGGCTACTAGATGAACAACTCCATAGCCATCTATGGAAACAACTGAATCAACAGCTATCGGGGCAAGTACAAATCCAGTTAGCAGGATCTCAAACTCAAGCTCGCCATTATGAACCCCAACTGTGGGAACAACTAGCACTTCAACCTGAAATGAGAGCATTGCTTTCGACTTGTTTGCGGCGAGAACCTCCCTTGTTTAACAGTATGTGGATGGACTTTGCCATTTCCGTGCTGAACTGTACCCACGATCGCCCAAAGGGAACCGCATTCCTATCACTCTTGCAGCATTGTGGTTGGCTGTTTCCCTACGAAAAGTTATGTCTTGTCTGCGAGCTACCGATTCACTTATCCTTTGATGCCGAAAACCAACTTCATGCAGAAGGGCATCCTGCCATTCAGTTTGCGGATGGATTTAGTGTCTACGCCTACACCGGAGTCCGATTGCCAGAGCCATATGGCAGGGTGCATCCTCAACAATGGCGATCGCACTGGTTGCTACAGGAACCCAATGCAGAACTACGCCGGGTATTAATTCAAGGGATTGGTTATGATCGCATCTGTCAGGAATTGGAGGTCACTGAACTGGATGCCTGGCAAGAGTATCGTTTGCTAGAAATCGATGTCGAAGATGAGGACGAACCCATCTTACTACTCAAAATGACCTGTCCTAGTACAGGATTTATTCATGTCGCCCGCGTTCCTCCAGATAGTATGTCTGCTAAAGAGGCGATTAGCTGGATGAATTGGGATATCGATCCAGAGGAATTTGCGGTTCAAACCTGACAACTCAAGCAGTTGGATACTGAATTGGTGATAGGGCGATCTGTGAACGATCGCCCTATTGGTTTGACAGAGTTTTTACCATCGATCGATGTATTTTTCCGGAGTGTGGTACACCACTGGATGGGGAAGGAAATCGGCATTCTCTTAACCGGGATGGGCAAAGATGACGCTATAGGATTGGGGGCATTGCGCTCAGGATCAATCTAGTTCGGTGGTGGATGGGATGCCTAAAGTCGCCGCCGAATTGGGATCTACATCACAGGATTTGCCGATCAAGAGCATTGGTGTAGCCTCAACTCAGCAGTTAAGCTAGTCTTAAGTTCAGGCAGGACTGGCTGGATGCTTTTACCAACAAGAGACTAGCCGTCAATTTGGCAGGTTTCTCTCTCCATTGGGTACTTTAAAGCAATATCGTTGCAAGCATCTACCAGGCTAGGGATTTAATCACTCTGCCTTGCTGATTTACAGAGTTCCGAATGGTATTAATGAATCATCCCGACGATGATGTGAACAAACAAATCGGATTCAGGGTCTGCTTCTCGTGTGCAGTGCTCACCTAGTCCTGCAAGTTCTCTACTGTAAAGTTTAGGTTGGAATTTTTAAATCAAGGAGATCTTTGCCCTATGCCACTGAATAACCCTCATCGTGCCTCCAAACTCGCGGCTGTGATGTGTGCAGCCGCCGCTATGTTGACGACGCTAACCGTGGCATTACCTAGTCATGCCTTAGAGTTTCCCAAAACTAGCGATCGTGGCGCTCCTGCCAGAACTGGCGGCGGCGGAGTTCGGGGCGGTGGTTGCACTGCTTTAGATAAAACAACATTAACGGCATTAATGCCTAATAACAATATCGGTACAACGGCGGCTGACAGCCCGACCTTGTTTTTCTATGTACCGAAGTTTCCTAGTAAGAATGCGGAGTTTCTTCTCGTTGATGAGAACGGCGATGATGTTTATCAAACCAAGGTCAACTTGCCAGCATCATCCGGGGTGATGCGGATTAGCCTACCGAAGCAAGCCAGTGATGGCAAAGCACTCTTGGAAGCTGGCAAAAATTATTCTTGGGCATTTTCGATCGTGTGTGATGCCAAGGATCGGACCCGCGATTTGATTACAGAAGGACGAGTGCGGCGGGTGCCGCTCAATACCGAACTGGCAACAGCACTCAAGACCGCGAATACAGATGCTTTGAAACAAGCTGAACTCTATGCCAAGGCTGGAATCTGGCAGGAAACGCTAGAACTGGCAGCCTCAATCCGGCAATCCAATCCGCAAGTGTGGCGCGATTTGCTTAAGTCAGTGGGGTTAGAAAAAGTAGCACAAGCTCAATTTGTCAAATAGTCCCAAGCGAAGTGTTCCTTGATCCTGCCGGGAGGGCGTACTGTGTGGAAAACCGTTAAGCACCTATTTTGGGAATGGCGGGGAGTAGCGATCGCGGCTCCAAGCATTACTGGGCTTGTGCTGTTACTGCGGATGACTGGGCTGCTGCAAGCCTGGGAGTGGTCGGCTTATGACCAGTACATGCGCCTACGCCCTCAAGATCCGGTAGACGATCGTATCGTGATCGTGGGCATCAATGAAGCAGATCTGAAAGCGATCGGACAACCCATCTTTCCTGACCGTGTTTATGCTAAAGCGTTGAACAAACTGAAAGCCAGGAAACCTCTGGCGATCGGGTTAGATGTTTACCGAGATTTACCCGTAGAGCCGGGACATCAGGAACTGGTTAAAGTGTTTAAATCGACTCCGAATCTGGTAGGTATCCAGAAAGTGGTTGGCGATCGCTGGAAAGATGCGGTAGCTCCTCCGCCTGCTTTAAAAGCGGCAAACCAAGTTGGTACTAATGACCTCGTTTATGATGCCGATAATCGGGTTAGACGAGGCTTTGTTTCGGTTAAAGGGGCAGATGGGGAAAAGGTCTATAGTTTCAGCCTATATCTTGCCTTAATGTATCTGGAAAAACAGGGGATTAAGCCTCGTAACATTGAAGGCACGGTGGATGACTGGCAATTAGGAAAAGCCGTTTTTACGCCCTTTTCTAGCAACGATGGCAGCTATATCGGTGCTGATGCCGCTGGTTATCAACAGTTAATTAACTATCGGGGCGGTAGCCGTACATTCCAAACTGTATCTCTGATGGATGTCATCAATGATCGACTGCCCGCCGATTGGGGGCGCGATCGCGTCATCTTGATCGGAGCCGTGGGCGAAAGCTTTCGCGATGTCATGCTGACTCCCTACAGTAGCAGTTTCCTCGGCTTGACCGAGTTTATGGCGGGGGTAGAAGTTCATGCGAACTTGACCAGTCAGTTTATTAGTGCGGCGCTGGATGGTCGCCCTCTGATCAAAAGCTGGTCAGAACCGTTGGAATGGTTGTGGATTTTAGGTTGGGCGGGAGCCGGGGCAACATTGGCATGGCAAATGCGGCATGTCACCCATGCCCGGAAATACCTAATCCTGCGGATTTTGATTCCGATTCTGGCAGCGGTAGCCTTACTCGGCAGTACGTTGGCGGCGTTTGTGGCAGGTTGGTGGATTCCGATCGTGCCAGCGATGTTGGCGATGGCAGGTTCGGCCGCATCAATTACGGGGTTCCTGGCTTACAGTGCGGGGAAAATTCGTAAGACCTTTGGACGCTATCTCACGGATGAAATCGTCGCTAATTTATTGGAAAGTCCCAAAGGCTTATCTTTAGGCGGAGAACGCCGAGAAATTACCATTCTTACCTCTGATCTGCGGGGGTTTACTGCCACCGCCGAACGGCTGCCTCCGGAAGAAGTGATTAAAGTGATCAACTTTTATCTGGGGCATATGGCAGATATCATTACCCAGTACCAGGGGACGATCGACGAATTTATGGGGGATGGGATTCTGGTGTTGTTTGGTGCCCCCACCAAGCGATCGGATGATGCTGAGCGGGCTGTTGCCTGTGCCGTTGCGATGCAGTTAGCCATGACCGAGGTGAATGAGACTGTTAAAGCCTGGGGACTGGCAACGTTAGAAATGGGGATTGGCATCAATACAGGAGAAGTGGTGGTTGGCAATATTGGTTCCGAAAAACGTACCAAGTATGGCGTCATGGGTAGCCAGGTCAACCTCACGTATCGGATAGAGTCTTATACAACTCCGGGTCAAATCCTGATTTCCGAATCTACCTTTAAACAAGCAGGTGCAAGCGTTCAGGTAATTGGGCAGAAAGAAGTGAAACCCAAAGGGGTGCAAAATCCGCTGCAAATTTATGATGTGGGCGGAATTGCGGGAGCCTATAATCTCTACTTGCCTCAGGAAGAAGACATTTTTGTGCCGCTTCCAGAAGCCATTCCGGTGGTGTATGCCGAATTGTCTGGCAAGCATGTGGGCGAAACGATGATGCCAGGATGTTTAATCCAACTGTCAGCCAAAGGGGCATTGTTAAAGCCTGATAACTCCAATACCACAGACTTCCCTGTACCATTAAGCAATCTGAAGTTGAATTTTCTACCCTGGGGCGATCAAATGGATCGGAGCGAAGATATTTATGCCAAAGTGCTCGATCGCCCTAGCGATCAGGGAGGATTTTATATCCTCTTTACGGCAAAGCCCCCAGCCGTTACGACTCAACTCGAAACACTGTATCAGGCACTAACGGGGTGAATTTGCCAATGATGATCTTCATTCCCTCTTAGAAACACTATGACCACACTGCTGTTTTTAGGTTCAGGATCTGCATTTACGGTTGGGGTGGATAATTTTCACTCCAACATGCTGCTAACAAACGATCGCGGTCAGTCACTACTGATCGATTGTGGTTCGGATATTCGCTTTTCCTTATATGCAGCGGGATTGTCCTATCTGGATGTGACGGATATTTATCTCAGTCATCTCCACTCCGATCATGTCGGTGGACTGGAATATATTGGCTTTACCCGCAAATTTGACTCTCGCTGTGAGCGTCCTCGCTTGTACTTAAACACGGACGTGGCGGCGGAACTCTGGGACAGAACATTATCTGGAGGAATGCGATCGCTGCATCAAGAGATTGCCAATCTGGATACGTTTTTTGATGTCCGACCTGTGGCACAAAATGGCAGTTTTATCTGGGAAGGGATTCAGTTCCAACTGGTGCAAGTCGTCCACGTCCATAATGGTATCGAGCTGATGCCAACTTACGGGCTATTTTTTGAACTGCACGGTAGCAAGATTTTTATCTCCACTGACACCCAGCTATGTCTGGATCAAAATCAGTCAGTTTATGAAGCGGCGGATGTGATTTTCCATGACTGCGAAACATCACACTGCCCTACTCCAGTGCATAGTCACTATGAGGAACTCGTCACGCTGCCCGATCGCCTGCGTCGGAAAATGTGGCTTTATGGCTATCAACCAGGTGAACTTCCTGATGCCGTAGCCGATGGGTTTCAGGGATTTGTCAACCGGGGGCAAGCCTTTGAGTTTTGCCCCCGCCCTACTGTAGAGTCGCATCAAGTGTTAGCAGTATAAGTCACCTTAGCGAACATAGGCGATCGTCACACCCGAACCCCCTTCCTCACGGGGAGCTAATTCATAGCGATCGATCAGAGGATGATGTTGCAGAAAGGCATGAACCCCCTGCCGCAATTTACCTGTGCCGTGACCATGAATAATCCAAACCGCCCCACCTAACGCCTCAGAGATCGCTTTTTCGATCATAGGTTCCGCATCAGCGACGCGGCTACCACGAATATCGATCGTATTATGGGCAGTTCGCACAATCACCGGTGGCGCAGGCGGAGGCAGTGTTCCAGCCTCTTTCTGGGTACGCTTATCCGGTTCTCCACTCGCTTTACTTTTAGGTTCCGGCTTAACGGGCTTTTCACCCGTCAAAGACTCAATATCATCGAGTGATACGGTCATTTTCATCAGCCCAAACCGCACCGTCAGTTCTTGATCCTGATCGGGAGCTGTCAGGACTTCTGCTGTTTGCCCTAACCGGGGAATCCGCACTCGATCGCCCACTTGAGGTCGAAACCCCTTGGGAACCTCAGGTTTTGGTTTACGCGAGGGCAGATGCTGGGCAGCAATTTGATTTAACTGCTCGGTCGCCTGTTGCGCCTCCTGGGCAGTCGGTGATCCCTGTTGCAAGTGACGAATCACTTTGGCAATTTCGGCTTTTGCCTGGGCGATCGCCACTTGCACCGCTTGTTCCTGGGCAACTTGCAGGTCCCGTTCTCGTTGCTGCAAGATTTCTGCTTTGCGCGACACCTGCTGATGCAACCGTTCGGCTTGTTCCAACAGTTTTGCCGCTTCCTGCGATTTGGTTTCCTGCCGCCGCCGTTGAGCTTCTAACCCTTCAATCACCTGGTTCACTTCCTGGGATGCTCCACCTACAAAGGTTTGAGCCTGCTCCACGATCGCTTGATCCAATCCCAACCGTTGGGCGATCGTCAGCGCATTTGAGCGTCCCGGAATCCCCCACAGCAAGCGATAAGTTGGTCCCAGAGACACATCATCAAACTCCACCGAAGCATTTTCAAATCGTGAATCCTGATACTTCAATGCCTTCAGTTCCCCAAAGTGAGTCGTTGCGATCGTTAACCCCGCGTGATCGGCTAAATGATTCAACAACGCGATCGCCAACGCACTCCCTTCCGAGGGATCCGTTCCGGCTCCTACCTCATCCAACAACACCAACGATCGCAGCGACGAAGTCTGAGAGGTTAAACCCAGATCCCCTACTTCCCCCATCTCCCGTGCCACCTGACCCGGTTGCAATGCCGCCAAAATCCGGCTAATCCGCCGAATATGCCCCGAAAACGTAGATAGGCTTTGTTGGAGAGATTGCTCATCACCAATGTCTGCCAGGACTTGATCAAACCAAGGCAACTCTACGGGTTCACGGGCAGGCACAAATAATCCTACCTTTGCCATTAATACGGCTAAACCCAAGGTTTTGAGCGTTACCGTTTTGCCACCCGTGTTGGGACCCGTGATGGCCACTACCCGAATGGAGGGCTGAATCACCAAATCGATCGGGATCACAGCCCGCCCTTGTTCATGCTGTTGTTGCCAAACTAATAACGGGTGACGGAGTTGCCGCAGAGTGATTGGATCAGCAGATTCAGCCTCCGACTGACTCCAAGGGATAAACCGGGGCGGATTGGCACCTAACCATAGACTATAGCGGGCCCGCGCCGTTGCCAGATCTAGAGTTGTAGCGATCGCCAGTAAGCGTTCTAAGTCAGCCTGAACCGCCGCAATCTTTTCGGTCAGACCCCGCAGAATAAGTTCAATTTCTGCCTGTTCCTGCCGCTCCAGTTGCCGTAATTGGTTATTCAGATTGACGGTATTGTGCGGTTCTACATATAAGGTGGCACCACTCATTGAGGTGTCATGCACAATCCCCGGAACTGCATCTTTTTGTGGCGCTTTGACAGGCAAAACAAATCGTCCTGACCGTTGGGTAATCAGATGCTCCTGAATCGCATTGGCTTTGCGTTGCAAAATGCTTTGCAGCACTGTGTAGACACGATCGCGGACATGCCGTTGTTGCTCCCGAATGCCGCCTAATTTCGGACTAGCGCGATCAGTGACATCTCCTCGCTCATCAATACAATGATGAATTTCCTGCTCCAGGTCAGGATAGGTACGCAGGTCAGCGATTAATTCATTTAAGACAACTAATTCGGGTTGACCATCAATCACCCGACGCAGGTGACGCATACCCGCGAGCGTCAGAGCAATATCTAATAGTTCCTTTCCAGATAATAATCCTTGACGTTCCGCCCGTTCTAGAGATTCCCCAATGTCGCTAATCCCCTCAAAGCTCAAGCCAGAAGTTAAGCGGCTTTCCAATTCGTACACTTCCTGGGTTTGAGCCAACAACGTCAGGCTTTCTTCCTGGTCAGTTGGAATTTTCAAATGTTGGGCGGCGATCGCTCCCAGTTTCGTTGCCGCGAAGGTCGAAAGATGTTGGCACACCCGCGACCATTCTAAAAGTTCGAGCGTCTCTGCCTGAATCAACTTGCCCCTGCTGGTTTGACTACAGTTCTATTGTAGAAGGCGTGGGGAGAGGATAAGGAAGATGGAGCGAATCCGGCTTACGCCCCATTGGAAACCATAGGTTTGCCAGAACCCGCGATGACTAAGGTTTTGTGGAGTTTTTTGATCGCCTGAACGGTTTGTTTGTAATTCGCTGCGTCTCCTTGTTCTTTAAATAGTTGCGCGGCTTGGCGCAAATCTTTGATCGCCTCTAGCCGATGACCAATTTTGATACAGGCCAAACCTCGATAAAAGTAGGCACTGGCATCCTGTGGGTTCAGGCGAATCACCTGGGTATAGTCCTGAATGGCACCCAATTTATTCTGCATTCGGGTGCGAGCTAGACCTCGATAAAAGTAAGCCGTAGTATAGTCAGGATTCAAATGGATAGCAGCGGTGTAGTCCTCGATCGCCCCTAGCTTATCCCCTAGTTCAGACCGAATCATGCCGCGATTGCAGTGGGCAATAAAGTTTTCCGGGTGGTGTTGAATGGCTAAGGTCAGGTCCGCGATCGCCGCTTGGCGATTCCCTAAGTCATAGTGAGCTAGCCCTCGGTTGTTGTAGGCAACATCGTCGCTGGGCGTGATCCGCAATACTTCGGTATAGTCGGCGATTGCACCCGGACGATCGCCTAAATCGTAACGAGTCGCTGCTCGATTGAAGTAGGCCGTAGTATCATCCGCATCCAGCTCAGGGTCATCAAACCGCTGGATTAAGCCTTGAATCACCGTAGCATCTGTGGTACGTAAGCCCACGACGGCTTCTGGAAATACAACACTGGCGGTGGCTACAGACTGTGATCCTAAAATAGCGAAGCTGCGATCGCAGACTAAAAAGTTTTCATCCGTCCCCAAAACTTTGAACCGGAAGCGATCGGGATACTGCTTTTTCAGTTGAGTTAATTGATTCAGAGTGTTGTAAAGAAAGCCTTTTTCGGTGGGATCAATGGCACGCCGTCGATCGATGGGTCGAGCGGTGTGGCGACTGGTGATATCACCCAAATGTCCCCAGCCAATATCCAGACACCCTCTCCGATCCAAAAACTGGCGGAATTTCTGGATCATGGCATCATCTAAAGTGGCTGGACTGGGATAAGGATAAACCACGACTAATCGCGCTTGAGTGTGATCGAGCGCTTCTTCCAACATGGCTCGGCTCCCACAGCCAGTCGCAGTTAGCGCATCGGCGGGGGTCTGCCGATTTCGCGTCTGAACATCAAACACTAACTCATACTTCGGCACAACTTGGTTGGCTCGTAATTGCTGCATCACTTCGTCCAGCCGAGTTTCTACAGCCGTATCAACCTGAGTTTGCAGATCCATAAAGGTGCTTTCTGCCCATTCCACTCGTCCTGCCAGATATTTGACTTCATTTTGTAAGGCAGTGGAGTCGAGCAATTGTGGTAGCCGATTCACCCACTCACGTAACTCTTGTTGCTGGCGATCGATGGTTTCATTGACCTGGTGGACGGCTGAAAGCTGCTGTTGTAATGGAGCAAGATGTGCCAATACAATCCCTTGAATTTCACTCTGTAACTGGGTGGGGTGGGTTGAAGTTGCCAGTTGATCTAAGCGTTGTTCCAGAGAGGCGATCGTGGCTTTTAAACTCTCAACAGCCTGAGTTTCGATCATGGCCTCGGTCGTCGTCTCCACTTCTTGCCCCTCATAGGTCAGCTTGGCTGATACCGTATCCACTTGTTTTCTCAGAATCGTAGTGGCAACTTTGAGGGGTGTAACAGATTGTTCTAAGGCACTACTCTGTTGATTCAGTTTAAGAATTTGGGATTCGACCCGAGACAGATCCCGGCGAGAGGCCAAGTCACCAATCACTTTAATTAAAGAGTCAATATCTTGCTTTAAGGTTGTGGCATCAAATTGCGGCGGCAGTTTATTAAACCGTCGATTGAGTTGGTCGATCTGGGCTTGTAAATCTCGATGGTAATGTTGCTGTTGCTGTTGATCCAGGTTCTGTAAGGTGTTGCGTACTTGTGCCAAATCTGTTCTTAAGTGTGCCAGTTCATCTTCCAACGTTCCCAATCGAGAAGCGGTTCCCAAGCGATTGAGCGATTCAGTAATCCCAGTCACCGTGGCTGACAGTTGGACATAGTGATCTTGAATTTGCTTCACCTCTTGGTGCATCAACCGCCACTCTGGACGGGCAAATTCCCGTTGTAGATCACCCACACTTTGAGCCAACTCCGCGAGCGCCTCTTGGTTTTTAGCCAGGACTGATTTGCGCAAGCTGGCCAAGTCAAATACGCTTGGCATTGCCTGAACTTGCTGCTGGAGCGAATTAATGTCACTGGACAGCTTTTGGTTCAGTTGGGATACTGAGTTCTCTGTGGTTTCCTGCGCCGTTTCCTCAATCTGCTGACGACTAATCACATTTAGCAGCAATAACAATACTGACACCGGAGCGGCAGTATAAAGAAGTAAAATCTGCTGGGAAGCCAGTGCTGCTAACGAACCAATCCCTGAGCCAACTAACAAACAGTACTCTGCAACATTTAACCACTTACGCTTTTTCACGGCTTCCCTTCACCACTGATGATGTAGTAGGTTCATCGGTCTATGCTTTAGGGTTGGATCTGGAGCGATCGAGCCGATTGCAACAAGGTCTCAGTTAAAACGCTCCACAATCCTATAGGCAGTCAGGCATAGACCTCTTTTCCCTTCTTCCAGATTTCCAGAGTCTGATCAGGAAACCGATCAAATCGTCATGATGAAACCGGTACGGTGGCGATCGTAGTCACCAAACACCCAATCGCAGTGGATACATGCTTCATTCCCCCACCCGTCTCCTTCCCAGCATCTCCATCAATCTAAGGATGGGCTAATGCCTGCCTCCACGATATAATCCCAAGTGTTTGCCAGAATTTGACGAAGCCCAAATAAATTCGCTAGAACAGCCAGAGATTGCCAAGAGGTATGAGAGGACGTGGAACCAATTGAAACTCAGTCAGAATCCCCTAGTTCGAATGCATCAGGTCAGCGTCCCAGTTCTACAGTCCCCTTTCAACCCATCATGTCTTTGCCTTCCGCTCCCCCTTCCTCCGACACCCCTTGGATTGTGAGGGGATTAGCGATCGCAGCCGCCGCCGTGACCTCCGCTGCCTTGGGGTTAGTGATGGCGTTTTTAGTTCCCTTGCCAACCGGAATCCTTTCTAAAGAGAAAACAGGGGGAGCGGAGCAGATCTGGCGAAGTGGGTTTGGTTATCACGTTTCCCGACCTGTAAACATCTTGGTGATGGGCATCGATCGAGTTCCAGAGGCTAAGCCCGGTTCCCCAGAAATGTTTAATGGGCGGAGTGACACCATGCTGCTGTTGCGGGTAGATCCCCTCAACGACTCGGTTAGCCTTTTGTCGATTCCCAGGGATACGCAGGTGGAACTGGAGAATGTTGGCATGACCAAAATCAATGATGCCAATGTCCGGGGGGGCGCCACTCTGGCAGCTCAAACAGTGAGTGGGATGTTAAACGGAGTGCAGATCGATCGCTACGTGCGAGTGAGTACTGATGCATTCCGGGAACTGGTGGATCTGATTGGGGGAGTTGAGGTTAATGTGCCTCAAGCCATGTCCTATGAGGATAAAACCCAGAAGCTGAAAATTGAACTCTCACCAGGGTTACAGACATTGAATGGGGATCAGGCAGAGCAGTTTGCTCGCTTCCGATATGATGGCTATGGGGACATCGGGCGGGTGCAGCGACAGCAGGCATTGTTGCGAGCCTTGCGGAAACAGGTGACTAACCCCATGATTATTCCGCGCATTCCTAGCTTGATTCAGGCGATGCAAAAGTATGTTGATACCAACCTCAGCTTTGAAGAAATGCTGGCACTGGTGAGTGCAGGTCGCCGGATGAGCGAAGGGGAGTTCAAAATGGTGATGTTACCAGGACGCTTCAGTGCGCCAGATGAGTTTGTCGCCAGCTACTGGATCATGAACCTGGAAGGGCGCGATCGCGTGATGAAACAGTATTTTGAAGTTGAGCCAGTCACAACGACTACAGCCACCTCACGGTCTGCCGATACGCTGCGCATTGCCCTTCAGAACGCTTCTGGGACTCCAGGAGTTACCTATCAAGTTCAAGCGCAATTGGCAAAGCTCGGATTTCATAATGTCTATATTGTTGAGCAAGCAACTCAAGTCCGACCAGAAACCCGGATTATTGTGCAGCAGGGGGATCTTGATGCGGCCCAAGAAATCCAGAATAAATTGGGGTTTGGAAAGGTAGAGGCAGATTCAACGGGTGAACTGGAATCTGATTTGACGATTAAGGTGGGGGCGGACTGGAAAAATTTATCTAAGCAGACTACTGCACCTTAATCCATGCGAGTTCATCGCTTCTTTCGCTTCTTTCGTTACCTCAACATTGCCACCCTGCGGGAAGTGCTCATTCGCAGTGCTCATCAGCGGTTGCCGGGTCTAGCCGCAGAGATTGCATTCAACGCGACGCTGGCAATGTTTCCCGCGATCGTTGCCCTGCTGACCGCGATTGGGATGCTGGGATCATCCCAACAAGCCTTCGACCAACTGATTAATCAACTAGGAAGGGTGGCACCTGAAGAGGTGTTAGGCTTGATTCAGGGATTTATTCAAGAAATTAGTCGCTCTAGCAGTCAAAGCCTCTTCTCTATTAGTTTTATTGCTTCATTGTGGATTGCTTCGGGTGCCATTAGTGCTGCCATGAACGCCTTGGATGAAATTCATCAGATTCCTGTCGCTCAACGCCGTGCCTTCTGGAAATCGAAGCTAGTGTCCTTAGCCTTGACGATTGGCACCCTCATGTTAATGCTAGTAGCATCCATCACTCTATTGATTAGTGATTGGATTGTGCAACTGGTTGCCAGTCAGAGCGATCAACTGGTGGAAACGATCGCTAAACGCCCCAATATTATGGAACCGCAACTATTACGGTTGTGGCAACGCCTGAGCTTACCATTGGCATTAGGGCTAGTAGCACTAGCATTTGGCTTCATCTATCGGTTTGGTCTCAGCCGTTGGAAAAAGGGAACTCCCATTCTCTCAGGTGCCGTATTGTCAACTGTGTTTTGGGCATTACTGTCCAGTTTGTTTCGCCTGTATGTCAGAAACTTTGGCAGTTATAACCGCATTTACGGAGCCTTGGGAGCGGTCATGATTTTGCTAGTCTGGTTGCAGCTAGGGGCACTTGTGATGCTGATCGGCGCTCAACTCAATGCTGTAGTGGGAGAAGCAATGCGCCGCCAGAAGCCAACCCTAACGTAGATTACTAATTACTGCCAGAAGAATACAGAGAAAAATTAGTACCCATAGTACCCAACCTTCAACAAAAGATAGAATCCGCGCTCCGCGTAGCACCCAAATTAGCAGGGTCATCCCTAGAGTCAGCAAGAAGGCCAATGTTGTCGGTTTCAGTGATCTGATCATAGTGGTGATAGAAGAATGCTCCTGTTTCAGTTTCTCCCCATTACTGGCGAGGCGTGTTATAGCTACGTACCCCAGCAATAATGCCCATGCCCATGGCTAGAAGCACGATCGCCCAAATGGCATAGTCTGGTAGCACCGTTAACCACCCTAACCCCTTCAACAGGATTAATACAGCAGTCATCACCAGCATAATGCCGACAATATATAACAGGATGGAAACCAACAGGTCGGGGGGGTCTGCTCACAAATATTCAAATTTCTACAGCACTACAGCCCCTATTGTGGCATTCAGCTGTCCGGAAGCAAGCAGAATTTTGGGGTGTCAACTTCACCAAAAAATAGGGAACCTTAGTCATATCACTGTACCAAGGTCATTGATTCAGCGCCGCTTGCCACGCAACTCAGCCCTGAGATACGGAGCCGCAACTTTACGGTTGACTCATAGAATCTTCAAATCTTCACAATTTGGCTTACCCCTTTTTCATCAAGATGGAGCTAGTTTTGTGAAGAGACGTTTATGTTTCTTTGTCCATCATTCACCGGAGCCGCTACACTCACATGATTGCTTCTACCTCATCTCACCCGACTGCCGCTATGGTTGATCTAGGTTGTAACGATCGTGGTGCAGCAGCACTCCTGAATGGCAAGATTTTGATTGATACGCGAGCCCACACCGCCTGGGGAGCCGCCGTGCTCACCCAGCTCTACTTACCCCTGGAGCGCGCGATCGCGTGGCAACGCCTGACCAATTATCCTCGCTGGACACAATACTTTCCTGATATGACGGAGAGTCGAGTTGTCGCCCATCCCACTTATACTCGGCTTTACCAAGCTGCCAGCAAAACATTTTTATTTTTAACTGTACAAGTCGAAATTTATCTTAAAGTCCTGGAAACCGCCTCGCAACAAATTCAGTTTCAATTAGACTCCAATTCCAGCAGTTTTACGGATTTTGCTGCCGACCTGAAACTACATGATTATGCCGATGGCACATTACTAACGTACTATGTCCAGGCAACTCCCACCATTCCCGTCCCTAGCCCATTGATTCAACAAGCTATTCAGTTTGATTTACCTAGTAACCTTCAGCAGATGCGACAGGTTCTTTGTCAAGCCATCTGAGTCTCTATTTCCTATTTCTGACCATTAGATTAGGATAGGAAATAGCTGTTCTGTTCAGGTAGAACATTTTCTGAGGCATCAGAGCAATTTTAGGCGGTCTGGCATCAGACAATAAGGTTATTGAGCACCAGGATTTAGTTTCTGCAACTAAAATTGTCAAATGGCACACAGATTTTTCTTCACTCAATCTGGATTTCAGGTTGGGATTCTAGGTGTGCTTAACCTTCCCTTTACGGACAGGTTGTAGCGTTAGAGAGACGCGTAGAGTAAATTTACTGAGGTTTATGATTTCCCTCTCCAAGTTACCCCGTTGGACGATCTCGGCAACAACTGTTGTCTTAGCCGCAGGCATGGCAGCTTGTGCCCCCAGTTCTCCCCCTAGCTCTCCCACCGCAGGTGGAGGGACGACAACAAATACGGCGACCCAGTCCAGTGGGGGAGCAACTCTGACGATTAATGGGGCTGGAGCGTCTGCTCCTAATCCGCTGTACCAACGCTGGTTTGCGGAGTACAACAAAGTTGATCCGGCAGTGCAAATCAGCTATCAATCAGTGGGTAGCGGTGCAGGGGTCAAACAGTTTTTGGAGCAAACTGTTGATTTTGGTGCTTCCGACGACCCTATGAAAGATGCTGACCGAGCCAAGTATCCTCAAGCTCGGGGCAGCAGTCCGATTCAAATTCCATCGACCGGTCTGTTTATTGTCCTGGCTTATAACCTGGATGGTGTGGAAAACTTGAAACTATCGCGGGAAGCTTATTGCGGCATTGTGGATGGTTCGATCAAAACCTGGAATGATCCCAAGTTGGTTCAAGACAATCCTGGCGTGACTCTACCCGACACCCCAATCTCGTGGGCATATCGGTCTGATGGCAGTGGGACAACAGCGATCTTTACCAAGCATTTAGTTGAGGCTTGCCCAAATTGGAAAGCTGGTTCGGGTAAATCGGTTGAGTGGGGAACCGGAACTGGAGCTAAGGGAAATGAAGGGGTCACAGCTCAAATCCAGCAGGCTCCTGGAGCGATCGGCTATGTTGAGTATTCCTATGCCAAGGAAAATAACTTAAAGATGGCCGCTTTGCAAAACAAAGCGGGTGAGTTTATTACTCCTTCTCCAGAAGCCGCCGCTAAGGCATTAGAAGGGGTCAAGCCCAAAGAGAACTTTGTGGTCTCTGTGCCTGATCCAGAAGGTAAAGAGGCTTACCCGATCGTCAGTTTGACTTATCTGTTACTGTACGGAGAATACCAAGATCCCGCCAAGGCAGAAGCGCTGAAGAAAGTAGTGAGCTGGGCACTGAAGGATGGTAAAACAGCTGCAACTGACCTGGGTTATTTGCCCTTGCCAGATAGTATGGTGTCTGAAGTTGCTTCTAAACTAGATGCCATTGCAGTGGCAGCCGCCAAGTAATCTGCTTGGGATAGTGATCGCTCGAGGACATGGACAACGACTGACAGCGATCACTGTCATGGAATTGCTCAAAAAATATCCCCCCCCTCTTAATGCCGACGCTGCACGTTCTATTCTGCTTGCCCGATCGTCTGCCGTTGCTTTCTATCAAGATTTATGGCTTCACCCTTCCATGATGTTTCCTCAACACAACCGTCGATGTCCTATAAACAAAGTGGACTATCGCGGGCACTCGATAAAGGCTTCGTTCGCCTGACGATTATTTGTGCGAGCGGTGTAGCACTGACCCTATTGTTGATTGCTTTTCAGGTAGGACGGGATGCGATTCCGGCAATCCAAGAGTTTGGGTTAAAATTTCTCACCACTAGCCGCTGGAATCCAGTGGAAAGTATTTACGGTGCTTGGACTCAGATCTATGGCACTCTGGTGACGTCCTTCATGGCGTTGCTGATCGCCCTCCCAATTGGTGTAGGAGTGGCGATCGTCTTAAGTGAAGATTTTCTGCCACTCAAGGTGCAAAAACCATTGGTGTTCATGATCGAACTCCTGGCAGCAATTCCCAGTGTGGTCTACGGGTTATGGGGAATTTTCGTACTGGCTCCCATCCTCCAAGGTCCATCTTTGTGGCTGTATCAGCATTTTAAGTGGATTCCTCTATTCAGTACTCCTCCCACCGGACGGGGAATTTATATTGCTGGCATTGTGTTGGCAATTATGATTTTGCCGATCGTTGCTGCCATTTCTCGGGATTCGCTGGTGGCTGTCCCCTCAGAACTGCGTCAGGCCGCTTATGGTTTGGGAGCAACCCGCTGGGAGACTCTGTTTCAAGTGATTATCCCAACGGCAATCTCTGGCATTATTGGGGGAGCCATGCTGGCACTGGGTCGAGCTATGGGAGAGACGATGGCCGTCACAATGCTCATTGGCAACTCTAGCGTCCCCTCACCTTCTCTGTTAGCCCAGGGTTCCACGATCTCCTCGCTACTGGCAAATCAGTTTGCTGAGGCAGATGGTCTACAAATTTCTGCCCTGATGTATGCAGCCCTAGTTTTGTTTGGGCTAACGCTAGTAGTCAATGTGTTTGCAGAGATGATTGTTAGCCGAGTCCGGATGAAGGTTTAAAAGGGGTTGAGTTTCTCATGAGTTCAGAATTCTCTAATGCCATTGCTTCCGGGAGAAGCTTAAAACGATCGCAGTTCTCTCCCAAAACCCTGTTCTCTAACTTGATGACCGGGGTCGCTTTTGCTTGTGCTATTCTTGCCCTGATCCCGTTAATTGCTGTTCTATTTTATGTCGTGGTAAATGGAGCTGCTCGGTTGGGACCGCAACTCTTTACCCAATTACCGCCCCCACCCTATCAACCCACCTCACCCCAATTTCAGACTGGCGGTTTCGGCAATGCTTTGGTGGGAACGTTAATGACCGTCGGTATCGCTACTGTGATTAGTATTCCCTTTGGGATTCTAGCGGCAATTTTCCTGTCTGAATTTGCCAGAGGCACACAATTGGCTCGCTGGATCAATTTCTTCACCAACGTCTTGAGTGGTGTGCCCTCGATCGTCATGGGGGTGTTTGCCTATAGTTGGATTGTATTATCCACCAAGTCTTACTCGGCAATGGCAGCGGGGGTAGCCCTGGCAGTCTTGATGTTACCGACCATTGTTCGAACGGCAACCGAAGCCCTAGAAGCCATTCCCAGTGAGTTACGGCAAGCCGCCGTGGGATTGGGCGCTACCCGATACCAAACCGTTTTGAAAGTCGTGTTGCCCGCAGCAATCCCCGCGATCGTCACAGGGGTCATGCTAGCTGTGGCACGGGCAGCCGGAGAAACAGCTCCAGTGTTGTTTACAGCATTGTTTAACAACTATTGGAATTGGGATGTCTGGAAGCCCACAGCGACCCTATCAGTATTGGTATTTAATTTTGCTGTGACTCCCTACCAGAACTGGCAACAACTTGCTTGGTCGGCCGCGTTAGTTCTGGTGGCAATGGTCTTGATCACCAATATTCTGTCCCGCTGGATCATCCAGCGCCAGCGCTAACGCAGTGGCTGAGTATCGTCACAATTCAGATTTCTGATTAGCCCCACATGATCAACCTTGAGCAGATAGTTAGCATGAACTACTCTTTACCTCACCTTAACTTATGACTCCTGAATTACAGACTCCCCGGCAAACTGACACCGTTCTACATACAGAGAACCTGGATATCTTTTATGGGAGCTTTAAAGCCGTAAGGGATGTCAACATTGGGATCCCGAAGAACGCGATTACAGCCTTTATTGGTCCTTCAGGCTGTGGCAAAAGTACAGTACTACGCTGCTTCAATCGCCTGAATGACCTAATTAAAACCTTTCATATCAACGGCAAGATCTTCTACAAGAAACAGGATCTGTATGCCTCCGATATTGATCCAGTGGAGGTACGGCGACAGATTGGTATGGTGTTCCAGAAGCCGAACCCATTCCCAAAAACCATCTATGACAATATTGCCTTTGGACCGCGCCTACTAGGGTATAAGGGCGATATGGATGAATTAGTGGAGCGATCGCTAAAGAATGCCGCTCTCTGGGAAGACGTCAAAGATAAACTGAAAGCGCTCGGCACAGATTTGTCGGGAGGTCAGCAACAACGGTTATGTATTGCTCGGGCGATCGCCGTTCAACCCGAAGTGATTTTGATGGACGAACCCTGTGCTGCCCTTGATCCAATCTCAACGCTGAAAATTGAAGATTTGATTCAAGAACTGAAGGAACGGTACACGATCGTGATCGTGACCCACAATATGCAGCAGGCATCGCGCGCCTCTGATTACACCGCCTTCTTTAATGTGCAAGCGAACGACAAAGGTCAACGGACAGGGTATATCGTGGAATACGATCGCACAGAAGCGATCTTCCAAAGCCCGAAGCATCAAGCCACGCAGGAATATGTCAGCGGTCGCTTTGGGTAATCTGATATACTCCCTGACCCTAATCACGGTAGGATCAGGACATTCTCTCTGGGTAGATCTGGACTGTAAATAGTCCATCCGGGGGATTTAAGCTGCTCTTAAATCTTCCAAACTCATTCTAGAGAGATTTTGAGGCAGACTTTGCTCTTAAAATCTCTGTACCGAGAGTCAATGTTGTAGTTAGTGAAAGTTTATCTATGAAGCGCTATATAGCCCGTCTGCTCTCGTTGGTTCTGGTTGTTTGTATCGGCTTGATGGGCTGTGCTTCAGCTCCGGAAGGTTCGATGAGTATGACCGGAGACTACCGTCAAGATACCCTGGCAGTTGTTAATAGCCTGAGAACTGCCTTGGAATTGCCAGATAACTCCTCTGAGAAGGGAGCGGCTCAGGCACAAGCGCGTCAACTGATTAATGATTTTGCCTCTCGGTATCGTCGTGAGGCCTCTGTTGGTAAACTGCCTTCGTTCACCATGATGCGAACCGCCTTAAACTCCCTGGCAGGACACTATAGTTCTTATCCCAACCGTCCAGTGCCACAGAAGTTAAAAGATCGCCTGGAGATGGAGTTCAAGCAAGTAGAACAATCGATCGAACGGGGAGCCTAAGCGCCGTAGTTAAGGTTTTACTCACCAGAAGAGCCGCGATCGACGATCGCGGCTCTTCTGTATTTAGGTATGGCATCCGGATCTGGCGGGCATGGCTCAACCCTACACAGAGACAGATCGTGAAAACCAGGTGAGAACCCTAACTCCGACCCGTTACCGATAATCCCCCAACGATGAGGGAAGGGGTATAGCAGGAGCCATTCCAGTCGGCATCCCCTCCTAACTCAATCAGTTGCTTCAAGGCGGTGTAGACGTTACCAGATACCATTGTGTCTTTGACTCGACCAATAATCTGACCCCGCTTGACTCGATAGCCCAGATCGACATTGATCGAGAAGTCACCGGAGATACCAGCACCACCCCCCAGCATTTGATCCACAATCAGCCCATCATCCAGGCTGGCAATTAATTCTGGTAATGATAAAGTGCCTTGCTCTACCAGTAAGTTAAACATGCCAGGCGTGGGATAACTGCCCAACCCCGGACGAAAGCCATTGCCCGTAGTGCCGCTGCCGAGTAAGCGTCCAGTCGTGCGATCGGCATAGAATAGCGTCAGCAGCCCTTGATCAATAAAGGTGATCGGGCGAGTCGGAGTGCCTTCATCATCAAAGGGACAGCTAAACGGTCCAATATTCGGTTGCTGGGATAGGGTTAACCGTTCTGATATGACCGGTTCATTTAACCGATCGCTCCAGGGAGAGGCGCCTTCAATTACTTGTTTCCCACTTAAGGCAGCCTGCACCGTACCCCAAAGCATATCTGCGGCTTTAGCCGTAAACAAAATTGGGACTCGTCCATTGAGGGGGGGAGCTAATTCCTGTGCCCAACCCAGGCGATCGAGGATTTGCTGAGCTAGGGCCCGGGGATCTAAGCTACCCCGTTGGGTCTGTCCATCGGAGATACTCAGGAAGTCATCGCCTCGCACCCATTCCGCTTCCAGATAACAACTCAGGGTGGTATCGGTATAGCCACAATCTAGCCCCTGGGAATTGATCAAGCGGGTTGTTTCGGCTTCACATTCCCACTCAGTCGTACAGATCAAATCAGGGTAAACATCCCGGACACAAGCAATCGCCTCTTTACCCCATGCCACCAATTGCTCGACTGGAACGGCTTCTCCCAGATCAGGATAGATGGTTTTAGAAGCCCCTGCCAGTTCGATCGCCTCAGGTTCATTCAGTTGGCTCAATGCCAGCGCCCGATCAACGAGGGCTTGGGGTTCCACAGGTCCATAGGCAACTGCTAACCCTGGGCGACCATCTTGCCAGAGCCGTAACGCCATGCCCTCAGCTTGGGCACTCTCCAGTTGTTTTAAGCGATTTGCCTCAAAAAACACAGGACGAGACAACGATCGCGACAAAAAGACCTCAGCGGCTTCTGCGCCTGACCTGATTGCTGATTCAAGAAGCTGCTCTGCCAGGGTTTCATGCTGCAAATCGTCAGAAGTCATAAGGTTTAACGTTACGAGTCAATCATTCTTAGCTGTTAAGGGACTGCAACATCCAACTAAGAACTAACAACTAACTTACGCTAAATTGACCTCCTGTAATAACCAGAATCCCGCAAAAGCTTCCGTATTTGGATCAGCCTGGATTGCTAAGAAGTGAACTTGCTGGGCTTGCCGCTTTGTTGCTTCGAAGTTTTTCGCCTCTGTTTGTAGAACAGGAGTGGGCAGACTGGCTAATGTCCAGCGATCGTTGATGCCTGTTTCTAGCAGTAACCGGGGAGTGGTTTCGGCATCAAACTTCAGGCAAGCCAGTTCTAAGCCAGACATCCAGGCAGCCAGCGGCAGGGCACGGGAGGAAAAAATCACCATACCCGGAATGGGGGTACCAGGAGCGACCCCAGTCAGGCTGAGCGGAAATGACTCACCAAAATCAATCTTCCACTCGTTCATGTCCGCAAAGGCACTCGCTTCTAGCGTCACAAATGCCCATTGCTGCCCTATTAAAGCATCTGGCAACGGTTGAGGTGGAGTTGTCGCGAAGCTAACGGAGGGATTATTGCTAGCCTGGTAGCCGGCAAGGGTGGGGTAAACGTCCTGAAACCGTTGTTGCAGCCATTGATTCAGTGAGAAGGTCCGCCGACTGAGTTGAGCCAAAAGTCCCAGTTCTTCACAGGCCTTGGTAATCATGTTATTCATCGCCTGCCGGAAGAAGCGAATTTTGCTGGGAGGCTTGGGAGCCTGAGCGATCGCGTCTTGTAGGGCAGTTTTGAGCCATACCGAGTTCACCTGAGTACTGGGACAGAATTGGTGATACCGAAATAATTGTTCGGGCTGACTGTCCATCCTTAAGGGACTTTCACACACCAAAACTTCCCAAACTTTTTTGTTCTGCTCGTCTAGAATCGGACGCGAGTAGAAGTCGAGTTCCCAAATTACTGTCATAGAATTCTGCTATTCTCCCAGCAAAGCCTTTCTAGCACGGTCTTGGCGGGATTCTGCTTCTGACATTACACTCCCCATGTTTTCCAACATTTCACCCGGGAAATTCTCTAATACTCTGGTAGACAGCGAAACTCTACCTCTGCCTTCATCCAACTCCACGATCATGGCTTTGATCTCTTGCCCAACTTGGAATAAAGCGGCTAGAGACTCGATATAGCTCTTACTAATCTGGTTGATGTGCAGTAATCCCGTCGTGTTATTGAAGTCTACAAATACACCAAAGGGTTTAATACTGGTGACTTTACCTTCAATTAGTTGACCCACTTCTAACTGGCTAAAGGTCACCGATCGTGTGGCTAACCGATTCGACAGCACTAACTTATTGCGATCGCGATCCAGTTCCAGAATACTGGCCGTGAGAGTCTGCCCTTTTAAAGCATCCAGATTTTCCCGCTCCAACAGGTGCGATCGTGGAATAAAGCCTCGCAAGCCTTGGACATCGACCGTCACGCCACCTTTATTGGTGCCAGTCACCCGGACGGGTAAGCTTTGACCACTATCCTGGAATTCCGCCATCCGTTCCCAGACTTGGCGAATTTCTAACTGGCGCAGGGATAGGGTCAGTTGACCATCGGCATCCTGATCCCGGATGATCAAAAATTCGCGCTCTTCATGTAAAGGGAGAATCGCCGAGGGATCCGTCACACCCTGCAAACTGGCTTCATTGGCTGGCAGAAACGCCAAAGATTTAGCACCAATATCAATGTAAACTCCATCCGGCTCGTAGCTAAAGGCTTTGCCCTGAACAATCTGTCCCTTCTGGAATTCGTAGTCGTGTTGCTCCAGGGCTTTCGCGAAATCATCCATTGAAAAGGACTGGTCGTTAGAGCGGGAACGGGTTGATTGTTGATCCATAGTCATTCAAGGAAGACCCCTAACGGGGAGTGAGCTTCCCTACTATAGTCAATTTCGGAGCCAAGAGACCGATTCAGATACAGAACTGCAACTTACACAGGATTGGGGGTTGAAAGGTTTCAGTCAACCAGTCCAGCAGCATGAAGACGGCTAAAGTACCAAAAGCGTGTGATTGGGTAAAGTAATTCATAATTTCTCCATATTGTGTCTCTAAAGTGATGAGTAAAAGCATCACCCCATCAATTGACAACTATGTAGAGATAACAGGCGTATGATCAATGCCATGGTGATAAATGAATTTCATGTTGGTTTGGGCATTGTCCTATCCCTAGGAATCTACTGGCTATTGCGACACAGTTGGCACGATCGCCAAGCAAAGATTAAACAAACGATTGAACTCACACAACTCAATACTCAACTTCAGCTGGAACTGAGTGAACGGCAGCGGACAGAAGCTGAACTTTATGATCTGTATAATCATGCCCCTTGTGGTTATCATTCGTTAGATGCACAGGGAATTTTTATTCGAATTAATGATACTGAACTCAATTGGTTAGGCTACAGCCGAGAAGAGATAATCGGTCAAAAGCGATTTATTGATTTACTCACACCGGCAGGAATCGCTGTATTTCAAGAAAATTTTGCTCAATTTCAACAGCTGGGTCAAGTGAATAATTTAGAGTTTGAACTGCTTTGTAAAACGGGTTCTCGGTTATGGGTGAATCTTAGTGCTACGGCAGTGAAAGATGCGGCTGGATGCTATGTCATGAGTCGATCGACACTGTTTAATATCAGTGAGCGTAAGGTGATGGAGGAAGCATTACGGAATAGCGAGGAACGCTTTCGGAGTGCGTTTGAACATGCCTCGATCGGGATGACCCTGTTGGGCTTAGACGGGCAGTGGTTGCAAGTCAATACGGCACTTTGCCAAATCTTGGGCTATTCGGAAGCTGAACTACTCACCACAACCGTCCGCACTCTGACTCACCCAGACGACTTCTCAGCCGATCGGGTTCACTGGCAACAACTGATCCAGGGTGAACTAACTACCTATGCCATGCAGCAACGTTATTTTCACAAGCAAGGTCATTTAGTTTGGGTGTCGCTCAATTATTCGTTGATTCGGGATCCAGCCGGTCAACCGTTATATTTAATTGCTCAAATTCAAGACGTAACGACCCGCCGAGAAATTGAACAAATCAAAACAGAGTTTATTGCCCTGGTGAGTCACGAACTCCGCACTCCGCTCACGGCCATTCGGGGATCATTAGGACTGCTAACCAGTGGAGCCTTACGCAACTACCCAGAGCGGGCACAACGGATGATCGAAATTGCCTCGATCGACACCGAGCGCCTCGTCCAGTTAGTCAACGATATCCTTGATTTGGAACGCTTAGAATCGGGTCAGGTTGCATTAACCAAGCAACCCTGTAATGTGGTTGATCTGATCACCCGATCGCTCAATCTTGTTCAAACCGAGGCAAATAAAACAGCCATTACGATCGTCACAATGCCAACTACCGCTCACGTGTGGGCATCTCCCGACCATATTGTGCAAGTTCTGGCTAACCTGTTGGATAATGCAATCAAATTTTCTCCACCAGGTTCCAGGGTGACTGTAACCGCAGAAACCATTCTGGCTGAACCCGCGTATGTCCTGCTCCGCGTTCAGGATCAAGGCGGTGGCATTCCCAGCAATCAATTAGAGATGATTTTTGAACGCTTTCAGCAAGCCGATGTCTCCGATTCCCGCCGCGTCGGAGGAACGGGGTTAGGGTTAGCAATTTGCCGGAGGATTATCCAGCAACATTGGGGCAACATTTGGGCAGAAAGTAACGGCGATCGAGGCAGTACCTTTTGCTTCACGCTACCCATTCCGATCGCATTAGCCGACTGTAATTAAGTGGTTGACTCAGATTCAATCCAAACCGTAACTGCCGCAACAGCAATCAGCATTTCGTCATTTTTGTCGTTCAGTGTCGCGATCGCTCGACCTTGCACAACCATGCCGCCTGGCTCAACGGTGAGCGTTTTGCGACCAAAAGGTAGAACCGCTAAGACTTCATCAGTGCGGACCTGTTCGGGATAGGGCACCGCAACCTGAACTTCCACAATCATGTCATTGGGATCGGTTAAACCTGCCACTTCCCAAACTCCTGGCAAGGCATTATGAGCAATGGCATTTCGCACTGCTCGGGCAGCCGCTACCGTCGGTTCCTGACCATGTTGATCAATCCCCATCCCCATTTCAATCACAAAGCGTTTGCGTCCCATTAGGCATTCCCCCGTAGCTTTAACGTTGCTGCCACACTTTGATAGTGCGATCGCAACTACTGCTCCATAAACTCTGCCCATCATAGCTGAAGGTAACGGCGGTGACATCTCCCGTATGCCCCGTCAGCGTCGCGCCCAAAGCCCCTGTCTGCACATCCCAGAGTTTGATTGTTTGATCTTGGCTCCCACTCGCTAGCCAGCTACTATCCGGGCTAAAAGCAACGGTATGAACGGCACTATGATGTCCAGTCAAACTTCTCGTCGGATTTCCTGTGACGATCGCTGAGTCTGCCCATAATTTAATTTCGCTGTTACTTCCTCCAGTAGCAAAGTAGCGGCTATTGGGACTGATGGCGATCGTGCTCACAGGAGAGTGTTGTCCAATCAATGTTTTCAGCAGCTCTCCCGTTCGCAGTTGATAGAGCTTGATGGTTTGATCTTCACTGCCGCTCATGACCGTTAAACCATCCGGGCTAATGGCAACGGTTAAAACGGGGGTAGCATGTCCATGCAACGTCCGAATCAACTCGCCTGAATTTAAGTGCCAAAAGCGGACTGTGCCATCCCGGCTCCCACTAATTAAGGTTTGTTTGTCTGGGCTAAAAGCGAGACTGGTCACTCCAGCGCTATGTCCACTGAGAGTTCGCAGCAAATCCCCCGTGCGAACATGCCAAAGTTTGATGGTGTTATCCGCTCCACCACTCGCGAGCAGTTGACCTTCGGGGCTAAGTGCGATTGTCCAAATTGCTGCCGCATGTCCAGTCAAGGCATAGAACGGTCTACCTGTTCGCCGGTTCCACAGCTGAATGCTCCCATCCCAACTGGCACTCACAAACGTTTTACCATCGCGGCTAATGGCGATCGCACTGACGACATTGGTATGTCCGGTTAGGGTTTGGGTGCAGTACCAGGCGGGAGATGGGGGAGGGGGAGGAGTGAAGGGAGAGGAGGCAGATGAGGTCTGAGGACGAGAGTATTGTTGCTCGAACGTTTCGCGGCGTTGGTTGGTGGCGGAGGGAGTCGATCGCACCTGTTGTTCGAGTTCCAGTTGTTTGGCTTTTTTCAGGTCGGCATCGGCGCCCAATTCAAATCCCAACATGGAATGGACAAAGCCTCGGTAACGATAGGCTTCGGCATAATTGGGATTGATGCGAATGGCAGTACTGAAGTCTTCTAGAGCTTCTTTATAGCGTCCGGCTTTAGCATTTTCACTGCCGCGATAGTAGTAAGAATCAGCGCTGGCAGGGCGACTAGAAATGTTGGGTTTGGAGTGAGACGGCTTTGGCGGTGGACTGGAAGTGGTCGATCGGGGTGGAGCGGGTCTAGCGGCAGCAGGGGGTTGATAATCTTTCAGCCGTTGATAAGCTTCATTCAACTGTTTCAGCTTTTCTTCTGCCTGTCGTTGCTTGTGAGCATCCTGAGTATGGCGATCGGGATGCCAGACCTTCGCCAGTTCCCGATAGGCTTGTTTCACTTCTGCCTGCGAAGCACCAGGTTTTAGCCCCAGCAGTTCATAATATTGATTCATCTCACTCATGGATGCAGGAAAATCTAAGATCGCCGTGGTTTTATCCACTCTAGCGCTAGGATTCCCTTAAATTGGTGGATGTTAGCGCGATCGATCTGGTCTGGGTAGGATGGCGCTGTGATTCAGTGATAGAACCTTGTCTAGATCCCCCTAAATCTTCCTTATCAAAGGGGACTTTGACTCCTGTTGGTATGTGCTTCGCCCACGCTTTGCGAACGGTTCCCTCCTTGTTAAGGCTACCGTGTACACACATCTCCGATTTCAGCGGTAAATGCAGCTTTGATCCCCCTAAATCCCCCTTAAAAAGGGGGACTTTGAATATTTTTGGTTCGGCTCCCTCCTTTTTAAGGAGGGTTGGGGAGGATCGGCTCGCTTAAACACTCTTTCGGACTTCTCAAATACCCTTTCAGACTCCTCAAACATGCTGTTAGACTTCTCAAATACCCTTTCAGACTCCTCAAACACTCTTTCAGACTCCTCGAATATCGTTTCGGACTCCTCAAACATGCTGTTAGACTTCTCAAATACCCTTTCAGACTCCTCAAACACTCTTTCAGACTCCTCGAATATCGTTTCGGACTCCTCAAACACCCTTTCGGACTTCTCAAACAGTCTTTCCGACTTCTCAAATACCCTACTGGGTACATAAATCTTTGATTCCAGGCAACCCTTTACAGGGAAATCCCCCACCCGCCTAAGATGGCTTTAATGCCAGTCGTGATGGTGGGCAGATATTTTTCGGCAAATTCGATTAAGCCATTACCACGTTTAATAATGGTGGGTAAGGCATCCAGTGCGTCTCCAGCCTTATCCAAGAGATCAGCATTGTTTGGCTCGGTTCCCAGTTTACCGATACTGTCGATATGTTTCAGCGCTTTGTCGCGGTCTTTAGGGGTTAAGCCAGAATCGGGCTTTTCAATCGCTGTCTTAAGTTGCTTGAGTAAATCTGCCAGTTTTAGGGCTTCCGGATCTTTCGAGTCTTCTAGTTGCCCCATAGTGATGGTTAACGTGCCGCTGATGTCTCCGCCTGCGGCTCCAGTAATGCCTTTACCAGCTACACCCGTATTGTCGCCTCCAGCAACGCCGCTAACATCTCCCTGAACATTACCAAACTGAATATTACTGCTGTCGTTAGACATAAAACCACCTTTAAAGTGAGCTTGAGAAGTGTTTAATGTTGGTCTACTAAACTGATTAGTTTGATGATAAACGAACTGTTGTAAAAAGGTTGATTGTTCTCGATAAACGGTTAATTGACCTTTGGTATGTTCAAGCTGTTTTTGTAGATCTACATTTTGCTCCCGTTCTGCCTGAAGCTGCTTTTGCACCGACTCATAATCTTGCATAAACTGTTGATGCATTGCTCCTTTATCAGCGTTGGGATCAGTGACATCTAACCGAACTAATCGGTCGCCATCTCCTAGTGCAACTACTGAATGAAGCGATAGCCCAGCCTGTTCATACTCTGTGAGTAAATTGTGGAGGGCTAAATCAAAGGCTTGCGGTTCAATGCCGTTCCGAAACAGGAAATCTAAGGTGTTAGTAAATTGGTTTACTAATTTTTCAAAGTCACCGGGCTTAAATAAGCCACTGGCAGGTTTTCGTTCGACTTGCGGTGATTTCAGATAGATGTAATGGCACTGGACATCCGTAAATTGAGTGCTGGAATTAATTCCCCAGTGCTGAATACAGGCTCCGGTTAAGATAGCTTCAGTGAAGCTACTGCCAAGTGCCTGTACTTCTGATAAATTACTCCGTTCTAAGTTGGCATACCGCAGATCAGCGCCACTTAAATCGGCTCCGGTCAGATCAGCATCAGAGAGAATTACCCCTTGTAAATGGAGATTTTTCAGGTCGGCATGGTGGTAGTTTTGCCCCCGACCATCGCGATGGGTACACAGTTGAATAATTCTAGAGTCATTAAAGTAATCAGGAAATTGACAGCGGGTGAAATTTACTCCAGTCCAATTAACAAAGGCAATTATTGCGGTAGAAAATTCAGTGTTTTGGGGAGTAGCATCGCTAAAGTTAGCTCCGGTTAGATCTGCTTGCCTAAAATCAGTACCAGTCGCATTTTTAATAGTTTTAATCGTTTCAATCAAGAAATAGATGGCAAATCCCAGCAAAATAATTGTAACGGTAGTATAGAGAACCCCTTCTAAAACTGCTCCTCGATTAAAAGCTGAGATCGCAGCGAAAGCGCTAGCGATAGCGACAGCGACAGCGAAAGCAAAAGCAAAAGCAAAAGCGCTAGCGACAGCGATAGCGAAAGCACAAGCAAAAGCAAAAGCGATGGCGACAGCACCAGCACCAGCACCAGCACCAGCACCAGCGACAGCAACAGTACCAGCGACAGCAACAGCGAAAGTGAAAGCGATAGCGACAGCACCAGCGACAGCAACAGCGATCAAGACGATCAGTTGTTTGTAGCTTTGTCCGGTCTTGACGTGCTGCAAATTAGCGTTGGTTAGAATCGCACCTCTGAAATCACAGCCCCGCAGGTCAGAACCAGAAAAGTTGGCTCCCGCCAGATTTTGGTTTCTAAATGAACGGTTTCGCAGATCACTCTGGCTAAGGTTTTGGGGCATGGCTAGGTGACTAGACAGGATCTGAAGAATAAGGACGCTGGGTTGAGCGGCTGAATCTGTTCAGAATTAAGATTTCCTGAAGAATTACCGCTTTAACCGATTGATTTGGGAATTTCAAAGCATTTTGTCTATTATTTCCGCTTGAACCAATTTCGTCATCCTTGCCAGCTTTTTGTTAACAGTAGACTAGTAGTAGAGGTAATTCGGCACTAGAGCGTAACTCATGATCATCAAAGAGCAGATTATGCAAGAACTGGAGCAAATCCCAGAGTCGCAACTGCGGCAGGTGTTAGAGTTTGTGCGTTCCTTGCAGGCTCCCAGCCAACCGGATGATGTTTCTAGTGAAGTGTGGCAAGCTTATTTAGCGTCTAAGCGTGAACGGAAGGAAGTGTATCGTCGCCTTGCCAACTCCTAAATTTCTCAACCAGCCTCTGAGGCTAAAAATTCAGGTGGTACAGGGTGAACTGAGCCAAGCAGAACTAACGATCGCCCTGGAATCCGCGATCGAAGCATAACGATCGAACCGGATCTTGCCTATCATGCAAGAAGGATATTCCAGGTTCGACTCATGCAATTTATTGATCAGGCAGAAGTTCAGGTACAGGCAGGCGATGGAGGCGATGGCTTAGTTGCCTTCCGGCGGGAGAAATATGTCCCAGCCGGGGGTCCCTCCGGTGGCAATGGCGGCAAAGGGGGCTCCGTCATTTTCAAAGCCGCTGCTAACCTGCAAACCTTACTAGACTTCCGCTATAACCATCTATTCAAAGCCGAAAACGGGCAACGAGGTGGTCCCAATAACCGAACAGGAGCCTCAGGACGGGATAACATCATCGAAGTACCCTGCGGCACAATGGTCTATGATGCCGAAACCGACGAACTGTTGGGCGATTTGACTACCCCAGAACAAACCTTATGTGTGGCGCAGGGTGGCAAAGGCGGATTAGGCAATCAACATTTTCTCAGCAATAACAACCGTGCTCCTGAAAGAGCCTTACCAGGATTGCCAGGAGAATTTCGGCTGTTGCGTCTGGAATTGAAACTCTTAGCAGAAGTGGGCATTATTGGACTCCCCAATGCCGGAAAATCGACCTTGATTTCCGCTTTGTCAGCAGCGCGACCCAAAATTGCCGATTATCCCTTTACCACCTTAGTGCCGAACCTGGGAGTCGTGCGCAAACCAAGTGGAGATGGCACCGTGTTTGCCGATATTCCCGGATTGATTGAAGGGGCACATTTAGGCATCGGGTTAGGACATGATTTTCTTCGCCATGTGGAGCGGACGCGGTTGTTACTGCATTTAGTCGATGTGACCAGTGCAGACCCGATCGCCGACTACCATACCATCCAGCAAGAACTACAGGCTTACGGACGCGGTTTAGTCGATCGTCCCCAGATTCTCGCCTTAAATAAACTGGATGCCGCTGATCCTGATCTGGATGTAGCGGCGATCGCGGCTGAATTGCAAACAGCCAGCGGCGGACATCCCGTTTTCCAGATTTCTGCGGCAACTCGTTTGGGATTGGAGACACTAATGAATGATGTTTGGCAACAATTAGAACAGTTAAATGAACAACTAATCGTCAACAACGAACAACTAACCGTCAACAGTGAGCCATAGAACCTTGGGGTGCTGCTAAAGTTCGCCTCTGGCAGAGATGAATGATGAATGTGGCAGCTATCCTCATCTTCCTCACCCTCCTGATCTGCCTCGCCGCCCCCATCCTTCCAACTCATGACCCAAAAACTCTCACTACGGTTAATTTTGATTCTGCCTTTTGCCGTGCTCATCGCTAGCACAGTCGGGCTAATCGAATGGCTGTCTTGGCAGAGTAAACGGCAGACGATCGAGGAGTCATCCCATCAATTAATGCAGGAAGTGGGCGATCGAGTGCATTTGTATCTCAATTCCTACTTATCTGTACCGCAGTTGATTAATCAATTGAATACAGATGCTGTGAAGTTGGCACAATTGAATCCTCAAGAGCCTGTCCAACTGCAACGCCACTTTTGGCAGCAGATGCAGCGGTTTCGCACAGTGCGTGATATTGCGTTTGGCAGTGCAACGGGGGATTTTGTTGGAGTGTATCGATCGGACGATCGAAAACCGTTGAGTTTGTTTATGACTGAAGGAGGGCTGAAGCGATCGCTCTATCAACTTGATCCCCAAGGTGAGAAAACCCAATTACAGGCGATCGATGATTATGACCCCCGGATCCGCCCCTGGTATCAAGCCGCAACACAGGCAAAACAGCCGATTTGGAGTCCGATCTATGCCTTTATGCCATCGGGAGAACTAGGGATTACGGCGGCTGCACCAATCTATGATGCCGGACGGAATTTGCAAGGAGTGATGGCAGTTAATTTTAGCCTACGGTTAATCAGTGACTATTTACGGAATTTCAAAGTCAGTCGGTCTGGGCAGGTGTTCATTCTAGAGCGCAATGGCAATGTGGTGGCGGCGTCTACAAACTTGCAGTCAGTGATCCGTAGCAAATCGCTAGAGCAGAGGCGCTTGGATGTTCGGGATAGTCCTAATCGGTTAATGCAGCTCACGGGTCAGTATTTAACGGCACAGTTCCCAACCCTAAAAACCATTCAAACCAGTCAAGAACTTAATTTTGAGCTAGACGGTAAGCACCTGTTTGCGCAAGTGATGCCTTATCAGGATCAATTTGGGCTGGATTGGCTGATCGTCGTGGTGGTTCCCGAAGCCGACTTCATGCCAAAGCTGGTGTCTAGTCAGCGCATGACCATTTTATTATCCTTCCTAGCCTTAGCCGGGGCGATCGGGTTAGGCATCCTCACTACTGCCTGGATCACCCAACCCATCCACCGCTTAAGTCGAATTAGCCGAGAATTTGCTGAAGGTAGATTGACTCAAGATGTACCGACATTTCATATTCAGGAATTAGATGTTTTATCGCAAGCATTTCATTGGATGGCAGGGCAACTGCATCAATCCTTTACTGGCTTAGAAGCGATTAAAGCAGAACTGGAACGGCGAGTGGAAGAACGCACGATCGCGCTCCAACAGTCGGAAGATAAGTTCTCTAAAATCTTTCGATCGTCTCCTGTTCCATTTGCATTAACCACTTTAAGTGAAGGGCGCGCGTTAGAAGTCAACCATAGTCATTTGCGACTAATTGGCTATTCTCATTCCGAAGTGATTGGGAAAACCGGAGAAGAATTAAATCTTTGGGTGCATTTAGATGATGCTGAACGAGTGATGGAGCTGTTACATCGAGATGGCATGATCCAGAACTTAGAAATTGACTTTCGGAAAAAATCTGGCGAAGTAGGTACTGTTTTACTGTCCGCTGAAGTGATTGAACTCGATGGGCAACCCTGTGTCTTATTTGTCAACAATGACATCACAGCCCGTAAGCGAGTAGAAGAAGCATTACGGTTAATTGTTGAAGGGACAGCCGCCACAACAGGAAGTGCATTCTTTCGTTCTTGTGTCCGTTATTTGGCAGAAGTCTTGCAGTTTCGTTATGCGGTTGTAACTCGTTTTGCCAATGAATCCTGTACCCGAGTCCAAACGTTAGCATTCTGGAATGGTACAGGTTGGAACGAAGATATTGAGTATGACCTGGCGGGTACTCCCTGCGAACAAGTGCTAGCGGGTAAACAATGTTATTACGTCGATCGCGTGCAGGAACTTTTTCCCGAAGACCGCGATTTAGCAGCAATGGGGATCGTCAGTTATCTGGGCATGCCCTTAATCGACTCTAGCGATCGGGTCTTAGGTCATCTCGCAGTGTTAGACACTAAACCGATGGGCAACGAACCCGGTCGAGAACTGATTCTCCGTGTTTTCGCCGCACGAGCCGGGGCAGAACTAGAACGGCAGTTGGCGAGCGAAGCTTTACGCGCCAGTGAAGCCCAATATCGTGATCTGGTGCAAACCGCCAATTGCATTATTATTCGGTGGTCAACCACAGGACAGGTATTATTTCTCAACGACTACGGTCAGCGCTTCTTTGATTACACAGAAGCCGAAATTTTAGGACAACAGATTATCGGCACGATCGTCCCCTCGACGGAAACCTCGGGTCGTGACTTGCAGCAGTTGATTCGCGATATTTGTCAAAATCCCGATCAATACGTCGTGAATGAAAACGAAAATACGCGGCGCAATGGCGATCGCGTGTGGCTGTCTTGGGCAAACAAACCGATTTGGAATGAGCAAGGACAGTTAATTGAAATTCTTTCTGTGGCAACCGATGGCACAGCCCGCAAACGAGCCGAGGAAGCTCTGCAAGCAGCCAATGCGGAGATGAGGGCATTATTCGCGGCAATGGAAGATCTAGTGATTGTTCGGGATCTGCAAGGGCGTTGTCGCAAAATTTTTACGCCCAAAGCGACTGGGTTACTGTATCGACCGATTGCAGAAACCTTAAACAAGACAGTATATGAGCTATTTCCGGCGGAGATTGCAATCACCTTCATGAGTTATCTCCAACGGGCACTGCAAACTCGGCAAACTGTGAAGGCAGAATATTGCCTGACTATTCGGGATCACCCCACTTGGTTTAGTGCCAGCATTTCCCCGATCGATACCGAATCGGTAGTGTGGGTCGTGCGCGACATTACCGATCGCAAAACCGCCGAAGTGGAACTGCAACAAGCGAAAGAAGCAGCGGAAGTTGCCAATCGCGCTAAAAGTGAATTTCTGGCAAACATGAGTCATGAACTCCGAACTCCACTCAACGGCATTTTGGGCTATGCTCAAATCCTCAAACGCACCAAAACCATACCGTCCTCGCTACATCAGGCAATTGATACGATTTATCAGTGCGGCGAACACTTACTCACCCTGATCAACGATGTGTTGGATTTATCGAAAATTGAAGCCCATCGCCTAGAACTCCATCTCAACGAATTTCATCTGCTGCACTTTCTAAAAGCGATCGCTGATATTTTTCACCTCCGTGCTGCCCAAAAAGGGATCAGCTTCATTTACGAGGAATTAACCCCGCTACCTACTGCCATTCGAGGTGACGAACAACGCCTCCGCCAAGTTCTAATTAATCTCCTGAGCAATGCCATCAAATTTACCGACAAAGGCGGGGTTGCGTTCAAAGTCGGCATAGTTAACCAATTAACCCCAATCCTAGCCACCCCCTCCCCAACTGCCTCATCTTTTCGCCTCCGCTTCCAGGTGGAAGATACGGGCATTGGCATTGCCTCAGAAGACCTGGCAGACATTTTTCTCCCGTTTCAACAAGTCGGCGATCGCCGCCGGATGTACGAAGGCACCGGATTAGGATTATCAATCAGTCGCAAACTCGTAGAAATGATGGGGGGTGAATTGCAGGTCAGCAGCACTTTAGGACAAGGGAGTACCTTTTGGCTGGAGTTAGAATTTCCCTCAGCCCAAGGATGGCGTGATCCCACTCGGACTAAAGTCCGGGAGATTATCGGCTATCTAGGTAGACGGCGAACCATTATGGTTGTAGATGAGCGTCCCGAGAATCGGGCAGTTCTGGTCAATCTATTAGCGCCGTTAGGATTTGAACTGATTGAAGCCGTCAATGGTTTAGATAGTTTGGAAAAAGCGGCTCAGTTTAAACCAGAGATGATTTTTATGGATCTAGTGATGCCCGTCATGGATGGCTTTGAAGCGACTCGACGCCTCCGCCGATCGCCCGATACCCAAGATATTGTGATTATTGCGGCTTCTGCTAGTGCATTTGAACATGACCAGCAAGCGAGCCTGAATGTTGGATGTGATGCCTTCCTATCGAAACCGATTCGGATCAAGGAACTGTTTGCGATTCTGGAACGGTTTCTAGCGCTGGAATGGGACTATGAGGCTGAACCAGATCCCGAAACAGAGAGGTTAACTGTTACTGTTGACGATCGCGAAGACCAGCTTCCCCCAACAGCGATATCCCTCACACCAGGCACGTATCCAACCGCTACGGTATTGGATGAACTGTTGGATCTTGCCAAAATGGGAGCCGTGCTAGAAATTCAGGAACGGGCAATCCAGTTAGAGCAAGCTCAACCCGAACTCGCACCCTTGACATCCCAATTATGCCAACTGGCTCAAGCCTTTCAAGTGAATCAGATTCAGGAGTTATTACTTCAGTTGCAACAAGCGAGTCAGAATGCTACCCATCCATAACGGTTGATTTCTCCTTGAATATGCCTATGACACCTGAATCATCCGCCAGTGTAATTTTGTTAGTTGATGATAATCCAACCAATTTAAACATTTTGGTGGCAGCATTACGCGATTCTGGTTACAAACTCAGAGTAGCTCAGGATGGTGAAAGCGCGATCGCCCAGATTCCCTATGCTCAACCAGATTTGATTTTGTTAGATGTGATGATGCCAGGGATTGATGGGTTTGAAACCTGTCGGCGGCTCAAGGCGGATCCAGCGACTCAGGCGATCCCGGTCGTGTTTATGACCGCGCTCACCGAAACCTTTGATAAAGTCCAGGGGTTTCAGATGGGAGCCGTTGATTACATCACCAAACCGTTTGAAATTGACGAGGTGTTGATTCGGATTCAAACCCACCTGGCGATTCAAAACCTGCAAAATCAGTTACAGATCCAAAATCAACAATTACAACAGGAAATTCACGATCGTCAGAAGGCCCAGGAAGCCTTACAGGTTTTTCTTCATGCCGTGTCTCACGATCTGCGCAATCCGGTGACGGGTGGCTTAATGGTCTTACAAAGTTTGCTAGGAGAAGCGGAAAAGCAAGCGGGCAGTGTCATAGTACCGGAATCAGTCATACACCGCATGATTCAAAGTCACGATCGCCAATTGGAGTTGATTAACTCCCTGCTGGAAACTCAAGCTAATGAAGTGGCTGGAGTTTGCTTACACCTGCGACCCGTGAAGCTTCTCGATTTAGTCAATCAGTTAACTGCCGACTGGGAAGCCCTACTGAGTAAAAATGAAGCGATATTACATAATCTGATTCCCCTAGATTTACCTCCCGTGAATGCTGACCCTAACCAACTGTGGCGAGTCTATGAAAACCTGATGATGAATGCACTGAAGCACAATCCTCCTGGTTTAACCTTAACGTTGGCAGCAGAAATCATTGAAGTTCAGCAGACTCCGGCAGAGCAAAACCAGCTGATGATGTGTTGTACTGTTCAAGACGATGGGGAAGGGATTCCTCCAGAGCAATCCGCCATGATGTTTGAACTCTATAAACGTGGTCAAACTGCCCGCCGCACAGTGGGCTTAGGCTTGGGACTATATCTCTGTCGGCAGATCATTACAGCCCATGGAGGCGAAATTGGAGTCGATAGTACTCCTGGTACAGGCTCACGATTTTGGTTTACATTACCGTTATCTCATTAATATTCGATAATCAATTGTATTAACTCTCCTGGAAAAAATTGTGTCAACCGTCGCGGACTCATTTATGGACTCAACCGCTGCATCCTTAAAAATTCTGGTGGTGGAAGATGATCCCATGATCCAACTCGGGTTGGAGCGGATGTTATCCTCCCAGCCTCAATTTGAAGTCGTAGAAATTGTTGAGGATGGCTATCTAGGAGTGCGAGCTGCGCTCAATCACAAACCCGATTTAATCATTATGGATATAGGGCTACCGCGACTGGATGGCATTGCGGCAACTCAACAGATTAAGCAACAACTGCCCTCAGTCCGTGTGGTCATGTTAACCTCCCATACAGCAGAAACCGAAGTTTTAGCCGCTTTGACCAGCGGAGCCGATGCTTACTGTGTCAAAGGCGCCAGTATTGATCAGCTATTGGTGGCGATCGCCGCTGCCCAAGCTGGAGCCACCTACCTCGACCCCCAGATTGCTCGACTGGTCATGGAAAATTTGAAACCACCGACTCCCGATCGTCCCATTGGCGACTTAACTGAACGGGAATTGGATGTGCTGAAACTATTAGTAGAAGGTAAAAATAATAGCGAAATTGCTGAAGCGCTGTATCTCAGCCCCAATACCATCAAAACCCATGTGCGGGGCATTATGAATAAATTATCCGTGGATGACCGCGTACAGGCAGCCGTCGTGGCTTTGCGATCGGGCATTGTGTAAGAGGCAACGACATGTTCTTGCCATTGCCTCTTGTTTAACTCAGGTTATTTCAGCCCAGAAGTCAGAAACGCCACGCCAAACCCACAGAGAGTAAAGCCGGCAAACCGCAGTGCCAGGGGAAATGCTTCGGCTGAGCGGGTAATTAACCGTTGACCAACGCTAAAAGCAGACAACGCTACCACTAATTGGATCACTGTGAAACCAGCTAGATAGGCAACTAAGGGAGTCATATCTGCACCGACGATCGACTCGCCGTAAGCATAACCATGAAATATCCCAGCGATTGCGCCCAAGGCAATGGTAATCAAGGGCTGCGGACGATTCTTTAGCGCTAACAGTAAACCAACCGTGACGATCGAGGCTCCCACAAACAACTCGGAACCAGGGAGGTCGATCCGCATGAGATGAAGACCAGTTCCTGCCATTGCGGCTAGCACAAAGACCACAGGTAGCAGAATGCGTTGCTGCATCACTGCGGCTAGTAAGCCAACGGCAACCACAAAGGCAAAGTGATCAATGCCAATAATCGGGTGGGCTAAACCAGATAAAAAGCCTTCGAAGAAATTCGTGGGAGTTTTGCCACCCAGGGCATGGTGCGCTTGGGCAGGAGTGGCAATCATCAGTAGACCAACAGCGATCGCCATACCTGAGCACCACCTGGGTAAGGATGACCACGCCTGTTTAGCCGATAAATTGAATTGAGACAAGGCGGAGAATTGCACCATCTGTACCTCGCAGAAAACATGGGCAAGAACTTGAAGCGATTCGGTAGGCATTCTGGCTGAGAAAAGCTAAATTCCTGAGTTAACCTGTAGCGTCCTCAACGCCGTTGCATTGAGCAACTTCCAGTTAACCTTTAACTTTACTTTTACAGTTGCGGGACAGCGTTGGACTTGCACCGAACTTTCCCTCTTACGTTTGATGGCTGCTCCCCATCAAAACCGATCGCGCCCAGGCAGTTTACCACACTGGCAGGAGCACGGATAGCACGATCGTAATTAATCGCAACCCAACGATGCCCTCAAGTAAGACATAAGTTGAAGAAAGCCAAGGGAATAAAGATCGCCAGCCTTGTTCGCGTCGCGCTAATGGATCAAGCTCTAAATCTCGCGCTTCTCATCTAAGATGCGTTACCGTATTGTGAATGGTTATGCGTTGGAAGAGCTTATGGCTAAGGAAATACAGCGATCGCCGGAAGAATTAGCGACATCATTTGATTTCAACCCTCTGGCAGCAGAACCGAAATCAAGCGGTTCTCTCAAACGGCGACAATCCCCCTTAGCCTCTAGCCAATATCAGCTCTCGATTTTAGCAGCGGTCGATCTTGCAGCCCTGCCTGATCAAGGCAACTTTCAGACCACACTAGCAACCCATCATTGGCAATTGTTGCAGCCCGCCGAACTGGAGATTTTTCAGATTAATCTGGGCAAGCTCTGCAACATGACCTGCCGCCATTGCCACGTAGATGCCGGACCCGATCGGACTCAAGAAGTGATGAGCCGGGATACGATTGAAGCCTGCCTGCGAGCCTTAGATCAAACGTCAGCCCATACTGTTGATCTAACCGGTGGTGCCCCAGAACTCAATCCCCATTTCCGCTACCTAGTCGATCAATGTGTGGTCCGCGGCAAACGAGTCATCGATCGTTGCAATCTCACCGTTCTGCTGTTACCGTCCATGCAGGATCTGCCAGAGTGGTTAGCCGAACGAGGAGTAGAAATTGTTTGCTCTCTGCCCCATTATCGGCAGCGTAATACTGATGCTCAGCGTGGCGATGGCACGTTTGAAAAGTCGATTACGGCTTTACAACGGTTAAATGAGGTGGGATATGGACAGGGCGATCCCAAGCGTCAATTAACTCTCGTGAGTAATCCAGTCGGGGCATTTCTCTCTAGTCATCAAGCCAGTCTGGAACAAGAGTGGAAGGCTGGACTGCGCAAACACCATGGTATTGGCTTCGATCGCCTGATTACGCTCAACAATATGCCAATTTCCCGCTATTTAGAGTGGTTAGAGCAATCAGGTAATTTACAGGCTTACATGCAACGGCTCGTCAATGCGTTTAATCCGGCGACGATCGCCGGTCTCATGTGCCGTAATACCCTCTCAATCTCCTGGGACGGGCGATTATTTGATTGTGACTTTAACCAAATGCTCGATTTGGAATGTCAGCCTGACCGCTCTACTCCTATGCATATTCAAGAGTTTAATTACCAACGGCTGAAACACCGTCAGATTGTGACTGGACGCCATTGTTTCGGTTGTACGGCTGGAGCCGGGAGTTCCTGTGGTGGAGCGATCGCGGAATAATCCCCCGCTAAGCCTCTTGCAGCAAGTGATGGATCGTTTGTAGGAGTTCCTGGGTTGTATACGGCTTGGGTAAAAAGGCTTGGGCACCTGTAAGCGTCATTTCAGCTACAGGAATACTGGGGACTAAGCCACTAGAGCCAACAATTTTGATCTGAGGATTGATTTTTTGCAAGACTCGGATAGTATTTGCCCCATCCATCAGTGGCATCATCATATCCACGACTACCAGCCGAATATCATCCCGGTATTGGGCATAGAGGGCGATCGCTTCGACCCCATCATTAGCAGTCAGCACTCGATAGTTATAGGTTTTCAATGAGTTCTTCGCAATTTCCCGAATTGGCGCCTCATCATCCACAACCAGAATGAGTTCTCCTTTACCGGCGGGCAGATCCCAATCCGCTTCTAAGGTATTGATCGTCTCTTCCACCGCTGGCAGAAACACTTTGAATTGGGTGCCTTTTCCCACTTTGCTGGACACCGTAACAAAACCCTGATGACTTTTAATGATGCCAATGACGGTAGATAATCCTAGCCCCGTACCCTTGCCAACTTCTTTGGTAGTAAAAAACGGTTCAAAGATGCGATCGAGAATATCTGGAGCAATGCCAATTCCCGTATCACTCACAGTAATCACAACATAAGCACCCATTCTGGCATCAATAGGCAACTGAGCATCTGTTTCGTTGATAAACACATTATCGGCAGCAATGCCAAGAGTGCCACCATTTGGCATCGCATCACGGGCATTCACACACAAATTCATTAAGACCTGATGGAGATGCGTTGCATCACCGCAAGTTGCCCACAAATCCCGGGAAAGATTGGTACAAATCTGAATCGATTTAGGGAAAGTTTCTTCAGCAATTGTTTTGATCTCGGTGACTAGATGGCGAATTTGCAAAATTCCATGTTCACCATCTAAACCGCGAGCAAAGGATAATACTTGTTTAATTAACTCGCTGCCCCGTCTCGCACTGCCTTCAACAATTTCTAGCCATTGCTGCCCTTGCCCCTCAGGAATTTGCAGTTTTAATAGCTGCACTGACATCAGGATAGGAGCTAGGATATTGTTGAGATCATGCGCGATTCCACCCGCTAGAGTACCAATGCTTTCCATCCGTTGAGAGCGTAAGAATTGGCACTCTAATAATTTCTTTTGGGTGATATCCGTATTCACCATCAAAATGGCTTTCGGCTGTCCTAGAGCATCCCGGACTAAAGTCCAACGGCTCTCAACGACAATCTCCTTACCGATTTTGGTGACATGCTGTAGTTCACCTTGCCATTCTCCCTGCTCGCACACAATGCGATAAATTTCTTGGGCGATCGAGGGTGTTTCCAGATAAAGAATTTCGTTAGCAGACTTACCGCGCACCTCTCGTTTATGCCAACCGTAGAGCCGTTCTGCTCCTTTATTCCAAAACAAAATATGGTGATGGAGGTCACGCACTAAAATGGCATCCGTTGCCACATCTAACAATGCTGCTTGTTCCCGAATTTTTTGTTCTGCCCATTTACGTTCAGCTAGTTCTAATTGGGCTTGTTGGTAGAGTTGGGATTGCTGAATGGCGATCGCAACTTGAGTCGCTAAATGTTTCAGTAGACTGACTTCTAATAACTGCCATTGTCGTGGTTCAGCACAATGATTGGCAACTAATAATCCCCATAATGCTTTTTCTTGCAGAATCGGCACAACCAAGTTAGCCCGAACTTGAAATTTTGCTAATAGCGCAATATGGCAGGGGGTTAAACCAGAGGCATGGATATCCGCCACCGCTTGAATTTGCCCTTCCTGGTAGGCTTGCCGTCGCACGGGATCTTTAAAGAAACAGTCTTCGATTTTTGCCCCTAAAATGGGTTGCCAAACCGAATCAACAGATTCCACAACCACAATCCCACTCCAGTCCAGTTCAAACCGAAAGATTAACACTCGATCGGTTTGCAAAAAGCGGCGAACTTCGGTTACGGTGGTATCGAGAATTTCATCTAAATCCAGAGATTTCCGGATCCGTTGAGCGATTTCTGCCACCAAACGTTCACGGCGGGATTGCTGACGCACCGCTGCTTCTGCTAACTTGCGATCGGTAATATCACTGCGAATTGCCATGTATTGATAGGGATGTCCCTTGGCATCTAGAAATGGGACGATCGTGGTATCTACCCAATAAATACTGCCATCTTTCGCCCGATTTCTCAGTTCGCCTTTCCAGACATGACCTTTAGAAATGGTTTGCCATAGTTGTTGAAAAAATTGTTTGGAATGATAGCCAGAGTTAATCAGGCGATGATCTTGCCCCAATAACTCATCTTGGTTGTAACCAGAGATTTCACAAAATTTATCGTTAGCGTATTGAATAATGCCTTTGTGGTCAGTCACCGCTACGATCGAAGAGGCATCCAAAGCAAATTTGAAATCTGCTAAGTCTTTCAGGGTTTGGCGGAGGTCCTGTTCCGGACAAAGCTGTTCGTTTACCGCACAAAGCACTTGAGCAGGCGGGGAAATAATTCCTGACAAGGTAACAGAGGGGGGATCTAGCCGTTGCAACTGAGCCTCTAAGTGATAAATCACCTGACGGCTTAATACTTGCAGGGTGATAATTTGTTCTTGACTCAAGTGGCGTGGGACGTAATCCATCACGCAGAGCGTTCCTAAGTACACCCCATTAAGGGTAACTAGAGGTGTCCCAGCATAAAACCGGATAGGTCGCTCCCCGATGATCACCGGATGCTGAATAAATCGAGCATCGGCTAAGGTATCCTCAATAATCAGAGGCTGAGATTGCAAGATGGTATGAGCGCAAAAAGCGCCATCTCGTGGCAGTTCTGAAATTGTTAGTCCTAATTTGGCTTTAAACCAGATGCGATCGCGATCTACCAAAGTAATGAGCGCGATCGGAGTGTGGCAGGTTTGGGCAGCCAAGTAGGCTAAATCATCAAATACAATTTCAGGGTCAGTATCCAAAACTTGGTACTGGTAAAGGATGGTTAATCGCTCAGCTTCATCATCAGGAAACACGGTTTTCATGAGTAGCGGACTTTTGGCACGATCGGCGATAATTTGGGGCAATCCCAATACTGTTTAAATACCCAAATGGTGAGTTGGTTTATCTTTTGACTAATAGACTGTAACAATTAATGTTGAGTTATATTACCTCTGCTTAAAATATAGTTTGATCCGGTTCCTGTTTGATTTGCAAACCTGATAGTTCTGAAGTTTTAACAGTGCTGGTTTACTCAGAGTATAAATAATAGACTGCTACCAAAAAATAGTAAATGGGCATTTATAACCTAAGATTGAGGTTTTTAATCAATATTTTGAGCAAGGTGAAGTGAAGGCACATTTTATCTAGTCTAGGTAGCAGTTAGTAATAGTTTCAACCAGATTAGAAAATTTTTCTACAATCAACTTTTCATATCAAGTTTGAATCTCATTTGCTATTTAGATCTGTCAAAAAACCAGAATATGGAGATAACAAGATGCAAGTAGCTCTGGAAATCACTTGCCGGGATGTGGAAAAAACGTTAGCGATCGAAGCCTTAATTCATGAAAAAGTTGCCAGATTAGAGCGGCTATGTAATTACATCAACCATTGCCAAATTGCCCTAGAAAAGATTCACGATCGTCCCAAACAAGGCTCACCATTTCGAGTACGGATTGATTTGACCGTCCCACCGAATCACGAATTAGTGGCAGATAGTCATCCCGCCGATCGTAACCAATATCCTGATATTGATACTGTGATCCGGGATGCCTTCAGTAAAATTGAACGACAACTTAAAGAGCTAGTTCGTCAACAACGGGAAAGTGAAAAATCAAAGGGTAGCGGCATCCAGGAAACCGCCGCTTTAGTCACTACGTTATATCCTGAAGCCGACTATGGGTTTATCAAAACCTTAGAAGGAGAAGAGATTTATTTCCATCGCCATAGTGTATTACACGGAGATTTTGATCGTCTGGCAGTCGGTACAGGAGTGCGGTTCGCTGTTGCCGAAGGTGAAAATGGTCCTCAAGCCACGAGTGTCCAAATTGTGAATAAACCTGGAGTTCGAACTGGTAAAGCCGAACACACGATCGTGGAGCCACCCTTAGGCTGGGAATAATATGTACTAACAAGAAATTGGCTGTAGGAATAAACCACTCCTACAGCCAGACCTTAAACCTCTACGAATCTACGTGAAACTGGAGCTGACGGAATTACTGCTGAATCAGTACCAGGGTTTCTTCGTTCTTTTGATTACCATTCGTTGCACTCAAGCTGACCTCATAGCGAGTTCCTGGAACTGTTAGCGTAGGACGGAAGCTAAAGCTGAAGTTCCCCTGAGCATCGGTTGAGACCGTGCGATTGAGAATGTTGCGATCGAGTCCCACAATCCCCGCCAGAGAGGTCGATGCTTGCACATTCACAGCCACAGTAGTATTCGGCAAACTCCGTCCGCGAACTTCGACGGTTCCCCGCACCCGACTATTATTTTCCGGGCTGAGAACTTCTAGCGGCAGTTGAGTTGTGCTGGTATTCGTTGTCCCACTATTCGCAAACAAGTTTTGATCTAATTGTGCCCGCACAATCTGATTACCGGATTGCAGGCTAGCGGTGACCCGATTATTAGTGTTGGTAAAATCATCCTGGCGACGAATGACATACTGTCCCTGGTAATTGCCACTAGACACTTCTTGCATTGGCTGATTGTAGGTGATCCCTTCGATCGAGTAGGTAGCTTTAGCGTTGGGAGTTCCCGTTAAGTTGAAGTTCAACACCGTACCAGGTTCTAGCTGTTGCACCGGTTGCACCGTAAAGCGATCAATCGCTAGGGATTGAGTGGAGGAATTGCCAGATTGGGGATTCTGGACAGTATTCGTTCCAGTCGCAGCAACTAAAGGTTGCGATAGCCGGGCACTAGTCACTTGGTCACCCCGTTGCAGGTTCGCCCGTACTACAGTATCGGTCGTGAAGGAATCAGTGGTACGAATCACATAGCGTCCTTCATACACTCCGGATTCAACTTCGCGCATCGGCAGGTTGCGAGCCGCATTGCCGATCGTCACGCTAGCCCGAGCATTGGGAGTACCCTGGAGCGTAAAGGTTAACTCTGTGCCAGGGGTCAATTGATTGACAGAATTAGCGGTAAAACTATCAATCTGTGGGGCAGAAGTATTCTGCTGTGCAATCACTCTAGTATCTATTTGAGCTAATGCAGGTGAGCCAATCAAAGCACTCAAAAATGCGAGTGCAACGGTAGTTGAAAAAACTCGATTTGTCATACTCATATCCTCACTTATTCACTACTTCAGCGACTAATGTTTAGGCTCACATAGTTACTCTCATCATATTTAAGCGACATCATAAAGCGTTGCCGTCTGTCAAACGCCATAAACACTACTCTCTCTTACGGGAGAAGTTGATATTTTCTCAATTCAACTTCGCAGCAAACTATGAGGGCAGTTGCAGCTTTTTCAATAACCAGGGAGCAATTTCAATCGCAGGCAGAACATACTGAGCCGCCCCCAAAGCGATCGCTTCTCTAGGCATCCCAAACACAACACAACTCGCTTCGTCCTGGGCAATCGTTAGCCCACCTGCCTGCGCAATAGCTTGTAGTCCTGCTGCTCCATCCCGCCCCATTCCAGTTAATAACACGGCGATCGTGGCTCGTCGGTAATAACTCGCTACGGATTTGAATAGAACCGTTACCGAAGGACAATGACCATCGACGGGCAGAGTATTTAACAGGGCTAAGCGTCCCTGACCATCCACTTCCAAATGTGCCCGATCCGGAGCAAAGTATACTGTGCCAGGCAGCGGTAATATGCCTGATTGCGCGATCGTTACGGATAACGCACAGCCAGCATTGAGCCAATCTACTAATCCCTTGAGAAATCCCTCACTAATATGCTGTACACAGAGGATAGGTAAGGAAAAATTAGCAGGCAGGTGTGACAGGAGATTGTACAACGCCTGTGGACCTCCAGTAGACGCGCCAATCACTAATACTCTCGGTAGATGAATATCCGTGATCGGTAGACGTGACGATGCCGCGCCTTGTGCAGCAGATAGCTGCAAGTGGTCTGAAGCGTTAGGTTTCCTGAGGGGTCGCGATCGGTGTTGGGTAAATACCGATACTCCTGCCAACACTCGAATGCGATTAATCAGATCTTGTTTCATCTGCTCGTATTCCGAGGGCAGACCGGCTAAGGGCTTGGGAAATAGATCTAGTGCCCCTGCTTCTAATAGGCGAAATGCCGTTTGAGTGTCTTCTGCTTGAACCGAGGCACTAATCACCAAAATCGGGCGAGGATAGTGGGCCATCACTGCCTGCGTCAGTTCTAGCCCGTTCATTTTGGGCATATGCAGATCCGTACAAATTACTTGCGGATCAACTTGTGGAATTAGTTCCAGAGCTTCAAGCCCATTCCGAGCAGTTCCCACGACTTCCAGTTCCGGCGAACTAGATAAAATGCGCTTGAGAATAGTTAAGGCAACTGGAGAATCCTCAACCAGTAATACACGAATCGGGGAACTTGGCATGCCAACACCTATAATTCCGTCTTAGCGATCGACGGAGTTGAAATCAAGTATTTTGAGGATAATGCGGATAGTTGGAATGCCTCAAAATACTCTTTATATAAAGTTATTTATAGGATAAATGAACCTCTGGAGCTAGCGATTTCAATTCAGTAGGAAACTTAGTGTCCGCATCATAGGCTGTATTTTCTAAGTTAGCTCCCGATAAGTTGGCTCCTTGCATCTTTGCCCCCGATAAGTTGGCTCGTTCTAGATTACTCCGCTCTAGTTTGGCTGCCCATAAATAGGCATTTTTCAAGCAGGCGCCAATTAACCTGGCGTTATATAGCTTGGCGCCATTTAAATTCGCCTCTTGCAGGTTTGCTTCAGTTAAATCTGCTTGCTCTAAATAGCTTTTGCTGAGGTCGGCTCCTGTGAGATCCGCTCGAATAAGCGAAGCTTGACTCAGATTAGCAGCATGTAAATTAGCCTGAGTTAGTAAAGCCACTCTTAAATAGGCTTCGCTCAAATTGGCTACGGCTAAATTTGCTTGACTGAAATTAACCCCACTCAGTTTGGACTCACTCAAATCAGCGCCATCGAGATCCATTCCTCTTAGATCAACGCCATTCAGAAAGGCACGGTTTAGTTTAGTCCCAAGTAGCTTGGCACCAGATAAGTTAGCACCGCTCAATCTAGCACCAGTCAAATTCGTCCAACTTAAATTTGTTTCCGATAGGTTTGCCGATCGTAAGTTAATGTCGCTTAAATTAGCACCACATAGATTGACTCGGCTGAGATTTGCCTGTCGTAAATTCACCCCCTTAAGGATGGCACCACTAATTTTAGCGGCAGTTAGATCAGCATTAACCAAGAAGCAACCCGATAGATTAGCTTTGGTCAAATCAGCATTTTGCAAACTGCTATTCCCTAACTTGGCATAACTCAGTTCAGCACTATAAAGAAAGGCATGATCTAGATTTGCACCAGTTAAATTTGCCCGGCTTAAGTTGGCTGATCCTAAAGCGGCTTCGGCGAGATTGATATCCGCCAAATTGACTCCACTCAAATTCACTCCAACTAAATTAGCTCCAGCAAAATTTCGTTCTCCTGCCTGGTAGCGCTTGATTAATTCGTTCACATCCATAACAAGTTCCTAATTTTTAGTTGTGATTGACTAGAAAAGCAAAGTAAAAATTTGCAGTAGAACTGAGGTCAACGATCGACTAATGTTCTTCCCCTAACCGCCGCTTATACCAACCGTTTCAGCGTCTCAAGCAACACCTCCTGATTAAAACTACTCTTTGTGATGTAAGCATTTGCACCGGCTTCTGCCCCCCGACGCTTATCCTCATCGCTGGCAAGAGTTGTCACTAAAATAATTGGCAATTCGTTGTATTCTCGATGCTGACGAATTCGAGCGGCTAACTCTAAACCGCTTAGATTTGGCATTTGCACATCGGATACGATGGCATCAAACGCTCGAGTTTGTAACTTATTAAAACCATCTAAACCATCCACAGCAGTAACAACTTCATAGCCAGCTGATTCCAAAATCCGTTTTTCCTGGGTACGAGTAGCAATCGAATCTTCCACTAACAAAACAGCAAGTTTTCGAGGAGGCGTAGCAACCTGGGGTGAGAGTTTGGTCGCCTGTCCATACTTAGAGCGGCGCACAGATTTGAACAAATCGATCGGATTCAAGACCATACAAACCCGCCCTGTACCTAAAATGGTGGCTCCAGAAATATTGCGCACTCGTTTTAGGAGCTGGCTTTGAGGCTTTAACACCACATCTTGTTCATCTACCAAGGCATCGACAAAGACACCCAATCGAGCATTAGTCTGTTCTTGAACTGAGTGGCTACCCACCTTAAAACTGGTCTTCAAAATTAAACAAGCCAGTGTAGTGGGAGCATTGCGGGACTTTGTACTTGCGGCTCGTTCTGGTGGTAACTCTAAAATCTCCGCCAAATGTACCACTGAAACCGGTTGATCGTTATACAGAATCGCCTCTCGACCCTCGATCGTGAAAATGCTATCCGCCTGTACTAAACAAGCGGTTTCAACCGCTTCCACCGGGATCGCGTAGGATTCACCTTGAACAGACACAATCAGGACATGAGCCGTCGCCAAGGTCATACTAAGTTGCAAGCAAATCGTGCAACCCTGACTCGGTAAAGATTCAACTTGAATGGAACCCTTCAGGCGATCGACATGGGTCTGCACCACATCTAAACCAACTCCTCGCCCCGAGACTTCGGTAACTAAAGTCCGGGTTGAAAACCCCGGAGCAAAAATTAACGCCTGAATTTGGCTGGCAGACATAGTTGCCAGTTCTTCCTCGCGGCAAATGCCCCGTTTAATAGCAGTTTGTTTGATTTTTTCTAAATCCAATCCTTGACCATCGTCACTGACCTCAATCACAACATGCGTCGGAGTTTGATAACCCCGCAAATAGATTTTTCCAGTGGTGGGTTTCTGCTGACGTTGACGTTCCTGCGGAGATTCAATCCCGTGATCAACTGCATTGCGCAACATATGCATCAGTGGATCGCGCATCTCTTCTAGAATCCGTTTATCGGCTTTGGTATCTCCGCCGACCATCACTAATTCAATCTGTTTGCCTTCCTGCCGCGCCAAATCACGGACTAATCGGGGAAACAGATTAAACAACGTAGCTAAAGGCAGTAATCGTAGTGTGCGAATTTCCTCTTCTAAACTTGTGCTGATCTGCTCTAACCGAGCCGTATCCTCTGCCAGCGATCGTCGTAGTTGATTAATTAAGCTACTGCATTGATCTAAATGCATCTTATTGGATTGATGGCGCAGCAGTTCACGGTTACATTCTTCCCACAAATTGGCGATCGCTTCCACTTCTCCTAAGCGATGGGCAATCCGAATCTTATTAACAGTTAGTTCTCCGACTTGAGTCATTAACTCATCCAGATTGCGGGTCGGCACTCGAATCGTTTCAATGTGGTAATTAGTTGTTGTCTGAGTAGCAGCAACAGACGCAATTACAGGATCTAACAGTGATTGAGTAGCCGTAGTGTCGGAGACCTCCAGAGAGGGTCTGAGCGTGACGAGATCCTCTGGTAATGACTGTAATATCCCATGACCTGATTGACCATTAGTGTCAATGGTCACCAGATCTAATCCCACTTCTGGGCTGGGTACTGCTGCAATCTCGGAGACTACTTCCGACTGAATTACTACCTCTTCCACTGTTGCTGCAAGCTCTACTTGTTCTTCTACAGCTGCCTGACTTGCCCCATCACTTTTATTGCTGCTATCCGCTGATGGCTTCTGCTCACTCTGATTCCCGCTTGCACCCATTAATTCTGCCAGCACATAGAATGTATTGATACCGGCTGATTCACCAGTAATGGCTTGGTCGATCAACTTACGAATGGCAGCTAAACCGTGACTGAGACGATCGCCCAAATGGGCAGAAAAAGCTTGTTCTCCTCGCTTAATGCTGCCTAAAATATGCTCCATTTGATGAGCCAGAGTACCCAAATCTTTTAGTCCCAGCATATTGGCGTCACCCTTGAGAGAATGAGTTTCCCGCATGAGGGCTTCTAGGGTTACCCGATCGTCAGGATACTTTTCTAGATGGAGTAACCCTTGATCCAAATTTTGCAGATGCTCTTCACTCGCGGCTTTGAAGATTTCACGGAGTTCTTCATCATCAATTTTCATCGCTCCCATCCTTTTAGCCTGTAGTTCAGCCAGTACCGTTACACGATCGCCTTTAAGTTTGAGGCGGTCTCATTTAACTGTTGGGTACCAATGCGCACTTGCCCCATCCCATTCGCTGTTTCTTGAGCCGCAACATTCAGAGCATTCATCGCATCTACCACCTGTTGAATCGCGATCGCCTGTTGTTTCACATTCAGCGAAATCTGCTGGCTATTGAGAACGACATTGTTTACCGCATCAGTCACTCCAGAGAAAGATTCAGCCGTCTGTTGCGCAATTTTCACCCCTTCTTCAACTGTCTTTGTCCCTTCATCGGTGACCATAACAGTAGAGTTAATTGCCGTTTGAATATCCGCCACGAGAAGATTGATTTTTTCAGCCGACTTCTTACTCTGGTCTGCTAGCTTGCGAATTTCACCCGCAACGACAGCAAACCCTTTGCCATGTTCTCCTGCCCGCACCGCTTCGACAGCCGCATTCAGTGCCAGCATATTAGTTTGATTGGCTAAATCACTCACTAACCCTGAAATATTACCGATCTGACTAGTCTGTTCACTTAAGCGCAGAATCTGTTCTGCGATCGCTCCTACTTTCTGTTTCAAAGCCGCCATACCATCAATCGATCGCCCAACCGCTTGATTTCCAGAATCGGCTATGGCTAAGGCTTGCCGTGCTCCGGCAGCGGCCGCTTCCGCCTGTTCAGCCGATTGCCGCGCCGATGCCCCTAATTCATCCATCGTAGTGGTTGTTTCGCTGACTGAAACCGCCTGCTGATTGGCAGTCCGCTCCTGTTGTTCTACACTGACAGCGATTTCATTGGTAGAACTAGCCACTACACTGGCAGATTGGTTAATTTGCTGCACAATCTTACGTATAATCCAGGTTCCCAAGCCGATCGCTATCCCAATTGACAATATAGTTGTCAGCACAATTGCAATTAATAGTTGATCTAATGCCTGTTGTCCAGCAACTTCGCCAGCATGAACAATTTCAGCTTCACGGGCAACCATTGTCTCCAATACGGTTGATATAGCCCCCATCCGCTCCCGCTCATTCATCATTTTCCAGCGCTCAACCGCCTGGGTGGTTTTACCCTGATCAACCAGAGTAAACAGTTCTTGATCAAGCTCCTCTAAATCTTGTAACAACGGCGTAAGCTGCTGTAAATTCTTCTGTTGCGGCGGATCCTGAATCAAGTCATGTAGGGCATTTAATGTCTCTGCCAAGTGTTTTTTTGCCTCTCTATACACTTCCAATGAAGCAGTAGCTTTCTGAAGTAAATAGCCACGAGTAGCTCTGGAACGCGCCTGTACATCTGTTTCTAAATCATGAACTTTTTGATTAATCTCACTGGAGTGCTGCAACTCTACTGATTTTTCTCTAACCGTCTGTACACAGGAAAATACAAATAGAGAGGATAGGGCAGTCAGCACGATCGGAACGCAATATCCCAAAATAATCCAATACCGTAATTTCCAACCTTTTGTTTGGCTTGCCATAATTTTTATCCTCTGTACCTCTAGCAAGTCTAGGGTTAATTGCTGAACTTGCCCCGATTAAACAACCATTCAACACAAACCCATCAATCGATTTAGACAATAGTCTGCAAATTTAAAGCAGCTTCATTCAACTGTTGAGTTCCCGCTCTCGTTTGCCGAATTCCACTGGCTGTTTCTTGAGCACCCCGATTTAACACAGTCATCGCTTCCACAACCTGCTGAATGGCAATTGCCTGCTGTTTAGAATTCAAGGAAATCTGTTGGACATTTAGGACAATATTGTTAACGGATTCAGAAACATTAGCAAAAGCATCAGCCGTTTGTTGAGTAATTCGTTCACCTTGTTCAGCATTTTGATTACTGGAATCTGTTGCCAGAACAGTGGCATTAATTGCCGCTTGAATATCAGTGACAAGCTGACTAATTTGTTGAGCTGATTTTTTGCTTTGGTCGGCCAATTTACGAATTTCGCTAGCCACTACTGAAAATCCTTTACCATGTTCTCCAGCCCGAACAGCTTCAACGGCTGCATTCAGTGCCAGCATATTGGTTTGGTTTGCTAGATCACTCACAAGCGTAGAAATATTACCAATCTGGTTTGTTTGTTCACTTAATCGCACAATTTGGTCAGCGACAGTTACCACTTTTGCCTTGAGTAACGCCATGCTTTGTAAGGTTTGCGCCACCGATCGATTACCACCTTCAGCGAGTGAGAGAACTTGTTGGGCACTAACAGCCGCCGCTTCAGCTTGCTGAGCCGATTGTTGGGAAGAAGCACTCAGTTCATCCATCGTAGTGGTTGTTTCGTTCACCGAAGCCGCTTGCTGAGTAATAGTGCGTTCTTGCTGCTCAACCGTAGCGGCAATTTCGTTGGATGATGAAGCGATCGCGTTTGTGGCTTGATTGATCGGTCGAATGATCTCGCGGGCAATAAACCACAGTACTAGCAACCCAAAGCAAATAGTGGCAACAATTCCACCTAACGTTACGATCGCTGACACCTTTGCCGCTTGGTCTGCCGAAGCTTTTCTCACCTCTAAGAGTTGGGATTCAACCTCGATCATTTTTGCCAGATCTTGACGGATTTCATCCATCATCCGCTTGCCTTGCCCCGAAGAAACCAGGGCGATTGCTTGGAAATACTGACGATTGCGACTTAATGCGATCGTCTTTTCCATATTTTCTATTTTGGCTTGAGCTTGGGTACGAAACTGATCCAGACGCTCTACCTGAGCAGGGTTATCTTGAACAAGTTGATGGATTGCCTGAAACGTGGTTTTAAACTCCTTAATTGCCTCATAGTAGGGCTGGAGAAACTCTTCTTTACGAGTGAGTAAATATCCTCGCTGCCCCGTTTCTGCATCAATTAATACTTTTTCCAAACTACGTAAATCAGCTTCTACTTTATAAGTATGAGCAACCCACTGATTTGATTCAATTAAGCGATCGCCAGTAAACTTAGAAACTATGCCAACTATAACGATCACCACAAATACAGAACCAAATCCTAGTTGAACTACACGACTGAGTTTGAAATTTGTCTTCATGGGACTCTTCACTTTTATTTCTAACGATGGCAATGAATCCTCAGATTACGCCGTTATAACCTTAAGCTTCTTCATCGACAATTAAATTGCCTTTAAATAGGATTTTGGGCAAATCAAGCAGGCTCATTGTTCTCTCTTGAAATGACACAATTCCTTGCAAATATTCGTCATGGGTAGTAGAGCATACGGCTGGTACAGGTTTAATCGCCGTAGGATGCACATAAACTACGTCCAAAACCTCATCTACCGTGATGCCAACTACCACATGATCTAAATGCACAACGATCGCCTTCGGTTTGATCCCAATGTGATGGGTAGGCAAATTCAACACGTGGCTAATATCAACCAGGGTAAGGATCTCACCTCTCAAATTGACATTACCAACGATGTAAGGAGGGCAACAAGGAATCGGCGTGATTTTCTGCACATCTGTAAATTCATGTACCGCCGCCAATTCCAAACTAAAATACTCACCTTGTAAACCAACAACGGCAAGGGGTAACAGATCGGTTGCCTCTTCTATCGTTGCTCCACCGATTAAGTTTTCGGCTCGTTGTTGAAACACAAGCTGTTCGTGAGCTGTAGCGTCAGAAGCAAACACCGACGCAATAGCAGCAACTCGGCAACTGTCTGATAGGGCAGCTTGATCGGAGTAGCAAACCAGTTGCTCAATATCTAGCAGCGTAATAATATCATTACCCATGCTGATCACTTGTTTGATCAAACGTCGAGTTGGGGCAGCACCCCGACGACCGTAGGTCAAATCTAGGTTACCTTCTGCCATATCTAGCAGTTGCACTTCGTCAACCTGATTCACAATCATGCCTAAACGGCAGTCTTGGTACTTGATCACAATCACGCTATCACTGAGGTGATAAGGCTGGGGCGCATAGCCTAAGCGGCGATTAAAATCGATTACAGGAAGAATTTCACCCCGTAGGTTTAAGACACCGACCACATCAGCCGGAGCTTCGGCGATCGCTTTTAACGCTGGCAGGAAAAATACTTCTTGCACTGCTAACGCTTCAATGCCGTAGCGTGAGTGGTTAGCCTGAAAAATCAAATAGGGTTGAAGTGACATCGTTTCCACCAACTTGAGTGGATTCCACTAAAGGTCTCTATTTGACAGTTTTCCCAATCCCCCTACTGGCGCTCGAAAAGCGACAAAAATTCATAGGCTGTAGCAAAAGTTTTAATAGTCCTACTAAAGCCATCAATATCTTGATCAATATTTATTTTCTGACTATTTTTTAATTAAGCGTTCAACATATTGATGCAGTTCATTCGCTGTTAGGGTCTGACTGCGATTGATTAAGGCGTCTGCATCAAATCGTTGGATGACATCTAAAACAGAAGCCCAAACTTTACGGGCACGATCGGGATTACCTTCCCGTTCATACAAACTACCTAATTCCAAATAAGCATCAACGGCTAATGGATCAAGGTAAATAATCCGTTTTAGCATAAATTTTGCCCCTTCCAGATCGCCCTTCTCTTCATCAATTTGCGCCATTAAATAATAGGGATCGATCGCTAAAGGGTTAATTTGAATCGCTTGCCGACAAACCTGTTCCGCCTGGCAGTAAGCGCCTAAATTAGCATAGGCTTGCGCAATCAGGTAATGGGTCTGAAAATGGTGTGGTTCTGAAACCAGTACCCGTTCTGCTGTCTTTAAAGCAGCTAAATAAGCTTTACTCGCAAATAGCTGTTCTGCTTGATGAAAAATGGGTTGCCAATCGGTTTGGCTAGGTGGCAGCGCCATTGGTAAGTCGTGAGGTTCGATCGCCGGCGTCGGTAAATGATGATAAGTAGCTGTAGCCTGCTCAGCAACCGCTTGTTCTAATAGTAGGACTGGGGATGCAGTGACTGGTGTAACGGTGGTTGATGGCGCAGATTTGCTCAGGAGTGGAGCAGACAAAGCCAATTTAGCTTTTTGATAAGCTATAGATTGGGGAAACACCCGCACCTGAAATTGAGCAAGATCCTGGTCATACAATTCGGTATGACCTGTCACTAAATAACCCCGGGGCACGAGCGTGTTATAGATTTTCTTTAGGACTGTTGCAATCGCTTGCGCATCAAAGTAAATAAACACATTTCGACAGACAATCAAATCCATATTATGGAGGCTTTGATTAATATTGGGAATTGGATCTTGGACTAAATTGCCGTATTGAAAAGTCACAATCTCTCGCAGCTTAGGCACAACTTCCCAACTATCTCGATGTTCCTGAAAATAGCGATTCCGAATCGATGGATCTGGATCACGAAATGACCAGTGGCTGTAGAGTCCATGTTTAGCAGCCGCGATCGCAGACTGGTTAATATCTGTCCCTAACACTAAAAGGTTCCAATCTTGCCAATTAGGGATAAGCTCTTGGAGTAGAATTGCAATTGAATAAGCTTCTTCCCCCGTTGAGCATCCTGCACTCCACACACGCAGGGATGGCTTTTCTAAGCTTGAATTAGCTAAATTTCTATCTTGAAGTAGCTGTTGTTTATTTAGGATAATTTCCGGCAAAATCTGATCTTTTAGCAGCAAGAATTGCCCCTTGTCCCGAAAAAAATAACTTTCGGTAGTGGTGAGCAAACACATTAACTCTCGCCATTCTTTTTCACTAGCGATCAGTTGATCATGAGAAAAATCAGTATCTTGGGATTGCACCAAGGTTTGAAGGATTTGATAATAATTTTCTAATGAAGTTATACTCAACAGTCGCATTCGAGTGCGCAATTTGCGCTGGAGCAATTCCTGATCTCGCTCTCGAATTTGCAAACCTGTGACATTAGCAATCAGGGAAATGACTTTAGGAATGACTAAGCTGTCCATATCTCAAGTCCATTGACAAAGGCAATGATGGTGAAGGATATGATTGAACCAGATAGAACTATTCGTTCCACAGAATCTCACCATTTCCTACTGAAATGTCCACTTTAGCCTAATCTCAGGTTCCCATGATTCACAAAGCATTACATCTGCGATCCTAGCAGGTCGATCGTGGCATAGCCTGCTTACCCTGATAGAAACACTGAGAACTTAAGATGATTAGGCTCATCATAACGATTCAAACTCGAGTTAATAGCGCTAACCTAATAGCCAAAAAACTCTGACAGCAATATAAAAACAATATAACTTTTTTGACTGTTTAGAAGTATGTAGTGGTGCCAGTCAACAAAAGTTACAGCGGTCGCCAAAATCTTGGGATAGCAGCTACCTTGAGTATAAAAATTCAACTAACTTCAAACACCTTTGTTAAGGCTTGAAAATATTGAATTTTTAATTAAGCTGTGGCGCAAACCGATGAAATTGCACAAAATTTGCACGACTAGATTGGTTTAATCATAATCAGGTCCAAAAGCGCCTGAACCCTAGTCTTTGTGCTGAGGGTTCAGGTTTCCCCAGTGCTCAATCCAAGCAACCTAGATCGCTTGATCAGCCAACTCGCCCTAACGCCTCATCCTACCGGCTGAACGATTATACGCTTCAAAAAATATAGGGCTGACTGATTCAGCCCTAAAACAGCAAAATTTTCTCCGCAAATGAAATCTTTGTACTAATAACGTTTGAATTTACAGTCACAATAGAGGTTGCCGATCGCATGGTGTGGCTCCGAGGAGATCTAGAGTATGCAACCATCTGCAACTAAAAATTTTCCCATTCAATCTTTAACCCTACTGCTAATTTCTTACACGGTGTTTGGCTGGTATCTCTCTAGCCCAGGCGCCCCTCGGCTCAGCAAGCTAGCTTGGGTCTGTCCGCTACTGGAACGGATAGTAGCCATTCGCGAACCCATTACCGACCTGCATCACTACACCTGTCTAGCCACGATCGAACTAGCTGTTCAGCGTAATCTTATCGGCATCATTATGACAGTCGGTTGGATTTTTTTACTGTCTTTAATCTTTATGTCACCTCTAACCAGCTTCACGCGGTTTATTACCCGCTGGTTTAAATCAGATACTGTGGCATTTTTAAGCATTTGTATGATAGCTAGTCTGGCGGCAGTAGTGCTGTTTTGGCTCCATGTATTTATCCAGATCTTGCTGATTGTAGCGGCTGAGACCTTGGCGAGGCTCGATATTCAAGCCCTGGGCTTAGATGAATGGCAAGCGTTTTGGTTATTATCAACGGCTTCATTAATTGGATTAGCGATCGGCTGGATGGTCTATTGGGTGTTAAACCACGAAGGCACTTACTCCACTATCTCTCTGTGGCATTGGCTAGGAGTGGGGTGAGCAGATCAGGCGAATAAAAAAGCAGCCGTTGGCTGCCTGTGTTAGTGCATGAGGTTTATCTTCATTTCAGCTTATAAGGTAGAGTGGGCAACCATAAGTCAGTTTCAATTTTGGATACATCCCGCTTCTCCGCTGTGATCCCCCTTTTACAGGGACAATCAAAAAATCGGCACAGAGTAGGCGACCAACAAAGTTAATTTTCGGCACACTATTAGTCAAGCGTTTAACTGTACCTCAATGCCCTGTAGCACCCCAACTACGGGGCACTTTTGTATTTAAAAGCAAAAAGCAGAATTCAGCGCTATCTGGAATCCTGGTGTCTGAATTCTGCTTGCTCTAGATGGCATGGATTACAGTAACCGGAAGATCAATGGATAATGATACGGATCGTTCGGTTTAGATAAGGAGTGCAGAATAGCAATCACCGGCAACACAATATTGACCAATTGCAGCAGCGCTAACAGTGGGAAGCCAATTAATACGATCGTCAGAATGCCGAAAATAATCCCATATAGCCAGACGTTAAAGTGAAAGTTGAGGGCTTCCTTGGCATTTGCCTTAACTACCGGATCCTCAGATACAAAGAGAATGGCTATCGGGATCCCAACGGATACCCCTAGCAGGCTAACGAAGATGGAACCATGACACAACGCTGATAGTAGTTTGCGCTTGTCAAGATCGTAGGAACCAGAGTCATACATGAAGCGTTCTCCTTTGCTGGATCAGCCATTTTTGCCTTCATTATGACGCTATCATATTGACTTCCTTACCCTAATGACTTAGAGGAAGAAATAACCGTACTGCCAAAGGTGAGTTTTCCACGGGGAACAGTAGTTTACCCTAGTATAGGTAAGGAATTTTTCTGGTTCGTGTCCTTTATCGCCATCCCGTATGTCCAGTGATCTGCTGACTGAACTGCAATTGCAAGTCGATCGTCGTCGTAATTTCGCCATTATTTCGCACCCAGACGCGGGTAAAACGACCCTAACCGAAAAACTGCTGCTGTACGGGGGCGCTATCCACGAAGCGGGAGCCGTAAAGGCGCGTCGGGCACAACGCCATGCCACCTCCGACTGGATGGAGATGGAACAACAACGAGGGATTTCCATTACCTCAACGGTATTGCAGTTTGAATATCAAGGCTGTCAGATCAACTTACTGGACACACCGGGACACCAAGATTTTAGTGAAGACACTTACCGGACACTCGCCGCGGCTGACAATGCGGTGATGTTGATTGATGCGGCAAAGGGCTTGGAACCCCAGACCCGCAAATTGTTTGAAGTCTGCCGGATGCGAGGACTGCCAATTTTTACCTTTGTCAACAAGCTCGATCGCCCCGGACGAGAACCTCTGGAACTACTAGACGAAATTGAGCAGGAATTAGGACTCCATACCTATGCGGTCAATTGGCCGATTGGGATGGGCGATCGGTTTAAGGGCGTCTTTGATCGGCGAGCGCGGCAAATTCACTTATTTGAACGCAGTGAACATGGGCAGCGGGAAGCCCGAGATACCGTGATTGATCTGGGCGATCCCCAAATTGAGCAATTACTGGAACAAGACCTGTATTACCAATTTAAAGATGATCTAGAGCTACTAGAAGAACTGGGAGCAGAGCTAGATCTGGATCTGGTACACCAAGGCAAAATGACCCCCGTGTTCTTCGGCAGTGCCATGACCAACTTTGGGGTAGAACCATTTCTGAATGCCTTTTTGGACTATGCCCTAAAACCGGGAGTCCATGATAGTAGCCAAGGCGAAATTGATCCGACCTATCCAGATTTTTCTGGGTTCGTCTTCAAGCTACAAGCCAACATGGATCCGAAGCATCGCGATCGCGTAGCGTTTGTGCGAGTTTGCTCAGGTAAATTCGAGAAAGATATGGTGGTGAACCATGCCCGAACTGGCAAAACGGTGCGGCTGTCTCGCCCCCAAAAACTGTTTGCCCAGGATCGAGAGGTGATTGATTCTGCCTATCCGGGGGATGTGATTGGCTTGAACAATCCGGGGATGTTTGCGATCGGGGATACGATCTATGTGGGGCAAAAACTGGAGTATGAAGGCATCCCTTGCTTCTCGCCCGAACTATTTGCCTATTTAAAGAATCCCAACCCATCTAAATTCAAACCCTTCCGTAAAGGCGTTTCTGAATTGCAGGAAGAAGGGGCAGTGCAGATTATGTACTCGGCTGACGAGGGCAAACGTGACCCAATTTTAGCCGCCGTTGGACAACTGCAATTTGAAGTGGTGCAGTTTCGGCTGCAAAATGAATATGGGGTAGAAACCAACCTGGAACTATTGCCATATAGTGTAGCTCGGTGGGTCGTTGGGGGTTGGGAAGCCTTAGAAAAAGTTGGACGCTTATTTAATACCGTAACGGTGAAAGATAGCTGGAACCGTCCGGTGTTATTATTCCGCAATGAGTGGAACCTGCATCAGGTACAGGCAGACCACCCAGGGTTAGAACTGAACACGATCGCCCCCGTAGTTTCAGGGAGAGAACCAACCGCATCCTAAAGTATCTTGGAATAGCTTCTAGGTCGTCAAACGAGCGGATGTTTGACCCCTAACTTTCTCTTAATCAGGAGAATTGCATATGCCGCCTTTTCCTGAGTCGTCGTCACCGGAAACGGACGCTGACCAAACTGCCACTTTGGAAGCAGGACTCGCTGCCTACAAGCAGGGAGATTATGCTACTGCAATCCACTTACTGGAAACTGGATTAGCTGCTACAGCAGAACACCCCCTGGCAATTCAGGCACAGATGGGACTAGTAGTTGCCTACACGCGAAGTGGTCGGTTCACCGAAGCAACTGATTTGTGCCAGTCGCTGCAAACCAGCCCTCATCCTAAGTTGCGGGAATGGGTCGCTACAACATTGAGTAAGCTGCGGAAGCGACAGGCAAATACACCAGCAGATCTAGCGGATGTGACGATCGCCACCTATACTCCACGATCGCCGCAACCGCCGCTCAAACAAGACAATCCTACTAGCCATTCCAAGCAAACTGGGTTTGTGCCGTTTGATCCATCCACTGCCCCACCGCCCCCCTCGGCCGAAGTTAGCGCTGACTTAACGGGATTTGTACCGCTAGAGACAGCCCCTCCAGTCGATGCTGGCATGCCAATAGATGAGGCTCCTACTCAAACCTCGTTTCCCTCGACTGATCGACCCATCACTCAATCAACTCCAGCGCGATCGCCAGCCTCGCGTCAGCCTGTAGTCGATCGTCGTCAAGCAGTTGAACCAGAGGTTTCACCGGATTCTATAGAAGCCCCCCCATCGCTCTATCAACCAGTCTGGCGACAGGCAGGACGAGCGCAGCTAGCAAAGTCTCTCGGCAAAATCAAAACCTGGCGGTTAGTCCTGGTCCAGGTGACGACCGCGATCAGCTTATTTTTTGTTTTACAACAGTCGATTTACTGGGTAACTACAGGCTGGGCAATTGTCTTAACTAAAATCCCCCGGTTATATTTCCAACGGGAAATGTCTGAACCAGCCGTGTGGCCGATCGTCATTCTGCTAGTCGTGTTGTTTGTTGGTTCCCGTTGGCTGTTGGATGCTCTATTAACCGCATTGTATGGTTTACGACCTCTATCGCTGAGCCAACTGGGAACCTACAGCCCTGAAACGTCTGCTTCCCTATTCCGCTTCTGTCGGAAACGGAATTTGCCGCTACCCGCTCTGGGGATTTTACCCGCCCAAGAACCGATCGTATTTAGCTACGGTTGTTTACCCTGGGCAACTCGGATTGTGGTCAGTCAGGGTCTACTAGAACAACTGAGTGATGATGAAATTGCCACCATCTACGCTGGCGAACTGGGACATTTAGCTTATTGGACCGCGCCATTAATGTCCCTAATCACGACCTTAATTCAACTGCCGTACACACTCTATCGCCTGCTAGTAGAGGCTGGTCATCACAGTCAAATTTCCATCATCCGTGGAATGGCTGGATTTGCTGCTGGAATTAGCTATGGGGTGTATTGGTGTCTACGGTGGTTAGGGCTATGGTTGTCGCGGCGGCGGGTGTACTACAGCGATCGCCTCGCCGCCGAACTGACTGGTAATCCTAATGGGTATGTGCGGGCATTACTAAAATTAGCGATCGGAACGAGTAAAGCCATCCAGCAGCAGAAACAAACCAGTTACTTGCTAGAAGGATTTGAGTTACTGTCACCGTTGAGCTACCAAATGGCGCTACCACTCGGTAGTCTTTACCCCTATGTACGGCTAGAAGCCATTATGCAGTGGGATCGCCTTAATCCTTTTGCGACCTGGCTAGCCATGAGCCAAGCCCATCCACCTACCGGCGATCGGTTGTATCTGCTCACGTTATATGCCCGTCACTGGGGGCTAGAGCCAGAATTAGACTGGGGGAAAGAAGCACTAACTAAGCAGAAATCAACCGTGTTATCCAGTCAGCAATGGCGTACCTTACTGTTGCAGGGTGCACCATTTTTTGGTGCCCTATTTGGATTAATGATTGCCGTGGTGCTGTGGCTCATTGGTTGGATTGGCGATCGATTAAGTATCAGTGAAGTTTCGTGGCTCTATAGCGATCAAGCTACTCTCATTGGTCTAACGCTGATTGGCTTTGGTTTGGGCAGCTTTATTCGGGTCAATCGCTTGTTTCCTGACTTGCCTCCTCCAACTCTGCGATCCTCAGCGCCGTCTCCTTCCCTAGTCAGTTTACTCACCCAACCCCAGACTCTACCCATTACCCAATTGCCAGTTCGTTTGGAAGGAAAATTACTGGGGCGGCAGTCTAACTTAAGTAATGGAGCCAGCCAGGACCTAATGCTGCAAACCCCAACGGGATTAGTTAAGTTGCATTGCACTCCGGTTTGGGGACCAGCAGGGAACTTATTAGCTCAGCCGATCCGACCCTCTGACCTAATTCCGCAAGATGTAGTAGTCACAGGCTGGTTTCGCCGTGGTGTGACACCCTGGATTGATGTAGACACCCTACGCACCGTAGGAGGACGGGTGAGCCGGAACTATCATCCTGTTTGGTCATCGATTTTAGGTGGATTGACCTGTTTCCTGGGGATTTACTTAATCCTGCGGGGTGGCAGCCTCTAAGCATGAAGATCTGGGTTCAGTGCGATCGCAGACGGCTTTTCAAATGGGTGAATTGGTCGATCGCTGGACTAGCAGGAATTGCCATGATCGCAACTGTCTTAGGCTGTGCAGGTCGCTGGTGGTGGATCTGGGAGTTGCTAGATCATCCTCGACCCCAATACTGCCTGTTATTGCTGCCAGCGCTGCTGCTAGGTAGCCTGCGGCGGCAACGCTGGAGTTTAATTTGGATCATTCCGTTGCTGCTGAACCTGGGGCTAGTATCACCATTATTTCTGCCAACCAATCAGACAGCGGCTGGTTTAGAAACCACTCTCCGGCTGTTAAATGTGACGCTGGATCATGATTATCCAGACAGAACGGAGCAGGCGATCGCCTACATTGATCGACAAACCGCTGATTTGGTCTGGCTGCTCGAAGTGACGCCAGCTAGCCTAGTCCAGCTGAGATCGGAATTGAAACACTATCAGCTGGTGGCAGCAGAACCACGCGAGAATAGTCATGGCAGCGCACTGCTACTGAGTCATCGGTCAGCTTCAGCGATCGCAGTACAAAGTACGCAAGTGATTCATTTACCGGCTACTTCTGAACGCCCCATGCTAGAGGCAATCATCACTTGGGCTGATCACGCGATCGCCCTCTTAAGCTTTCAGACTACCCGTCCGCGCAACGCTGAAACCTCGGAGTTCCAACAGATTGAGTTTGTTGCTGGGGCAGCTTGGAGTCGGCAGCACCTTCAGCAAGGACGAGCGGTCGTGATGATGGGCGACTTTAATACCACTCCCTGGTCCAGCCGATTTCGGCAACTCTTGCAAGATAGCCAACTGCTCAATTCTCAGCGGGGCTTTGGATTACAACCCACCTGGAATGCCCATTGGTCACCTCTACTACGGATTGCGATCGACCATTGCTTACACAGCCCATCCTTCACCGTTCAGAACCGGACGATCGGAACGCCTCTTGGCTCCGACCATTTGCCCTTACAGGTTGACCTGCGATTACATTAAGCGCGATTCAGGGAAGAATCAGAGGGAATGCAGATCAGATTATCACCTTGAGTACGGATCATACCGCGTTGCCGCAATTTACCCATTAACCGGGTTACAGTTACCCGAGTGGAGCCGATCGCGCTGCCGATCTGAGCATGAGTCAGCGGAAATGGTAAACAATATCCTTGTTCGGAAGGCTCCCCAAATTCCTCAATCAATAGAGTCAAGAAACCCAGGAGACGATCGATCGTCCGACGCTGTCCTAACGTACTGAGCCAGAGCAATTTACGTTGATGCTGATAGCGGAAAGCATCCATCACTTCCCGGCGGAAATGGGGCCAGTTATCTAGGTCGTGCCAATACATCCAGAGCACAGAAGTCTGATCTACATGGGCATAACTTTGGAGCGTGAACGGAGATTGAGCCACAATTTCAAAAGGCTGACCTGCACCCACAAATCCTAAAAAAGCTTCTTCGGGACTAATTCGGGCTAACCGAGAAGCATTGCCACCCGTGGCGTTGGTTTGGGCACTACCAACCAAACGAACCGCACCCCGTTGGACTAGATACAGCAGACCAGGGCGAGCGGGAATCTTCTCATCTTTAGCAAAAGTGCGAACCCGGTAATGCTCCTGCGACCAGTCAATAATGCGCTGCCAGGTCAGAAATGGACGAGATGCCTCTGAAGTCGAAGTATTGGAAGATACTGAATACATAAGTTTGGGGCTTAAAGGGTTGACTAGACGGGGCAAGTAAAGCTCAAAACTAAAAAGTTGGCTAGGAAGGTAGACTCAGTGTAAGCCAAATGCATGAAGGTAGCACTAGTTTAACTTCACAGCTCTTTTATAGACTTTACATTTTTGTGAGAAAGCTGAGAAAAGCAGGGATGAAAACAGATTTCTACTTCTAAAGGGAGGGAAGCGCTTAACTAGAACCAAATTACCCCAAAGTCCTAAGCCACCTTAACCGCAGAGCATACACTATTTTGTCTTATACCAGCCCGACAGCCAAAGCGCTGTCAAGAATTATACTACAAAGAATCACCAGCCTCCAGAGGGATCTTCAGGAAAAATCTAGAATTTCCGAAGGAGCCGTCCGTAATCTTACTCTTAATCATCAAGATTTTCTGGGCACTTCCCCACCACTTAAGCGCATTCGCCATCCGACTCATATTCTTTATTTGTCTGCGATCGCACACCGTTTAGCCCCTCGGTACGGAGTAGCCGCCACAAAAGTTGCTACTGATATTGCCCAAGCAATAACGCAGCAAAACATGGCTAGCTGGAATCAGTTAGAGCAGACTGAGCCATTAATCACACTCTGGCAGGGAATCACGGTTCAGGTGACGGCAACAAATGATTTATTGTTCCAGATTCACGATCGAGCGATCGCGATCTGGCTCAATCACCTCATTCATCATCCCCTAACTTCCCCTTTAGCCTCTGCTCACTCCGCATCGACGCTCCTGACCAACCCTTTCCCCCTGCAATACGCTCATGCCCGCTGTTGCTGTCTGCTCCAACTTGCCGATCGCACTGGACTGATCGCACTCCAGGGATCTGACTCTGCCACCGCGACCTGGCAATGGGTTAAGCCTCAGTCCATTCCTTGGCTGACTCCCACCGAGCAACTGTATCCGAATCATGTAGCTGAGCGGCACTTAATTAGTCAGTTATGTACCGTGCTGGATCAGTGGTCGGAACGATCGCCAACTCCTAAACTCCTCATCCAGCAAGCCGAACAAGTCAGCCAGGCCTTTCAAGTTGCCCATCGTGCTTATCCCATCTGGGGCGATCGTAGTCCTGAAGCGATCGATCGCCAACAGGCGCATTTAGGATTACTGCTGGTGACTCAGCGAGTATTACGGCAATTACTGAATGATTTGGAGATCCCTGCTCCTAGGGAATTGTAACGAGATTCAGCGATCCACACGGCATCGCTGATAATGGCACTGGGAACGATGAAAAACAGTGAGAAGATCATGATGAAACGAGGATGGATCGGCTTGGTGCTGCTATTGCTGCTAATTGCAGGCTGCACTCTGCTCCAGGCTCCAGCCGGAACCAGTGTTCATCTGATGTTAGGTAATCCCAGTCAAGCAATTCCCAGTACTGGTGCACCAGATAACTATCTGATGGAAAAACCTCAGTATGTCCTGTCTTATAACAGTCAGAAAGGGATTGCAAACTGGGTGAGTTGGCAACTGAATCGAGACTGGTTAGGCAGTGTACCCCGTCGCAATGATTTTCGTCCCGACTTTACCCTCCCCGGAGATTGGTATCGGGTAACTCCAGCAGACTATATCAATACTGGATTCGATCGCGGTCACATGACGCCTTCTGCCGATCGTACCGCCACCCCTCTCGATAACTCTTCCACCTTTTTAATGACCAACATTATGCCTCAGGCTCCTGACAACAACCAGGGTCCCTGGGAAGAATTGGAAAGCTATTGCCGAGAGTTGGTCAAGCAAGGGAAAGAACTTTATATCATTGCGGGCGGCTATGGCAAGAAAAAACTGATTGCTGGCGATCGTGTTACCGTCCCGACTCATACTTGGAAGATTGTCGTGGTGCTCGATCGTCCTGGTCAGGGAGTCAATGCCATTAGCGATACCACCCGTGTGATTGCCATCAATGTCCCAAACAACCAGGGAATTCGAGAACGTAACTGGCGATCGTTCCGGGTCAGTGTCGATCAACTGGAAACCGCTACTGGATATGATTTTCTCTCTAAAGTGCCAGAAAATATACAACGGGTGCTGGAAAGCCGAGTTGATCAAGGATGATGAATCTAGAGATGAAACATTCGATTAGGCAACTAGACTAAATCGCAAAATAAAGGTAGTTCGTCCAACACTACTCTCAACGTGGATAGTTCCGCCCAATCGCTCGGTTAACTTCTTGACTAATGCTAGCCCCAGACCCGTGCCGCTATGTTTCCAGGGATCATGGTTGGGAATGCGGTAAAACTTGTCAAAAATGCGATCGCACTCTATTGGGGGAATTTCAACCCCAGAGTTGCTAACACAAATTTCTAATCCTGCTGGTGCCGGATGTGCAGATACGGTAATTGTCTCTCCAGCCGGAGTATATTTACAGGCATTATGGAGCAGTTCGGTAAGAATACGTCTCAAGTAGGAAAGGTCTGTAAGCAAGGGGGGCAGATCGGCAGCGATCTGAATAACGAATTGCTGCTGTGCCTGTTCAATAAATCCTTCAGCAAGATGGGAAAGGTAGAATTGCAGATCCACGCTCGCCATACGGAGCAGTTCGATCTCAGTATCGAGACGAGCTAGATCGAGCAGATCGTTGATTAAATTAATCTCTCGCTGCCCTTCCTCATGCAACACCTTGAAGTAGCGATTAATCGGTGATGATTCATCGACAACTATGCCCAACCCTTTTAAGCTAATTTCCAACATTTGAGTTGCCAGTTTGATGTTGGATATAGGAGTTCGTAGCTCATGCGACACCGTACTGAGAAAATCATCTTTCAGTTGATTCAGCCGCTCCAACTCTTGCACTTGGGCTTGAGCCGCTTGATACAGGCGCGACTGACGCAGCGCGATCGCACACTGGTTTGCCACCTGTTGCACTAACCGAATTTCCGGCTCGTTAAACCCCTCATGGCAGGATTTGAACAACCATAGATCTCCCATGATTCCTTGATTATCCACAATGGGAACAGCCAAAATAGTTTGTCGAGGTTGTTCAGGACGAATAACATTGGAGTCAATTAAACAAAAGTGGCAATATTGTCCTTGAAACAACTGGACATAGAGATGGGGATCAGAACTATCTGCGATCGCGTAGACTAAGTTTTTAGCAGTAAACCCATCCCGATTGTATTCCCATTCAACTGTAGTAAAAGTTCGCTCAGCATCGTATTTGCTTGTGTCACAACAATCAGCTTGCATCGCCGTTGTCAATTCCTTCACCACCTGCTGAAGAATTATCTCTTCATCAAGGCTATCGCGAACTTGATCAGTAATGCGTTTCAAGATCACATCAAAATCTAGAGCTTGCTGAAGTTGGGCAGTGCGTTCCTGCACCTGCGATTCCAGATTTATATTGAGGATTTGCATCTGCTGATATAGTTCGGACTGTTGAATGGCGATCTCCATACGCGCAGCTAATTGAGTCATGAATTCACACTCTAGAGGCTGCCACTGGCGGGCAGAGCCACACTGGTGAGCAACCAACAATCCCCAGGTTTGGTTTGCACAAAGAATGGGAACGACCAGCTTCGCTCTAATCTGTAGCCGTTCCAACATGGCAATATGGCACGAGGAAAACCCCACAGCATAAATATCCGGCATCACATTGATGTAATTGGTATGGTAGATTTCTCCATGAGTCTCTGCAAAGTCCGTCCCAGTCATAGCAATGGGCTGAATCGCCAGCCATCCCGGTGCCACCGATTCGGCAATTACCACTCCTGTCCAATCTAGATTGAGGCGATAAATGATCACTCGATCGGTGTGCAAGAATTGTTGCACTTCAGTCACCACCGTATTCAGCACCTGATGTAGGTCGAGAGACTGGCGCATTTGTTGGCTAATTTGGTGTAGCACCCTTTCTTGCTCTATCCGTCGGCGTTCGATCTGTTCTAACTGTTTGCGCTCGGTAGCGTCCTGTTTAATAGCGATGAAGTGGCTAATCCGCTGGTGGTGATCAAATACAGGCGTAATAGTTTCTGACTCAATGTAAAGGCTGCCGTCTTTCCGACGATTGATGATTTCGCCCCGCCAGGGTTGTCCAGCAAGAATTGTAGTCCACAAGGACTGGTAAAAGGCGCAATCCTGCTGCCCAGACTGGAGTAGCTTGCTAGGACAGGTGCCGATCGCTTCCTCCAGGCTGTATCCCGTCATCGCTGTAAATGCTGAATTGACCCATTCAATCCGTCCGTGATGGTCAGTGATCATAATCGCATCCGCACAAGCCGTTAGGGCGGTACTTTGCAATCGCAATTGATCTTCGGTTTGCAAGCGCTCTCGGATATCTTTAGCGATCGCAAAACTATACTCTTCCCCGGCAAATTCAACATACCGAACCGTCACTTCTACCGGAATTAATTCCCCTGCCTTGGTACGGTGTTGGGAAATTAGAGTCAGATGTTGCTGCTGTTTAATCAATGCCCAAACTTGTGCCCAATCGGTTTGGGAAAAATTAGGATCAATCTGCTCTAGGGTCATTGTCTGCAATTCCTCTCGCGAGTAGCCCAGGGCAGCACAGATTGTGGCATTGACTCGGCGAATTTGAGCGTGACGATCGATCCAGGTCGCAGAGACTCCTAAATGTTCCAGGGAAAGGTTAGCCAGCCATAGTGACGTTTCTAATTGCTTACGTTCGTGAATGTCAATACAAGACCCAATGAAGCCAACCAACTCATGATCTGGAGTGAATCGTGGTGTACCTCGATCTAAAACCCAACGATATTCTCCATCGGCTCGTCGCAACCGATACTCCATTTCAAACGGTTGCCGTGTCTGAACCGCCATTAGGTAAGTCTCTAAGCAAGATTGTAAGTCGTCAGGATGGACTCCATCAGCCCAACCATTACCCATCTCCTGGATCAGGGTGCGTCCAGTGAAAGTCAGCCAGGTTTGGTTAAAGAAGTTGCACAGCCCATCAACATCAGACATCCACAGCAACACTGGTGCAGAATCCGACATCACCCGGAATCGAGCTTCACTCTCCCGCAAGGCAGCTTCTACTCGCTTCTGCTCAGTCAAATCGTTGACATTAATAACGACTCCAGAAATTGCACCATCTCGTTCTCTATAGGGAACAAATGTAGTTCTAATGAAGTGCCGTTGCCCGTCCCCATAATTTAGCCATGTCTCCAAACTCTGCTTGGGTGACCCAGCTAGACAGAGATCGATCGGCGGTTTCACGAAGGAGGCAAAGAATTCTTGTCCATACAACTGACCCATTGATTGCCCAATCATTTCGTTATGGGACTTTTGATGCCAGGTCAAGTAGGTTGGGTTAACTACTTGGTAGACATAGTTGCGATCAATCAGGGCAATGCCGTCAGGCGCCACGGCAACAATCCGCTCGTAACGATCGCGGAGATGTTCCGAATTGAGGGTTTGCTCGTAGTCAGACTGACGCTGCTGTAAAGTAGCTTGCTGAATAGCGATGCTAAGATGCAGTGCCAGCTGCTGCAAATACTGCACCTCTAGAGGCTGCCATTGACGCGGGCTGCGACAGTGATGCGCAATCAATAACCCCCATAATTGCCCCTGACGAACGATCGGGACCACCAGATTGGCTTGGACCTGTAACTGTGCCAGCAATTGAGCATGGCATGGAGCAATGCTGCCATTATGAATATCAGCAATGCTAGTAACCTGCCCCTGCTGATAGCGTTCAACCCAAGTGGCATTAAAGCAGGGGTCATAGATCAGTTGTCCAATAATCGATGTCCAGCCTGAACCGACTGACTCAAAAGCCACGACGGCATCTTGATTAGGAAGAAAACGATAGAGGAGCACACGATCGGTCTGCAGGATTGCCCTAGCTTGGGTGATCCCCGCCTGTAAAATGTCTTCTAGCTCCCAGCCCTGATGAATTTGACAAGTAATTTCTGAAATGCTTTCAAGGATCACTTCGCAAGAAAGCTGGGTAGGTGCCGAGTCTATAGACATTACAGAATCCGAAGGATGACGATTAACGCTACAGATTATTCTTCCTACAAAGAATGGGTTTTTAACATAGAGTCAATCCAAAGGAGATCTTGATGGTCTACTATAGGCAGCCGCATTAGCTGTTAGCATGGATCAGTTAGGGTTGAGGCAAGGGTTTTGGCGAATTCGGTCAAATTTGGGGTAATTGTGTTTCCGGGATCGAACTGCGATCGTGACGTTGCCTACGTCACCCAAACGCTACTGCACCAACCAACGCGCATGGTTTGGCATGAAGATAGTGATTTATCTGACCTGGATGTGGTGATTGTGCCAGGCGGTTTCAGTTATGGAGATTATTTACGGTGTGGGGCAATTGCTCGGTTCTCCCCTGCGATGAGAGCGACGATCGCCCATGCGAACCAAGGCAAGTTGGTATTAGGGATCTGTAATGGGTTTCAGGTGTTAACTGAAGCCGGACTGCTACCAGGAGCATTAGTGCGCAATCGGGATCTACATTTCATTTGCGATCGCGTACCCCTGAAGGTGGAGCGGAATGATCTGGTCTGGACCCAACAGTATCAAGCAGGCGCCGTGATTACTCTGCCGATCGCCCATGGGGAAGGCAGCTATTACGCGGATGCCGAAACGTTGGCAGAACTGGAAGCCAATCGTCAGATTTTATTTCGCTATTGTGCACCAGACGGTACGACAGAAGCGCAAAGTAATCCCAATGGTTCCTTAAATCAGATTGCTGGCATTTGTAATCGGCAGGGTAATGTGTTAGGTATGATGCCACACCCAGAACGAGCGGCGGATCCACAGTTGGGCAATACGGATGGGATGAAGCTATTCCAGGGATTGCTGTCTGCGATCGCGATCGCGGTTTAATAGCGAACCAAGACCTACAGGAGCAGTAGGTTGCTATCGTCACCAGACTTAACATGGGGATAGGATTGCCAGCGTAGCCACGGCTGCGTAGTTTTTGGTTGCCACAAAAAACCCTCCAGCACGATCGAGCTAGAGGGGGATTTCCGCACACAACCAAGGAGATAGCTTAACGGGATTGACTAGAGGTAAACAGACAGAGAGAAATTAATCCTTCCTGATCAGGCAACTGCTTAGGATGTAGTGCTAGAGGGTAGAGCATGGATTTAACTTCAGGAGGTTAACTGGTTGCCTGGTTTCAGGTGGATTGACGAAATTATTACCGAGAGCCTGCCAAGAAACAGGCGCATAAGATACAAAAGAAGGGGATTAAGTTTTTATTTCCACGTTCTAAGCTCGTTTTTTGCCACTATGCCGACTTATACCGGAATTTCTAGTGAAGCTTTTCGTCATCCGCTCGATCGTCAGGCAGAACAGACCCTGCGTAGCGTTCCAGGGTTTGATCTAGTCGCTCGCCGATTTGTTGAATACTTATCTGAGCGTCCTCGCTTCGTTTATTTGATGGGCAATAGTATTCAGGTCGGTCCCCGGCAGTATGCTTCGGTGTATCAGATTTTTCGTGACTGCTTACGGGATTTAGACATTTACCCTGAACCTGATTTATTTATTTCCCAAAATCCTTTGGTGAATGCAGTAGCGCTAGGGCAGGATCACCCTAGCATCACTATCAACAGTGGACTGCTGGACTTGATGAATGAAACCGAATTGCGTACCGTCATTGCCCATGAATTAGGACATATCAAGTGTGGGCACAGTACACTGATTCAAATGGCAATGTGGACTGTCCAGGCAGTCTCTGGGCTAGCTGATTTAACCTTTGGCTTAAGCACCCTAATTACCACTGGGCTACTAATGGCATTTTTTGAGTGGTTACGCAAAGCCGAGCTCTCCGCCGATCGTGCGGCTCTGTTAGTCACTGACGACCTGAATCCTGTTATGCACACGATGATGAAAATGGCAGGGGGTAGTGTCAAACATGCCCATGAAGTGAGCCTGGATGAATTCATTCGGCAGTCGGAACGCTATCAAAGTTTAGATGAAGACGGCTTAAACCAGATTTATAAATTCTTTCTCTACAACGACATTTCCGCTGGTGTCTTTCTCACCCATCCCTTTGCTGTAGAACGAGTTCACTTTTTACGGGAATGGTCGGGTTCTGAGGAATATCGCCAAATTCGCCAGGGCAACTATCACCGTGCCGGAGCCGAAGGGTCGGTAGACGTACCTGTACAACCCACAGAACCAACGCCCCCACCTCGATCGCCCGGTTCCACCTCCAGCACCACCCAAGCCGAAGTAGACAACCTCCGTCGCCAACTAGAAGAACTGCAACAGGAAATCGATCGGATCAAGCGATCGGAATAAATCCCTATCTCACTTTGCGTTGGGCTAGATGACCATTGATTAATTGCAGCACTGGATGATTGGATTGGCGAATTAGGGTTTCATCGTGGGTTGTGACAATGATCGTGATACCGATCATGTTCAGCTTCTTGAGAATCTTGATCACCTGCCAGGAATTATCGGCATCCAGGTTGCCAGTTGGTTCATCAGCCAGCAGTAGGGGAGGAGTGCTGACGATCGCGCGGGCAATGCTGACTCGTTGTTGCTCACCCCCAGATAGTTCTTCAGGAAAACAATCAGCTTTATGTTGCAAGCCCACCATTTTTAGCGCCGGTTGCAAACGACGCTCAATTTCGGCGCGGGGAAAGCCCTGCGCCCAGAGGACAAAGCCAATATTTTCCAACACCGTTCGGCGGGGAATTAGTTTGTAGTCTTGAAACACCACACCAATACGGCGACGCAACATGGCTAGGCGATCGCCCTTTAGTGGCGAAAGATCCTGACCATCGACAATTACGGCTCCTGTTGTGGCTCGCTCCGCCCCATAAAACAGCTTTAGTAAAGTCGATTTGCCGGAACCCGATGCTCCGGTAATAAACAAAAATTCGCCCCGTTGGATTTCCAAATTGGCGTTGACTAGTGCCTTCGTGCCATTTGGATAAATTTTGCTGACATTTTGCAGCGAGACGATCGCATCTACTCCTGAAGCTGGCAACCCTTGATCAGCAGTGCTACCCACTTCCGACACTGGTATGGGTGACGATAGAGGACGATGATGCCCAAAACCATTGACCCGACGATTACCGACCATATGCATCCAGAGTCCAATCAGCCATCATGCATCCATATTGCAAGCAACTGCAATACAGCGCACTTCATTAGACCACAAAACCTTCAGGATGATGCACTCGTTTTAGGCGATCGCGATCAGATCCGACCTATCTCCCTCATCTGCCCATCTCCCTATCCCTTCCCCCGCAATCGATACACTAGCGATCGCCAGGCAAACTGCGGCAACGCCAACATCCGGCGCCAACGCCAGGGTTCCTGATAGAGACGATATAGCCATTCCAGATGATTATCGCGTAGCCAACCTGGAGCGCGAACTTTTACCCCCGCCCAAATATCAAAACTCCCACCCACGCCGATCCAAATCGCATTGGGACAGAGGTGACGGTGTTCCATAATCCAAAATTCCTGCCGGGGTACTCCTAATCCCACCAGGATCAATTGAGGTTGCAACTCTTGCAGGCGTTGTTGAAAGGCAGGTTGGTCTTCTGGCGTGAGAAAGCCATTCTGCACTCCAGCAAATCGCAATCCAGGCGATCGCTGTTGCCAAATGTCGGCGGCGGCTTCCGCAACTCCTGGTGCTCCCCCATAAAAGAAGACTGTGCCCAAATCAGGATGTTGTCCCATTTGTTGCAATAAAGACTCGGCTAGTTCAATCCCAGGACATCGTGCCGCCTGTTTGCCATACAGTTTCAGGTAAAAGACCACACCCGCCCCATCTGGAATCACCAACTCTGCCTGGTGAATTGCCTTGACCAGACGAGGGGTTTGGTCTGCCTGCATTGCCATTTCGGCGTTCAGCGTTACCACATGACAACCCACATGTTGCTGCATCCGATGCACGAGCCAGCCGGTGTAATCAGTCAATAAATGCAGGGGTAGACCCAGTACAGAAAATAATTGGGGAGTATCGGGTATCGCCTGTTGCACCATCGTTCCTTATGACCAAGATTGCCAACCTATTTAAGCATTAAATTAGCTCACTCATGGCGATCGCTGGAGTCACTCTTCACGAATCCGTTCCTAGACTGATATAACCAAACATGGTGTAGTCAGGATGGGGTCATGACAGATCAAACAATGCGGACAGAATGGGTCAAGGTGGCGAATGGAGACTTACAGATTGATGCCTACCTGGCAGAACCAACTGAACCTGGGACATTCCCAGCTATCGTCGTCATTCAAGAAATCTTTGGCGTTAATTCCCATATTCGATCAGTAACCGAACGCCTTGCGAAGGCTGGCTATGTGGCGATCGCGCCAGCGATTTTTCAGCGTACCGCTCCTGGGTTTGAGGTTGGTTATAGTGAAGCGGATACCGTTTTAGGTCGAGAATATAAAGACCAGACTAAAGCTGATGAGTTATTGAGTGATATTCAAGCGACGATCGCCTATCTCCAAACCAAAGCCAATGTAAAAGCGGGGGGATTTGGCACGATCGGCTTCTGCTTTGGCGGGCATGTGGTGTATTTAGCCGCAACTCTACCAGAGATTAAAGTCACAGCTTCGTTTTACGGTGGTGGGATTGCCACCATGACTCCAGGGGGCGGTGCGCCGACCGTCGATCGTACTCCCGAAATTCACGGGAAACTCTATGCCTTCTTTGGCACTGAAGACCCCTTAATTCCGGTGGCACAAATTGATCAAATTGAGGCTGCACTGCAACAGCACCAAATTGATCACCAGGTTTTCCGCTATCAAGCTGGACATGGCTTTTTCTGCGATCAACGTGCTGACTACAGACCAGAAGCCGCCGCCGATGCCTGGACTCATGTCCTGCAACTCTACCGCGATACGTTGTAGTTACAGCAAGCAGCGATCGGCTTTAGATCAATTGCCCTAGAACCTTGCGGGACAACCACAAAGGCTTGCCCCGCTCGTTAGTTACTCTGGTTAAGCCGGTTGGCGTTCTAGCGTTGGGTAGTCGGTGTAGCCTTTCTCCGTGCCGCCGTAGAAGGTAGAGCGATCGTAAGGATTCAGCGGCGCATCCAGCGCGAACCGTTCCACCAAATCGGGATTCGCAATATAGAGTCTGCCAAAGGCAATCAGATCCGTATCACCGGCGGCGATCGTGGCGTTGGCTAATTCTCGATCGTAGCCACCCGCAGACATAATCGTGCCACTGTAGACTGAGCGGAAATACCGACAGGTCAGAGCGTCAGGGTGATCGGCTTGGCTGGCGGCGATCGCATCAGCTCTCGGTTCTACGAAATGCAAGTACGCTAGATTAAAGCGTTCTAATTGCTGCACCACATAGGTAAATAACGCTTTACGGTTCGAGTCTCCCATATCGTTAAATGTACCGCTAGGAGCGAGCCGAACTCCCACACGATCGCTGCCCCAAACCTCAGTAACTGCCGTGACAACCTCTAATAAAAACCGAGTGCGATTCTCGATCGCCCCCCCATACTGATCAGTGCGGTGATTCGTATTGTCTTGGAGAAATTGATCGATCAGATAACCGTTCGCCGCATGAATTTCTACGCCGTCAAAGCCTGCCTCTAAAGCATTCGCTGCCGCTCGGCGGTAATCCTCGACAATGCCAGGAATTTCATCCGTTTCCAGAGCCCGAGGGGTAACAAATGGTTGCTCTCCCGTATAGGTCGATGCCATCCCTGCCGGGGCGATCGCGCTGGGAGCCACAGGTAGTGCTCCGTCCGGTTGCAGCGAGGGATGGGAAATTCGTCCGACGTGCCAGAGTTGTAAGAAAATCCGTCCGCCCTGGGCATGAACTGCGGCTGTTATCTTTTGCCAACCAGTCACCTGTTCAGTAGAGTAAATCCCAGGGGTACTGGGGTAGCCCATACCTTGTGGCGAAATCTGGCTGGCTTCGGTAATAATCAACCCAGCAGAAGCCCGTTGGACATAATAGGTAACATTAAGATCTCCAGGCACATAGCCCTCTCCAGCTCGATTCCGAGTTAGTGGAGCCATCACCATCCGGTTCGGCAATTCGTAGCGACCGAGTTTCACCGGAGACAGCAGGGGTATAGCATGATCCATTCTGACAAACTCCTTGGGTTGCTGAGCGAGAAGCGTTATTTAGTAGTTAAGCAACGATTTAACTACAGAATAGCCAGCAACGTTTAGATAGTCAAGTACTTATTTAAGTGTTTCACTACAATCTATCCCAGCCTAAGATAAAGATAGGATTCTGGCTCTCATTTCAGTTGGGTTACTAGATATGGTTAAAAATTCCGATCGTAAATCTATTAGTTCAGTCAATTCGCTTAGTAAAACTGACACCGAGCAACGAGCCAAGATTTTTGCCGCCCTAGCTGACCCAACCAGACTCCGCATGGTTGAACTATTAGCCGCGCAAGGAGAGCTGAGTGGTTCAGAGATTGCGAACCAGATGGGGATTAGTTTAGCGCTGTTTTGTCATCACTCCAGAACTCTAGCTGAGGCTGGGTTAATTCACATCCGTCGCGAGGGACAAACCAAGTACAACTCGTTGAATCGATCGCTATTAAGTGATTGTTTTGGCAGCTTAACTGGCTGTTATGGAATTACTGAAGGTCGATAACACTAGATCTAGGGATGGTATGAGAAATTGTGCGCAAGCTAACTCTATCAGTGGAATTGATCAGGTTTTCTAATTGATTTGATCGCTTCGATCGCCTTCTAAAATGTCTCGAAGTCGAACGATCAAAGTTGATTTTTTGACAGAAATTCCCCTTATGATAAAGGAATGCAAGCTCATGTTCTGCCAACAATTTGTCCACGTCCATTCCTCAAATGGGCAGGGGGAAAAGCTCGTTTAATTCCACAATACGAGTCCTTGTTTCCCCAACAGTTCTCAACCTATTACGAGCCATTTCTCGGTGGTGGAGCTATCTTTTTTCATCTCCAACCTCGCCGCGCTATTTTAATGGATATCAATGCGGAATTGGTGAATGTTTATTGTTGCGTTCGCGATCATGTCGATGCCTTGATCGTGCGATTACAAGAACATCGTGATCACCATTGTCCAGAATATTATTATGAGCAACGATCAAGGCATCGGGAAGCAAAGTTATATCAGTTTGATCGCGGTATTGAACCTGCGATCGATAAGGCCGCTCGACTGATTTATCTGAATAAGACCTGCTTTAATGGGCTGTATCGGGAAAACTCCAAAGGGCAATTTAACGTACCAATGGGGCGCTACAAAAATCCTGGCATTTATGACCCAGAGTTACTGAAAGCCGCTTCTAGAGCGCTACGATCGCAGCAAATTACCTTTGCCCCATTTGAAGCAATCTTAAATTATACGACGGGTAAACAAGATTTTGTTTACTTCGATCCACCCTATCATCCGATCAGTCCAACCAGTAGTTTTACCGCTTATAATCGCTATGCTTTTACTCCAGCCGATCAAATTCGCCTACGCGATACCTTTGCCGAATTAGCTAGACGTGGCGTTAAAGTCATGCTGTCCAATTCCGACTGTCCCTTTGTCCGGGAACTCTATCAAGACTTCCACATCCACACAATTTATGCAGCTCGGGCAATCAATTCCAAAGCTGAACGACGCGGCAAAATTACCGAAGTGTTAGTCACTTCCTACCCAAGCTAATATTAGCCAATAGAATACTCGGAGTTGTTTGGACAAGCAGGTTTTACATGTAAGATTCGATGACTTGATCTTGCATTTCCTAAGGTATGTTGATCCTGAATTCAGGATTTCATCCTAATTCTGCATTGGCATAAAAATCGAGTTGGTAACTTCGGACAAGCTCCCCAATGGAGGTGAAGGTAGGAAGCGTGGAGATTGGGTAGATGCCAGCCTTCATAAGTGGGGAGATGGGGAGATGAGGAAGATGAAGAAGTCAAGCAGGTAGAGGATTGTGGGAGTTGATCAGGCAATGGTTGGGGATTGATGTGAAATAAGGGATTCGATGGCGCGATCGTCAGGTGCGATCGATGAAATTCATGTCCCCAAATTGTTTGTCCAGTTGTCACTAACGGCGTATCGTGTTGAGCGATCGCACAGCGATATCCTAGAGTTAATCGCTTCCCCATCACGGCGGTTGTGGGCAGAATTGCCACCATTGGAAATGTATTTTGTTCAAAATCAACCATTTGCTGACACAAATACATTAGTCCACCACATTCCGCATAAGTGGGAATGCCGGCTTGAATCTGCGATCGCACCGCTGCCTGAATCGCTTGGTTATCTGCTAAGGTCGCCGCAAACATTTCAGGAAAACCACCCCCGAAGTACAGCCCCTGAATGTTTTCGGGCAATTCCTGATCCTGTAACGGACTCCAGAATACTAGTTCGGCTCCCAGAGCTTGCAATAAATCGAGATTATCAGCGTAGTAGAAACTGAAGGCTGGGTCGTGGGCGATCGCAATTCGGACAGTGGGTGAAAGGTGAGGGAGGTGAGGAAGATGAGGGAGATGGGGAGTGGTTTTGAGCAGGGGGGTAAGGGCTGACCAGTCGAAGCAGGTTTCACCGAGATGGGCTAGTTGGTCGATGACGGGTTGTAAGTTGGGGAGTTCGGCGGTGGGAATAAGTCCCAAATGTCGATCGGGAATTTGTACGCGATCGTCTCGCCGCAGGACGCCCAAAATAGGGATCTGTAACGGGGACAGAGCAGATTTTAAGATCTCCAAATGGCGATCGCTGCCAACTCGATTTAGTACCACTCCTGCCAATTGAATGGTCGGATCGAAGGAGCGATAGCCGTGGACTAACGCCGCGATCGAATGCGACATGCGACTACAATCCAACACCAGTAAAACTGGGAGCTTTAACAGTCGGGCAATATGGGCAGTGCTGGCAAACCCAGGACGATCGACCGCGCCATCAAATAATCCCATTACCCCTTCTGCCAGGGCATAGTCAACATCCTGGGTATGGCGGGTAAAGCACTCCTGTACATAAGCTTCAGAAGTTAGAACGGGATCAAGATTGCGACACGATCGTTGGGTCACATGCCGATGAAACATCGGATCAATGTAATCCGGTCCTACCTTAAACGATTGCACCGCCAAGCCCCGACGGCTTAAACAAGACAATAAGGCAAGAGTAACGGTGGTTTTGCCAACACCGCTACGCTCACCCGCAATAATAATGGACATGAGTTAGCCAACGAACAAAGAACAATCAAATCAAGCCACTGATGCAGCTCTATCCTGCATTAGATGGAAACTACTGACAGTGATAATTCTTCATTGTCCATTGTTTAATGACCACGATTCACTATCTATTGATTGCTCTTGCCACGCAATTGCACAATCTGCACGGCTACATCAAAACTTTCTTCATACAACACATCCCGACCCCAACGCTGTAATTGCTGACTCAAGAGGAATTCAGCTTTCTGATCATTTGATGCCGTCACTTGTTCAGTGCGAGCTTCTTGGGCACGACCCCCTGCTTCCATCCGCATACAACCTGTGGTTTCTGAACAGAGAATGGTGCAACAGTCAGCTTGCAGATTAGTGGAAGCCAGCCGTAGACCAATCAGATCCCCAATAATTTCCCCTGGATCGGCAGTCGGAATGGCAGCTAGTTCCGCTTCAATTTTGCGACTGTTATATCCCGTAAAGGTAATATGTTTGAGGTCATAATCCCCCCCCGATTCGGTGTAGGAGATCGGTTGCCAACCCAGGCGACTGGCAAGCCAACCCAGGAACATCAACGCTTGAGCCGCATTTCCTTTTTCATAATCGATCGTCACCTGATCGACATCAACTAATGCCGATCGCCGTTCGGGAGGATCAAAGGCAGAAGCGGTCAATTCTTGCCAGACTGATAGGCGATGCCAGTTGAGGTCAGCAATATAAGTGTTAGAGTTCATCAACTCCTGAATTTTGACAAACTCTGATTCAGGATTGCTGTGATAAGAAGAATCCAAAATCAAACAATGACACTGATCGACTAGACGCTTAAATAGTTCTTGCTCCGGGTTGGGTGTTGCCTTCCACCAGACAAATTTGGGTAAATCTGGAATGAGTAACGATGTCACCAGATCGCCCACGCGATTCAGTGCCGCTTTTGTACCCCGCAGGGTAATGTATTCGCAGCAAATCAAGTTACTTTTGCCGCTCTTTTGCACTGGGCAGTAGGCGGAGACTTCTGCCGTTACCCCCTCATCTGCACCCAAGGTAGGACACAGAGTAATGATCCGACAGGGATTCTGAGCGGCGATCGCCTCGCTAACACTAAAACCACGCATGTTGGGATTAGTAATCTTCAGGCGATCAGGCGGCAAATTCGCCACTTCTTGCCGCAGGCGTGCCAGCGTTTCATGATCCACGCGACCATTAATTTTTAAGCCATAGGCTTTCTGAGCCAGTTCGACTGCTTCTTTCGTCATTGGACCGTGAATGCCATCGATCGCCCCTTTATAGAATCCCAGCACAGCCAGTAATTGCTGAAATTCTTCTGGCTCGTAGATCACAATACTAAAGGTCGAGGCCCTGGTTGCCAGAGGCGTCCCTTTATCACCGCTCTGGCTATGCCAAATCGCACTCAGTTCTGCCTCAATTTCATCCAGGGAAATATCTTTCGGTTTTTGCAGGGCAACAAGGGGAGTGGTTGTCATAGGTCAGTAACTCATTGATAGTAGTGAATGGTTAGCAATCTGCCATCGATCGTGTGCCAGGATGAAGCCGTAGGGTGAGAACAGATTTATCCCCCTGCTTATAATCGCCGCCAGTTTCGCCCGTCCCGGTTCAACAACAATTCAGCTTCCACTGGTCCCCAGGTTCCTGCTTCATACAATGGAATCGATTCGGGTGGCGCCGGTGCATCCCAGGCTGATAACAACGGGGTGAGAATCCGCCAGGAAGCTTCGACTTCATCGCCTCGGGTAAACAGCGTTTGATCGCCTAACATGCAGTCCACCAGCAAGCGACTGTAGGCATCAGTATTGGGCTGACCAAAAGCCGTGTCATAGCGGAAATCCATATCTACCGATCGGGTGCGGAGCGAATTTCCCGGTGTTTTCACTTCAAACCGCAGCGAAATCCCTTCATCCGGCTGAATTCGGAGTACCAAGGTATTGGGACTAACTTGTTTCGCCGCCGATTGGAACATCAGGAAGGGTACTTCTTTGTACTGAATCGAAATTTCCGTCAGCTTCCGGGGCATCCGTTTACCCGTTCGCATATAAATGGGTACACCCTTCCAGCGCCAGTTATCAATATGAAGCTTCAGTGCGGCATAAGTGGGTGTCGTCGATTCTGGAGATGCCCCTTCCTCTTCTCGATAGCCGGGAACTGCTTTGCCTTTCATCCAACCATTCGTATATTGTCCCCGAATGGCAGAAAAGCTGATGTCATGCAGATCAGCTAGGTGAGTTGCTTGCAACACTTTCACCTTTTCGTTGCGAATACTATCCGCATCCAATCCGCTCGGTGGTTCCATCGCAATCAAGCAGAACAGTTGCATGATGTGGTTTTGCACCATGTCCCGTAGGGCACCGGAAGTTTCATAATATCCTGCCCGTCCTTCCAGTCCAACGGTTTCTGCCACCGTGATCTGAATATGATCAACAAATTGTCGATTCCATAACGGTTCAAAAATGGCGTTAGCAAACCGAAATACCATCAGGTTTTGCACCGTTTCTTTACCGAGATAATGATCAATCCGGTAAATTTGTTCTTCGCTACAGACATTCTGCACGACATAATTTAGTGCCTGAGCTGTCCCTAAGTCCCGCCCAAACGGTTTTTCAATCACAATCCGCTGCTTGTGGGGATCAGGCAACATTCCCGCAGTTCCCAATTGTTGCACCGCTTCGCCAAAAAACTTAGGAGCGACAGACAGGTAAAAAACCCGATTGCCCAAGGTACCACGTTGGGCATCCAGTTCACTCAGAAAGGCTTTGAGTTTCTGGTAGCTCTCTTGCTGGTCGATATCACCCGGGAAGTAGAAAATGCCTTTGGCAAAATCCTCCCAGATCGCTTCAGCACCTAGACCACTACCAAACTGTTCCACGCCTTCCCGGAGATGTTCGCGGAAGAAATCGTGGCTCCATTCTCGCCGCGCTACACCCACGACCGTAAACTGAGCCGGTAATCGCCGTTCCCGCCGCATTTGATACAGCGCGGGGATCAGTTTTCGTTGGGTCAGATCACCCGATGCCCCAAAAATCACCAAAATTTGGGGTTCAGGGACGCGGTCTTGCTGTAAGCCAACACGTAATGGATTTTCGAGCAGAGTGACCATAAGTAGCTAGTTGAGTGAGTGATGATGGGGAGGAGTGATGGGGAAGGTAAGGAAGCGATGACTTACTAAATTCCTTGAGCTAGGGATTAGCAGAAATATACTTTGAGATCCCCCTAAATCCCCCTTAAAAAGGGGGACTTTGAACATCTTTGGCTTGGCTCCCTCCTTGTTAAGGAGGGTTGGGGAGGATCAACTCGACTTGTGTGTACACCGTAGCTTGTTAAGGGGGGTAAGGGTATCGTTAAATGCTGACCATGAGATCCATCTGACCTGTTCAAACATCCTTAGACGGTAGCTAATTGTTTGACTTTGTTCTCCAGGGATTCCATTAGGGATTCAAACGGTTGAATGAATTTGTCGATTCCTTCAGCCAGCAGTTCATCCATAATTTGATCGATGTCAATGTTGACATCCGGATCTTTGAGGCTGTCGATTAAGCGATAGGCTTCATCCACATGAGACTCGATCCGATTTGCCACATCACAATGGTCAGCGCAGGCTTCGATCGTCGCAGGTGGCAGAGTATTCACCGTTTCCGGACCAACCAGTTCATCCACATACATGACATCGCTGTAATGGGGATTTTTGGTACTGGTGCTAGCCCAGAGCAGGCGTTGCACATTGGCTCCTTTAGCCGCTAGGGCTTGCCAGCGATCGGTCTGGATGATGTTCTTATACTCCTGGTAAGCGATTTTTGCATTAGCGATCGCTACTTTTCCTTTAATCGCTTCCAGTTTGGCTCGAACATTCTGATCAGGAGCCCCCTGTTTTAACCGGGAGTCAATCAAGTCATCAATTTTGATGTCAATGCGGCTAAGGAAAAAACTGGCAACCGAAGCAAGTTTACTAATATCCTCGCCTTTCGCTGCCCGAGCTTCCAAACCCCGAATATACGCCCAAGCGGTTTCGATATAGCTAGTCACCGAAAATAGCAGCGTTACGTTGACATTGATCCCTTCACTAATCGCCTGTTCCACCGCTGGTAAACCTTCAGCGGTACCAGGAATTTTGATCATGACATTAGGTTTGCCAATTTCCCGGTAGTAACGGCGGGCTTCATCGATCGTTTTTTGGGTATCACGGGCAATAATCGGTGGCACTTCGATGCTGATATAGCCATCTAACCCACCTGAGGATTCATAAATCGGGAAGAAAATATCGCAAGCATGACGAATATCTTCAAAAATCAGCGATTCATAAATCTCTTGCAGTGGTTTCCCAGCTCGCATCCCCGTTTCGATCGCATCGTCGTAAATCGCATTGCCTGCGATCGCTTTTTCAAAAATGGCAGGATTGGACGTGATCCCCCGTAAGGCTCGGGTTTCGATCATTTGTTTTAAGTCGCCCGATCGAATTAAATCGCGAGTCAAATTATCCATCCAGATACTTTGACCCAATTCTCCAATCTCGGCTAAGTGATTTGTCATTATTCTGGCTCCCTCAATAAATAGCTAGCGCCGCACAATTTCTTCTTGTTCCCGTGCCCGCTCGGTAATAAATGATTCCACTAACGCCACATCCTCTGGACTGCCAATAATTAATGGGGTACGGGCATGAAGTTTTTCGGGAATCACATCCATGATATTTTGCGCCCCTGTGCTGGCGCGTCCCCCTGCCTGCTCAATTAAGAATGCCAAAGGGGCAGTTTCGTAGAGCAAGCGCAATTTCCCTTCTGGCTTTTTCACCGTACCGGGATAGAGAAATACACCGCCTTGAAACAGAATTCGGTGGAAGTCGCCCACTAGAGCGCCGCTATACCGGGCAGTGTAGCCTTCATGCCGATGTACATAGCGAATGTAGTCCCGAATGGATTCATCCCATTGCCAGAAGTTACCTTCGTTGACGCTATAAATCGGACCGTGTTCTGGGACACGAATATCTTCGTTCGACAGAATAAACTCGCCTAAGCTGGGATCAAGCGTAAAGGCATGCACCCCTCGACCCATCGAGTAAACCAGCATCGTACTCGGTCCATACAGGATGTACCCTGCTGCCAGTTGTTTATGTCCGTCTTGCAGGAGATCTTTCGCTGATCCATCAGCATCCACCCCCTCTTGTTGCCGGATGGAAAAGATGGATCCTACATTACTGTTAATGTCCAGATTAGTAGAGCCATCGATCGGGTCGTAAAGCAGCGTATATCGTCCGATCGGGCAGTTTTCCGGGATGTAATATGGGTTTTCCATCTCTTCCGACGCTAAGCGACAGACTAAACCGCTTTGCTTGAACGCCGAAATAAACACCTGATTGGCATAAACATCCATCTTTTTGACGGACTCGCCCTGCACATTCATTTCCCCCGTAAAGCCCAACACCCCTTCCATCAGACCCGCTCGGCTGAGGCGACGAGCAATTAACTTACCCGCCAGCGCAATCCGATTCATTAAGGCACTCAAATCTTGAGCATCTGGAGCAAAACTATGTAACTGCTGGAGAACATGACGCGCCAAGGTTGTACAGTCACGATCCAGGGCGTATTCATGGTCTAGCGATGGGTGAGCGTCAACCACTGATATAACCTCCCGATAGACAACTCAGGGAATCCGGAGAATAGCAACGAACTAAGCCAAACCATCAAAATCGTGATTGTTTGTGTTTCATTACAGTTTCTTCACGGTGATCTTTAGTGTCTAATCCTCCCCGGCATTCCACCTTCTATCTTAGGGAGGCATTCTTAGAATGGTGGCTAACTTTAGATGAACTATAGATTAAAGGGCAATTAGAGATGACAGTTGCCAGGGTCGATAGAGTTAAGATGGATGAAGAACACCCTTTCTGGGGCATAGCATGACAGCGACCCTGCTCAAATCTCCCGTAACCCAACCTTTAAATGCACCTACAGTCCATCGGTTAGCCAATGGTCTAACGATCGTGGCAGAACAGATGCCTATTGCTGCCGTTAACCTGAATATTTGGCTGAAGGTTGGCTCCGCGATCGAACCCGATCCGATCAATGGTATGGCACATTTTTTGGAACACATGGTGTTTAAGGGCACCGATCGCCTCCAAAGTGGAGAGTTTGAGCGCTTGATCGAACAACGGGGAGCTGTTACCAATGCGGCTACCAGCCAGGACTACACCCACTACTACATCACTACCGCTCCCAAAGATTTCGCGGATCTGGCTCCATTGCAAGTCGATGTCGTGATGAATCCTCGCATTCCCGATGATGGGTTTGAGCGCGAACGGCATGTTGTCCTAGAAGAAATCCGGCGATCGCAGGATAATCCTCGTCGCCGCACCTTTCAACATACTAGCGAAATCACCTTTGAACGGTTGCCCTATCGCCGCCAGGTTCTCGGTCCATCGGAGGTCATTGAGCACCTGACTGCCCAACAAATGCGGGATTTCCATGCTGAGTGGTATCAACCGCGATCGATCACGGCGGCTGTAGTCGGCAATCTGCCGGTCGAGCAATTAATTCAAATCGTTGAAGATAGCTTTACTCAAGCGACTCAAGGCAAAGACTATTCCAACCATCCTGGTAATTTTTCCTGGTTGCCCGAAGCGCCCTTTACCACCATTACTCGGCGGGAAATCAGCGATCCCAGCTTGCAACAAGCCCGCTTGATTATGACCTGGCGGGTTCCTGGGCTAAACCTATTGGAACAAACCTATGCTCTGGACATGATCGCGGCCATCCTGGGGCATGGTCGCACCTCTCGTCTGGTACAAGATTTACGCGAACAGCGCGGCTTAGTATCCAACATTTCGGCTAGCAACATTACCTATCAGCATCAGGGCGCTTTTTATATCTCAGCGCAACTGCCGACTGAGAATGTTCCGGCAGTGGAAGCCGCGATCGCCGCTCACATTCGGGCTTTACACAATGACTTGATCGCTGCATCAGAAATTGACCGAGTTAAAACCCGCGTTGCCAATCATTTTATTTTCGGCAATGAAACTCCCAGTGATCGCTCAGGACTCTACGGCTACTATCACACGCTGCTAGGGGATCTCACCCCAGCTCTGCACTACCCCAGTTATATTAATTCGATCGAGGCAGAAGCTCTACAACAGGCAGCGCAACAGTATTTATCTCCTGATGTTTATGGAGTCGTGGTGATTAAACCGGAATCGTAGTCTCAGATTGCCACCGTGAAGCTTGGCGAACTGCCACAGCGAAATTCAATTCACTCAATTACCTCAGTCCATGATGGAGGCAGAGTTCCCTCCACAGGTTATTGATATGAATTCGCGTGAAACCACTGGTTTCCTCAGCTTTACGTCTGTCCTGGCGATCCTAATTTTGCTGGTATTCGCCATTCTGCATTGGCTGCATATCCCAACGGGTAATTTTCTCGATTGGTTAATTGGCGCCGCTAGCTTCTGGTGGTTACTGGTAATTGTCACCGTACCCTGGAATATTCATTTCGGAGCCAAAGCCGTACTAGCAGAAGCCGCCGAATCCCAAACCATTGGCATTACTGTCGATCGCCAACAACTCCGCTACGTCCAACAATTAGCTCAACGATCGCTCTGGGCTGCCATTGCCTTACATTTATTTTCAGCATTAGGACTCTATTTACTCGCCGCTACTGGAGTCAGCGCGATCGGCTATTACAGTTCCGGAGCCGCCTTACTATTAACCGCTCTCCGTCCCGCCGTCGGACTGTATGAATATTTGGCATCTCGATTAAGCAATATTGGGCAAACCTTTAAGTATCCTCGCGAAGATATTGTCGAACTGCGCGATCGCGTCCATCAACTTAGCGATCGCTTACAAACGATGGAATATCAACTGAACACTGAACATCCCGATAGCCTGGTCGCGACGCAACAACGCACCCTCACTGCCCTCCGGCAGGACTTGAGCCAACTCAGTTCTGCCCACGAAGATTTGAAAGCCACTAATCAAGCTGAACACGATCGCCTCTCCCGCGAAGCCCGTACCGCGATCGCCCAACTTAGCACCGATGGGCAGATGCTGGAACATGTGCGCGAAATTATTCGCTTCTTCAAAGAAGCCTGATCGTTCTGTATGCTGATGTCTGAAACTAATCAGCCCCTCAGCAATTATGTGGAACGATATCGCCGCGCAAATTAGCCAGGTTACAGGTAAACCGTTTCAGCCCAACAATCCTCGATCGATCGGGGGCGGGTGCATCAATTCTGGCTACGCGGTTTCTGATGGCGATCGTACCTATTTCGTCAAACTCAATCAGGCTTCCCAACGGGCAATGTTTACAGCGGAAGCAGCTGGACTGAAGCAAATGGTCGCTACCCAAACCATCCGAGTCCCTCACCCAATTTGTTGGGGCACCGCCGGAAATTCTGCCTATCTAGTACTGGAATGGCTGGAATTTGGTCGGTCTAATAGTGCCACTGCCTGGGAAGCGATGGGACACCAACTAGCCGCCATGCATCGTCATACCAGCGATTCCGGGTTTGGCTGGCAGCAAGAGAATACGATCGGCTCCACTCCCCAAATCAACACCTGGACAGCAGATTGGACAGAATTTTGGACAGAACACCGGATTGGCTACCAGTTGCAATTAGGTCAACGGCGAGGCGGTCATTTCCCGAAAGGCAACCAGTTATTAGCGACAATTCCACAACTGTTGGCAGGTCACACCCCCATCCCCTCGCTCGTTCATGGTGATTTGTGGTCAGGCAATGCGGCGATCGCTCAAACCGGAGAACCTGTCATCTTTGATCCAGCCACTTACTACGGCGATCGCGAAGTTGATCTCGCCATGACCGAACTCTTCGGCGGTTTTCCTACAGCCTTCTACCAGGGATACAACCAAGCGTTTCCGTTGGGTGCTGGCTATCAACAGCGCAAAATTCTCTATAACCTTTACCACATCCTCAATCACTTCAATCTATTTGGCGGCAGCTATGCAGGGCAAGCCAATCGCATGATCGACCAATTATTGAGCTATTGTTAAACTCGTCAGACAGTAATGGCTTTTGTTAGATTGCGAGGACGATCAACATCCAAGCCCCGCAACACTGCAATGTGATAAGCCAGTAGTTGCAATGGAATTACGGTTAAAAAGGGTGAAATCAGTTCATTCGCGATCGCGGGTAGAACCAGACAGTCCTCAAACAAATCCGGGGTGGCTTCCCGATTGCTGACGATGCCAATGACCTTAGCTCCAGACATCTGAACTTTACGAACCGTCTCTAACACCGCCGCTTGACTACTCCCCTCCGGCGCGATCGCAATCACGGGAATTTGCTGATCCAATAACGCGATCGGTCCATGTAAGAATTCACCTGCCGCATAGCCTTCAGCATGAATATAAGTGGTTTCCTTCAGCTTTAGTGCGCCTTCCAGTGCGATCGCTCGGTTCACACCCTGACCCAAGATAATGCAGTGCGAACTGTTCACTAACTGTTGTGCCAAATCTTTAATTGCACCTTCCTGTTCCAGAATCCGAGCAATCTGCTCCGGCAATTGCTGTAAAACAGTAATCCACTGTTGTAATTGGGCAGAGACAATCACTCCCCGTCGCACCGCTAGATCTAACATTAGGCAACACAGAACTGCTAACTGGGTCGTAAAGGTTTTGGTGGCAGCAACGCCAATTTCAGTTCCTGCCCAAGTTGGCAGAATGTGATCAACTAATTGAGCCAGTGAACTATTGGGTTGATTGGTAATGCCCAATTGCCGAGCCTGAAAGCGATCGCCTAATTCCGATCGGCGAGTTTGATTGATCGTCAATGCTTTCAGCGTATCCGCCGTTTCTCCCGATTGCGTAATCCCGATCGTCAATGTATTGGTAGCTATCGGCAGGGGAGCCGAGACAAATTCTGACCCCGATCGGATGCGGGTAGGAATTCCAGTAATCTGTTCTAACCAATGTTGAGCCACTAATCCAGCATGACGGCTGGTTCCACAGGCAATTAAATGAATTTGATCAAGGTCGTTGTAAAGCTCGATCGGTAAATTCAGGTTAATGGGAACATCGCGATTGCCCGTCAAGTAAGCCGCTAAACAAGTGCGTAAGACTTCTGGTTGCTGATAAATTTCCTTCAGCATCAAATGGGGAAATTCAGAGTGATCAGATCTGTCAATAGCGGTAGATGAAAGGGATGAGGATGTCACGAGCAACAGCTGCCAGCAAGGGGTTAGGAATCAGTCATAACCTTAGTGTGCCCCAGCGCTAGTACTCGAACATCCCACAGATGCAGGATTTCTCACCAGGAATTTAGCCTTCTGATGGTGCTTTTAATCGCCAGCCTGGCTTGAGCACTTGACGGGCACGAGCCACGACCAGGCAATCATTCGGGACATCTTCAGTCACGGTTGAACCAGCCGCGATCGTCACATCTTCCCCCACGGTAATCGGCGCAACCAATACGGTATTAGACCCGGTTTTCGTGCGATCGCCGATCTGAGTTCGGTGTTTCTTCACCCCATCGTAATTAGCGGTAATTGTACCCGCCCCAATATTGACCCGAGTGCCAGCAGTGGTGTCACCCAGATAAGATAGATGGGCAATGTTAGTGCGATCGCCCAATTGAGTATTCTTCAGTTCCACAAAGTTACCAATCCGGCAATCTGCCCCTGTTTCCACATGTCCGCGCAAATGGGCATAAGGTCCAACCCGAGTACCAGTCGCCACCTTACTATCTGTCACCACCGAATACAGAATCGTTGTATTGGCAGCAATCTGACTATTTTCGATCAAACTACCAGGACCAATTCGGCTACCCGCCCCAATCACCGTGCTGCCGCGTAAATGAGTCTGCGGTTCAATTACCACATCTGGTTCGAGCTGTACTGTATCGTCGATCGTCACCGTAGCGGGATCGATCAAGGTAATACCCTTTGCCATCCAGTCATCTTTAATCCGGGTTTGCAGAATGCCATAGGCTGTTGCCAGTTGTTTGCGATCGTTAATCCCGAGAATTTCTTGGTAGTCGTCTACATCTACGACCGTCACTGGATTCAGGTAATTGACCGCATCCGTAATGTAATACTCCTTCTGGTCATTATCTGCCGTTAGCTTGGGCAGCACCTCAGCCAAGTCAGCCCAGCGGAAACAATAGACGCCCGCGTTGATCCGACGATTTTGCTTTTGCGCCGCACTACAGTCCCGGTCTTCTATAATTTGCTGCAAAATATTATCGCTATTACAGAACACCCGACCGTACCCCTTCGGATCAGGCAGATGGGCAGTCAAGATAGTTGCGGGGTTTTGCTGCTCTCGATGCGTTTGTAGCAACCGTTGCAGCGTTTGGGGACGCAACAGAGGTACATCACCATTCAGTACCAGTAAATCCCCTTGAAATCCTTCCAGGTGCGGTAATAATTGTTGCACAGCATGACCTGTGCCTAACTGCTCAGTTTGCTCAACAAATTCTAAGGTGGGTTCAGAGGACAAGTGATCGCTGACCTGAAGCAATGCCTGTTTGACTAACTCACCCCGGTAGCCCACAATCACCAGGCGACGAACGGGTTGCACCTCAGAGATACCATTCAATACCCACTCCAGGAGCGATCGTCCTCCTAGAGAATGCAGCACTTTGGGTAAATCCGACTTCATCCGGGTTCCCTTACCTGCCGCTAATATTGCTACTGCTACCATGCTGCTCTCTGCCTGTTAGTTTCAATCCAAATATCCTGCCTAACTGGGCAGAATCTCCGTTTATAACTTATACCAGGGTTAGGGAGTCTACGGGTAAACGACTAGCGGCTGGCAGCAACTTCTTCCCGGGAGGATGGTACGGGTTGAGCGGCTATAGTTCGGATAAATTCCTGAAACTGAGCGATTAACTCCGGATTACGCCACCCTTTCTGCATCTCCTGCTCGATAATCTCTAGGGCTTCTTCTGGGGTAAACGCACGTTTATAAGGACGTTCACTGGTTAACGCATCATAAATATCAATCACTTGGAAGATTTGGGCTAACCGTGGAATTTGCTCACCAACTAAGCCATCTGGGTAGCCGGAACCATCCCAACGTTCATGATGATGGCGGATAATTGGCACCACACCCCGCATTGTGCGCAGGGGTTGACAAATCTTTTCCCCAATCAACACATGCTGCTGCATGATTTCCCACTCTTCGGGCGTAAATTTGCCTGGTTTTAGCAGAATGGCATCAGGAATGCCGACTTTGCCAATGTCATGCAGATAACCACCCCACATTAAATCGCGAATTTCAGTGCGGGTCAGCCCTAAAAACTCACCAAAGGCTTTGCCTCGATCGACCAAGCGTTCACAGTGGTCACCGGTATTGGGATCACGGCTTTCGACCGTCCGGGCGATCGAGAACAGCACCTTCTCCGCATGATCCAGATCTTCATTCAAGCGTTTTTGCCGGATCAGAGATTTCACCCGTGCAGATAATTCAAGCTGGTCAAAGGGTTTAGTGAGAAAGTCATCGCCTCCCGCTTCAATCCCTTTAAGTCGAGCACGGCGATCGTCTAGGGCAGTGACAAAGACGATCGGGGTCAATCGAGTTTGTTCATCCTGCTTTAACCGCCGGCACACTTCAAAGCCATCCATTCCCGGCATCATGACATCCAACAGGATTAGATCGGGATTACAGGTGTTCACAGATTCGAGCGCAGCAGGTCCACTATCCGCCTCTAACACCTCATAGCCTTCTACAGACAGTAAGGCAACGGCGGTCATCCGACTGGAAGGATGATCATCAACAACAAGGACTCTTGGACGGTCTGAATCGAGGTGGTTCACAGAGAATACCTCATGCAATGAAGTGTAGAAGTACCTGAAAAAGCCTGACGGAGCATATCCTGTCGATTTACTGGAGGCGTAGCTATTTTAGTATGAGCAATTGTCATGGCTGAGAAATCAGGTTTTTTACGGAGATTAGCAATGACTAATCCCAGAATTAACAGTAAGAATAGGGGGCGCAGGTAGGGAGATCCGTATCTACGAATCAGAATGCCCTGCTCACTACAATAGATAACAGTCATTGACCCCCTTCTGACCAATCTTTAAGAGAGCTGAGGCAAGATCTGTATGGAAACCATTCTGGAAAAGGGCAATATCAGCATCCATACTGAGAATATTTTCCCTATTATCAAGAAGTGGCTTTACTCCGATCACGAAATTTTTCTCCGAGAACTCGTTTCCAATGCGGTTGATGCCATCAAGAAACTCAAGATGGTATCGCATTCGGGCGAATATTCCGGTGATCAGGGTGAACCTGAAATTGTTATCACACTGGATAAAGCGGCGAAAACATTAGCCGTTTCTGATACTGGTATTGGCATGACTGCCGATGAGGTCAAGCGCTACATTAATCAAGTCGCGTTTTCCAGTGCCGAGGAGTTTGTTGAGAAATATAAAGCTGCCAGTGACGAGCAAATTATTGGTCACTTCGGCTTGGGCTTCTATTCCTCGTTTATGGTGGCGCAACGAGTTGATATTGATACTCTGTCCTACAAGCCCGATTCTCAACCAGTGCATTGGTCCTGTGATGGCTCTACCGAGTTTGAGTTAAGCCAGTCTAGCCGTACCACACGGGGAACCACGGTTACCCTGCTCCTGCAAGACGAAGAACAGGAATATTTGGAGCCTTATCGGATTCGGCAGTTGATCAAGACCTATTGCGACTTCATGCCCTATCCGATCAAGTTAGAGGTGAAGGAAGCACCCGCCGAAACACCCAAAGAAGGCGAAGCGGAAGCTACTTCCACCGAAGAACCCAAAGCCCCAGAGCAAATCAACCGCCAGAAAGCCCCTTGGAAGGAATCACCGAATTCCCTTAGTAAAGAGGATTATCTGGAGTTCTATCGGTATCTCTATCCATTCCAAGAAGAGCCGCTGTTATGGGTGCATTTGAATACTGACTATCCCTTTGTGGTCAATGGGATTCTCTATTTCCCCAAACTAAAGCCAGATGTCGATGTCACCAAAGGACAGATCAAACTGTTCTGTAATCAGGTCTTTGTTAGCGACAATTGCGAAGAAGTGATTCCGCGATTTTTGCTACCTTTGCGAGGTGTAATTGACAGTAGTGATATTCCGCTGAACGTCTCTCGCAGTTTCTTGCAGAACGATCGCACGGTACGGAAAATTGCTGACTATATTGCCAAGAAAGTTGGCGATCGCTTGAAAGAGCTGTATCGCGACGATCGGGCAGAATATGTTCGCTGCTGGCAGGATTTAGGTACGTTTGTTAAGTTTGGCTCGATCAATGACGACAAATTTAAGAAACAGGTTGAAGACATTCTGATTTATCGCACCACGGCTGATCTCAGCGCTCAGTCGGATAGCCCCAAAGTCGAAGTGCAAACGGCGGAAGGAGATGTCTGGCAAGATACCAATAAGGCGCCTAGTTCCACATTGGATGGTAAGTCTTTCACCACACTGAAAGAATATCTAGAACGCAACAAAGACCGTCATCCCAATCGAGTGTTTTACTGCACTGATGAAGTGACCCAAGCAACCTATGTGGAACTCCACAAAACTCAGGGATTAGAAGTCCTATTTATGGACTCCTTCATTGATAGCCATTTTGTTAGCTTCCTGGAACGGGAACACTCGGATGTCAAGTTCTCACGCGTAGACGCAGATCTGGATGACACCCTAATTGACAAGGAAAAAGAGGCAGAAATTGTCGATCCGGCAACCAATAAAACCCGGAGCGAACAGATTAAAGACTTGTTCACAGCGGCACTGAACAAGCCGAAGTTGACGATTCGCACCGAAGCCCTCAAGTCGAATGACCCCCAAGGTGCCCCACCCGCGATCGTGCTGCTGCCCGAACACCTGCGGCGGATGCAAGAAATGAACGCGTTCTTGCAACAGCAAACGGTTCAGTTCCCCGAAGAACATATTTTGCTGGTGAATACCTCCCATCCGTTGATCCAAAATTTAATTGCGATCAATCAAGGCGCCGTAATTCAAAGCGGCGGCAAATCGCCCTCGGCTGAGCTGTCTGACATGATTTGTCATCATGTTTATGACCTGGCATTGATGGCACAGAAAGGCTTTGATGCCGAAGGGATGAAAACCTTTGTGGAGCGCTCCAATAAGGTCTTGACTAGCCTTACCGATCGGGCGAAGTAAGCTCAAGCCATTCAGCGATCGACCTTGACTGATCGATCGCTGAATTAGTTAGATTTTCTATGTAGAATTACGGATTAAACAATCAGGGGTGAACCACGATGGTTCACCCCTGATTCAATTAGAGTTATTGAGTCGTTAGGACTTCGGATGGTAGGCGCTTGAAGGCAAGACGTTCGTTTTCCACATCCACAAAAATTGTGTCATTTTCGTGAAAGTCTCCCCGCAAAATAGCTTTGGCGATCGCCGTTTCTAGTTCGCGTTGAATGGCTCGCTTCAGGGGACGAGCACCAAATACGGGATCATAGCCGACCTCAGCCAGAAAGTCGATCGCTGCATCCGAGAGCTTCAATGCCATCTTACGGTCTGCCAGCCGCTTGCTTAGCCGTTGCACTTGTAACTGCACAATTTTCCGCAGTTCAGACTTCTGTAGACCGTGGAAGATAATGATCTCGTCAATCCGGTTGAGAAACTCAGGACGGAAGCTAGTCCGCATGGCTTCCATGACCCGACCACGCATTTCATCGTAGCGACTGTCATCGCCTGCTACATCCAGAATGTACTGAGAACCAATATTACTGGTCATAATAATGACCGAATTCTTGAAGTCCACGGTATGACCCTGAGCATCCGTTACCCGACCATCATCGAGAATTTGCAGCATGACATTAAACACATCAGGATGGGCTTTCTCGATTTCATCAAACAGAATCACGGCATAGGGACGGCGGCGAATCGCTTCCGTTAGCTGTCCACCTTCGTCATACCCGACATACCCCGGAGGCGCACCAATTAACCGCGAAACGGTGTGCTTCTCCATATACTCAGACATATCAATTCGGACCATCGCTTCTTCAGTATCGAAGAGATACGCGGCTAAGGCTTTTGCCAATTCGGTTTTACCCACCCCAGTCGGACCCAAAAAGATGAAACTCGCTGTCGGACGGTTTGGGTCGGCTAACCCGGCTCGCGATCGCTGGATGGCATCGGCTACGGCAGTCACCGCTTCATCCTGACCAACGACGCGTTGATGCAGTTCAGCTTCTAAATGCAAGAGTTTCTGCATTTCCGACTCCACCAACTTACTGATCGGAATGCCCGTCCACTTAGAAATGATCTCAGCAATATCGGATTCTGTGACTTCTTCCCGCAGCAGTGATTTACCGCTGGTCTGAGTTTCGGTTAATCGTTGTTCCGCTTCTTGCAGTTGGCGATTGAGATTGGTCAGCTTGCCATACTTCAATTCGGCAGCCCGATTGAGATCGTAATCCCGTTCCGCTTGCTGAATTTCAACATTGACTCGATCGATCTCTTCTTTCAGGGATTGGATCTGATTAATTTTGTCTTTTTCGGCCTGCCACTGGGCATTGAGAGTGCTCTGTTCTTCTTTTAGATCAGCCAGTTCTTTCTCCAGTTTTTCCAAGCGATCGCGGGAAGCGAGATCCGTTTCCTTCTGAAGCGATAGTTTCTCCATCTCCAGTTGCAGGATCTTGCGATCGGCTTCATCCAATTCCTCTGGCTTGGAGGTAATTTCCATCTTCAGCTTCGCCGCCGCTTCGTCTACCAAGTCGATCGCTTTGTCAGGCAGGAAGCGATCGCTGATATAGCGGGTGGATAAGGTGGCAGCCGCCACTAACGCGCTATCAGAAATTTTCACCCCATGATGGACTTCATACCGCTCCTTCAGACCCCGCAGAATCGAGATCGTATCTTCGACACTGGGCTGATCCACGTAAACTTGTTGGAACCGCCGTTCTAGGGCCGCATCTTTCTCAATGTATTTACGATATTCATCCAAAGTAGTGGCACCAATACACCGCAGTTCACCCCGCGCCAGCATTGGCTTTAACAGGTTGCCAGCATCCATCGCGCCTTGAGTTGCCCCCGCCCCAACTACGGTATGAATTTCATCAATAAAGAGGATGATTTGTCCTTTAGAATCGGTGACTTCTTTCAGAACTGCTTTTAACCGCTCCTCAAATTCACCTCGATACTTGGCGCCAGCAATGAGTGCGCCCATATCCAAAGCAATCAGCTTGCGGTCTTTCAACGATTGCGGCACATCACCACTAACAATCCGTTGTGCCAACCCTTCCGCGATCGCGGTCTTTCCTACGCCTGGCTCCCCAATGAGCACCGGATTATTTTTCGTCCGCCGGGACAGGATCTGGATAGTTCGACGAATTTCGTCATCTCGACCAATCACTGGATCAAGTTTACCTTCCTGAGCAAACTGAGTCAGATCACGCCCATATTTCTCTAAAGACTCGTATTTCCCTTCGGGGTTTTGGTCTGTCACTTTTTGACTTCCTCGAATCTGATCGATCGTTGCTTTGAGCTTGGCTTCATCTAGTCTAAATTCAGTGAACAGTCCTCTGCCAAACCGATCATCTTTGTCATAGGCCAGCAGAAAGTGCTCAACAGAGATAAACTCGTCATCATATTGTTTCCGCTGGGCATCCGCGCGATCGAGCAAGGTATCTAGGCTACGCCCCATATAAACAGAACTACCGCTACCAGAGACTTTTGGCTGTCTGGCAATAAAGGCATCTGTGTAATCACGGACTCGCTGAACGCTAATATCTAACTTATTGAACACGCTGATCGCTATCCCTTCTTGCTCTAGCAAGGCTTTCATCAGGTGTTCAGTTTCAATCTGTTGTTGCTGGGTCTGTCTAACAATATCTGTAGTTCTAACGATTGCTTCCCAGGCTTTCTCTGTCATTTGGGACTGGTTTGGCTGCATAACTCCCCCTGGATGATTTCACTGCCGCTACCGCCATTGTAGGAAAGTCAGCAAGATTACACAGATCGGTATTCTCGCCTTCAGAGATAGGTATTGCCGACTCATCACAATGTGGTGAGGGAAGCGTGGGCAGAAATGAACAGTAATAACCCCGATCGAGGATGCCATGGATAATGGACTGATTCAGAAAAAGTACTAGGAATCACTCAATATTTCGGCAGCAAATTAATAGCTAAATAGACATTCAGAAAAGTTACTGAGAACTGAGAACAGCTTGCTTAATTTTAACTTTATATTTTCCGTATTTACTTTGAATAATTTAGGTGTTTACCCCCTTAACTTAAATTAATTTGGCTCGAAAAAATCTCCCTACACACTTTTCAAAAACAGTCCGTATAGCAACGCAAAAAAGCTAGAATTCGCCAAACTATCTTTAAATAAAATCAGCAAAGCTACTCAGGTCAAGAATCCATAACATCTCTTTTAATAGGATTATCGATTAAAGGAGACACTCACATGTTCGGCAAAGGTCAATCTCAAAATGCTACTAACGGTTTAACAACTGCAATGTCTAATGGTGGTGTGATTCTACCATCCCAGTTAGGAGTTCAGTCTGATCTATCAGTTCCACTTTATCAATCTGGTTCAAAGTCTTCTAGCGTTGATCAGGTGGTTTGTGGCACAACTTCATTAATGACTGAAACATCTTGGCAAGAAGATGTTAATACCGGGTGCGTGTCACCTTCTTGGGAGAAAAATTAGGCTAGGAGAGAAGCCTATTGTCCCAACTGTCGTATGACCCCAGAAGATCAAGCGCAACTGCAACAAAGCATTGATACCATTGCCCAGATTCTCT
>VRZD01000074.1 GCA_016743235.1 Pantanalinema sp. GBBB05 | reverse complement strand
TAAAAGATTTAAATGCAATTCAGTAATAATTGTGAAGCTGGTATCAAATTTGCATTAACAGTTGATTAACTACATGATTGAAATCAGTGGTAGAACTGAGAACCATGATTTCTCGCGATGATCAGAAGACGTAAAATTTTTGTGAAGTCATATCAGCAGTATTGACTTCCATTAAGTCAAACTCTTGTGCCCCAGATGCACTCGTATTTGGTATTTAAGGGGCATTGTGCTGAACCCTGAAGCATCGTCATTTCATAACGGATCTAACTGGATGTTTATGAAAAAGCTTCCAAAGAATTATTTTTCTACATTTGCAGACAAATGACAACGGCAATTATCTTAATTCCTTGAAGCTTGAACTGAGGCGATCGCTATTGCTTGGGAGGTACTATTTGCTTCACTACCATCTTTGTTCCACTTAGCCCAGTGATAGCGCAGCAGACGGAAAATAATAGCCCCGATTCATCTCGAATATGGTTCCAACGGGCTTTTTCCGGCACAAAAAAGGTATCACGATAAAAGGTTGGGTCTTCCAGCCGTTTGGCAATTTCCTCCGCTGGCAGCTTTCTCGCCTCCCACTTCTGTTTGAGCTGTTCCCGTTGCTGGTCCAATATATCCGATGCCCGCTTCAGAAACAGCATCCCAAAAATGTATTCCTTGAACTCCGAAGCATCCATTTTTCCGCGCAGAATATCTGCCGCTGCAAAGAGATGCCGTTCAAGTTGAGGAAGGGTCAGTTTACCCATAGAGTCATTCAGACCACGACTGTGTTTGCCACATCACAATTTACCCAACCTGAATCGGGAATCGCCGCATTGGCATAATTCTTTTAATTCTCAGGCATTTCAGGCTGAGAAGAATTGGTGGCGATGTCATAACCTTCTCACCCAGCAATCTTTCAGTTTGATAGAAGCAACTACGGAAACCTGCTGATCGGGTGGGAATTACTATGATGAAAGACAAAAAACCGTAACTTTGTTCCTATTCCAAACATCTATCCTCCATTCATCGTCGCCATGACCCAAAGCCAGAATAACCAGCCGACTTGGTGGGAACCTGTACAAAAGTTTCTGGATAACAAACTGGTGGGCTGGGGGATTCCCGGAATCTTCATTGCGATCGCTGCTGACCACGCTAAAAATTCCCGCTGGCAAGAATGCGGGACATTTCTAGGATTCGCATTCCTTGCTTGGTTAGTAATCAAAATCGGTAGTAAGCTCCTTCCCCGCTTTGATAAATTGCTGGATTGGGTGTTCAACAACGCTGAAAACTGGCTACTTCACCTGTGGTGGACCTTAACTGCAAACTTTAAGGGGAAGTACTACGAGGGGTTGATTGATTACTGCCGGGACTATCGCACCAAGGGGCTGAAGACCCAGGGCGACTTTGTCCTGGACATGGAGAAAGTGTTTGTCCCGTTAAAAGTTGCTCCAGAGAGCCTGAGCCAGATTTCATCAGGGATATTGGTTCCCAGAACTGCCACCGATCGCTGGGACATCTGGGATTTTCTGGCAACGGTGCGGAAAGATTCAACCTATGGTCGTCTGGCAATCATTGGTCCCCCCGGTTCGGGAAAGACCACGTTGCTGGAGTATTTGACCCTAACCTATGCCCGTAATAAACAGCGCAAACATCATCGAAAGGCAGCCCAGTTGATCCCCGTTCTGATTTATCTCCGGGATGTGCGCGATCGCATTACAGGCGACCACCCCCCCACGCTGCCAGCCCTGATCAACGAGCAACTGCGTGTGGCACAGCTACAGCCAAAACCCTCTTGGTTTGAAACCAGGCTGAAGCGAGGGGAATGCCTGGTAATGCTAGATGGATTGGATGAGGTTGCCGATGAAACCCAACGGCAGAAAGTCAGTGAGTGGGTGAATCAGCAGATGCAAACCTATCCCACGCCATTTATTGTCACCTCGCGACCCTTTGGCTATCGCAGTGCCCCTGTGGAACGGGTACGCGCCATTTTGGAGGTGCAACCCTTTACATTCAAGGATATGCAGCGGTTTGTGCAGGACTGGTATCTGCAAAACGAGGTCATGAGCCGCTTGGGTAGAAATACACCCGCCGTCAGACAGGAAGCAAAACAGAAAGCGGCAGATCTAGTGAAGCGTATTAACGACAATCCACCGCTGGCAGCAATGGCAGTCAATCCCCTGTTGCTGACTATGATCGCGACAGTGCATCGGTTTCGGGGAGCCTTGCCGGGAAGCCGCTTGGAACTCTATGCCGAGATCTGTGATGTTTTATTGGGGCGGAGAGCTGATGCTAAGGGGCTGATTACAAACCTGACTGTGAACCAGCAGAAAGCCGTATTGCAAACCCTGGCTTTAGGACTGATGGAGCGGAGAACCCGTGAATTTGCCGTCGAGCTGGGTAGCCAGTTAATTCGGGACAAGCTGGCAGCGGTGACAGGTGGTGAAGCGAATCCAGCAGCCTTTCTTAAACAGGTCGAGGACTTGAGTGGGTTACTGGTAGAGCGAGAGCGGGGATGCTACGAGTTTGCCCACAAGAATTTTCAGGAGTATCTGGCGGCAACGGAGATCAAGGACACGAACAAATCATTCCTGCTGGCAGACAACTTTGATGATTCCTGGTGGGATGAAACTATTCGGCTCTATGCGGCTCAGAGTGATGCCACAGAGTTAATTCGGGCAGCCCTGGCAAAAGCTTCGATTCCTGCCTTGACCCTTGCCTATGACTGTGTGGAAGAAGGAGCCATTGTCGAGCCTCCGGTACGTCAACAGTTACAGGATGCCCTGGATGCTGGACTGGAGTCCGATGATACAGAACGGTTTAAGTTAGCGGTTGAGGTCAGACTGTCACGGCGATTGCGGCGATTTATCCGGCTCGATGACACTAACCAGATTGATAGCAGCTATGTCACCTGGGCAGAGTTCCAGCGATTTCTGGACTACGAACAAGACCTGGCAAGACAATTCAGCCATTCTCAGTCATCGACTGATCCATCTCCTGCACCCAGAAGACTTGCCCCCGGTTATGCTCGCCGTGCAGCGTTTAGAATTGACCGGGAAGAAATCTATCGCTTCAGTGCCTGGTTAGGAGCCTATTTTCCGCTCACCCAACCCGGTGAAGATGTTGCCTGTTACCGTCTTCCTACCCAGGAAGAACTGAACCAGCATCCAGTTGAGGAGGATCGGAGCTATGCAGAGTCCGGCATCCGGTTAGTACGCTTCTGGGTACCTGCCCGCTATGGGCAATTGGCAAACTACCTGGCAGCCGGATTGTGGAGAAAAGCAGACGAGGAAACGCTAAAAGTCATGCTTCAAGTAGCAGGTCGAGAACAGCAGGGATATTTAAACCTGGATGACATTAGCCAATTCCCCTGTCCCGATCTGAGGGCGATCGACCAGCTTTGGGTGGAGTTTAGCGACGGAAAGTTTGGTTTCAGTGTCCAGAAACAGATTTGGTTGGAGGTGGGTGGGCGACTGGAGGGCGAAAACCGTTCCTTGCTCACAGCATTGACTGAAAATCTGCCTACCCCTCTGCTGCGCCTGCTACTGCGGTTGGGTGTTAGAGTAAAAGGCGAGGAGATCGCAGTATGGGAGTTTTTTTGCGATCGCGTAGGCTGGCGAAAGAAGCACTATTTGGCTTACAACGGCTTAATCTGCAACCCCTGCGTTTCTCCTGCAGGAGAATTACCGTGGGTGAGTGTGCTTCTTTGGCGGTCTTGGAGGGACGGGGGTACGATCTCTTCTCTCGCATCCAGGCTTGTAAAGTGTAACCGATAAAGGTTTCACCCCGATTAAGAAGTTTTATTTCAGAGCCTCTCCACACGGAAAATTAGGTGTTTTTTGGATCTGTTACCTGGCACCGAGTTAGCTCACCCCGTATTATTCTCTAGAATTATTTTAAATTGCATACTGGCAAATTTGGGATCAAAACAGTTCGCTAGAACAAATTTCTCCGCAACGTTGCGAATCTCTTCAATAGGAGCATCCCACTCATCCCACAGGCTTCTTTGTCCAGGGCTAACTTTAGCAGGCTTCCCTCTGACTCTCAGCTTTGCCAGCAATTTACTCCCCCAGTGATTCTTCTCTGGCTTGGGTTGCGGTTTATACTTCTTGCAAAACTTCCGGTATGCCGCTGCACAGATGTCTAAGGTTGCTCCTAATGCCAGAAATGCTGGATGCCATTGCGTGATCCCGTCGTTTGTCAAACGGTCATAGGTTCCATAATTACTGAAGTCATAGAACCAGCCCTGCTGCATGTTGGCGGCTTTGGGATTGCCATGAATGTACCGTAGCGTATTGAGTGCTCTGAGCTTGTCATTCACTGAAAATCCGGTGTGTGATGCCGCTTCTCCCAGAAATGCCCGGTACGATTCAGCATTCGATTAAAACACATGGCACTATACCAGTTCAGCCAGTGCATAATCTTGGGCAGGTCTTCTGGATGCTGTGGCTCAATCAGGTAATGCACATGATTACTCATGATGCACACAGTCCGTATAGCTTAAAGGCAAACTTCTCCTGGCATTTTTTGACTGTGTAAAGCAAGACCTCGCAGCATTCAAATCGGGTCAGGCGGAACTCCCGATTGTTACAACGAGTTGTGATGTGATGGCAGTATCCGGGGTGAAGATCTCGCTGTTTGCGTGACATCAACCGCAAATTTTCAATGTTTTTCACTAAGGGCTTACGATCGCTCATTCACACACCTGCCCGACCTTACCTGGCTTATCGAAAACCATGTAAAACTCCCCTTGGACATACCCAATAATCCTCACCGAGAGAAATTATCTCTATCCTAAAAGCTGCGCCGTTTGATTCAGAGAACGGCTGCATGAAATTAAGGTAGCTCGGACTTCATCAAACGATTCAGACTTCAAGTAAAGTTGGATTATCAAGTACCGTTTGCCTAGTCTTTTCCTTTTAAAATCGTTTAATACATCAGTCCTATCTCTAATGTGATGGATCAACCTGATTCTGAGCCACAAGTTAGTTCTGAACCTCCCTCAGAGGAGTATTGGCTGCTGGACGAGTTGTCGGAGGAAGCCCAGCGCAAGGTGGACTGGGTTAATAAGATTCGGGATGCGGAGTCGGCATCCGATGAAGCGCTTAAAAGGCAGTTGATTCAAGCCGCCGTGAAGGATTTAGGGTGCTGTCCCACGACAGTTACCCGCATGGTGGATGCTGTGAAAAAAGATAGGCTAATTGCTCTGGTACGAGAGTCGCGATCGGACAAAGGCAAAGCTCGCTACATCTCGGAACCTTGGCGTAAATTAGTCATTGCGCTGTATGAACGAGAAGGTGAATCTGGTCGAAGAACTAACCGCAATCAAGTTTGGGGGCTTATAGAAGGAGTTATTAACAGAATTGAAGCGGTGAGAAATGCTTCTAGTGATTCCCTAAAGGCTCTTTTTGATGGGCTTGCAGTTAGCCTAGGTTCTGCGGATGAGTCTCATACCAGCAAGTTAAACAAAATCCTTAAAGAAATTAAAGAGGAAGTCAGTTCTGGGGAATTGAAGCCTCCGCGCTCGCACGTTTCAGTCTATAAGATTATACGAACCTATTTAGAAGCTAAGAAGAAAAAAGCACGCCATCCAGGGCAAGGTCCACTTAAAATCATCAAGACAACTGATGGTGATATTGAGGTTAATGAAAGCAACAAAGTTCTTCAGATTGACCACACTCGCCTTGATATTTTGCTGGTTGATCAAGATGGGAACGAAATTGGTACTCCATTTTTGAGCGTTGCCGTTGATAGCTACTCTAGCTGTATCGCTGGATTTTATCTGGGTTTTAGACAGCCAAGTTCTCTGGAGGTTGCTCTTGTCCTCCGTCATGCCATTCTGCCAAAGCACTATGGACCAGAATATGAACTCCGGGAGACATGGAACATTTGTGGCGTACCTAAGTACTTGGTAACCGATCGTGCTAAAGAATTTAAGTCTCAACATCTGCAACAGATCGCAGCTCATCTGGGCTTCAATCTCCGGTATCGATTCATGCCTGAACAAGGAGGCATTGTTGAGTCAGTTTTTGACAAATTGAACAAAGAGTTTAATTCTAGGCTTCCAGGGTACAAGGGATCTAATGTTCAGCAGCGTCCAAAAGATGCTGAGAAATATGCCTGCATCACCATTGAGGAACTAGAGAGGAAATTGGTTAGACATTTTGTTGATCATGTTAATCGGCATGATGCTCCAGGTGTTGCTGAGAAGCGTGCTGAGCGGTGGGAAAAGATGATGGTAGAACCACCCAGAATTCCAGACGAACGTGAATTAGATATTTGCCTTTTGAAGCAGAAAAAGCGTCCGAAAGTGCAAAAGTACGGCACTATTCAATTTGCGAATGAAATCTATCAGGGCGAGTGCCTATTGGATTATGTAGTCAAGGAAGTTGTCGTCCTATATGACCCTTCTAACATCATTCAGCTTCTAATTTATACCTATGAGGAAAATGGGCAGCCAGGGAAGTGTTTGGGTGTTGTCAAAGCCAGAGACCGCAAAGAGGAGCGGTTATCTCTCAAGGAATTGAAGGAGAAACAGCGTAGGCTACGCGAAGGTGTAAAAGCACTGGATAATACTTCTACTCATGAGGAGAGGCTTGCTCTGAATCAGTTTTCTGAGGAGAAGGTCAAGCAAAATCGGAAGCACCGACGGCACAAAGAGCATGAGCGCACAGGGCGTTCTTCTGGCTTATCGAATGTTATTGAGTTTCAGCGACAGAAAGAGGATGCGGCTAAAGCCGCTTCTGATGGCGATTCTGCTCCAAGCATTGATCCAAATCTCGGACGTAAACGGTTTAAGCCGTCTGGAGCAGCAAAAATTGCTGTTTCCAACTGGAATGAACACTTACAGGACAACTGGTAAATTGCTATGGCACAACCAGACCCAATTGCCTCGCTTTCTAAAGCCTCTCCTGGATTGCCTAGTATAGAGGCTGAAATTGAACGGATTAGCATTGGTGGTCCATTCATAATAACCAAGCGGGATGAAGACCTTTATCTATGGCTGAGAGATCGGCTTGATTCAAGAACTTGTGGCATTGTTATTTCTGCCCAACGATCAGGACTTTCAGAATCCTGTCATTATTACAGATCACAGCATGTCAAATACCGAGGGTCGATTCTCTTACTTCCAGTTCCTGTGGTTTACATTCGAGTACCGTCCGGCTGCACTCCAATCCAGTTATTTGATGCAGCGCTCCAATCGCTCCATCGCAACCTAAAATTCGGTAGGATTGAAGACTTGAGAAAGCGGGTTCGAGCAACCTTAAGGGAGTACGGTGTTCGACTTTTAATTATTGACGATGCCCATTACTTAAAGTTGAAAGCACTACGGGAATTAGTTCAAGTTCATGAGCTTTTGAAAATTCCAGTCATTCTGAGCGGGACTGATGAAATATGTGATCAGTTCAAGTCAGAGTGGGAGCAGTTACATAATTCCTTTTTATCGTTCTACATTTTCCCGTCTATGACAATGGATCAGACTGCTTCAGTCATAGATACCTGGCTCACCAATTTCCTGAATTGGGAAGAGGAGTCTGACCTGCTGTATGAGAATGTGCTGAAGAATCTACAAACGGGGACGGGAGGGTTAACTGGTCCTCTAAACGACACCCTTCAGAAAATGGCGATTCAAGCATTAAAGAAGGGGTTACATCGAATAGATGAAGAGACTGTTAATGAGGTACTAACTGGGCAAATGTCTGCTCAAACGAGGGTCAAACCTATTGCGAACTCGAGAATCTTAGTTTAGATTTTGAGGGCAGATCGCATGACAGAAACAGAAGAGGTATCTCTCTGGATTGCGAAAGTTGAGCCGTATGAGGGTGAAAGCGTCAGCCATTACTTCGGACGGTTTCGGCGGCATGAGTTGAACAGCATCTCTGCTCCAACCGGGTTGAGTATCGCGGCGGGGCTTGGCTTTGCCCTCTCTCGCTGGGAAAAATTCCGCTTCAATCCCTTTCCCGATCGCAAGGAACTGGCAGCAATGGGCAAACTGGTAGGGCTGGATGCCGATCGCTTACTTGCCATGTTTCCGCCCAAAGGAACGTCAACCGTCAACCGTTCGACCCGCTTCTGTGCAGCCTGCTATGCCGAAGCCCCCTATCACCGCATTGAATGGCAGTTTGAATCAACGGAGGGGTGCGCTCGCCACCAGCTTCGCCTGATCTCTCGCTGTCCTGCCTGTGATGAAAAGATTTCCTTGCCTGTGGAGTGGGTAGAGGGAAAGTGCCAGAAATGCGGTATGAAGTTTCGATCGATGGCAAAGCGGCAGAAGCCCTATGTAAAGCCCATTTGAAAACTGTATAGAAACCTTTCACATCTAAAAAGCGATCGCTCTTTTGACTAAAACAATTGGGTTCAGAGCGGGAACAATTGCCCTTTTGACCTTAACAATCACCCTTCAAATTGGAGCGATTACCTTTGCCTGAATTCTTTGAGTACAGGAAGTTTGCGAATCTCAATATTAATTTCGTTGGGCATTCAGTTACCACGCATCTTTTCACCCGAACAGATTAGTTGGACACTGGTTGCAATTCTCTAGGGAGAATAGTTTAATGGTGAAATAAAACACCCGTACTGCTCATTTAAGAATGACAGTAAAAACGATCCGATGCTGTCTTTGTGTGGATGAGGCAACCCGCAAATTTTTCTGGGAGGCGATGGTAGCTTATACCCTCCTGGTTAATCATCTATTCACTGAGATCGCAAAGCATCCCCAGTTTCCGGATTGGCAGTTAAAGGGAGTTGTGCCTCGCCAACCGATCGAAGAACTCATTAAAGAATTTACAACAACAAACCCGAACCAGCTTCCGTCCCGGTTTTGCACGTCTGCCGTGCTCATGACCCAATACGTTTATAGGTCATGGTTCAGACTGCAAAAGAGCCGACGTTTGCGGCTTAAGGGTAAACAGCGGTGGGTAGAAACCATTGAGCATGATATTGAGCTTGCTCGAACAACAAACTTTAGCTATGAGGAAGTTTGTTCAAAGGCGCAGGAAATCTTGGATCTAGCCCATCGTCAAGGGGTGAATAGTCGAATTCAACGAACTCCCAGGAAGCCAAAATCTGGCAATGCATTACTTGGATTTCTACTCGACCGATTTGACAATACAAATCATCCTCTAGAGCGGCGAGCAATTATTTATCTTTTAAAAAATAATCTGGCTATTAGTGAGCAAGATAAAGATCCAGAAACTTTGGCTCAGCAACTCGAAAGTAAAAAGATTGAAATCGAGCGTCTCGAAAAACAACTTCAAAGCCAGTTGCCCAAGGGTAGGGACCCAAACGGTGAGAGGTATGTGGCAAGCCTTCTAGCATCTATCACACTACCTGATCCCGATGAAATTGCACACGCAGACATCAACCTGTCTCCCCTGAAAGAGCAAAAACAGGTTGAGCTTTTCAACAGCCTACCCTACCCAATCATCTTTGGTAGTGCTGATGATCTCATCTGGTCAGTCGAATCACGTAATCCTGCTTCCCCCCAGACAGAATCCACAACCAAACAGGAGCCAACGAGAGTAAAAAGACGGAAGAAGAAAAAGAAAAAGCAAATTGTTGCCGACAGGCTGTGTGTTCGCTTCAAAGGTCTCAAAAATTCTGTTTTTAAAATTCAGTGCGATCGTCGTCAATTACCCATCTTCCGCCAATTTCTGACCGATTACCAGTTCCACTTCCAAACCCCTGAGAAAGAACGCTTCTCCCAAGCATTGTTTGCCCTAAAATCTGCTCAACTTCTCTGGCGTCCTAACACTCAAAACCACCGCCCCAAATCAAACTCAGCCGAGCCATCTCAGTCTCTGGAGGAAAAACCCTGGCAAACTCATCGCCTCTACATACACTGTAATATTGATACCCGCCTGCTTACTGTCGAGGGCACTGAGGAGGTGAAGTTACAAACTAAACAGGAAACCCTCAAAACCTTAAAAGGGCGAGAATCCCTAAGTGGAGAGGCTTTAGAAGAACTGGAATTGACAGCTAACCAACGAGCGCATGTTAAACGATTGCAATCAACTATTGCGCGACTGGATAATTCCACCCCATCCCGTCCCAGTGTTACCCCTTATCAAGGCAACCCCTTAATCACGGTTGGGATTAGCTTCAACCTTCAAACACCACTGACCGCCTGTGTTATTGATCTTCAGACTGGAGGTACTCTTGACTGCCAGGATGCAAAGCAACTGTTAACTGTGAAAAATATCAGAGTAAAACGAGGAAAACGTAGTATCTTGCAACTCAAACTTTCAAACTGGCGGCTAATTAACAAACTACATTTCCGACGACAGCAAAACTTACTCGGACGACCAGAGAAATACAAGCAAGGGCAATATAAGGAAAGTGATTCAGAGTCAAGTTTGGGGCTTTATGTGGAACGATTGCTGGCTTCCAGGTTGGTACGCCTTGCAATCAAATGGCAGGCAAACACCATTGCTGTGCCAGATTTGAAACATATTAGAGAAATCCTTGAAAGTGATATTCAAGCAAGAGCTGAACGCAAGTATCCTGCTCAAAAAAAACTTCAGGACAATTATGCTAGGCAAACTCGCACCGCACTTCATCGTTGGAGTTACAATCGCCTGGTTCAGTGCATTCGAGATCGGGCTAGCAGAGAAGGAATTTTGGTAATTACCGGGCAGCAGCCTAGCCAGGGAAAACCACATCAAAAAGCCAAGCAGGTTGCCATATCAGCTCATGTCACTTAAATGTGACGGATATGCGTCAGTTTTGCACCTTGACAAGATAATATTTTCCTAATAGCGCGCCGATCTCTTTGAAGAGTAGGTGATAAGTGTAGGGCAGTTTAATTGCTTTCCGCCCTATGGTCAGGTGTCCTCTTCTTCTGTGGAGTCTCTTCCCAGATATGGTGCAGGGTCGCGCCTAGCATCAAGAAGCTATGTTTTCGTAATTATGGTTGAACTTCCACTAATTACGAGGATACAGGAGTACGTGTACGGGCAGCTACCAAATCGTCTCCGAGCAAGGAGAAACCCTTCTATTTTTTGGCAGACCTAAGCAAGAGCTAAAACCTTGGGGGATTTGCCAAAATTGGATCTCTTGCTACTTATTGCTTTCCGGCAATTCAAAACTTTTTCTTAAAAATTCTTCTTTTGAAGTATTAGATTTTGGATAGTTTTGCGAAGTGGCAATGAGGGGATTGGCTGCGCAAGGGATTGGGCTTATAGAGGCGCAATCGCCTTTTCAGCTCTTGCTGGGTTGAAAGGAGATTGTATGAGTATCCCCGTTTGGCTTGATCTATGGCGCAATCGCCTTTCAGCTCCTGCTGGGTTTAAAAAGCAATTTACCGCGCTCCACATCGAAGGGGTGACTATCTGACTGGGGAGGCGCAATTGTCTTATCAGCTTCAAATGATTCTACTAATCCCTTGCACAGCTACCTTCCCTAAAGTTCTAAAGGGTTGAAAGAAACCATAGCCTTCCAAAATGAATCAACGCTAGAAATCATGAAATAGTGATTTTTAGCATTGCTAGGCTGATAGACAGGGAGCCTCAAGCTTTAAGAGGGCAACTTGGTTATCGTTCCCGCTTGACACTAAATGTTTAAAACCGTTTTGGTCATACTGAATAAAGCTATCCAGAAGGGTATCTAGCGTGGAAAGTACCATTCCATCGTCGGATTTGGACACTAAATGTTTAAAACTGACAAATAAATGTTTAATGTACATTTATCTTTTAAGCGGGCACCGAGAATCGAACTCGGATCAATAGCTTGGAAGGCTATGGTTTTACCACTAAACTATGCCCGCGAGGCACATGCATTCAGGCAAACGGCTTGTTTACCAGGCATAGATTAAAGTAACACATTTTTGGAAATGATGTGGAGTTCGATCGGCATTTTTTCGGAAAAAACCTTTAGAGCGCTTCTAGGCTAACCTCAATCTCTATTTCGCTAGAAATGGCTTGCCCCGCTTGCAGAGCGGGCTGAAACTGCAATTGCTGACCCAGTTGTTTAGCCCACTCATCGTATTCAGGAATGCCACTCGATTGCCGAACTTCTACCCGTTCGGCTTTTCCTTGCTGGCTCACTAATAGCCAAAGTTTGACGGGCTTCCCCAGATTAAGCCCCACAGCTGGGGGATAGACGGCTGTTTCGTCAGAGGGACGATCGGCTAAGAGAGTGGCTTCCTGATCAGGCACACCTTGTTGAGTCGTCAGTACATCTTTTTGGGTATTTACCCGGACTGGAGCACCTGCCGCTAACTTTAAGCCTGTACCTTGACCTGGTGCAGGAGCACTCGGAATGGTAGAACTACTGGGGTCAGTCGCCGCTGTCGTTGGTTGCGTCGTGGGATCAATTTCACTAGAGATGTCAGGAACTGGCGGGAGAATGCGACCCGAGGAGATCGGACCGTTGCTGGGAACCGGAGGAGTAGTCGGGGGAACAGAAGCCTCAGGATTAGGTCGCCAAGGGGGAACAGGGTTAGCGGTGGGAGGAATGGTAGAGGGGGTGGACGGTTGAGCAACGGGAGCAGGATTACGAGATTGGGATTGAGGCTCGGGTGGTTGAACCTGTGAGGATGGTTGGGGTTGAGGCGCAGGTTGGGACGAGGGCGCGATCGCAGTGGGATCTGGGTCAGTCAACACAGGGGCATTTTCTGGTTCTACAAGTGGTGCCGTGGTGGAAACTGGAACCTCTGCTGTCTCCGGAGCAGGCGCCGGGGCAGTTGGATTAGGGACAAGCGGCTCGTTAATCGTCTGCTCGGTTGGGGCTGAGGCGATCGTGGGTGATGCAGGTAAGGCATCGGTTGGAGGTGCTTCCACAAACTCAACTGCAATCTCAGCATATTGAGACTCAACCTTGATAGAAGACCAGTAGGCGCGGAGTGCCAGTAACAAAAAGAGATGAATTGCCAATGACCCTGCTAGTACCGTAATCCACAGGGTTGAGGGATCACGATGTCGGCGTGAAGGATGAATCTGTAATAGCTCGGCACGATAGGTCATTGGTTGAAATGACAAAGGGCTCTGACCATATTCTAGACAGGGCAGATTGTTTCCATCTCTGACGCTAGTCCGGAATCTGGAGAGTCCTGGTTGTTGTGAACGATCGTAGGGGGCTGAGGGGATAATAAATTCGGCATCCTGTGCTTGCACACATTCAGCCTTTGGAGAACCACCGCATGAGCCAACTTGCCATTTGGAGAATTCAAGCCTTTGAGCGATTGGTCGAACTAGTGTCCAAGTTGCAGGGAGCCGCTTCACCCAGTGATGACAAGGTTGATGATCTGGTGCGCAAACTCAGTCAGTTGCCTGCCCGTCCCGCCGATCGTCCTGCCTATGTTGGAATCTTCGGGGTGAAGGATGTCAATGCAGGTCGCAAAAAGGCTGTAGAACGTCTACAAGAGTTATTTGTGGAACTAGAGGGTGACTATAACGAGGTGGATAGCTTAATCGATGATGTGATTCGATCGCTGACCAAGTTACCCAAACGTCCGGCGGATAAACAGCCCTATGCCAGCTTATTTCCTCCTTCTAAGTTCAATTTGCTATCGGTAGATGAATTATTGGCGATTGCTCCAGAAGCGCCGGTTGAGCGAGCCAAACTGTTGGTGCCGCAGCTGAATCGCACCATGCTTGAGTTTGAGATTACGACTCCTCGACGACAAGCCCATTTTTTAGCGCAGATTGCTCACGAATCCGATCGTTTTCGCGCGTTAGAAGAATATGCGTCTGGCTCCGATTACGAGTGGCGGATGGACTTAGGCAATGTGTTTCCAGGAGATGGAGTACGGTTCAAGGGACGGGGACTCATTCAGATTACGGGGCGCACGAATTATGGTGAATGTGGTCGGGCATTGGGAGTCGATTTAATTAAGAGTCCCAAACGCTTATCAGACCCGGATCTTGCCTGTCGGAGTGCGGGATGGTACTGGGATAATCGCAAGCTGAATCGAGATGCCGATCGGAATGATGTTTATACGATTACCGAAGTGATTAATGGTGGGTATAACGGGTTAGACGATCGCAAAGAATTGCTGGTCGCCGCTAAACGCGTATTTAAAGCCTAAGCATGGACAATTCAGCGTTAAAACCGTTAGGCACACCACCCAATGCCTGGATGGTGAATGAGACGATCGCGGATATTACCCGTCCTGCCTTGCCGTCCCGTTGCATTACGCTGCCGACCGATACCAAAATTCTGCGCCTGGATTTGGCAAAAACCGCGATCGTAGTGATCGATATGCAGAATGATTTTTGTCATCCGGATGGTTGGTTGGCGCATATTGGAGTGGATGTGACGCCAGCCCGCCAACCGATTGCTCCCTTACAAACGTTGTTACCGATCTTGCGATCGCAGCAAGTGCCCGTAGTGTGGCTGAATTGGGGTAATCGTCCTGATCTGCTAAATATTCATGCGGCAGTACGGCATGTGTATAATCCTACGGGGAACGGGATTGGTTTAGGCGATCCGTTACCGAAAAATCAGGCTCCAGTGTTAATGGCAGGAAGTTGGGCAGCCGCGATCGTCGATGAACTAACTCCAGAGCCAGAGGATATTCGGGTAGACAAATATCGTATGAGTGGCTTCTGGGATACTGCATTAGATAGTATTCTCAAGAACTTGGGCAGAACCACTTTGTTATTGGCTGGAGTCAATGCCGATCAATGTGTCATGGTGACGTTGCAGGATGCTAATTGCCTAGGTTACGACTGTATTCTGCTGAGAGATTGCACCGCGACCACATCCCCTGAATATTGCTGGCAAGCCACGATCTATAACGTGAATCAGTGCTTTGGGTTCGTCAGTGATGCGCTCGCGCTACAGCAAGCCATCTCCCTGGAAAACCAGCAGTATCAAGTTATGCAACAAGAGTGACGGCAGAATCGCCGATTGTGGCGTATGCTGCTTTCAAAGTACCGATCGCTAGATTCACAGATTCCGGCAAACTGATCCAGGAGCAAGGGTGATGGACTCGACAAGCTGTGTGATTCCAGTTGTGAAGTCGCCACGGGATTATCAAGCCTTCCGCATTAGTCCCCAGGATACGAATCGGTTGGCGATCGTGTTTGATCCGCAAATTGCCAATATGTCGCTGACCTTCTGTGTCGAAATTTTTGATGTGGGCGGCAAAACTCCACCGAATCGCCACCAGTGGGCAGTAGAAATGTTTTTTGTGCTGAAAGGAGAAGGCACTGCCAACTGTGATGGTAAGACCGTCAGAATTCAGGCAGGTGATAGCATTTTGGTGCCGCCGACGGGCATTCACGAAATTTGCAATACGGGTAGCGATCGCTTGTATACCTTGTGTTTTATGGTGCCGAATGAAGACTTTGCTGAATTAATCCGCAGTGGTACCCCAGTCGAGCTGGATGAGGAAGATATGGCAGTATTACAGCGATAGCTACTACTGTTTTGTTAGAGGGCGATCGTTGAAGGTCTGAATGTAATCAAATAAAAACTGTTAGGTTGTCTTCATGAGACAACCCCTATAGTGTTAGTAAACTATACTAGGAAGCTGTTATGATTCAGCTGCAATTATTCTTAAATTTATATCTAAATCATAATAATTTCCATACCCAGCATACAGAAAATCTATTGTTTCTATATACAATATCCTATAAACAAGCAGTTTAATTTGCATAGACAATACAGCAGGACCAAACGGAACTAAATATACTTTCTTCCAGGGCTTTGATTTCAGTTTTTGTGCTACTCCAATTAGTATTTTTTTAAATTCTTTCTCCACAATTTCTTTAGAGCTAAAATCAATATTCCCTTGTGAAGCTACATAGATCTCACCATGTTCATGAATGGGAGAGGCAGGATGAATACCTTCATTGACTATAATTGTCAGAGTATCTTTTTCGTTATCCTTATTAAGAAGACTTTTAACCTCCCTTTTAAAGCTTTCAGCTCCTAGCTTTTGCAAGCAGTCCTCAACTAATTTCTTCAGTTCTGTATCCATGATTGAAAGTTCTTGCACTAGTTCCGCTTCACTCTATTTTCAAGAATGATTTCACCACAAGCATCACGCTTCTTCTCTGTGTAGTAATACCCCCGTTGTTCTCTATCAACTCTATCATCATCAATCTTAAGATCTAACCTTGCTACTCCATAATGTCTGCTAATATCGCCTTGTGGAGATCGGTACTCAGAAAGATACTCATAGCTTAAATTAAAACAGGCAGGATCGACCATTTCGAACACAGCCATCAAGGAAATACTCCTAGCATATTGAGTCTCTAGCCTAATACGAATACTAGAGTAGGTTTGATAAATCGTAACTATAGTTGGAATCTTTTGTTGTGGTTGTTTAGAGCTAATAATTTGACCATTCCACTGACCACTCAAATTAGGTATCTTAATGACTCCTATTTTATAAAATAGGCTCCACTTCCAGAGAAAGTGATCGAAAAGCAGAAAAATTAAGCCAAAAAGGGCTAAACCTGATGGTGCAATTAATGGAATACTAGTCGAGTTCGATGCTTGGCTAATCAACCCTGCAAGCAATGGACTTACACCCCCACTTAGAAATGCCAAAAAATAATAGATCTTCTTTCTATCATGACCAATAACTGTATATTCGTGCATACCCATGCTTAGATATCTAGCTGCCCAAACTTGGCATTTGTGCCAATATTCTAACTTCTACTTTAGTTTATCGGTATTAATTGATATATTCTGATTGCTTTAAGTATCCTGAATGTACTCAGATAATGTTTCGACAACTTTCCGCGAAGCTTTATCAACTACTTAATTGCTCTGGTAAGGGGGATTAGGAGGATTGGACAGAACTTAAGCTGTCTTAGCTCACTGATTACATAATTGACCAGATATAATTCTGACCAAAAATTGAAATCTAAATGTGGAAAGAGAGCACTAGAGATAGCATAATGGGCGATCGACATAGACAATAAGAAGGTCTACCCATTACGGTCAGCCATTTGTCTATGTTCACGGTTGAGAAAGAAACAGCCTCCATGGTGACGCGGGGTGGAGTGCGGCTGGATGCCGATGTGTATCGTCCAACCGCATCTGGATCATTTCCGGTTTTGTTAATGCGGCAACCCTATGGACGCGCGATCGCCTCTACCGTCGTCTATGCTCATCCCTCCTGGTATGCCGCACATGGATATATTGTGGTGATTCAGGATGTGCGGGGACGGGGCAGTTCGGAGGGAAAATTCAACTTATTTGCCCATGAAATTGAGGATGGCGAAGATACCGTCCAGTGGGCAGCCAACTTACCTGGTAGCACTGGTACAGTCGGGATGTACGGTTTCTCCTATCAAGGCATGACACAACTGTATGCCGCCATCAATCGACCATCTGCTTTAAAGACAATTTGCCCTGCCATGATTGGTTACGACTTGTACAGCGAATGGGCATACGAAAATGGTGCCTTTTGCTTACAGGCTAATCTGGCTTGGGCCATTCAATTAGCCGCCGAAACAGCTCGATTGCAAGGCAAAACGATTGCACATCACACCTTAGCCACCGCTGGTAAAAACCTGCCCTTATCTGATTTAGTGCCTACCCGTTCCGGGCTACTCAGTAGCTTTGAACCCGATTCCTTTTATTTTCAATGGCTAGAGCATCCTGAACCCAGCGAGTATTGGCAACACCTTTCACCCCAAACCTATTTTGCTGAGATTGATCTACCGATGTTCCATATCGGTGGTTGGTTCGATCCCTTTCTGCGGGGCACACTCCATCTCTATACCGAAATGGCAGCTCGCAGTCAGTGGCGGCAGCAGTTGATCGTCGGCGCTTGGGCACATTTGCCGTGGGGACGGAAAGCCGGAGCAATCGACTTTGGGGCAGCAGCTACCAGTTCCTGCGATCGCTGGCAACTGCAATGGTTCGATCATGTCCTCAAAGGCAAAGAGACTGACATCCTGACCCAGTCTCCTGTGCAGTTATTTGAAATGGGCAGCAACCAATGGCGTGGCTTTTCCACCTGGAATGAGCAGCAACTTACACCCTTCTACCTAAGCAGCACCGGGCTAGCCAATATCGACGATCGAGATGGTACTCTCACCCCAACTGCTCCCCAAGCTGAAACAGTTACCCCTCCCGATACGATCGTCCACGATCCCTGGCGACCCGTACCGGCTCTTGGTGGTCATGCCAGCATTCCGGCTGGGATGTTTGACCGCAGCGCGATCGATAGCCGCACTGATGTCCTCACCTACACCTCAGAGCCATTCTCTACAGCCGTGCATTTAGTCGGTGAAATCAGCGTTTGTCTAGAGTGTGCAGCAGACATGCCCAGCTTTGATCTCTGTGCCGTACTATCTACCGTGCATCCCAATGGCAATGGGTATAACTTCAGCCAGGGATATATTCATCTGCCTGCTGAGCCAGGAGGTCACCTGAGGACGATCGTGATACCACTGCAACCGACCTGTATCTGTATTCAACCCGGACACGCGATTCGCCTCAGCATCAGTGCTGCCTGCTTCCCTGCCTATCCTGTGAATGCCGGCACAGGTGCTCTAGTCGGCGAAACCCGGTTAATTGATCAACAAGTGATTACAGTTACTGTTCAGACAAGCGGCGATCGTCGTTCTCAGATTCTGCTGCCGATCATCCCCGCCTAGTCCCTAAAACTCGCCTCTCAAACGCAAATATCACGAGACCTAACAGACAAACTAGCCCAGCGACAGACTACACCCATCAGCCAATCATACCTTTCGGGGGGCGTGGGGGAGTGTTACACGACATGAGGTTAAGCCCTTTTAAGACCAAAAGTTATGCCGGTCGCCGTTGACGTGATGGTTTGCGATAAAGCACCCGAAGTTCCCGAATGGTTTGCG
>VRZD01000073.1 GCA_016743235.1 Pantanalinema sp. GBBB05 | reverse complement strand
GCTTGAAGACCATACTCGTAAGGTGATTCAACAGCTATGGTTGGAGATTCTGGCAGAACTGAGCCAGGGCAATTCAGCATTGGACTATAGCCTGATCGCGGACAAACTGGCTTGGCGCATCGGCAGTAGCACTGCCCCTGATCCAGCCATTGCCAATCCGGAGCCAGATCGATCGCGTGAGATGCCACCCGATGCCAGCCGATCAAACCTCCACCCCTTGTTGCAAGACGTACCCCTCTTCACCCCCCTGTTTGCGGAAGAACGATTTGTGGTGCAGCAATTTCTGGAGCGCTTACGAAATCAAGGCTGGCTCAAGCCCATTGAATGGAATCACCCTTGAGCCTAACGATCAAAACGATCAATCTATAATCATCAAACACACGGAAACCATAGAGTCAAAGCGATCTGCTGCTGATTTGAGTCCTTATTCGGAAGGGCGGCAATAAGAGCTTTTTAACACGATCTCTGTTTGATCACTCCTGGCTCAGAAACAACCTAGAGATCGCGATCTCACTGGTAATCAAGATAATTTCGATTGTGCTGTGGGGATGAATTGTCAACGCACCTGGTTAACGGTTGACAGCGGCTCGAATCTTTTGCACCGCTCCACGCCAATCCGTTATAGACAGAACATTCAAAGAGCCTGACATCGAGTTGACGATCAATAGTGATTTGCCTTGTAATTGACGACTGCCATCGGCATCGATGAAGCCGCCAATCACACTTGCTCATTCGTTGTAAATGGTTGTCGAAAGTCCTCGACGCTCTAGAGCCTGTAAGAGGTTGTGTTCCTCAATAAGCTGTTTGTTTTCCGGTTTCCTTAACCAATCGGCTAGTGCCTCTGTCGCCACATCGCTGAGTGTCCAGTCCTTGCCAGTATTCTTCAGGGGCACAAGTGCTCTAACCAGAAAGTCCACATCGCGTGGAACCTGTGCCCTGAATTGAACGGGTTTAACTTGAGCCATTGAATCACTAAAAACAAGGCTCAATTTTTGCATAGGGATATAGCTCGACTATTCATTCTGCAATATTGTTGTTTTGCGATATTGCAAAATATCAATACGTGATATTGTTCTTAGGTAAGTTATCACCCAAGACATCTAGATCTCACAGAGCTAGGTCTGTCAGGCTCTTTTGGCTCAAGCCATAGTAGTGGCTTGAGCTGATTTCAGTTGCCGAGATTCCAGCAATCGCGTGGCTAACGCTCTTGATCCATTCAGCGAATTTGGTTGAAGCCAGCGACCTAGGGAGTATTAACAAATCCTGAAATTGCTGCGAATTGAGATTCAAGGATCGTCGCAAGTGATGACAACTATGTACCACTGATGCGCCCAATTCATAGGCACATCGCTATGCACTGTTCAATATGCTGATTGAGATTGAGATTGAACGCCGATGCCTCCAGTTAACGGATTCTTTATCCGCCTTGGCATCGCTAGCGAGTTCACGCTCGGAGACGAAAGACCAATTTCTCCGGGAACTGGCTGGCAACATCACCGACTATACCCCGCTCAGCCCATTGCCGATTGACTCCAATACCTTGAGAACGATGATTACCCAGGTCAGTGAACAAATCGTTTACCGCCCCTTGGAAGAACTCCGGCATTTTTACTTCACTTATGCACGGGGCGCGTTCTTGCTGCCAGGGTATCCCCGCCTCTATTACATGGCGACGAATAAACAACAGCTTTCACCCTCCAAATCTGCGATCGCCGCGATCGGGGAAGGGGTGGCAGCAATTTTGACCCAGCGGTTGTATCCGGGGACATTGCGATTAGCCCGTCCCTACCACACCTATCCCGATCTGGTCAGTACCGATCAGACCTCTACGCTGATGACTGAGGCGAAAGCGACGGTGGATTCCGTTCAAGGGATCAAACAAGTAATTCAGGCAGAAGTGTTCCGGATGGCACAGCATGTGAGTGCCTGTACAACGCTCGATGTTAGACCTGTGGTGGGACTGCTGATTGGGACAGTGTTACTGGATGAAACCAAATACCATGCTGTGATCACCGAGGTGAAGAAATGAGCGAGCGCATTGAGGTGTTGTCGCGGGAAGAACTGCTGCTGCAAACGCTGACTGATTTAATTCGATCAGTCGTTGCCACCGGGACAGCCAATTACAACCCTGTGATTGCCGAGGTGTATGCCGAGTTCACACGCGAGCTGATGGTGGGGCAAGCCGAGGTTGCGCTGGGACTTGCTTACCCAGAGAGCCTATTGCGGCAGGCAGGCGATGCGATCGAACGGCGAGTTCAAGAGCGATTAGGGGAAATTCGCTTCAACTTATCCCGGTACAAAGAAGGTGTGGCAAAGGCATTAAAAGTCCCTGCCAAAGAGGTATTGGATCTTCAAGAAGATCTGAAGCAAGCACGACGGCAGGGTGACATTCCGATGTACGGACCGAATGAGTACGGTGAGCACACTCCATTTTGGATCTCGGAAGTGGGCTTAAAGCGGAGTGAAATTCAAGCCTTGGTCGCCCTGCCTGACGATCGTCAGTGCTATCTGGATTTTGGACAGATTGCGGAGTATTGTACCCTCCGAGGCGAGTGGTTCCCGTTTGAGTTGATTGTTCAAGACTCCTCGATCGGGGAGCTGGTGTTTGTGGTGGATCAAAATGGCTCTATCCAGATTCACACGGACAACTTTCCGGCGGAAGCACTCAACAGGGTGCGGAATATTTTGCGGTATATCGCTGGGAAAATCTATGTTGAACCTGTGAGCGATGACTCTGAGTGGGTTGATATGTGAGTTTGCATTAGCGACCTAACTTGAGCGGCTTCTTTGTCAGATCTACACTTCTTACTGCAAGCAAGATAAATTCCACATTCATGGAATCAAAATGATTCCATAGCATTGTGCTTTATTCAATGGATATCGGGCTCATGGCAGATTTCGATCCTGTTGGAGAACTATGCCAGTTTCTAAAGCTTATTTCCAGTATCAGTTGATAAGCAAGAATCCTAAAATTGAATGAGTTTTACAGAGATAATTAATTAGCCCCATTAGCACTCTTCGAGGATTCAATGGAGTTTGATCTACGAAAGGCGATTAACGCAATCTCAGATGTCGTCCAAAACCGACCAATTCCTCTCCGTGAATTTGATCAGATATACATGAAGGTTGCCGATATGGTGATCCAAGCAGAGTATGTTGCTCGTGTTTTCAACGGCAAGGATATTGTCTTTATTGGTGATGGTGATGGGATTGCTCTATCTGCTGCTCATCTGAAGGTTCAGAACGTTATAAACTATGGACCAAGCTCGATTACACTGTTAGATTTCGATGAGCGCATTGTCAACTCTGTAAAACGTTTTGGGGAAAAGCTTAGTCCCGACATTAAAATTTCAGCACATCTTTACAACGTGGCAGAGCCATTACCTATGGAGCATTTTGGTGCTTATGAGGGATTTCACATTAATCCACCGTGGGGCGCAAGTAATGATGGGGAAAGTGTCATAGCTTTTTTTGAGCGTGGCAGTCAGGCAACAAACGAGAAGAGTTTAGGTATTGTTGTTATAGCAGATGATCCTGACCTACCGTGGACACAAGAGGTGTTACGTGATACACAGTTCCGCGCACTGAGCCTTGGATATGTGGTAGCTGAGATGATACCACAACTGCACTATTATCACCTTGATGACGCGCCTGATTTACGTTCATGCTCATGCCTTTTTCGTCGTGTTGACCCCAGTTGTGTGCAAACAACATCAGAGCCTCTAGAACCATCACGTCTTGAGAATTTTTACGGCAGAAGTTCACCTTTGCGTTTTCGATATGTTCGCGAACAGAGAACAATTACTCCAGCCAGAGCAGCGGAGCAGCTTTATACACTTGAAAAATTTGAGGTGAATAATGAATGACGATTTGGTTAATAAAAGTGGTCTTATATTCATGAAAGTTGGACTTCATGCTCAAGAGAGTATTGAGGATATTATTAAGCGGAAGCAGGGCGAGTTTGAGAAGACAGGTATGATTTTTTGGGGTTATGGTGGCAATACTTGCCATCCATTAACTATGGTTCAACCGTTTGCTAAAGAGGTAGAAGCAAGTGGTAACCAAGTACTCATTGTTATGCAGAAGATGAGTTCCAAACATGCTGCTCCACCTGAAATCGCTAAAGAGTACTCAGATGATGGGGTTAATTGGAAGCCAGTTCCGTCAGGGATAGAAGTTCGTGGATCTCGTTACGCCATGATCTTAGATGAGCTTCAAATACAGGAAAAAGAATATGAATTAGATTTAGGTCAATTACAGGTTGGGGTTGGACCTAATCGTGGACGTAGAGGAGATCAATATGTAGCTGGAAGAGTTGACAAAGGATGTTTTATTCACACGCCTCAGCAGTTATTGGATATCCCAAACAAACGGGTTGTTGCTCCGATCGGGCTTATTGCCCGTGTGAAAGCCCCCTATGCTGTACTGCTTAAGTAGGCAATGTATAAAGCAATCCGCCAGTTATGTTTTGCAAATGCCTGATGTATGAAGTCAGCCCCTCTCTCACGGAATTAAAGTCGGCAGATATGGAGACGCCAAATGCAATGCTTAGTGCTTTATCCGCCTCCGGTTTCGACCTCACACACTGTTGAACATAAACAAACTGACGCTCAATTAGATATAGAAATAATACTTCCATTGACACTACACGACCTGCCAATGCGCTGAATACTTGAGCAACAGAATCATTAGAACAAAGTGCTGCCAGAGACCGCTTATCACCTGTAACTACAAGTGTATTTTTCTCTGTAGCACCCACTGCAAACAGCAGAGATTCTCCAGCATCAATATTTTGAACAGCGTTCAATGCATCCAGCAATTCTGGATCAGCTAACGTAGCATCTAACGGAGTGGAGACTTTAAGGAATTCTGTTAATCTAGCAGCACTCTCTTCATCCTTACAGAGGCGCAAATGATTCCTAGCGGGGAAGAGTGAGTACTTTGCAGTTGCAAGTACACGTACCTCGTCAGGGGCACATCCAAATAAAGCTATTGACTCATTAAGAAGCCCGTAACGTGCAAGTTTGAGTAAGGCATCGTTATCAATCAAAATTGGTTGACCCATGTGTTGCCTTACTCAAAAGATGAACCAGTAACTCTACCAAGGAACTCAACAGTATCCGATGGTAATGCTTGAGGATCAATACTGCCCCACATTGCTTCGTTGATGACCGTCGATGCAGAAGGATTCTTATCCTGTAGCACCTCCGCCGCCGCAACACCTACACCCCATTTCCCAGACTTGTTTGCAAAATTTAATACGATATGCCCAGGGTCAATTTGGCTTGCTTTCCCATGCTCATATGCAGCATGGGCTAACTCTCTAAAATTAACTTGGTCGCCTGCCACTGTATAGGTTGCATTTTTCCTACCGTTTAACACCTCAATCGCGAACATGTCTGCGGCACGTTCGTCCAAATCTGCATCCTTTAGTGCATAGGAGTCTTCACCTAATTCCTCGTCGATTAAGATCTCTCCAGGAGCTACATGCCCAAGCACGATGTGAGCGATTTCGTGAGCCAAGATAAAAAGTTGCCATGCCCACAGCGACGAGGCTTTAGACAAAATAATGACTGGTCGATCTTCTGTATGAACCACCATGCCATCCATTTTGGCGACGCCTTGACCAAGCCCTGCTAGATAGACAACAGGGATGCCATGTGACCAGCAGGTCATCAACAAATTTCTCAGTCCTACCCAGTAGCCTGAAGAAGCAAGCACTTCTCTGCGAAGAGTATCAGCACTATCGGGAAACTGACTGAACTCTATTCGGCAAGCTGATGCAATCGATTCAGCAATGCTAACAGCAATTGATGTTGCAGCCGTTAAATCTTTTGACTTACTCGGAATCGATCGCTTGTACTTTATGTCACGCCGTCGAAGCGATTCAACTTGTGGACTTGCAGTAAAAAGAGGACTCACACGCAGTCCCAATCGCTTTGCAAGAATTGCTGCGATCTCTGATGAAACTGCGGCATCTGACAACACTTCCGGTGTGACCCACTCAGGCAGCAGCATATTTTGGAGGCTGCGTGGAAAACCAGCAGACTCCAATGACCCAAAGATTTTGTCTATCTGGCGATCGGGTGTAGTCAACAGCCTCTCCTGCTAGGTCATCTGCTTGTTCTTGAATTCTTTTAGCCCCTCAATGACAGCGAGCAACGCTCGTCCACTTGCCTCTGTTCCGTCCCATGCATCAATAATAGCCGCTTGAAGTAATTCATCATACCCCCGACTGGCTGTACTCATTGCAGTAGTCGGCACATTATAAAAACTGCATAGCTTATTGAATGATTTACTGGCACGCTGACGTTGCCCATTCGAACGCCGAAGGCGTGAAACTGTGGGTTGGCTCACAGCAGCCAGATGAGCAATCTCGCTTGCAGAGCGGCTATCCGCTTTTAGGCAAGATAGTAACTGCTGCACCACTGATTGGATTGGGGCGTCCTCATTCCTAGTCATTAGAGTAATATATCAATCTTTAATGAATAGATTATGGTATAATCTGATTACTTGGAGACGCTTATGACAACAAACCACCTACCGTCAACATTCTGCTGGACCAAAATGGGAACGGAGTCTGGTGAAGATCTGACAGCAATTATTCGTCGGAAGGAATGGGAGCGCCAGTTAGGTGGTGGGTATTTCTTTTGGGGAGTGGGTCAGTCAGTAGGAGAAAACGCCAAGGTTGCCGCCCGTGACACACCATCTCTATGTGTGCTTTTTTCGCCAATGTCTAGTAAGCCAAAGGCAATTGATGTCGCTCCACCTAGCGTGGTCTTGTGGAACGCTTGGGTTGATGCTCAAGGTCAAGTGCGACAATTACCAACTCACTGTTTCATCACAAGTCGTGCATCTTCGTCTTCTGGAAGAAAAAAGGAGAGCCATTACGCTTTGGTCTGTTTCTCTGACAGAGAATTGTCTAGCCAGCAAGAAGGCATCTGCGTTTCCCCCAATTACCTGCGTAATTTGACGACCAATAAACCGCTTGGTGCGTCACAGGTGACATCTATTGTGCGGGTTTTGAGCCAGAGAACAGATGAAGCCTGTACTACCAAAGGGTATGCAGTTAGCTTCACTGCCGAACTTCGCTCACCTTACTGTGTACAACTGGCTAAGCCATTACTGTTGGATGCAAGTGAGCTCGCTGAAATCAAAGCAATTTCTGAATTGGGCGATCTTGAGTCGTGGGCTGCTTTAGTAGAACGCCTGCGATCTCGTGTAGCAAAAAACACAGAATGGATTCAAGGCACACTGGACTTGGGTGGCGTAGATCAGTTCTCATCCACTGATTATCTAAATCATCCACTTAAGTGCCTTGAACATAGCAACGGATGGAAGTCGCTAGCATAAGAACTAACTCGTTTTCGTTGCTTGGTTCGTTTCTACTCCGCGATCGTTGCCTGCCCTGCCTAAATTCGTTTCCCCATAGTTTTGTTACAAAAGTTAAAAATCTTTTGGGCTAGTAGTTTAATAGATATGTGCAGCGATCTCAAAAAGGCAATCAGTTTGCTTATTTAGGCTTACATCGGCTATTAACTCGTTTGACCCCAATCGCTGATCTGCTTTTTGGTTCGTCGTCTACAGCATAGGGAGAGGTATAGTGTGGAAAATTGCAATAAGGAAATTAAAGAGTCCACTCTGAAAAAGGACTCTAAAACGTTGGCTAGAGAAGCTAGAGCTTGGGTCGCGTCTCAGGAAGGGCAAAGGAAAATTGAGGAAGCACTCAGTAAAGCTCAACAAGTAACCCTTGAGCTCAATAAGTCTCAGGAGATTGAGGCAGGTAACTTTAGAGTGCCTTTTAGTTTATAGAGAACTGTAAGAAACTTGATAGATCGCTAGATATAGCGTTAATAAACTGGTATAGCCCTAATTGTAGAGATTAGGGCTATATTTATAACCAGGTAAATGGGATCAAGCTATGAATGAAGCCTTCAGGATCTATCCCTACACAGTGGATGAGTTCAAGAACATATTAGTTGGCAATTCGGGGGCTTCACTTGATCTAGTAGAGGAAAAGTCGCATATTGCGTACCTTGACAAGTACTTTCAGGATGTTGGTACAAAAATCATTCTTGTTGAGTACGATTATGTAGACCGGGATTTCCTTGAGGATTTTGCAGGTTTTTACGCTAGATGTTTCCCGGACTACAATCGTAAATGTACACGTCTACACTTCTTTAGCTACCTCTTCACCGCTGAGCAATTCAAATGCCTTCTTGCTAACCCTAACACTAGTGACCTAACTCAGGACATTTTGCAAGAGCATTATCTTGGTTTCATGGTTGTGAAACCTCTGCCTCAAACAATTATTGGTCGTACTTGTATTTCGACTTATCCGAATGATAACAACCGTCGTCATTTTCCTATCATCCGCCAGTATAAAACAAACTTGTTTGGATTATGTTTGAGTGTTCGATCTTTGGCTTTTCAAGAACAAGATGAAGTAGCCGCAGCATGTGCTACGAGTGCATTATGGACTGTGTTTCATGGCACAGGTATGCAATTTCAGCATTCAATACCTTCTCCTGTAGAAATTACTAAAAAGGCTTTTAGTAATTTTCCGCTAGCAACCCGTGTCATACCCAATCCGACACGAGTTTTTCCTAACTCCGGACTGTCTGCTGAAATGATGGCTCAAGCAATTCGTGATATAGGATTGGAACCGTTTCTTGTTCCTCTAGCTCAGGCTCCTCAGTACCTTCAAAAGGCGCACTTATATGCCTATCTCCGCTGTGGAATACCTGTAATCTTTGGATTTGATATTGTACCTATCACTCAAACAAATCCTGAAGGTATTGTCAGTTTAGGCAAGCACGCTGTAGCAGCTACAGGATACAGCTTGGGGCTTCCCCAAGCTGTACCTTACAGCCAATTAGGATTTCTGCTCAAAGCTTCTCGCATGGATAAAGTTTATGTTCATGATGATCAGGTAGGTCCATTTGCTCGTATGGAGTTTGATGGCTCGCTCATTGCCAACGCAAATACGAGTGTTCCTTCAATTTCTACTTCTTGGGGTGAAGGAGCAAATCGTGCATGTTCAGATTTACTGTTAGTCCCTCTGTATCACAAAATTCGGATTCCGTTCCAGCCTATTCATGACGCTGTGCTACACTTTGACTGTTCTTTTATTGAGCAGTTAAAAGCACAGGGTAAGCTTCCTTCAATTACTCAGAGGCTAGAGTGGGATATTTACCTAACAACGATAAACAGGCTCAAGAGAGATCTTTTTTCAGATGCCGCTCTTAACGAAGAGCAAAGGCAGGAAATTTTGTTGAAAAGTTTCCCTCGATTTCTCTGGAGGGCAACAGCTTTTCATAACAACGATAAAGTTTTAGATTTGCTGTTCGACGCAACAGATATTGTGAAAGGGCAATTTTTTATTTGCGCGATCGAATACAGTAAGGAAATTTCTGATGTTTTCAGGGAAACAGCTAAAGAGGCATCTTTAGCTAGAACTTTTCAGACAACTCCTGGAGGCAAAATCCTTGAGTGGTTCAGAAATCAGCCAGTTGTGTAAGACGTTTTTTGACAAAATTTGGGTAGTCTCCCCTTTGTAGTGGGTAGAGAAAAACAGCCTAAAATCAATTCACTTTAACCTCAAGTTTTTCAGGAATAGCTGGTTGTTCTCTATCCTTTCTGAAACAGGAATATTTACATACCGCTCTTTGCAGAAAATTCGACAATGTAAAAAGCTTATGGTGCGCGAGTTTCAACCATTTCACTGTAGATAACACATCACTGTTGAACGAGATGGGCAGCTTGTAATTGCCTGCCGTCCCGAAGTGCCTCCCGAACGGCTTGAAAAGGTTATTCAGGATAAGCGCCTTTGGATTTACGAGAAGTTATTGCAGAAGGAAGCCCTTAATCCTACTCCTCCCGTAACGAAAGAATTTATTTCTGGTGAAGGTTTCTACTATTTAGGTCGAAGCTATCGCCTTAAGCTAGTCCACGATACCAAGCAAAATCAACCTCTCCGTTTCCACCAGGGATGTTTTCTCCTGCAAGCAACTGCCCAAGCAGATGGACGTGAACACTTCATCTATTGGTATCGAACGCATCTGCAAACTCAGCTAGAACAAATGATGCCTCCACTGAGTCGTCGAGTTGGGGCAGAACCGCGATCGCTTCAAGTCCGGGATCTAGGGTATCGCTGGGGTTCCTGCGGACAGAAAGGAGATATTTCAATTCACTGGCGGGTTGCGATGCTGCCCAAGCGGATGATTGAGTACGTGCTAGTTCATGAACTTGTTCACCTGATTGAACACCAGCATTCTCCTGAATTTTGGGATAGGCTGGAGCGAATCTTGCCAGATTTTGATAAGCGGCGGAGCTGGCTTGCAGAACAGGGTACTTGTTGCAGTCTTTAACGTCTACTCGCTTTAATCAACCTTCAATAAGCCGTCGCATTTGAGTCCATCCCTGATCCTTAATCCAGAAGCCGGAGTTTGCAAGTAAGTCAGCCCTGTTAATAAACCCTAGCGAGAAAGAATCAAGGAAATTACAAATAATTGTTTAAATAGTGGAATGAGGTTTTCAGGTTTTTTGGGTTTATTTGTTTAAAACTGCCAGATTAGCCAATTCCAGCTCTTTATGTCTAAAATGCTTACTGTAAAGGCATTTCAGGTTATGGTTTCGTCGGACACTAAATGTTTAAATTGGACAAATAAATATTTAATGTACAAAACCCCTGAAGTTGTTACGCTTCAGGGGTTTTAAGTTATGTGGGCTGACCCTATTGAATAGTACGATCGCTCTAAAATCTCGGTCAAGCTTGGAGACTTTTTAGGTAAGTTCGGGTGTAAACTGGGTGTAGCGAACAAACGTACTGAAATGACTTGCTCATGTACTCGAAAACCCCGTCTGGTAAGAATCCTAAAGGAATGGTTTCAGTTATTACCTTACAACGCAAATTCTTAAAGGGGTTCCCGAGTCAGTCATTGCTAAATGGTGCGATACCAGTGTTCAAATGATTCAAACCTATTATGCTGACTATCTAAAATTGTTGAGCTTACGTCCGATTGATTAGAACTTGAATTAGTAGCAAGTCAATAGAACTACCAATACCTAATTCTTAAAAAATTAAATGTAGAATTGCCATCTGACGTAGGATAAATCCTGAGTTATCTAAACCAATTCGGATCACGCTTTCTGTTATACAGAGACAAACGAGTTTTGATAAGTCATCGTTGGTTGAGTTAATAAGGTACGCACAGTCGCGTCAGTGGTTTGGGAAAAATCTTCGTACCAAATCCCGATCGCATAAAGTGCTTCGGGTTTGAATAAACAAATTACTTCATCCACTGCTTGGCTTAATTGATCACAGGTGGACGGTGGGGCAACTGGAATGGCAACGATGAGTTGGGCTGGCTGCTGTGGTTTGAGGACGGAGATCGCTGCCCGAATAGTTGAGCCGGTAGCAATGCCATCATCCACCAAAATCACCGTCCGATCGCGAATCTCAGATGGCGAACGATCGCCCCGATACATCCGATCGCGATGTTGTAATTCCTTCAATTCTTTGGCGGCGACTGCATCGATCGTTTTGCTGGAAATGCCTAACCTACTGATGACATCGTAGTTCAACACCCGAACACCCCCTGAAGCGATCGCCCCCATTGCGAGTTCCTGATGACCGGGAACACCAAGCTTCCGCACTAAACAGATATCCAAAGGGGCATTTAAGGCACGAGCCACTTCGTAAGCCACTGGAACTCCACCCCGCGGTAACCCCAATACTAATACATCAGAGCGATTGGCATAGGATTTGAGTTGAGCCGCTAATTGTTGCCCGGCTTCGGTACGATCTTGAAATTGAGCATAGTGGATATGCATAGTGCCCCTCCCTCTGGTTATCCAGGGAAACTCTCTGGATTAGGGGTAGGGGGTTGAGGGAAAACTACCCCCTACCCCCTACCGAATGCTCTATTTAGTTAACGTTGACTTTAACCACGGTGCGTTGCTCTGACTCAACTTTGGGTAACGTGAGCATCAACATCCCATTCCGACATTCAGCCTGAACTTTGTCGGGTTGGATGTTGGTTGGCAATGGAATTCTCCGCTCAAATTTACCGTAGTGGAACTCTGAGCGCACAACTCCTTTAGCCTCTGTTTTGGATTCTGATTGACGTTCACCTTTGATGACGATCGCAGACTCGGTAACTTGGACATCTAAATCTTTCGCTTCCATGCCTGGAACTTCTAATTTGAGGTGAATTGTGTCGTCAGTTTCCTCCATTTCCGCGGCAGGAATAAAGGTGAGCGATCGGATTTCCCCATTGCCACCCGGAATCAAGCGATCGAACAAACGATTCATTTCTTGTTGCAAGCGTTCAATGCCGCGAAATGGTTCCCAATGCGGTAACGGTTCCCAGTGAGTCAACTCTTCTAGAGGATCGCGATGGATGATTGCCATACCAGTTTCCTCCATTGATTCACAAACACTAATTAACTCCTATTCAGAGCTGGTTAACCCTGTCCTAACCATCGAATCAGATGATACTTCCCGATTAACTCCTCAGACACCAAATTAGTCACCTGGCTGACTCCGAACGATGGATCACTCAGGATGGTGGCGATGGGTTGGATGGAAGTATGGGTGTGGCTCCCAGGGCTGTGTCCTTAGTGATGCCAGGTTGTAGCAATGCCGCATCAATCTAAATGGTGCAAGTAGCTGGATTCATGATCTAACGAAGGGATTGGATCAATGATTGAGCTGATGCTACTCCTATCTTGATGCTAGATCACCCAGGAGGCTCTGAACTACCCTGTTGATAACTCTAAACAAACGCGGCTCAACGCTACCCAAGATAATGTGGGCAGGCAGGAGATTAGAGGAGCACGATCGCGGGCGAATTAAGGTGAATGAGTTAGGCTTCAGTCGTCAATTCATAGTCCTTTTTGACTTGCCAAGCGGTTTGATTTCCTAGTTTTCCGGCTTTGACAAAGACCCAACATCCCCGCTGAAAAGACTCACTACCTTTCGCACCAGTTGGTTGCACACCAATCAACTGGTGGATTTCTGCACTGGTCAGGATCCACTTGCCGGTGTAAGCCCGTTCTAGTACCTCCATGTACCATAGCGGATTGGTAGGTGGGTGAGCTGGAGCGACTAGAGTTTCGCTGAGTTTAGTGAGTGTCTCTGCAATGGTTTCCAGGTGACGAGTGATCTGTGCATAAACGGCTAAGTCTGGCAGCTCTGGCGTCGGTGCAGGTGGCGGAGCGAGGACGGTAGGAGTTGGGCTGGCTGGCACTGGGGCGGGAGTTGGCTGTGGTTAGGATAAACCTGGCTCTCCGGATAATTCTGCCCAAGGATCATCTGCTTCAAGGGTTGATGCGATCGGTGGAGGAATCGGGGCTTGAGCGGTCACCGAAGGGGTTGGTACGCGAACAGGTGTATGGTTAGCATGTTTTGGCTCTGGCTCTTGTTTCAATGGGAAATCGTGCGGCTGTAACCAGAGCTGATTCACTTCTTTTGCCCAATGTTGCAAGTAATTGGCCGCTTCTCGATCGCCGTTGCTGGCTAATTGGGTGGCGACCTGCTGCATCATTTGCACTAACCCTGGTTCAATCAGCTCCTGATTTGCCTTCAGTAACTCACCCTCAGTGCCTGGAGAACATTCTAATAGGGCTTTGGTGAGTTCCAGATAGGCTTGAGAGTGGTCGTCGTTGCTCGATCGGGGTACCGTTTGAGCCCCAAACAGATGATGAATCTGCCCCGCTAAATTGTGGAGAAATTTGGTTTCTTTCAGGTTCCCCTGATTTGCCAGTTGTGCTGCCACTTGTTCCATCACTTGCACGAGTTCTGGTGTGACTAAGGCTTCATATTGGCGTAGGAGAATCCATTCTTCGCCACTGGGACAGGCGAGTAGCTTTTGGATCAGTTGAATGTAAGCCTGAAGGCGTTGTTGGTTCATACGAGCAAAGGCTCCCCAGCGTTCTAACGCTACTTCCATCCTGCGCCGAAACGAAGTTAAATGGCTGATAAATTCATGAATTGTAGGGTTGGGGAGTTGCAGGTTGATTTGGTAAGGCGATTAGGCTTTAAAGTTGTTGCAAATGTCTTTGTATTAATAGTGATTTGTTTACCCGATCGTCAGTGTTTTGTGTTCTCTCAAGCTGCTGATCCTGAAGGCTACAGTTTGTTACCTTCAGATGAGCGATTACAAGGCACAACGTTAATGCAGTTTAAAGTTCTGCGTTGCTGGCTGCGGTTGACTGCTTCCGGGTAGGGCGACGGCGTTCGCTTTTGGGTACACCACCCGCTTTGCCATATTCACTACTATTTTTACCGTACTTGGCGGCTACGCCTAACAACATTTGTTCCGACAGATTCCGTAACTGTTTCTCAACGTCTTTAATCTGGCGAGCTTGATCATCCAGCTCGGAAAGAGTGCTGTTGTAATTAGCAATCTTAGCGCGCAGCATATCAATCAGTGAGGAATAGGACCGGATCGTTAAGTTATTGCCTAGATCAAGCTCAAGGCTAATGGATTGCAGGCTGGCTTCCCGTTGCTCAGCGTGTTGCAATATAGGAGAAGACCGTTTAGGACGTGGCATATCAGTAGATGCTGTTCACAAAATGACTTCTGCAATCTATCTGTCTGATCAGCCGATCGACCTGCGGGAAATTTAGGAAACTTGAGATAATTTCCTCCTACAGAGAAGTTAATTTGCGTGAATATTCTCTTCTCAATCTTAATGTTGAGGTAGTAGCACTAGCAAACTCAACCAGTTTAAGGAAGGTGAGTTGAGAAACACTCCGATCGCCCAAAGTAACATGATGCTGTAATCAAATAACACTTATATTTTACTTTAAGCAGCATAAATTTTTATTATGAATGCACTGATGTTATCGAGTAACACGGCGATCGCGCAAAGTAACTTGCTGAGGTTATCGAGTAATACTTATGTTTTGCTTTAATCAGCATAAGTTTTTATTATTAATAAGCCAACGTTGGAGAGTAACACGGCGATCGCGCAAAGTAACCTGAGGCTGTTACTCGATAACACGCGAATCTTACTCGATGCGATCGCTCGCTTCCTTGATAACTAGACAATGTTACTCAGTAATACGGCGATCGTATTGAGTAACGCAGCAGTGTTACAGAGTAATAGAGCGATCGTACTGAGTAGCAGGGCAATGCTGGTTGATGCGATCGGGTTGGAGTTGGTCAACCAAGAACAAACCTAGTCTGAATCAAGCTGGCAACTCAGGATGAACTCTGCCAATTGTGTTAGCGTATGTGATTTTTGAACCACCGCCATGCTCTATATAATGTTCGGAGCAACCCACTGGCGAATCGACTGAAGCAGTTGCGACTACGGATTGAAAGCTGCTGAATTTTCTGTTCGCAATCTTGAACATCCTTTTCCAGTCCCATCTGCTGATAAAGCGATCGGGCATAGGTATAGAACTCGATGGCTTGAGCAGGGCTTTTGCGCTTCTCCTGCGTTTCTCCTAAATAAAACCAAGCATTGGCTTCGCTATGTCGATCGCCAATCGTCCGGGCAATGGTGAGTTGTTGCTGCGAGTAACTGATCGCCTGGTCATAATCACCCTGAGAGAGGTAAGCCAGTCCCAAATTTCCCAGGGCTTTGCCTTCTGATGCGCGATCACCAATCGTCCGGGCAATGGTGAGTTGTTGCTGCGAGTAACTGATCGCCTGGTCATAATCACCCTGAGAGAGGTAAGCTGCTCCCAAATTTCCCAGGGCTTTGCCTTCTGATGCGCGATCACCAATCGTCTGGGCAATGGTGAGTTGTTGCTGCAAGTAACTGATCGCCTGGTCATAATCACCCTGAGAGAGGTAAGCTGCTCCCAAATTTCCCCGGGCAGAGCCTTCTGATGCGCGATCACCAATCGCCTGGGCAATGGTGAGAAGTTGCTGCAAGTAACTGATCGCCTGGTCATAATCACCCTGAGAGAGGTAAGCCAGTCCCAAATTTCCCAGGGCTTTGCCTTCTGATGCGCGATCACCAATCGTTTGGGCAATGGTAAGCCATTGCTGCGAGTAACTGATCGCCTGGTCATAATCACCCTGATAGAGGTAAGCCAGTCCCAAATTTCCCAGGGCTTTGCCTTCTGATGCGCGATCACCAATCGTCTGGGCAATGGTGAGTTGTTGCTGCGAGTAACTGATCGCCTGGTCATAATCACCCTGAGAGAGGTAAGCTGCTCCCAAATTTCCCAGGGCAGCGCCTTCATAAAATCGATTAGTTGTCTGATGGGTCAGTTCCCTAAGCAAATGGTTCACCCTAATGGCTAAGGGGTATTGTGCAAGGGAGAGGTGAGCATTTCCCAAGCGGAGAATAGAAGCTAATAATGGCTTTAAATCTTCAGACGGCTCAATTTGCCATGCTTGTTGCTGCCATGCTAGTACCAACCGGCTATATAGTTCTAACCGGATACGGTTATACCCCTGTAAATCTAGAAAATCATCACAGACGCTAATAGTGTCAAATGCCTGGTGATACTGGTGCAGCTCACACCAATGATGAAATACTTCCAAGTGATTGGTGAGGTCAGCCAGTTGTCCCCAGGGTTTAGGTTTAAGGTGAAATAAGTAGTAAGCAATAGCGTTTTGGTGTGCTGCGGTTAAATCACTGGCTTGTTGTTGGGCAAACCGTTGCAGCAGCGATGAGAATTGAAATCGCCATTTTTCTGCCAGGGTCGGCGCGTCTTGGATTGGCTGTTCCTCTAACAGGGAACGGCGAGTGAGTATCCATAGATCATCCAGCGTCACGGTAGCTCTCATAGCTTGGGCTGCCGCTAAATCAAAAGACAGTCGATAAACACTCAGCGCCAGCCATAACGTTTTTAAGTTGATTGGCAACCGTTCTACACTGGCTGCCAAAATTCGCCCGACACTAGCCTCTGGATCGCCTCGATGGTCGCCTACAATATGCTCAAATCGCTCCCAATCATCCTGAGTCAAGGCAAAGGTGACATCCGGAGCCACATTTTTCTGTGGATCGATCAACCATCCTGCCGTCAGGCTCAACGACAGCGGATGACCATCGACCAACTCTACAAACTGGGCTAAATCTGCCTCGGCTCCCCGAATTCCTTTGCCCTTCAGGAGGGCAATTCCTGCTTCAGTTTGCAATCCAGCCAACGGATACCAGCGCCACTTTTCCCGCCAGTTATTGGGCAACGCAAACTGCTCCCGACTGGTGAGGAGCATGGTGCTGGATCTGCCATGACTGAGCCATCGCCGGAAAAAAGCCCCATAAGCTGCCTCCTGCCACTCGCCATCGGCTTGCAACAGAGTTTCCAGATTATCCATCACTAGCAGGCAAGGATGCCGCGACAGAGACTCAACCATAATCAGTAAGAGGTCTTCATCCGACAACGCTTCATCCACAGATTGTCCCAATTGTTGCAGCAACCAGCGCCCAAAGTTGCCAAACGTATAAGGCTGGTTAAAGCTAATCCACAGCTTTTGTCCCCCTGACAACTCAGCCTGTTCCCACAGCTTAGCCGCCAGAAAAGTTTTGCCATAGCCACCCGAGGCTTTAATGCCAATCAATCGGACTGTGGGATCTTGCAGCCAAGCTTGAATTTGCTCACACTCATTTTCCCGTCCTTGAAAGCTGCTGACGTTGGGCGGTTGTTGGTCAAGAATAATACTGGCAGGAGTTAACTTTGTCCGCTCCTCTGCGGACGACTGGATTCAAAGGTTGATGGTAGGGTTATTAATGGTTGGGTTGCTACCCCCTGAAATTTGAATCCCAATTTTGCCCAAATTAATCACAGTTGACCCTTCAGATTGGGCAGTCTGAGTCAATGTTTCCACCAGTTGCCGAGCTTCTGGATTGATCGCCAAGGCTTCAACCGCCGCTTGCACCTCCGGATGGGTAATTGCCACCTGTTCTACCTGCTGGCTTAGAGCTTTCACCTGTTGTTGCTCCAACTGCACTGGAGCCTGCTCGATCGCCTTGGCGGTTTCCGGAGCCTTTTGTTGCAATAACGACAACAATCGACCGCCTAAGCCCATCACTCCTTCCCCCAACTTTTCACCAGGTTTTTCCAAAGCCTTCGTAACAATGATGGTAACGATCGTGGCGATTGACCAGGTTGTGATGGGTTCCATAAAAGTGCCGTGGGGGAAATTGATCTCCTCTTTTTCTACCCCAATCCCATCAAAATGTCAGTCAAGCTTCATGATTTCTGCAAACTCTCTCCCTGCAATACTGAAGCCACAGAAAACGATTGCCTTTTCCCTCACCGCTTTGACCATCAAGCGATTGTCTGATGACTCTACTCACCTGACTGGTGCAGTACCCGTGCATAAAGCTCATCACTTACCCAAAAACCTGCCTGGGAGATCAGATTATCCATCAAGGGTTGTACTGCTACGATCAACTGTCGCTGCTTCGCTATCAGTAACACGCCCAACACCCCTGTAATCTTCAACCCCAACTCCAACGCAATCGCCCGCCCTGCCGCGTCATCAATCAATAGGCGTTCCGCTGCCATCTCTAGTGCTAATGCCAATGCTTCTGCTTCCCCAAGGTCAACCGTCCGCCGAAATTCTGTCACCTGTGTCTGATTTCTAACCTGTTGTACCCGAATCCAGGGTAACGTTTGCACCTCGGATGTTCCTGGCACTGGATTTGGTAATACTGTTAATTCGTTGTAGACCGCTTGAGGAATGACAATCTCACCATAGAGTTGCCGGAGTAAATCAAGTTGCGCGATCGCGGCCAGATTGGTAATGGGTGAAGTATTACAAACAACCGTCACAGATCACCCATTTCCTGAAGTTGGGCAATTTCGCTCTCAAACCCTGCCATGTCATCAAAGACTGGGATGTGTCGCTGGGCTAACTCTCGCTGAAATTCAATCAATGGCATGTCAGCTAATTCTCGCGCTTTACTGAGTCCAAGTTTTTTCTGTTGATACAGTAAGATTGCCAACTCCCGCTTTAAGTCAGCATCAGACATATTCGCTGCCTGCAAAATCTCATCAGAAACTAGCACACTCATCTGGCACTCCTGAATTGCCATTACTACATCTAGGCTAACCTACCTACCGTCATACCAAGTGCTAAGTAGGTAGCCTGAGATCTTGCACCATTCTCAGTAAGGGTTGCCAAAGGAGCCAAAATCTGAAAGAAAGGGCGTAGCAAAAAATCAGAAGACGGTCATGGAAACCATTCTTCAACACGCCCAAGGGCTAGTGTATAG
>VRZD01000072.1 GCA_016743235.1 Pantanalinema sp. GBBB05 | reverse complement strand
GGGTCAGCTGATCTGCGGCGGATAGGAGACTGGCGATCGCGGTCAGGAGGTGATCTAGCGATCCAGTTGCTGGTAATTTCAGGCTTTCGGAGAGAATAATTGCCGCTAGGCTTACTTGGGTATAACGGGTTAAAGATGCAGATTCATGGCTCAGCTGAGTCAGAATTTGCAGGATGACTGAACGGACTGTCGTGGGGAGGCGATCGCCTAATTCTGTAAACAACTCAGACCATTGGGTAGGAGGAAGGAGTTGAAGCAGGCGAAAGTAGCAAGCGCTGGATGCTGGATGGTGCTGAAGTTGGGACAGTAGGGACGATCGTTGCTGCTGACAGACGGCTTGTAACTCGGTGGTGATGTTAGCAGTAGCTTGATGAGTGGTTGTCCAAGGGAGGGAACCCGTGTACAGATAATGCCATAGGGTAGCGAGAGTGGATTGTTGGGGAGTCAGGGTGATGGCTAGATCAGAGGAATGATCGGACCCCGGACTCTGCTGTTTCAGGGACTGAAGCTGGACGTTAAGTTGTTGTCGAATTAGGTCAGGGAGGCGATCGCTCAGATCCTCCAGAGAGGTGACGTGAAGATGGAGTTCTAGTTTGGGGAGACGTAGGGTGCGATCACCCAGATCAACTTGATCAAAAGCGGCAGCAATGGCAGGTAAAAAATCATCCTGCCAATGGTCATGGAAGTGTTGCCGGAGCAAAAATGCCTGATCGAGCCTCGGGGTAGAGAGCTGCCACTGGAGACGGCGAATTCGGTGAGGAGAAGTAGTCATCGTTATCGTCGTCCCAATTGGTTACGCAGACTACCAACAAGCAGTTTTAAGTTATCGTTTTGGGTAGTTTCTTCCACTCCAGATAAGCCTTTTTGAAGGCTAGCTCGAACTTCTCGGTTCGTAATACTACCCAGATGAGTAGAAACTTCATTCATGGCGAGATAACCTTCACTACCCACAGAAACATCCACATCAAATGTGGCTACGTAAGTTGCCATGTCCTGTACGGAGCGTCCCAACTCTTCCTCCGCCACTAAAATCTGGCGATCGAGAATTTGACGGCTAGTATCGGGTAAGTCTTGTCGTGCCGCCCGTTCCCGCAGGAGATCGAGTTTACGGCGTTTAGTGTGAGCATCAACTAACTGAGCATCGAGCAATGAATCTGCAATAACCTTATTAGGTTGGGTTTGCAATCGGCGTGGATCGATCGTCGTAAAGATTTTAGTAGCGGACTCAATATACTCTCGATAAAGATCAGCATACCTTTGCTGAACATTGACTTTGTCATCAATTTTGCTATTCGTGATCGAGTCAAAGTCACGGCGTAAGTTGCGATCGAAGTCCTTAAAGAGCTTTTCACGAGAGGGTAAAACGCGGATGCCGTTATCAATGCGTGACCAATCAGGACGGATGCCAGGCTTGGGAATTTCGGGTTCATCCTCTTCGTCCACTCGATCTAAAACGTAGTAGGGCAGCATAAAATCGGCAACAATATTTTTTTGCGCATCGTGCACTAAAACGAGTGTGCCACCTCGACAAACTCCACCAAAGTGTTCCATCGCAGGATGCTGAGTGATGAACTTGCTAAATAATAGCTTCTCATCGTCCTTTGCTTCTTTCTGTTGAATCAGGTCATCTAGCCAGTCGAGCCATTGCAGGTGGGTGTTGCTAATGATGGTATCAAACGGCGTCACAAATTCAGTTCTAATGACCTCCCCAACCCCATATTTAAACTGCCCTGCAGCGTTTAAAACATCAGTTAAATCCGCTTTCCAGCTAGGATTAGTACGGTATTGAGAATAAGTTAGATTTAATTTGTTGCGAGCATCCGCTGATTTTGTTGTGATAGTTGCATTACTTTGTTCAGCAATGCGTTTTTTGTCATTGGCTCCATCCTCATCTGTTGCAACATTAGTATTCACTTTAGCCGTGAACTGTTGACTGAAATTTTCTACACTGCTCAACTGCTGGAAGGCATCCCGCCGCAAAACATGGTGAAAGCGATGCAGATCGGAATAGCGAATGCCAGGGCGTTTCTCAACTTGGGTTCGATCGCTGCCTAATAACACGGCTTGCACCGTGAAGGGAAGATTATTTGCCGCGATCGTCTGCTCAAGTTCGCCTTTGACCGTGGTCACATTTTTACCCACATGTCCCTCAATCCGAAAGAAGGAAAACTTTCCTAATTGAGCATTGAAAGGATCGGCAGCTCCGCCTCTGGCAGGATAACCTGATGGTAAGCCAGCATGGTAGGAGTAGTTATAATCTGCCATACGACGTTGGTATAAACGATAGTTCCAGGAGCGATGTAGGGAACTCCGGCTAATATTGTAGTAGTAGGGGATGGCTCGGTCTTCTAGGGGACAGGCTTCAGTCTGGCTAGGGGTAATTCGTACACCAACATTATTCCCAGTTGGGATTTGAAAGGATTGAATCAGTAAATTGAGCTTTTGTATCAGAAACCTAGCGTGATGGCGCTGCTCAGCGGTTTGACTAATCAACGGAGAAGGATAGAATTCGGTGCGTAGGGAATCAACTTGGGAGTTGGTAGCCAGACTACCCAGGAGTAGATGTTTGGGGAAAGCTGCAATAGTTGGATTGCTCCAAGTCATCTCGTCAAACAGGCGATCGCGGAAGTGATTGTAGGTTTCTGCTACGTCCTTGAGGAAATCATAGTAATACTGGATGCCAGAGGCAGTGGTAGAACTGAATTGATTACGGATCGTGATGAGTTGCGTTTCCCAGGAACCAGCCGGATTACTAGGGAAAATATCACTCAGAATCGGAGCCACATGAGTCCAAAAGTTTCTCCATTCGCCAATTAATTTGTTGTGGATGTTGGTGCATTGATCGCGGTAAAGTTGCACCAATTGGGTGAGGGAGGAGATAGCGGAGATCTTAGGACGATCGATGGTTAATTCATTCAACTGATCAAATGCTTGGGCAGAAGTGGTAATTTCTTGTCGTAATCGATCGACCCACTCTGAAGGAATGATCAACAGCTTTTGAGTATGAATGCAGTCCTGCCCTAAATTGTCGCAGTCTGTTCCAGAGCAGAGATCATCATCTTTGATGTAGCTTTCCATAAACAGAACTGCCACCATCCGCTCTAGACTGGTTTCACTGTGACTAGTAAACTCGGTCAGCAATATGGCGCGATCGTCCTCTGTGCCCCTGGCAACGAGTTCATAGACTGGCATCATTGCGTCTTCTACAAAGAAGGGGGCGTATCGAGGCATGGCATCATCGTAGACTTTAAAGCGATCGAACTCCGTCGCTTGCTCAAAGTAGAGCAAATCGCCATCCGTGGTTAGTCCAATGCCCTCAGTCACCGTAATGATCTGGTTACGCAGTGACACACGCAAACCGTCCACAATGCCAACTCCCAGGAGTTTGACACGAGTGAGTCGCTCTTGATCGGTCAGGTGATCGGCGATCGTATTCAGTTGGGCATGGGTTAGGACTTGATTCTCTTCAAAAATGCTGTACTGGTTAGTAATTTGGGCAAGGCTGTTAAGAATTTGGCTCATCGTTAGGCTCCTGGGGACGCGGTGGAGGAAGGTCAGGATTAACTGTAGGGGTTGTTGTACCGAGGGCAGATTGTCCAAGTAGAAATTTAGGCAAGGTTTCGTCACTGTCGCACTCATAGAGCTGCCGTGACGGGTAGACATTTTTAACGGCAAACAGATGGGTAATGAAGTCGGTCAGTTTCTGCTGGCGATCGCCTCTTTCTACTCCCGCTTTCAGATAAATCCAATCCCGATATAACCGCTCTAGTTCTGCCATCTCATTCCCATTAATCCAGCAAATTTTGGGCAAAATATGGGCAGGCGTTTCCTCGCGAATCACAGTTTCCACAAATTGGCGGAATTCGAGATTGCGAAAGCGGCTAGTATACGCAGGTAGAATAATATGCAGACGGTAAGAGTAAGGATCGGCAGCTTCACAGTCAATACAGTTCGGGTCGGGACAGATGGGCAGAAATGGATCATCTGACTGCTCAGGACGCAGGAGAATATTCTCAATCAGATACATGCCTTCATCGCTATAGTTAGTCTGCAAGTAAGCCATTAACTGAGCGATCGCCTGTTCCATTGCCGTTGGATTCGTAAAGTATTGAATCCGTCGGGCTAAAACATCTCCCGTATCATCAATAACATTGAAGTAGTGAGTGCCATCTCCCGCCACTTTACGATCGTACCCATCAGGTAACAAAGCCCCTCGAATTGCCTGTTCCATTGCCTGACGCGCCTGGTCACGAGTGGCATAATGGGTACTGCTACTCAGTAGAATATTTAGGGTTTCGCGATGGCGTAAACGGAAACGAAATTCATTATTCGGGGTTTGGTCAATTTCAGCGTAGATATCGTAGGAGACTTCCCCCAGGTTACGGCGGCGCAGATCGCGGATGCCCAACAGTTTAGCCAATCGTTTCTCCAGACCGGAGACATTGTCGGTATTCCACAGTTCCCGATCAGCTTGGAGACTATAGTTGTAAGCCAGCGAGCGATCGCGACTAATGGTGGGGTAGCTGTTGAGAAAGTCGCATTTGTAGCGAATTAGTTCTGCTGAACTGGAACCAAAGGCAGAAGATAGGGTATAAGCCAGATCATGGAAGCGTTCGGCAAAGCGGGCAATCAGGTGATCGAGAAAGCGATTGCGGCGATCAATAGCAATGGTGGATGCCTCAACTTCATATCGCGCAAGTTCCTTAGGGTAGGCACTTTCTAGCAACCGTCGATTCAGTTGCATCAGCCAGTGATCTTGAGGGGTTTGGGTCAACAGGGTCTGGATGTCATCCGTCAGTGTAATGGCAGTAAACCGTTCCGGGGTGTAGAGCGACGGGGTGTTGAGAATGGCGTTGAGTTCACGCACCAACGCAAGTTTCAGCGGTTCAACTTCAGCTGAAGTGTCTGTAAAGGTGGTCAGTTGAGTTTGTAGGGCAGTTGAAAACTCCTGCCAAAGGAACTCGGATATAGTATCTGATCGAGTCACTAGTTTACTTACCAGTGATGTTAAATCAATCAAATCTGTGGTGAGAAACTCGCTGCGATAGATCTCACTAGAGTTGGCAAAAGAAGTGACGACCTGCTGAAAATAGGTTTGCTCCAGATTTGGATCCGTTGAAAACAGTTCTTTCACATGGCTTAATTGCGCCACGTAGTTCGCCATCATCTGGTCAAAAAACAGCAAGTAAGCTTTGAGCTGATATGCCAGTGCCTTTCGGTGATCGTCCGTTGTACGGCTCAACCCTACCTCACTCAAGCCATACACTGCCGGAAAGTGGTTCTGCACCGAGTAGTAGCTGTCTAGGTGGCGGTAGGTCCCTACAGGAACGGGCAGGTCATAAGCTACAGCGGTTTCAGCCTTGGCGATCGCCGCTTGGACTAGCTGTCCGTAGCGTTCCTCTACCTGTTGCTGTGTAGCCGTAATCGGCATATTACGTTTGTAGCAAACCAAGCGCGATCGTGATCGATCCAACACCGCTTTTTTGCCCTTGGGGACAGATACAATCCACTTATTCGTTAACGGTATCGATAAGCCGCTAGGATTGATCACAATATCGCGAATGGCGCGCACACCAGAAATGTCTGAAATGATGCTAATGACATCCGAGAGGCGAATTTCCTGCCGTAGTTCAGCGCTCGCCAGTTCGGCATCATCGATAAACCCACAATCCAATAACGGTCCAGCAAAGATTTCATCGATCGAATAAGGAGATCCATCGGCTTTCCGGCGCGCCAACATGTCGCTCAGGGAGTAGTTATTTACACTGGGGGCAAGGTATTGCTGCACTTGAAAGAACAGCTCTGCATGAACCTGAGCCACATCTGCATTCGGCTCTAGCTCCAGTTCCGCACAGAGCCGGAATTCCTGCGTTTCCACTTCGGAAAGATGGATGAAGTCTTCACAGAGGTTACGGTTCGCCTGAAGCACTTGCCGAACATCCCGTAAAATAGCTTGGCGATCGCTCGTCGTAGTCACATCATCCATGTACTCAATCAGCACATCATAGAGACCGCTAATTGGTACAGCGATGATCCCAGGCAGGGTGGTTTTAGCTCGTGCCGCCTGACTCTGTGCTAACCCTGGCAGACTGTCTTCCAGCAGCAGTCGATTCAGGCGAAATTGCGCTTCATCCTGTGTTGCCTGGCTCAGTAACGTTTGGGTTTCTGAAGAGAGGGCAATATCTGTAAATCGCCTGATCTCGTAAATCGAGTTACCAAAAATAATGTGATTCAATGCCTGAATCAATTGCGATAATAGCGGTTGGGACGCCGATTCACTCCCGACATAAGCGCTGAGGGACTGGCGAGTAGAGGTCGAAAATTGCTGCACTAGATAGGTGGCGATCGAGGTGTCTACCTTCAAAGCTGCCACGAGAGCAGGCAGATCAGTAATATCTGCCTCAACCAGGTTGAGGGAACCGATCAGAGTGCCGGTGACATTATCCGCATAATAGATCAAGGGGCTGGGAGTGATCCAGGCATTTTTGACCCCCTTGCGATCGATCAGCAACTTCCGATAATCCAGGATGGTGAGGGCGCGATTGGGTAGGATCTGGCGAGCCGTGAAGAATTGCTGCTGCATTGCCCTGGCGTTATCCTGCTCACTGGCAAGCAGATCTGCGATCGGTAAGGAAGCACGATAGCTGAGGTCTGTCAGAGCATAGCAGAGTAGTTCCAGGGTGGTGATGCCAGGATCATGAACGTTGTAATCGGTCCAAATGCGGTTGGAGAGTTGCTGGATATGCTTTAGCCCAATTGCATATAGCTGCTGATGATCAAGAGCCGGTGGAGAATTACGGTGTTTCGGGATGGTGAGTTGGGAGAGCATAGTGGGGGCACTGCGAATGCGGGTTAGGCGATCGGGTGAATTGTATGGTGGGGGGCGGAGACAAGAATGGCATCGGGGGTAGCAGGTTGCACTTCGTTCAGGTCGCTTGAGGGTAGAGAGCCTGCACGATAGCTATATAGCTTGAAATCTGTGAGGTAATCGACATAGTGGCAATCTTCGACGAAATCCAGCACGACAGATTTATAGATTTTGCCCCCAAAGGTAAGGGTGCGCTGGGTATCGTAGAGCCAGGGAGACAAAAACTGGATTAGGTCTTGCTGCAACACCTCTCGATAATAGTTAAATTCATAACCGGGGCGAAATTGCACATTGCAGTGAATCTGAATTGGTTGATAGCTGGGGTTCTTAACATGTAACTTCACTTGCATTCCCGCATGGGACTGTACATATTCGGCAATTTGACTAATCGTATTGGCGTCTACCTTGGGTTGCAGCGGATCGATCGCATTGCGATTACGTAAATTAGGAATTACTACCAGTAGCACATGTCCCGGAGCTAGCCAGGAATTTATTTTGGCGTGAGGAATACACTTGACTTGATGGATATCAGGAAAGGCTGCCAGAATCATCCGTTCATAATCCCACGCACTAATACAGCGCTGTTTATGGCGTAATCGTTCTGAGACCCGAGTGGAGAATGCTGAATCGGTCTCGATCGCTTGTCCTCCGAATGATGCATAGGGCTGCTGAATAGCTTTCACCGCCGCAGATCCAGCTTTCAGCTTGGCAATTTTTTGCGGTTCTAATGGCATCGTCAGGTGAGCAGGATCATTGTTTCTATCCTGAAACTGCACTTCTATGGCATTCGCTGCTACTTCTACAAGTTGGGAAACAGCCTCGACATTGTGGGGTACGGCAGCTTTAATCCATAGTCCATGCGGTAAAACAGTATGAGTAGTTGTCGCTTCAGGCGGAATGATCAATTGAATGATGCCGCTAGTTAGCAGATCGTGAGTCGTATCCTGCACGACCTCTTGTTGCAGCGATCGCCAGTAGTTATCGCAGAGCACAAACCATTGAATTGGTTGGCGTTCCGCCTCTGGATCGGCGCTGCCTTCAGCCACTTGAAATAGGATACTGACGCTATCACCCGCCTGAAGGTTGGAGCAGCCAATCAACAATTCTCCAGCATAGGCATAGCGTGGTAAGAGGGTCACAGATTTATCTGTAACAAACTCAAATTGATGTCGTTGATAAGCATGTTCTTGCATTTGCCCAAAGTAAGCGATGTGGAAAAACTGGACATCGGGATGGGCAAAATCGTTGACAGAATTTGTGGCTAAATTGACTTCATCAGAATATGCCGTATAAGACAGAAAAATTCTTTGAATGGCTGGTGTATAGGGTTCATTCAGGACAATTAAGGGGTTATTCTGGGGATCCTGGCTGTGTGCCATGAGGTATTCAACATACTTTTTCCGGTACGTCGAATGAAGAAAGTCCTTCTCCAACGAGAAGGTTAGAAAGTCTGGGACTGGCTCTGGTGCGATCGTAGTAAAGGCTTGCCATACAGGACGTTTCAACAGGAATTGACTCACTGTATTCACTGCCCAATCACTATTAATGTGACTCAATGCATAGACCACTAAGGAACTGGCGGCGATCGTCAGAGGTGTTGTTCCCGCTTTAGTAAAGGTAAATACCTGTTCTGCCGCAGGGTTGGCAGCAAAGAGTTGCTGCTGATAGCTGGTATGGCTCCAACTGCCCCCATCTTTAAAGGTTACGGTCGCTGTAAAGTCACTGTGATTAATCTTAGAGGCAGTGTAATGCTCGTAGTGAGCGGCGAATCCAGTTGCAGGGATGTCTTTCCACATGACCCGCAAGCTGATCTCTGACAATTTTTTGGAGAGAGCTTCTGAATAGCCTACCTTGAAGCGGGCCGCGATCGTGGGTTGGGGACCAAAGGGCAGAAAGGCTTTAGTTGGGTCTAATCTGCCGTCATCGTTTTCCAGGTGTAGAGCGGTAATCCCGGTAACGGAAACGTTGACTCGCGATCGTAAGAGACGAATTTCCTGTAAATCGCCGTAGTGCAGGCGAGCATTATCACCCCGCAGGAATACCTGCACAATTGGAGCCTGGGCTGTATAAGCATAGCCGTGAATCGCTGCATTGTAATCGACTACTGCCTTTTCACTAGCCGGAACCGCGAATTCGATGGTTAAGGTGTTACCTCCTGTCAGTTTGGGAGAGACGATAGTCGGACCAATCCAACTTTTTTCCCCTGTAATAAACACCTCAAACGCTTCTTGCAACGTCACAGAGTTGATTTTGGCAGTATCAACCCGATCTAGGGTAAGCGTTAGGGTGACCTGACGAGTGCCTTCCTGCATCCGTAGAACTGGTGAGGCGATCGCAAATCCTACTTCGGCGAGGGGCAATTGGTCATTGCCAAAGCCACACCAGTGACGACTGCTCTCTGGCAATGCGCCGCCGACCCCATCGACCGAATTGGCAATAGGAGCATAATGAACTGTGCCTTGAGGGCTGACATAGAGGGAGCGTAAGGACTCTACCTTAGCGTGGTTAACCACAGTTTCCGCCGTGGGTGCATAGAGTAGTTCCACCCCAGTTTGATCTTTGCCAGCGGAAAACAGATGCGTAGGAGTCAGGGCAATCGCTCCGGTATTTTTTTTCAGCTCCACTAATATATGGGCTTTATCTGCGATCGCAGGTTTTTGGGTCAGTTGTAAAACTTGCTTATAGTAAAAATCAAGATGACGACCAGTGATTTGGTTGAGGATAGCTTGAGGCTGTTTATATAACTCCAAGAACGCCAGAAATAGGGCAAGATGAGGAGTAACATTAGCACGATCGCCCTCCCAAAGCTGACTGATCGCAGGACGATTGGCAGGGAAAAAGGCTGTCCAATCTCCGGTTGGAGTTGTGGTTTGATGGCGATAGTAATTGACAAACTTAGCCAGTTGACCAGCGAATTGCCATAGATCCTGAGCAGAACGCTCATCGACATCTGCAAAATGAATATCTAATTCGTTAGGCAAACGGTCATTTTGGCTTTGCCCCAATTGAAAAATTAGATTTTGAATAATATCTAGTTCTGTCATAAAAAATGATGGTGATTTTAGTTAAAAATCCACACTCTGTCTCACTTCACTACTGTCACTGGTGTAGAAGGGATATACCAGATTGAACCGAGAATTTGTCCCTCGAATTTGATAGGTAATCACAATGGTGATTTTGCCGTCGTACTGCGTGGAGGTATCTAACGTCAGATCTAATAGATCAATCCGAGGTTCATAAATCAGGAGTGTCGTTTTAATCCGATCGTGCAAAAACGTTTTCATGGTAGTGCTTAAGGGTTCAAACAACACCTCAGTCATATCCAATCCATATTTAGGATTTAAAAACCGCTCTCCTACGGCAGTTCCCAACAGGATTTTGAGACTGGCAGCAACATCTGCCTCATCAGCGGTCATCACCACTGTCCCGGTTTCCAAGACAAATTCCGGTGGAAAACTCCAGCCTGTTCCCAAAAAAGAGGTATAGCCTGCAATCTCATCTGGTTCTGCCATACTGCCTCCAGGGCATTAGTTAATCAACACAGTCGGCTCGCCCACGGCTGCCATTGCCCCACAGATGCAGCTATCTGACGTCCGCAGAGCCGATCGTCCCCCAATCATCACTGTGGCACTACCCGCGGGAAACGCGCTGGCGGTCGGTTGGTGTCCGTTGGGTGGTAGGGAGCAAACATGCATATCTCCAGCTACAGCAGCAGGTTTACCGCCTACGAGCACGGTACTAATTCCTGGCCCGGTAATCGTGCCTCCGTGGTTGCTGGTATCTCCGACCCTGGCAGCGGCTGGCATAAACTCATCTCCTAATTCAACTGAATTAAACTACCTTTGACTTTGGTGATGGCGGTACTGGTGAGTTCGACTCCGGAGGTTCCCTCCAGTTTGAGCTGAGTCCCCCCCTGAAGATTCAAAGCCGTTCCTGACTCAACTGTAATCTCCGTTCCTGCTTTCAATCCGATCGCCTGACTACTTTCAATGGTGATGCCATCCTGATTCATCACAATTTTGTTGTTGTGTTGATCCTGAAGTACGATCGCCTGCTCGTCTTCGCTCAAGATCATTTTGTTACCTGCTGGCGTTGCCAACTGCATTACTTTCTTTTCATCATTGAAGTACAGCTTAAGTTTCGAGCGGCTTTGAAATAGCTTTTCAGGATTGGCATCTGAAGCTTCCACCGGAGCTGGATTAGCACTACTGTGGACCATACCCAAAATTACAGCTTGGCGCGGATCATCGTTCAAACAGCCCAGTATGACTTCATCTCCTATTTCTGGGCGGAAAAATGTGCCGCGCTCCTTACCGGCATCTAACGTGGCAATTCTTGCCCAAGTGCCCTCTTCACCGTCGTTAACTAACGGCATCCGTACCCGTACTCGGTATTCCCCATCAGGATCTTCGTTGCTGGTGACAATCCCGATCTGTAATCCATTCATTCCTGGTAGCAGTGCGGCGGCTTTAGGGGCAGAAATAGATGGGTCTGCGGCAAACCAGTTCTCTACACTCCCGAACTGAATATGCGTCTTCCAACCTTGCACCAAATCAAAATCCTGCCTGACTCCAGTCACGTATACCTTACCGCTATAGCGATCGCCAACCCCACTCAAGCTGATAGTATCGCCAGGATGAATGGTTGAAATTCCCTCACATTTGATCCGTCCACTGACTTGCCCGAGCGCCGACTTCAGCCATTGAGCATTTGCCCAGGTTTGTGCTTCATCTGCCTGAAGCGCGATATGGCGTAAAGGGTAGTGGTTTAAACCAACTACGTTGGCTAGATCCTCACGGCTGAGATTACCAGGAGGAGTAAATTGGACATCTTCGGCTGCCTTGTCCAATAGGCGTTGCTGAGAGGCATCCCAGGTAAAGGATGTCACCGCACTGTATTGATGGCGAGCCTCGATCGCGGCATCTAGTTCCAGAATTGTGGCGCCAAACTGGAGCGTACAGACGGGAGAGCCAGCGAGGGCAGGCGCTTTCACGGTAACGCGATCGTCATTCGTAAACACTAACTTACCGTTGGCTTCAGCTCGGGTGAGTAGGAAGTCCCAGTCTGTGGCGTCATACTGGACCTGCTGCTGATAGCGAACTGTAGTGTCTTCAATCTCGGCAGGGATGTTTCCTCGTTCCAACAGCGTTTCCATCATCTCACTATCGGTTTGATCGAAGAAATAAGCACTATTGCGAGCCACCGTTAATTTAACAGCCGCATGACGGCACTCAACCACGAGTTGCGGAGCCGTGTGATCGCGAATTTTGAGGCTCTGCCGTACCACGATGCCCTGAAACAATGAGATAGGAGCATCACCTGCTCCAGCGAGAATTTCCACCGCTTGACCTGGAATGAATCGATCGGTATTGCTGAGGGGAAAGTCACTACTAGCAGCAGCTCCATCTAGATAGACCAGCTTGGCAGAAGCAATTTTGTTCGCCGCTTTGATAATGTAGACCGCTAATAGTTGGTGTTCCCGCTCGATCGCCGTACCATCAACTTTGACTGTAAACTCACGATGTTCAATAGGAATCGGCAGGGTTCTAGCTTCCGGCATCGCTATTTCTCCAACGGTGGAAAGAACAATTTGGTGCCGGGGACGAGCTGGCGGAAAGAGTCTAACCGATTTGCCCGAGCGACTTCCAGGTAGTAGGAGGGATTGCCGTAGATCTGGAAACACAATCCTGGTAGGCTATCTCCCGCTTTGGCAATCCGGACATGGGTTAGGTCGGGGGATTCATCTCGGGTGAGGGCAACCCGCGTCTGGTCATCAGAATTATCGGTAAAGTTGGCAGTGATCACTGCCCGTAGGGGAACACCATCCGGCTTAAATAGTTTGTAAGCGATCGAGGCACTTTTGAGTACACAGCGCTTAATTTGTAACGTACCCCACATGATCTTGAGATAATTAGGGCGATGAATATTGCCGTTGTATCCTGTAACAGTTTGAAACTGCTCAACCCGCTCTTGAACTTCAATCAGGGTGCCATTAGCTCCTGTACCATCGATCAACAAGGTCAGAGACATATCCCCTGGTTTCACCTTTTTGAAGTTCATCCGGCTATTGGTTGTTCCTGAACCTTGAGCACTGTCATATTCCATCTCATAGGCGAGGGTAATTTCGTTGGGATTAACATATGCTGAGAATTCTCCTACAACTGAGCCACTATAATCAGGCTGTTCGTAAGCTTTAATCAACAGTTTTTCCAGAGTGCCGCGATCGTTCATATAGGTTTCTCCCTAGCGCTCCTGTTTCTGTTGTAAGATCTCTAGCACTCGCTCTACACACTCACTAACAATTGTTTGCTTATCACTGGTGGCATCTGGTGGAGTTGAGCCGCCTCCAGAGGCTTGATTACTCACTTCCACAGAAATGACGATTTCATCAACAACAATCGGCATAGGTCAATCCTATTTAAGGTTTCTCTGAATATCAGAAACTACGATTTATCTAACGTAAAGTACTGATAAAAGAACTGAAGACTTTCAATCACAACGGCATTACCTGTGGCGTTGAGGTCGCTGACTGCCCATTTAGTCGGATAGGCATTGGCAATGTGCCAGGTCAGTAAAGGTTGATGCTGTTCGTTCAGCAATTTAACGTCAATATTCTTGGGCTGAATCTGTAAGTCTTCAATACATTGCCGGATCCAGGTAAGAATTTCTGAGTTCAGTAATAGCCCCCGCTTTAATACCAATTCAGGATATTTCGTGCGGATAGGATACTTTTGAAGAAATCGGTTCTCGCCACCTTCAGCAATTTCTTCGGTAGCCAGTTCCGCTGACAGTCCGCTGACCTCAGTGAAACGAACATCGTGATCATTAGGTGGTAAGCCCAAGACCTCAACTTTGAAATGAAACCCAACGGGTGGATAGTAGTTTGACATCACTCACCCACTACTCATTCTGAACTTCTAAACCTTCATGGGCAAGCTCGATCGATTCGATCGCAACTTCATTGCCAGCCGCTTTCAATTGTGGTCCTTCTACTTTGACCGGAAAAGCGTTATGCACCTTCCAAACCATCACAGGCTGATGCTGTTCATTCAACAAATTGATAATTAAATCACGCCGTTCTACAGTATTCAATTTGACGGTATTCAGCCAGTTGAAAAAGTCGTTATCGCTTTTAAAGATGCCTCGTTTTAAGGTGATATTGTTGAACTTTCGCAGACCTGGCATTTTGATCGATGAGTATTCTGGGAAAGAGCCATCCCGATATTCGATCGCTTGGTTTTCCTGAGTCAGTCCCGAGATTTCGGTAAATCCAACGCGCTGACCGCCCCACTGAACGGTAAAGTGAAATACGGGTAGAGGGTATTGTGCTGGCATCGCTTTGTCCTAAAAAATGGGTGGATGTGAATAGCAAACCAGAATGGATTCGGTCAGGCAGGCTTTAACTACCTGACCCAATTCCTGGTTTTACGAAGTTTGAAGTTTATGGGAGAACTTGAGAATGATGAACTCTGCTGGACGGACGACTGCCATACCAATTTCTACGTTCATCCGCCCTTCCAAAATATCCTGAGCCGTCATTGTGGTCCCCAACCCACACTTGACGAAAAAGGCATCCTTGGGAGCTGCACCTGCGAGTGCTCCCTCCCGCCATTTCTGAATCAGGTAGTTCTCAATCATGCCGCGCACCTTCACCCAGGTGTTGGCATCATTCGGTTCAAATACTGCCCAGTAAGTGGATTTTTTGATGCTTTCCTCGACCATATTGAAGAAGCGCCGGACCGAGATATAGCGCCATTCATTGTCGTTACCTGCTAAGGTACGTGCCCCCCATACCAGTGTTCCTTTGGCAGCAAAGGCACGGATGGCATTGATCGACTTTCCAGCATTGACATCAACATTCAGAGCATCGGTTTCTGATAGCTCAAAGTTATAGGTTGGCTCAATCACCCCAGCGAGACTAACGTTTGCCGGAGCTTTCCAAACCCCCCGTTGGTTGTCTACCAAGGCATAAATCCCGGCGATCGCTCCACTGGGTGGAATGGTGGTCAGAGTATCGTTAATGCCACGAATCAAGGTCTGAAAAATCGGATAGGTATCATACAGGTTCTTCTCATAGGTACTGACGTAATTGGCAACACTAGAAACAAAACCGTTGATCACTCCATTGATTAAGGTGAAGTTTGTGTTGATGTTGGGCAACAGTGCATCTCCCTGAGCTGCTAGAGTTGTCGCTGCGGCAGGAATGATATCCGATGCAGCTGGAGAAGCTGTAGTGAAGATATTGTTCCACTCCACTGCCGCTGGATTAGGAGCCTGATCCCACTGAGCTACATAAGCATCCGGAGAAGATGCGTCTAATTCCTTCTCGTTAGCGATCAAATCACTGAAGGCATCATGCAGCGTATTAGCGATGGCATCTTGGATATCCTGCCGTAGCTCTGTGCCTTTTATCCCAGTCGTCGCATTTAGCATTGCCTCTACAATGTCGGCTAGCTGAAAGAGGAATTGAAATAAGTTTTGCAGGTTGGTAGCTGTTTTACCATTCTGATAGGTTGTCAGCAGTACACCATAGCGAGCATTCAGGGAAATAGCTCCTGATAGGACAGGGGCGATCGCTGTACGGACAGTATTAATGTCTCCTAAGGCATTGTTCAGGTTAGCGATCGTCCGTTGGATATTGCTGTCACTAGTGAGGGTATCTAGCGCGACAGTAACCCCGCCTTTGCGAATTACTCCCTGGACATCTGCATAGGACACATTTTTAGCGTAGTTAATCTTCAGCCATGGCGTATAGGCAGCACCATACTTAAGGTTGTTAATACCAATGTGCTGGCGCAACTCTATGCCGTTAGGATCGTCACTCCGGGTATCCAAGATACAAACCCGATCGCCGAGTTCACCACATTGCATCAGGGCTTGCTGTTGTACAGCGCCCAGTTGGGTTGCTGTTAGCCCTGCGGCATCCGGAAATAACAGCATAGTTGGCTCATCAAACTTCTTCAGTTGCTTGATGCCTTCAACCAGGGTATTGTGATCCACAGTGTCGCTGTAATCACCCACAGACACAATGTAGCAAACACCTCCTCCGTTATCAAAGAACAGCCTTAGACTGTCATATAGATAGTAAGAGTTGGTAAAACTGGCGCTAATAAAGTTGTTACTTTCATCGATCCGTACCTCGGTTAAATTGATCTCGGGGTTTTTACCAAAATAGGTTTCAAACTCCAGTAGGGATTTAACTTTGGTTGGAACATTACGTAAATCATTGCCTGATAGGCGAGTTGCTTTTTCGGTGTAGCCGATGAAGGCTGGAATTGCAGTCTCCACTTCTGCAACGGAAGGTGGAAAAACTGAAATTTCTTCAATGTAAACGTCAGGAGTTTTATAGGTTGGCATAGTTCTAGAGAATTACGGTTTTGAGAGGTGGATAATCAGATCTGCTGTTGTCTGGCTGGCAGCAGGTTGGGGCAGGTGGGGAATTAACACATCCCCATTTCTCAACAGTTGAATATTGCGGCGGGCTTGCTCCTGACGTCTCACAGGAGCCTGTGACTTGAACAGTACTACTTTAGTGTGGCTGGTTTCTAATAAATCGGGAGATAGATCTTCAGCCGTAAATGCTGCTGGAAACACCGGAGAAAAATTGATTTCTGGGCGATTTTCCTCTGTAAAACCAGTATCGGTGATCGTAAGCTGGTTGAGTTCTGCCTCCGAGTAGCGATGCGCAACAATATAGTATTTCAATGTTTCTTGCTTGGCTTGAAATGCGATCGTCAACTCAGGGGCAGTCGTGTAGAACTTTGTATCAATAGTGATTTCAACTATTCCAAATGCTCTACTTTGCTGGAGTTCTGGATCAAAATAGTAGGGAGTAGTAATGATTGTTGTGGGATATTGCTCCTCCAGGCTGTAAGCCCCTGATCTTTGTCCTGATAAATCATAAGATAGGGTTGCATCATGCTCTAATGTATCAATAGTTTGGTGGTGAATGATTTGTCCAGAAGAACCACGCAAATTCACTATTACTGGGCGATCGGGCTGAGTCAGCGTCGTGCTAAATTGCCTCCCGACTAATTTCACTAAAACTGGTTGATCTAATTGATCGGGTACAGTAGTGTTGCTATATAGGTAATGAGATGAACTCAGTGTGAAATCCGTAAAGTTTGAAAAAAAGAGATTGAGTAGCTGTACCCCAAATCGCAGCGTTTCTCCAGCCAAATCTACGATCGGATTTCCAGTCTCGTCTACTTTAACTAAAACGTAAAGTACCCCTTTGTGTATTTTTTGAATTAGCTGCCCTCTATGGAATAGCTCCATTGTATCTGCAAGAGTGCTGATACCAATGCTATCAATCCCATTCTGGTAATAGGAATGATTGATCTTTAAAGTTAGTAAAATCTTGAATTGCATGGTTAGTTATCTGCTCAAGTAGAACAAGACGGAATGCAAGAGTTGAATTTTACCAATGGTGATTTAACAACATAGGGTCTGGAGTTGAGTTAGAAAGTACTGAACTCAACTTAAAAATACGCCTGATTCTTCAAAAATTGGGTCGTGAACAGGTTGGTAGAAACTATGTCACGAACAACGATACAACCTTTTACGTTATTTCAATTAGCCCTGGAAAGCCATACCTGTAAGTAATGGCTACCGTGTCTGTAGTGTTGTCTGAATCTGAGTAATAGGAGGCTGAATGGCTACTTGCCCCTGATCTTGCAGTTCCACTAGACGCACCTTATAGATGACAGATGGCAATTGTTTGCCACCAATAAATGCCCACACCTGATTCACTTGTTCGTAGTTGAGAGACTGCAACTCAATCACCAGCTTTTCAATTCGGCGATCGAGATCTGCATAGGTTGATGAATCAAAGCATGAGTGAGCTTGGAAAAAAGTTAGTACTAGAGAAATGTACTTTAAAGCCTGGTCATACTGCTTGAAATTGGCTGCAACCAAAATATAAAGGTTCAGCTTTATATCCGGTTCTAACACAAGGTGCTGCCCATTGTGATAAGCGTACTCTGGCAGATGAGCCTTGAAAGTTCGATCTTCTTCAATATTAATCACTGTCATGCCAAGTGTCTCTTCATCAATGGCATAGCGACCTGTTTCATCGACTAATTTACTTAAGCGAACCTCAACTGTATCAGTGGCAGTTTGAGTCAGTAAGTAGGTATTTAATTCGTTCTTTAAAAATCGCAATGCCAGATCGAGCATGGACAACTCCTTGTAAAACGCGCCCGACAATTGCACCGGTGCTACAAATTGTTGATTGGCTGATGAGCTGGAAGTTAAATTCCTCTGCCTTATTCTTGGACACAAGCCTATACAACAATTATTTTCGTCAAAGAGAGAAGATGCAGCTCACAATCTCGGTTCAGGTATAGAAGCAGGTAACCGTCCCCTGATCAGAGCTTACTGTAGAAGCCTAAGCAATTTTATTGATGATTTCTCCTCAGCTTTATGTTGATTCATCACCGATCCGTAGATTTCCGGACAGAAATTATGCCAAAATCATAATTTTCTGAGCTGTCTTAACAAAGCTTGAGCTAAGTAACAAAAGTAGCCAAAAGGAGTGGGTATGAGCTTTGGGCATTCCCTTTCTGTCATACTGGTTATTATTACTTAACCTGTTGTAACTATTCAGATGGCGTTGGTCTACTTCTAGCTTTTGCTAGTACCTAACTCTGTCATCAATTGATATTTCTAAAATTATTTCAACAAAAATCAGGAGGTTGTGTATCTCTCTCTCCTGGTAAGAGCGACCGAGTTCGATCAGTTAAATTGCTAACTGTAGAGAACCATGGTCGAAGTTGAAGCCTGGCTAGGGATTTGCTAAAGCTTCTGAAAAATCGTGATCTGTATCCCTCAGATGCCACGATCGAGCAGATCGGCATTAGTGGAAATTACCTGACCTTGCCGATCTAAAATCGGGTGATTAAACAGCATCGTTTGTTAGCCATCGGGTATGGAACGTAAGGTGCAACACTCTCCAGCTTTTTAGCAAACGGACTCGTAAAGCTTTGATAAAAAAACTCTGAAAGTAAGATAAATTGTGATTAGATAACCACAAAGTTATTTAACTATTTTTTCGGAGTGTTGTAGTTTGGTCACAGGTACACCAGTAGACCTAAAAGAGGAGCGTACGATAATTAGGTGAAGAGGTAAAAAAGAGCGGGTATAACGGGCACTTTACCTGTATTGCTTGCTGTAATTTTGCTCTGTTGCCCTTTCACGGATTGCTGTCCCAATTTCTGATCGTTACGCCGTAGCTGAAACTGGTGCTATGAATTTTGGAACGCCCTCTACAGCATCTCTGCCAACTTACTCCACAGTGACTGCCTCAGATCAACCATTACCGTTAATGGTTGATGTAACGGGTGCTATACCTGTAGCAGACAAGATGATAGAAGAGTGTAAAACTTGGTTAAGTTTTCATCGCGTTTGGGGACAACTTCCGACAACTGCGTTACAGGCGATCGCCCAGTCAATCTACCGCTTTCGGGGGTAGTGATGAATGGTAATGGTTAAGAGCGCAAAGAGGCATTGTAATGATGCACAAAGTACCAAATTGCACCAATGTGGTTACTCAACTTCTTGGAGAAGGACAAGGTTTTACGAACTAAGCGTCCG
>VRZD01000071.1 GCA_016743235.1 Pantanalinema sp. GBBB05 | reverse complement strand
ATCCTAGGCTGGGCAAAGCTGTTGCAGAATGGCAGACTAGATGCCGCCAAAACTCAGCAGGCATTAAAGACGATTGAACGCAATGCCCAACTGCAATCGGAACTGATTGAAGACTTACTCGATGTCTCGCGAATTCTACAAGGTAAACTTAGTCTAAACGTAAGTTTGGTCAATTTAGCAGCGGTCATTCGGTCAGCAATGGAAACAGTGCGACTTGCTGCCGAAGCCAAATCAATTCACGTCGAGGCAGAGCTAGCTGAAGTCGGACAGGTTTCAGGCGATGCCACTCGATTACAACAAGTGGTGTGGAATTTGTTATCAAACGCGGTGAAATTTACCCCCGCAAACGGACAGGTGACAGTGCGCTTAACGCAACGGGAGAACCAAGCCCAAATCACCGTTCAAGATACCGGAAAAGGCATTGCCCCAGACTTTTTGCCCCAGGTCTTTGACTATTTCCGCCAGGAGGATGGAGCCACGACTCGGAAATTTGGCGGGTTAGGGCTTGGGCTGGCGATCGTCCGTCAGATTGTAGAATTACATGGTGGTACAGTTCGAGCCGAGAGTCAGGGGGAAGGGCGAGGCGCAACCTTCATCGTTCGATTGCCGCTGATGCTGATTCAGCACCCAGTTGCTTCAGTTCCAGAATCTCCTTCCTGTTCTCTCGATTTGAGCGGCATTCAAGTTCTGGTTGTGGATGATGAAGCCGACTCCCGTGATTTCATCGCCTTTGTGGTTGGGCAATCGGGAGCAACCGTGAGAACGGCGGTTTCTGTTGCTGAAGCTATTGCCCTGTTAACGCAGTCTCAATTTGACATCTTACTCAGTGATATTGGAATGCCTGAAATGGATGGCTATATGCTGATGCGGCAGGTGAGACGATTGCCACCAGAGCAAAATGGACAGGTCAAAGCGATCGCTCTCACGGCTTATGCAGGAGATTTTAACCAGCAACAAGCCTTGCAAGCTGGATTTCAGCAGCATATTGCCAAACCCGTCGAACCACAAGCTTTAGTCGAAACGATCGCCACACTATATGCTTCCTTCATTCCGCAGGAGCGGTAGCCTGACGGTAAAGGTAGTTCCTTGTCCTTCTCCTGCACTTGCGGCATGAATTGAACCGCCGTGAAGTTCGACAATGTGACGGGCGATCGCTAATCCCAACCCTAACCCCTTCGCTGAGTGTGTCCCTTCAGCTTGACGGAAGCGATCGAAGACATAAGGAAGAAAATCCGCCGCAATTCCAATGCCTGTATCCGTAACCCGAATTTCGGCGTAGGACGTATTAGCAGAACTATCATCGTTGATGAGCGACAGTTCGACTCTAACATTGCCGGATTCTGGTGTGAACTTAATCGCATTAGTCAGGAGATTGCAAATTACCTGACAAAGACGATCGCTATCTCCCATTACTACAACGGGTTCTGTAGCGTTTTCCTGCCAGGTTAAGTTAACCCCTTTATCTGCTGCGGTTTGAGTCACCGTTGCGATCGCGGTTTCAATTACAGGCTTTAGTTCAATGGGCTGAGGATTTAGACGGAGTTTGCCTGCGGTGATGCGAGACAGATCAAGGAGATCTTGTACCAGCTTGCCTTGTAAGGTGGCATTCCGCTCGATCGTGTCCAAGGCTTTGTTCAACATCACAGGATTGGGCGGACTACTCCGCAACATGCGCGTCCAGCCGAGAATGGACACGAGAGGGGTGTTGAGTTCGTGAGAAACAACGGAAATAAATTCATCTCTACTGCGAAGTGTGCTTCTGGCTTGTTGCAGGGCTTCTCCACGCGATTGAGAGGTTTGGAGATGAGTTGTGACACGAGAGATCAGTTCTTGCGCTGAGAAGGGTTTGATCAGGTAATCATCTGCCCCTGCTTCCAGTCCTTCGACGATCGCCTCTTCTCCCGCACGAGCTGAGAGCAGGATGATCGGCACTTCTCTGGTTTGTGGATTAGCTCGCAATGCTTGAAGCAACTCAAACCCATCGAGTCCTGGCATCATGACATCACTCAGGATGAGATCGGGCACTCGTTCTTGTGCGACTGTCAGAGCCGTTGCGCCATCGGCAACGGCTTCAACTTGAACGTGTTCGCTCAAAATCCGAGTGAGATACTCCCGCATGTCGGCATTGTCATCGACGAGAAGAACATGGGCAGAGGAGAGCTTTGATAGTGAGGCAGCAGTTTGGACGGGTTGCTCCTCTGAATCCCCAATGGGCTGTGCTCGATTCCCTCCATTGGGAAGCCAGCGCTCGGCTTCTTCGACATAAGAGGCAGCACCCATTGCAGTGGATGCAAGGGTGCGAGTGGGTTGAATACGATCGCCTTCATCTTGAAGGCGATCGCTGGGTAGATGCTCTGTCCCAAAGGGTAGGGTGATCGTAAAGCAGGTGCCTTCTCCCACGGTGCTGCTGACCTCGATTGTGCCACCTTGCAACTGCACCAGTTCATGCACCAGGGCAAGACCAATGCCTGACCCTTCGTGAGTTCGTGCCTGAGTACCTCGCACTTGGTAGAACCGCTCAAACAGATGGGGTAAATGTTCTGGAGCAATGCCGGTGCCCGTATCTTGAATTTGGAGAATGGCTTGATTTCCATCGGTTGAATGCAAACTGAGTCGGATTTCGCCTGTGAAGGTGAACTTAAAGGCATTAGAGAGCAAATTGAGGACAATCTTTTCCCACATCTCCCGATCGACAAAAACAGGCTGCGGCAGTAGTGGGCAATCGACGATCAGCTGCAAACCAGCGCGTTCGATCGCAGACCGAAAGACACTCGCAAGGTCAGTCGTAAATGTAGCCAAATCTGTGGGTTCATACACCGCTTCCATTCGTCCGGCTTCGATGCGGGAGAAGTCAAGCAGAGTATTGACTAATTTCAGTAGGCGGAGGTTGTTACGGTGAACCAGTTCTAATCGTTCACGCTGAATCGCAGGAAGAGTGCGGTCGCTCAAAGCATCTTGCAAGGGAGCCAGGGATAGCGTTAGGGGTGTGCGGAATTCGTGGCTGATGTTGCTGAAGAAAGTAGTTTTGGCGCGATCGAGGTCTGCCAGAGTTTCGGCGCGTTGGCGTTCTTTTTCGCGCTCAGATTGTTCTCGCACCCGCTGCACTTCTGCTTCACGCAAGTTTGCTTCGGCACGGGCGCGTTCAACCGCCGCCCAAGTCCGCTCGGCAGTCTCCTCGACCAAGGCGATCTCGTCCGGCGTCCACTGTCGCGGAGTAGCTTGGTGGACAGCGAGGAAAGCCTCGAACCTCCCTTCTTTGACCAGTGGGACACCGATGATGGCTTCGATCTCGACAGCCTCGTATGCGGCTCGCTCGTCAGCCGACAGGTTGGGCAGGTCGTCCAGGTTGCTCCACAACAGGTTCCGTCCGGCCCGCCATGTCTCTAGGACAAACTCCCCGAAGTCGTCGAGCCGGTGCCACCCGACCCTGGACGGCACACCATTCGTGTAATCGCTGACCCGGATGAGCGTCTGTGAACCTAGACTCTCGAACATTTCGGAGTAGAGCACCCGGTTCGCCCCGAGGTGCTCACCGAGTACACGGCAGGCGACCTCCTGGACTACGAGTGGATCAGCAAGCGATCGCAATGCATCCGATAACTTCACCCGAAACGCATCCATCTCGGCAGCACGGCGCACCTGGATTTCGGCGCGTTTGCGTTCTGAGACATTGCTAAATAGAACGGCAATCTGACCTGCCTTCTGAGTCGGAAAGACTTCTGCTTCGATCCAAATGTCCAGGTCTGAAAGATAGTCCAGAAACTGCTGTGGCTCTCCTGTGCGGACGACAGCGTCGTAGCGATCAATAATGGATTGTTCTACATTTGGAACGAACTCGCGGACCGTCTTGCCAACGACATCCGGTATTCCGGTATGGCGCTCAAAAGCTGGATTTACAGTCAGATATCGGAAGTCGCTTGGTTGCCCGGTATCCGTCTCAACTTTTTCGATAATGCAAAAGCCCTCATCCATTGAGTCGAACAGCGATCGATATCTGGCTTCTGATTCCCGCAAAGCTTCCTCAGCGCGGGAGCGTTCGATGCGGGGGAAAACGCGGTTGATAATTTCCTGCAACAGCCTGATTTCGTCCTCTCGCCAATCGCGCGGTTCTCTGGTTGTTACGGTGATGTTTGCCGTCCAGCATCTGTTCCGCTGAAATGGAACCGTGACGAAACTGCCGATTTTCAGCTGGGCGTAAGCCTCTGCGTTCAAGCGTTCGTCCTGTGCGGTATCGCGGACGATAACCGTTTCGCCAGCACGACCAGCACGGGCAAATTCGTCGCCAAAATAATCTGCCAATCGAAAGGTTTGCTTGAGGCTCACAACGTCTGTGGTGTTCCAGCCGTGATGGATAGTGGCTTCGTTTTTGGCTTCGTCAAGGTCTGCAAAAATGCAACTCGAAGCTTGCAGGAACTCCCTAAGACGCACACCGACGGTTTGGATAATCTCGTCCGGTGCAGATAGCACTGATAACTCTTTGCCAATTTCGTCGAGAAAAGCGGTGTTCAGTTCGCGGCGTTTGCGATCGGTAATGTCGTTAAAGACCACCGCAACTCGTCGAGTGTCATGACCACCGGCTTTAAACACATAAAAGTCGTACCAAATTTGGTCAGGTGCGGCGTATCGCTCTAGCCGTTCAGCATGACCCGTTTGGGCAACGCGACCAAAGATCTCGCACCAATAGTCTTCATAGTTGGGATTAATTTCTTTCAGTCGCCGCCCCCGAAAACTTTGCCCGGTCATGCGAATGGCGGCTGAATTCTCATCAATATAGAAGAGGTCAATCGGCTGATCGGTTTCGTCAAAAATTACGTCACAAAGGAAATACCCTTCGTCCATTGAGGTGAACAGCGATCGATATTTGGCCTCTGATTCCCGCAGGGCTTCCTCAGCGCGGGCACGTTCGATTCGGAGCCAAATCCGCGCGGAGAGTTCCCGTAAAAGCCCGATTTCGTCTTCACGCCAAATCGAAGGCTTGCTGCGCGCGACACCCAGATCGAAAACCCAGCGTCCATTGCTTAAGTAGGGCGTGTTGACGATCGAACCGATGTCGAACATCTCAAACGCTGCGATCTGTTCGGGCGACCGCGTTCCGTCGCGTACGTCGTTGACGACCATCGAATGCCCAGTGCAGAGCAGACGGTGTTCCTCCTCGGTGTGATAATTGCTGAGTACGAAGCTGCCGCTGATTTCAAGCTGACCGGGGGGATGGCTGGGGAGCAGATAGGTGCATGTGCCCGCCTCCGGGAAAATCTCGACGAACATGTAGCGCGATAAATCGAGATGTTCGGTGATGCGTCTACCCGCCATTTCCATGACTGCTTCGGCAGTGACGAGCGGCGCAAAATCGTTCATCAAGTCGGCGAGAAACGTGAGATTCGCTTCACGGCGTTTGCGAGCGGTGATGTCGGTGAACAGAACTGCCACACGGCGGCTGCCATCTCCCCCTAAACGAAAAACATACAAGTCAAAAACTCGTCCCAGGGTGGCTTCACCTTCTTCAAACCGAATCGGTTCACCTGTAGCAGCAACCTGCCCATAAATCTTTGCCCACTCTGGGTTGGGGGTTCCCAGTAGTTCTGTGGCTTTGCGTCCGACCGGATACTCCATCCCCGTCTGGGCGACGAAAGCCGGGTTAACCTCCAAAAACAGAAAGTCGTTCCACTCACCGTTCTCATCAGCTATGACTTCGACGACGGCATACGCCTCATCCATCGAGTTGAACAGCGATCGATATTTCTCCTCTGATTCCCGCAAGGCATCTTCTGTCTGTTTGCGATCGTGAATATCGGTCGCCGCACCGTACATCTTAATCACCTTGCCACTCCCATCCTTGAGTGGCGAAGCCTTGACGACGAACCAGCGATAGGCTCCATCGTGCCGACGAATCCGGTGTTCCTGTTGTAGCGGCATCCCTTGTTCGACGGCTTCCCGGTAACGCCGCGCTGACCCTTCCCGATCGTCTGGGTGAATGGCATCGATCCAACCCCAACCGATCGCCTGCTCGACGGTTTGCCCCGTGTATTCCATCCAACGCTGGTTGTACCAATTCGTTGAGCCGTCCGGTTCGCTGTCCCAAAGCAAGTCGGGAACGCGGTTGGCGATGGACTGTAGGCGGGCTTCCGATTCGCGTAAGTCTGCTTCGGTCTGCATACGAGCGGTAATATCACTGCCCGCGCCAAACCATTCGATAATGTTTCCCTGGTTATCCAGCATCGGAATGGCACGCGAGAACACCCAGCCGATCGTGCCGTCTTGTCGAATCACTTGATGCTCTAACTCAAACGTACTCTTCGTTTGGATGGCGGTTTCAATCGCCGCCCATACACGGGGCTGCTCTGCGATCGGAATGTAGGTTTCAATCCAGGTTTCGCTGGGTGCGTCGGTATTAGTGAGAATCTTCTTCCCTTCGAGGTTCCGCATCTCACGCCAATCGGCACTCATGCGATACACAATGTCTGAGCTGGCGGTAACAAATAAGCGAAATCGTTCTTCACTCTCGCGCAGGGCAAGTTCTGATTCTTGAATGACCTGTTGGGCTTGCCGTTGTTCAATTAAATCGGCGGCTTGGCGGGCAAGTAAATCGAGAAAGCGCAGTTCGCGGTCGGTGGGTCGATGGGGTTTGCGCCAATGGGTAGATACCATGCCGATCGCCTTACCCGAACGAGCAATCAGCGGCGTGGACTGGGCCGAGAGATAACCCGCTTCGACGTGAATCCGCATTGAGCCGTCGGGGTCTTCACTTTCGGGCACATCAAAATCAATGAAGGTGCGATCGCCCGTGACCAGTGCCCTGCCGCAAGATGTGTTGGAACTGGCATTGACCCGGTAGAAATGATCGGTCAGGTCGCGCTCAAAGCCCTGGGTTGCCAGCAGCACGAGATCCTGTGTCGCCTCATCCAGAATTTGCACCGTTCCGGCATCAGCACGGGTGAGGGCGATCGCAGCTTCCATAATCTCTTGATACAGCGTTTGAATATCGCCTTCAGTCACCAGTCTGGCGCTGAGGTCATGCAACAGTTGCGTGTCTCTCAGGTCGGCGGCGATCGCAGCTTCCGCCTGTTTGTGTTCGTTTTCGATACGCTTGCGTTCGCTAATGTCATAAGAAACCACTAGAACCGCATAAATTTCCCCATCTTCAGCCCGCAGTGGGGTTCCCCTTGAAATGTAGGTGCGGCTGTGGGACGTGTGTTCATGCTCAAACAGTTCCCCTGCCAACGCCTGACGGTACATCGGCTCGTAGCTTGTGACTAATTCAGGTGGCAGCACCTCAAAAATCGTTCGCCCCACAAAATCTTCCGGTTTGAATCCGGCTGTTGCCAGGGCCTCTCCTTCCGCCAGCAGATAGCGCAGTTCGCGATCGACCACAAACGCGGCTCCACCTGGCAGATTTTGAATCATTGCCCGCAGAAGTGCGTCTGAATCCTGCAACGGATCGTTCGTGGGATACTCATGGTCTCTTTCTCGTTGCATAGAATTTACGAATTATGGGGATGATTGTTTGAACTCAGTGTAGTTGCCTTCGTCAAGGTAATCTGACGGTAAAGGTTGCGCCTCGTCCTTCTCCCTCACTGGCTACCTCGATCGTACCGTGGTGTAATTCGATGATGTGACGGGCGATCGCCAATCCAATCCCCACTCCTCCCGGTGTATGACGACTGGGCACTTCGGCTTGGGTAAAGCGATCGAATATATGAGGCAAGAAATCAGGACGGATGCCAATTCCGGTGTCCCTCACAGTAATTTGAATATCGGAATCAAGGCGCTCTAACACAATATCGACCTGTCCACCTTCTGGCGTGAACTTAATCGCATTGTCCAAAAGGCTAGCAATGGCTTGTTTGAGGCGGTCGCCATCGGCAAAAACATTATTGGGTACACCATCCGATAGCGTTTCAATCAATTGAATTTGTTTTGCTTCAGCCGCTTCACGGAAAGTAGTTGTCACATTCCGAACTAGAGAAGCCAGATCAACAATTTGAGACTTCAAGCGCAGCTTTCCAGAGAGAATACTTGCCACATCCAGCAAATCTTTAATTAATTTGGCTTCAATGGTCGCATTGCGCTCGATCGTGGCTAAGGCTCGTGCCATTGCATCCGGCTCAAGGGATTTGGTTTGCAAGAAGCGTGCCCAACCTAAAATCGTTGCCAGCGGCGATTGCAATTCATGCGTCACCGTCATGAGAAACTCATTTTTGAATTGATTCGCCGATAGCTCCTGCCGGAGTCGAGACATTTGTAGTTGGGTTTCTACCCGTGCGATCAACTCACGCGCTGAGAAGGGTTTGATTAAGTAATCATCGGCTCCGGCTTCCAATCCTTCGACGGTTGCCTCTTCGCCTGCTCGCGCTGACAGAAGAATAATTGGAATACTTTGAGTGATGGGGTCTGATCGTAGCGTCTTGAGCAGTTGAAACCCATCCATCTCTGGCATCATCACATCCGTTAGCACCAGGTCAGGTAATTGTTGCTGGATCATCGTAAGGGCGATCGCGCCATTCGCAGCCGTTTCCACCTGCCACCGCGCACTCAACAACCGCTTCAGGTAGTCCCGCATATCAGCATTGTCATCCACCAGCAAAATTCGAGCAGAGGATGAGGAGGTGTCACTTGCGTTCCGGGACGAGTCAGTGTGAGGGTATGAGGGGCTAAACGTAGGGGGGGCTGAAGGAACTTGATCGGTTCTACTCTCCCGCTCTCTTATGCTTCCATCCTCGGAGAGCCATCGCAACGCTTCCGACCCATAGAGTGATGCACCTGTTGCAGTTGAGGCTAACGTGCGGGTTGCCCCAATTCGTTCACTAGGCAGATGGGTACGTCCAGTCGGAATGAGCACCCGAAAGCAACTGCCTTCTCCTTCAACACTGCTGACCTGAATGGTTCCCCCATGCAGTTTTACCAATTCCTGTACCAGCGATAACCCAATCCCCGATCCTTCAAACGTTCGTCCTTGCGCTCCTTTAACCTGGTGGAATCGCTCAAATAAACCAGGAATTTCTGCGGCTGGAATACCGATACCCGTATCCTGTACAGATAACTCAACGGACTGATTCATCCAATGTAGATGGACGGTAATCTCTCCCGTAAACGTAAACTTGAACGCATTGGAGATTAAGTTGAGAACGATCTTTTCCCACATCTCCCGATCGACATAAATTGGCTCTGGTAGAGGAGGGCAATCAACTACCAAGCGCAACTTTGCCCGTTCGATCGCCGACCGAAAGACGCTGGCTAACTCTGCGGTAAAGGTTGGCAGATCAGTGGGTTGATAAACCGCTTGAACGCGATCGCTTTCAATCCGCGAGAAGTCCAAAAGGGTATTCACCAGCTTCAGCAACCGCAATCCGTTACGCTGAATTACTTCAAGCCGCTGCTGTTGGTTGGGTGATAGTGGATCATCGCGATCGCTTAAAGCATCTTCAGCCGGACTGAGCATCAACGTCAGTGGTGTGCGAAATTCGTGGCTGATGTTGCTAAAGAACAGGGTTTTGGCGCGATCGAGTTCTGCCAACGCTTTATGATGTACCCCGAAAACTGGACAAAGGAATAAGATAGAGTCGCTGCCAACAGACCGAGTAATACTACGGAGACAGGAAAGACTATGCAGCGCAAACAGCACAGTGCTGAATTCAAAGCCAAAGTTGCACTGGAAGCGATCAAAGGACTCAAGACCATTAATGAATTATCCAGTGAGTATGGGGTACATCCCACTCAAATTAACCAGTGGAAAAAACAAGCACTCGACGAATTGCCTGGAATTTTCTCATCACGTCGTGCTCACAATCAAAAGGAACAAGAGGATTTAACAGCGAACTTGTATCAACAAATTGGGCAACTCAAGGTGGAGTTGGACTGGTTGAAAAAAAAATCTGGACAATTCAATTGCAAATAAACGATCGTTAGTTGAGCCAGAACATGCAGCGATCAGTGTGTCTCGCCAGTGTGAGCTTTTGGATTTAGCCCGATCGACGTTGTACTACAAACCCGTTGCCGTCGATCCCTACGAATTGCATTTGATGAATCTGATTGACCAACAGTTTACAGCAACCCCGTTTTATGGAATTCGACGGATGAGTGCCTGGTTGAGAACTCAGGGAGAAGTGGTTAATCATAAACGGGTAGCTCGATTAATGCGGCAAATGGGGATTGAAGCGATCTATCCCCGTCCCAAGACCAGTCATCCAGGCGATAACGTTCGTCGCTATCCCTATCTGCTCAAGGGATTGGTGATTGATGCCCCGAATTTAGTGTGGAGTACCGATATCACCTATCTGCGACTTCCGGGTGGATTCATCTATTTAGTAGCAGTGATGGATTGGTTTAGTCGATATGTGTTGTCGTGGGAGGTGTCCAATACGATGGATATTCACTTTTGCTTGAGTGCTTTAGAATCAGCACTGCAACAGGGACAACCCCAGATCTTCAATTCTGACCAAGGTTCCCAATTTACTAGCGAGGCATTTACGAGCTACTTGGAGAGGAGGAATATTCGGATTTCTCAAGATGGGAAAGGACGAGCATTTGACAATATTTTTGTTGAACGGTTGTGGCGAAGTGTAAAATATGAGGAGGTCTACATCAAGGATTATTCAACGGTTGCTGTTGCAATTCAAAGTTTAGGGAAATACTTTGAGTTTTACAATCACCAACGGTTACATCAAGCATTGAATTATCAGGTTCCAGCGGCAGTGCATTTCCGCCAGTGAGGTAGTTAAGGTGTAGTAAAACGAACAAGACTAGAACAAAAGAACCAAAGCAAGATTCTATCTTAAAGTCTTACGAAAACTGTCTAGACAATGGGGTACACCTCACTTCTGCCCGTTTACGCTCCTCCTCATAACTGCGAGCGGTGGCGATCGAGCTTTCCACTTGCTGACCCACCAGTTCTAGAAATGAGCGATACTCCGGATTAAACTGGAGACGGGGACTGATTCCGGCAACCAGCAAACATTCCACCGCTTCTTTGTTGCTCGACAGAATCGGGAGAATGAAGGCAGACTGCGGACTTTCTCCCCACGGTTCGACGGGGAACGATCCGAAGCGATCGACCACATCCGTAATCAGCAGAGGTTCACGGCTCTGGAGAACGTCCACCAACGACCAGGAAGCCGATCGCTCAGTCAAATTAATCTCGCTTGGCGCAGCGAGACAGTCTGCACTCAGCCCACATTCAGCCACCCGCTCTGCCAAGCCACCATTGACCTGATAGAACAAGGCAAAGGGAATATCGTAGGGGTTGAGTGCGTCGGTAGCAGCGAGACAGGCGGACTGTAGGGTTTTTGCCCCTGCTCCGGCAGTAGCTAGCTCTCGCAGCATCGTCAAGCGACGTTGACCAATCACCTGCTGAGTCGTCTCAGTCTCGGTACAAAAGATGCCACTAATCTTGCCCGTCTCATCCCAAATGGGGCTATAGCAGAACGTGATATAAACCTCTTCCAAGTAGCCAAAGCGCAAGAGAGGAAAAAGCTGATCTTCCGCAAAGAAGGCTTCACCCGTAGTCCTGACCCCTTCAAGCAGCGGCTTAACCTGGTTATCCCAAACTTCTGCCCATATCGCTCCAGGATGTTGCCCCAGCGCCTTAGGGTGATTTGCGCCAAATGTGGGAATTAAGGCATCGTTGTAAAGCTGAATATAGTCCTCTCCCCAGAAAACAACTTGGGCAAAGCGAGACGCGAGCATGGTGCTGACAAGAGTTCGCAGGCTCTGCGGCCAGTTCTCGACAGGACCTAATGGGGTGTTCGACCAGTCGTGCGATCGCATCAAGGTCGCCATCTCACCATCCCCGACAAAAGTAGTGTCATAGAGAGTATTCGGGGATTCAGAGGGGCTGGTCATACCTGGCTCTCCTTCAAGGTGATGCACTTCTAGAATCAGTGTTACAAATCTTGACTTGGACTGAACGATCGCCCAGCCAACTTCGCGATCATCTCCACCCACTCACTGGGTTGAGCAAATTTATGCAAATGCGCCTCAAACCCAGCCTGATGGGATTCCTCCCAGTCTTCATTTTGGTAAGCCGTAATCGCTGTAGCAGGCAGATGTCCACCTTGCTTGGCTTCCAACTCTCGAATCTGCCGAATCAGGTCATACCCACTTTCACCTGGCATCCGTAGATCACAGACCAACACATCTGGATGAAATGGTTCTAATACCTCTAGTGCTGCTTGTGCGCTGGCAACTGCCTTGACGCTCATCCCATGCGATTCCAAGACAACCGTGATAAATTCTCGGATATCCGCTTCATCATCTACAACGAGTACCCGTAACCCATTCAAAGACTGAGGTGATTGTGTCATTGGCATTTCTGCCTCTACTCAGATGTTGATTGAACTGAATGATTCGGAGAGTGTCAGCAGCTATCTGCTGGGTTTGACTAAGGGTACATTACTTCGAGGGGTTTAGGGGTTAACTTCTCGCATTTGAGTTTTGAACAATCGCATGGCGTTGAGTGTGACGAGCAAAGAAGAACCCATATCTTCTAGTACTGCGATCGGTAATCCGATCACGCCTAAAACACCCAGAATGACGAATGTTGCATTCAGCACTAAGGCAACCGCAATGCTTTGCTGAATCACCGTTAGTGTTCGACGACTGAGTTGAATGGCATCCCCGACCCGCCTCAAATCATTTCCGACCAACACAATATCAGCCGCTTCCAGTGCCACATCAATTTTGCCCACAGCAAAACTGACATCAGCCGCCGCTAAAGCCGGGGTATCGTTAATTCCGTCTCCTACCATGCCAACCACCCCAGAACGGCGCAATTTATGGATCGCTTGCAACTTATCTTCGGGCAATAATTCCACCTGATACTCGTCAATGTCAACTTGCTGAGCGACCTGTCGTGCAACCGCAGAACGATCGCCCGTCAGCATCACCAGTCGTTTCAGTCCAAGTCGTTTGAGCGAATGCACGGCTTCTGTGGACTCCAGGCGGATTCCATCGGCAAGCGCGATCGCTCCCACTACTCCCTGTCGGGTTCCAATTAAAACTGGCGTTTGTCCCTGAGATTCAATCTCGGCTAACAGTGATTGAGCAGTGGCTGAAAGGCTAATGGTTTGCTCCTCAAATAAGCGGCGATTGCCCACAAAATAAATGGCTTGCCCAAACTTTGCCCAAATTCCTTTACCGGGAATTGCCGTAAAAGATTCTGGAGCCTCTAACGCTAATCCTTGAGCCAGTGCTTCAGCGACGATCGCTTTCGCCAGCGGATGTTCTGACTGTTGCTCTAAGGAAGCGGCAATCATCAGCATCATGCGATCGCTCATTGAACCGAGATTATGTACCTTCTGCACCACGGGCACCCCTTGCGTAATCGTGCCCGTTTTATCAAATGCCAGGGTTTTGATCCGCCCAGCCGTTTCCAGAGCATTGCCACCTTTGAACAGGATGCCTTGACGAGTTGCGGCTCCGATCGCACTGATCAGGGAAACAGGGGTGGCAATCACCAGCGCACAGGGACAAGCAATCACCAGCAACACTAGCGCTTTGTAGAACCAGAATTGAAACGGCTGAGCCAGCAAAAGTGGGGGAACCAGCGCAATAATCACCGCCAAAAGCAGCACAATTGGGGTATAGATCGCAGAAAAGCGATCGACCCATTGTTGAATCGGCGCACGGCTCTCTTGCGCTTCTTCCACTAGATGAACGATCCGGGCAACGGTTGTGTCTTTAGCCGTGTGGGTAACTTCAACCTCTAAAAACCCGGTCTGATTTAGCGTTCCGGCAAAAACAGGGTCTCCTGGTTCCTTGGTCTCTGGTAAAGACTCTCCAGTAATGGGCGACTGGTCGATCGCACTCACACCAGAGACTACGACCCCATCAAGGGCAATCCGCTGTCCAGGGCGAATAGTTAAAATCTCCCCGACTTGGATGCCTTCCACGGTCGCAGAAACCTCTTGCCCATTTCGCTTCACGGTTGCAGTGGCAGGAGTCAAATCCATTAAGTCTCGAATCGCATGGCGGGTTCGACCCAGGGTAAAACTTTGCAGCGTTGTGCCGAGGGCAAACAGAAAGATGACCAGTGCGCCCTGAAACCACTGTCCCAAAATAGCTGCGCCGATCGCTGCTAAGGTCATCAGCAAGTTCATATCAGCCCGACGCAATTTAAGCGCAATCCAGGCGGCTCGCAAAATTGGGGCGATCGCCACTATCAAGCTGAGGGCAAAAAATCCTTGAGCCACCAGCGGCAGTGATAGGAGTCGTTCAGCAATGACCCCCAGTAATAAGCCAGCACCACTTAAAATCACCGTTTGCCCTCGACGGGTTTTGAGCCAGAATCGCCAGCCACCGAAGTCAGACTTTCGAGATGGCGGATCACCCGCTAAATTTTCTGCGGCAATATCTGTTTCTGCAAAGGACTGTGCTGTTTTATCTAATGCAACGGTGTAGCCTAAGTCGGTCACACGTCCGATGATGTCGGCTTCACTCGTTTGTTGTGGGTCATAAATAACGTTCAGACGTTCAGACGCGAAGTTGACCGTTGCCTCACTGATTCCCGGTAGCTGCTGTAGATTCGCTGCGATCGTCCTAGCACAACCGCCACAATCCATCCCACCCACCTGTGCCTGTAGGGTTTGAGTTGATGGCGTTTGAAGGGGTGTTTGAACTGGCGAGGGTTGAGTTGGAATCGGTTCAAAGGTGTAACCCAGGGCTGTAACGCGATCGCGAATGGCAGCTTCATCCACCTGCTGCGAGTCGTACGTCACATTCAACCGCTCCGTGGCAAAACTAACGGTTGCCTCACCGACCCCAGGAAGCTGCTGCAACGTGGTTGCGATCGTCTTGGCACAGCCGCCACAGTCCATTCCACCAATGTGTGCCTGTAGGGTTTTTAGTGCTGAAGCGGAGGTCATTTTGGCAGCCCTTCCCGAAACGTATTGAGGTTGAGGTCAAAACATATCAGCAAGTACTGATATGTAATATATTATCAAGTAGTGATATGTTGGCAACGTATGACAACCTGCGCTCAAACAGCAGATTTGAAGGCGAAACTCTTTCGAGGGTTTTCAGATCCCTCGCGTCTGTCCATCCTCAGTGCCCTGCGGAACGGTCCCCTAACCGTGAGCGAGATTGTTCACCAGACAGGGTTGAACCAATCTAACGTGTCAAATCATCTAAGCTGCCTGCGTTGCTGTGATCTGGTGGTGCGTGAGCAACAGGGACGCTTTATGTACTATGAGCTTGCAGATGTCCGCATTGCAACGCTTTTAGATTTAGCGGACGAATTATTGGCAGATGTCGCACAAGGAGTACGGCAATGCTCTCACTATGAACCGTCAACAAAGCTGCTAATCAGCGTTCAATGAGCAAGCCAGATTATCAGAACAAAATCCAGAAACGGTTAGACCAGGTAGCGATCGCATTCTCTGGTCTCTGTACAATCCATTGCTTGCTAACTCCCATCTTCTTCATCTTCTTTCCAGTTCTAGGTGCAACGTTCATTACAGGTGAGGATTTTCATCACCTTCTGCTGTGGTTGATATTGCCAGTCAGCTTATTCGCTCTATTGTTAGGCTATTTCCGTCGTAGAGATAAAGTGGCACTCTCGTTAGGGGCGATCGGGTTAAGTCAGCTCATCATTGCTGCAATCGTTGGCAACGAGCTTTTCAATGAATTGAGTGAGGTAGCGGTGACTTCCTTGGGCAGTTTGATTTTGATTGCTGGACATATCCGAAATTATCAATTGTGTGTTTGTGATGAGTGCAAAGCATAACGAGATAACAAAGTTTGACTCAGTAAAAAACTGACAGTCTCAACAAGTATTAGAGCTAATTCTACAGATAGCTCATTGTTTCGGACATCAAGGAGTGACATGCTTGAGAGCAAGGTTCGGACTCAGTATAACCAGGTGGCATCGATCTATGACCAGCGTTGGAACTCTTATATTTCCAACACCCTATCATTTCTGAAAACCTGGGCAGATTTGCCGCCTACCGCAACGGTTCTAGATATTGCTTGTGGAACAGGAGAGCTTGAACGGTTAATCTTAGCTGAGCATCCAACTCAACCTATGGTTGGGGTAGATATTTCCGAACAAATGTTAGAAGTAGCGCGGCAAAAACTTCAGAACTACCCCAATATTAAATTTGAACTTGCCTCTGCCTCTGCCTTACCCTTCGACGACGTGAGTTTCGATACCGTTATTTCTGCTAACTCATTTCACTATTTTGATGATCCTAACATTGCTTTGAAGGAGATGAAGCGCGTTCTGAAACCCAACGGCAATCTCATTATTCTGGACTGGTGCAGAGATTTTTTAGTGTGCCGTGTTTGTGATTGGATACTCCAACGTATTGATCCAGCCCATCAGCAGTGTTACACCCAAGCCGAATTTCACCAGTTTCTCTCTAGGGCTGGGTTTTGTGTTCAACAATCCTCCAAAATCCGATTTGGATTGATTTGGGGATTGATGGTGGCAACGGCTATGCCATACTCCGTCCAGAGTATAGATGCGTAACATGGCTATTCTGCGATCGCTGCTCTACTTCATCCTGGCAGGTTTGTGTGAAATTGGAGGTGGCTACCTGGTGTGGTTGTGGGTACGGGAAGGCAAAAATGGCTGGCATCGGGCGGAGTACTTTGACTGACTGCCTATGGATTTGTGGCAACGCTTCAACCTGCTAACTTTGGACGAGCCTATGCCGCATATGGTGGTTTTTTCATTATCCTGTCCATCATCTGGGGATGGAAAATAGACAACGTAATGCCCGATCGCATGGACTGGTTCGGAGCCGCGATCGCTTTAACTGGTGCTTCAGCTGCCGTCAACAAAATGCACGCCCAGCACTTTTCATTGAGCGATCGCCCCATCTGCCTCTGCTCCAGAAAGCCCCCCTATTATGCCTGAATCGCTAGTATTTCCGAGGAGTGGTGATAATATTCTTAGAATAATCTGATAGAGATAAGTGAAATTATCTCTATCTGAAAACCATCCCACTTTTTCCTCAACGATGACTTCACCACCTTCTGATCCTGTTTTATCGATTGCGCCGCGTTCTCTCCCGGAAATCGTCATTGTGCCGATCGAGGGGGGTAAGAAACCAGACCCTCGACCCGAAGAACTACCCGATCTACGCCACTGGCAGATTGAGGAATTCTTGCGGCAGGCGGGGAAATCGGATAATACCCAGCGGGTTTATCGGGGGCAGTTGGTCAGGTTTGTCGCTTGGTGCAATCGATCGTGGTTGGATGTGACTCCCAGTGATATTGGGAAGTATCGACGCGAGTTGAAGCTCAAGGGGCTGAAGGCAACTTCGGTCAACCATGCGCTGAATACGCTGAAGGCATTTTATGGGTGGCTGCGCCGGAGCAATGGCTATCCCATGAACCAGCCGTTGCCCACCGATGCGATCGACTTGGAACGGCAACCAGAACCAGAAGCCGATCACATTGATGTAGACGAGCTAGCCCAGATTTGGCAGGCCCTGAAGTTTGAGGAGAAGACTGCCATTCGCGATCGCGCCATTATTGCCGTCCTCAGTCATGGGGGTTATGCAAAGAACCCCATCTACAACTGTAATAATATAGATCCCAAATGGATTCTATAAAGTTGTAAATGTGGCAGGTTTCTGATTTGCTACATTTCTAGCGATATCGATGAATTTCTGCAAGATCGGTGATGAATGCTCCTGCCGCCGAACGACAGTTAATGGATTGGCGATCGCCTCTTCTTGAATTGGGCAATAAGTGACTCCTTCGCGTCGAAGATTTTGTACACTGGAGGGCAGAATGCTGATACCCATTTCGCCTGCAACTAGCCCCAAAATTGTGACCATAAAAATCGCTTCTTGAGCCACCTTAGGAACAAATCCTGATTGAGCACATAAAGTGTAAATTTGCTCTGATAAACCAGACACAACTGGACGGAGAGGCATAATAAACTCTTCGTCCGCTAGATCAATCAGTGAAATTGTGGATTGAATTGTTAGCGGATGATGTTGGGGTAAAACAGCTACTAGTGCTTCTTCTGAGAGAAGTGTCACTTCTAGATCCTTGGCTTCAATTAGAGCAGGAGTTCGATAGGCAAAAACAACTTCGGTCTGGTGATCGCGCAATCCCTGAATTTGGGAAACACTATTGGCTTCCCGTAAGATCAGATTTGTCTCTGGATAGCATTGCCGAAAAGTCCGCAGAATGCTGGGTAAAACACCGTTAGCCATTGAGCTAGTGAAGCCTACTGTCAAATGATCTAATTCCCCTTGGTGGATACGTTGTGTTTTGCGTATCGCCTGTTTTAGGTTTGCTAGAGTTGAACGCGCTTCTTCTAAAAATGCTTGTCCCGCCTCCGTTAAGTGGATCGGGCGCTTTTTACGGTCGAATAGCTGAACACCTAATTCGGATTCTAGAGCTTGAATTTGCTGACTCAATGGTGGCTGGGCGATCTGCAACCGTTCTGCTGCACGGCTAAAGTTCAGCTCATCGGCAACCGCAACGAAATAACGAAGATGACGAAGTTCCACGACACTACTAACTATAGTTTAAATATATAGTATTATAATAATTTAGAGCTTGAAGTATAGTAGGGGGTTGGTTTATCTTGAGTGGGACGGGCACGAAGACTTGAATGCCCCATGTCTCCGGGGAGGTTTTCTATCATGTCAAGCTTAATTCGACGAGTTGTGATCGTTGGTGGAACGCATGGAAACGAATTGACAGGGATTTACCTGGTCAAAAAGTTTCAGAAATACCCACATTTGTTACATCGAAAAAGTCTTGAATGCGCTACTTTATTAGCGAATCCCAAGGCAATCGCAGCCAATCGACGTTATATTGATCGTGATTTGAATCGTTGTTTTGCCAACGGAGATTTGGCTAATCCAGCATTAACAAGCTACGAAGATAGACGTGCTAAAAAAATTGCTGCCCAACTGGGGCCAAAATCCCAGCCCAACGCTGACGTGATTATTGATCTTCACAGCACAACTGCGAACATGGGCTTGACGATTTTACCGTCCAGTAAAGATCCTGTTAATCTGCGATTAGCGGCCTATCTAAGCACACTAAATCCATTGGTTCGCATTTGTTGTGGGGTGCAGTGTAACCAAGATGCTCCAATGTTGCGATCGCTCTCACCCCTAGGCTGCACGATTGAAGTTGGTGCGATTGCCCAAGGTGTGCTCAATGCTGATTATTTGCAGCAAACAGAACAATTAGTTCATGCCATTTTGGATTATCTCGATGCCATGAATCAGGGAAAGGTTTTATCTGCGCCATCGAGTTTAAATGTGTACCAGGTCATGTCATCTGTAGACTATCCCAGAGATTCATCGGGTGAACTGCAAGCCGTTATTCATCCTAGCCTTCAGTTCAAAGACTATGAACCTTTATCCGATGGCGAACCGATGTTTCTTAAATTTACAGGAGAATCAATTCCTTACCGAGGAGAAAACACCGTTTACCCTATTTTTATTAATGAGGCTGCCTATTACGAGAAAAAAATTGCCATGACTTTGACAAGTAAACAGCAGCTGAGCTTGGAACCAGTTAGTTAGCCAACTACTGATCATCAGATAAGGAGTAAGCGATAGTAGCATCAGTATTTGATCATGTGAGTAGATTGGTACTTGGGACGGTTATGTCGCACAAACTGATGAGTGGTAAGGTAGGTCATCCCAAACACACCTGCTTTCTTGGCGGTGTCTGCTCCCTCTCCCCTCAAGTGACGAAATCACTTGCCCGAAATCATTCTGCTCAATGTGCGATGGTAACGTGGGTCAACCAGCTTTATCTGCAATAGTCTGAAAACGCCTTAACTGCGCCAATCAACTTAGCACCTTCAGCAGCACTAGTTCAGTTAATCCAGTTAACTCAAGACGATGAAATTCGTTGGCAGGCATCAGAGTTATTGTGGGAGATAGATCCACAACATCCCGCCTGTCCGGTTATTCGCGCCAAAGATTTGGGATTGTATCTAGCAGGGTACGCGATCTCGTTGATGGTTGGGATTTTGTCTAAGCCAGATAGACAAATGTTAATTCTACTTCGCACCTATCCGATTCAGCAGTCTTGCCTATCGCCAAGACTCAAGCTCATTATTCTGGACGAAACAGAGCAGGTCTTCCAAGAACTTGAATCACGACAGCGAGATGATTACATACAGAAGTGTTGAAAGAAAGCTTAAGACAGAAAGAAAGGGGACAGAAAATAGTATTCTGACCCCCAAGAATTAAAAAATGATGTCTCGATGCTACTGTCCTTTCCGAACCTTGTCAAACCGCTCTTGA